>CANSSP010000003.1 GCA_947649645.1 uncultured Roseburia sp. | reverse complement strand
AGAGCGCCTGGTTTGGGACCAGGAGGCCGCAGGTTCGAATCCTGTCACCCCGATTGATACCCCCATTTTATGGGGGTTTTTGTTATTCCCGGGGATGAAAAAACCGGTCCGGTCAGGTATGGCAGTATCTGGATTGTCTTTATGCCTGAACGGCTTTGATTTCTTCTGTAATCGTACGGATGGTTTTTCCGCTGGTGTCAATTTGAATTGTGCTGAGCGCGTGGTACAGCGGCAGCCTTGCGATGCTTCTGTGGACGATATCTTCTGTTCGAATCCCTTTTTTGATATCGGTACGGAGCCTGTCGCGCAGACTGCCCTCGTCGGCGACGAGAGAAATACAGTGCACGATACAGTTTTCCGTATCCAGATTCTGCAGGATGGCATCGATAATGGCCTGCTCATGCATAACCCAGCCGAAAATAACGTTCTGATACGCCGTGCAGTGCAGAAAACGGTTCAGCAGATAACAGATATTGTCCATCACCATCGCCTTTGTCTCCTCTGTTACGAAAAAAGGGTCTGCATCCCAGCACCAGTCGCCGTCGAGAAAAACGCTCCGGGGCAGATCTTTTTTTAGCTGCTGGCAGACCGCTGTCTTACCGATACCCATTGTGCCGCCAATCAGATATAATGTTTTCACTGTCGCTTTCCTTTCCATGCTTCCCGTGTGACCTGCGGAGGCGTCTTAGTCGATGCCGACACGGATTCCGCCGGTCCGTTCGGAAGGCTGTACGATCACGGATACCGGCTGGTTTCCGCTCCACTCAAAAGCGTATGATTCGCCGGAGGCCTGTCCGATCAGATTCTTCCAGGTCAGATCCGTTGTGATCTGTGGATCACAGTATCCGGACTGGCCCATCCAGCAGATCACAGCGTCGGGGTCGACAGAGATGGTATTGCGGCTCTGCAGGTTGGAGAGGACGATCGGGTTGCCGTCACAGAGGACCGCAACATAAGCCGAATTGCCTCTTCCGGTCAGCGTTGAGGTCGCAAGGCCCTTCTGTGAAATGATGCCGCAGCCGATGAAGCGCACGTTATACTCGCAGTCCTGGGTGAAGGCAAGGATATTTTCGGATTCAACGGAGACGACTTCTCCGACGGCCAGCCTGTAGACGACGACGTGCTGGCTGCAGTTGGCGTAGTAGGTGACGGAATTGCCGGAAAAGGTGACTTTCATCAGCGGAATGTTTTCTCTGGTGGCGCGCCGCAGTACTGAGCCTAAAATAGCCTGGCCCAGGTTATTCTGGGGACCGAGCAGGAGCTTTTCAAAGCGGTAGTTTTTTCCGCCCGCGCTGTCGCCGGCGATAAAAGAGCCGGCTTTTGTGAATAAGACGTCATTTCCGCTGCAGGTAACTTTCAGAGTCAGTTCGTTTACGGTTTCAAATGTCAGCATTTCTTTCCTCCATATCTGTACAATCTACAGTCAGTGTTCTGTTTTGAAAGTGCACGCGTCAGCAGACTTCCACACCATAAAATGCGCAAAGCCCGGCCAGATCTCTGGCGATGCCGTTGCCGATTGCGCTGAATTTCCACATGCCGTTGTGCTGGTAGATTTCGCCGATCATCATGGATATTATGTTTGTATAATAATCCGTGAGCCGGAAGCTGACCAGCTCGCGGTTGTCCGCAGGGTTCAGGATGCGGATATAGGCGTCTTTGAGCATTCCGAAGTGAAGACGCATGGCGAGTGCCTCGTGAATCGTCATGACAAAAACGATTTTTCTGACGGCCGGGCTGAGCCTCGAAAGATTCACCGCAATGATTTCGCGGTCATCCGAAGCGGTACTCATAAGGCGGGTGCTCTTGTCGGGACTTTCCGGCTGGCCATAAAAGATGAACCAGGAGTCGCCGATGACCTTTCCGGCGCCATCCAGAAGAAAGGCGGAGACATCGACATCGCAACGGTGATCTGTGACGTTCCAGCCAAAGCAGGCGTGGATGCGCGACAGATCACCACTGCCGCCGATAGAGACTTTCTGGCCCTTCTGAACTGTTTTCTGCAGAGCGGGGACGGCGCGGGCACGTTTGCCGCCCGCAGAGGCGGACGGAGAAAAACCGGGCTGCCGTATAGTCTGCGGAGGGGGAGCCTGGGAAAAACCGGGCTGCCGGGCAGACTGTGGACATACGGCTCCGGCGGAAGAGCCAGAGCGTTTCGGCGTGTTGACAGATAAGATGTTATCTGCCGAATATGTGGAAGAGGGGCGCTGCGTGTTGACCGCCGGCAGTGTGCCGCAGTCGAACGCTCCTCTGGAATGCATTGGAATCTGAATCATAAGTCCTCCTGTCAGGATACGGCATGTGTTACAGAGCTATTCTGTTATTATACTCCCCTTTCTGGCGGAATGGAATAAAAAAATGTGTGGTGGACGGATGACCTTCGGCGCATGCCGTCTTTAAGGATGATATTGACAAAACAACATCTTTATGATATGATTTTGATATCAAAAAGAAAGGGCGTGAATCTTATGAAAGAAAAAGTGCTGAAGAACAGGAAGAACGGAATGGCAATGATGGTTCTATTTTTGCTGCTGTATGGCGTTGCGGTTGGTGTAGTGATATATGGCAGTTTTATCGTAGGAGGCGGTAAAGGTTATGGCGGAGTGCTGATCGGGGCCGGTACGGTCTGGCTTGCGGCTGGCTGGATTCCCTTCTGTGGATTAAAGGTTTTAAAGCCGCAGGAAGCGCTGGTTCTTACTCTGTTTGGAAATTATGTGGGAACACTTAAAGGGGAGGGATTTTACTTTACCAACCCGTTCTGCTCGGCTGTAAATCCGGCTTCGGGGACAAAGCTGAATCAGAGCGGCGATGTAAACAGCGGAAGTAAAAAAACGGTTCTGGCGACCGTGGCGACTGCAGCAGAGCTGCAGGAGGCGGCAAACAAGAAGATTTCGTTAAAGATCATGACGCTTAACAACAGCCGGCAGAAGATCAACGACTGTCTGGGCAACCCGGTGGAGATCGGAATCGCCGTCATGTGGCGGGTGGTGGACACGGCGAAGGCGGTGTTTGAGGTTGATAACTATAAAGAATATCTCTCCCTCCAGTGTGACAGCGCGCTAAGGGATATTGTACGGCTTTACCCTTACGATGTGGCCCCGAATGTGGATACCACAGGGGACGGCATTGCGGATGAGGGGAGCCTGCGTGGTTCCAGTGAGATTGTCGCTTCCCGGATCAGAGACGAGATTCAGCAGAAAGTGACGGAGGCGGGGCTGGAGATTCTGGAAGCAAGGATTACGTACCTTGCCTATGCGCCTGAGATTGCAGCCGTCATGCTGCAGAGACAGCAGGCGACAGCGGTGGTTGACGCGAGAAAGGTGATTGTGGACAGTGCGGTGGGAATGGTGGAGATGGCGCTGGAGCGCCTGACCGAAAAAAATATGGTGGAACTGGACGAAGAGCGAAAGGCGGCGATGGTATCCAATCTCCTGGTGGTCCTGTGTGGAAACAAGGATCCTCAGCCGGTTGTAAATTCCGGCAGTCTGTACTGATATGGCTGATTCATCGAAAAAACAGATTCCGCTCCGTCTTTCCACAAAGCTTTACAATCAAATCGCCGCCTGGGCAGAGGATGATTTTCGTTCCGTCAACGGACAGATCGAATATCTTCTGACTGAATGTGTACGTCAGAGAAAGAAAAACGGAAAGTATATTTCAGAGGAGCTGGATAAACCACTGGAGATTGATATAGAATAAGAGAAGTGCCGGGCCGCAGAGACGCGGCGCAAAGACGGAAAGGAGCCGTTTCGTCCCACATGCGGAAAGCACAGGGGAGAGGCGGCTTCTTTATTGTATTCAGCACAATGCAGACAATCAGAGTGCGCAAGAGACGGAGGCTGCGGAAAACGCCTTGCAAAAGGAGAGGGATTCTTATATGATGGGAGGAAAGGAGGGGAAATATATGATTATAAGGGATCGGAAAAAAAGAAAGAGGCTGCTTTGTGCTTTGGTGGCGGGAGTCGTGATTGCGTGCGAAGCAGGCGGTGTGGTCTGTGTGAGCGCCTCCGGGACAGATGGGCAGAAACAAGGAGGGGCTGTGGAGGCATCGGCTGACGAGGCGGCTGGCACCGCGCCGGAATATAAAAGTGGAGCAGAGCCGGAATCGATTCCGGGAGAGATATACGGGGCAGATCCGGTGTGGGATACCGTCGGAGAGCAGCGGGAGGCAGCAGTGCCGAAAGAGAAGCGTATCGAAAAGTTTTCTGAGCGCGCCAGAGAGCAGGATTCAGAGCGGGAGAGCGATATAAGAGGCAATTCCGCCGTGGCGCAGCCGGGAAAGACGTATGCGGATGCGACGGAATTAAAGCCAGGTTCAGTATTTACTGCGGTCACGGGGACGGCGCGGGAACGGACACACTGGTACAAATTTACGCTGCCAAAGCCGGGAATGGTGTCGGTGACATTTGATCATATGCGGATTGCGGGGCAGGTAAATGCCGGTCAGCTGAATGCGAAAGCATGGGAGATTGTTTTTTGTGCGGATGCATCGGGAAACGGAATGTTTACAAAGACGAGCGGGGTCAATGATACCAGCGTCAGGACGACTCCGGCAGGGCTTGCCGCAGGCACGTATTATATTAAGGTGGAGGGAGAGCTGATTGTCCCGGAGAAAACGCCTTATTCGATCCGGATCAGCTATGAGGAAGCTGTCTGTGAGACAGAGCCAAATAATTCTCTGACGGCGGCGTGCCGGCTTTTGTTCAATACGGCAGTGAGCGGGAGCCTTATGGGGCCTCTGACGAATCCGGCAGATTACTATGATTATTACCGGATGACAATGGAGAAACCGGGCGCACTGCAGGTCGAGTTTGCGCACGAAGTGATCGCCGGAAGCGAGACGGCGGCGGTGTATCAGATCTCGGTGCTGGATAAAAAGGGAAATGAGCTGATGAGTCAGACAAGCAGGGGGGCGGAGACGGTTGTGACGACGCCACAGATCGGGCTTGCCGCGGGAAATTATTTTATAGAAGTGAAAGCGGCCATTGGAAATGCAGGATCCGGTATCGGGGGGAGCATAACGGCGGCCTATGAAAACGCCTACAGGATCAGGGCACAATATACACCCGGGAACTGGGAGCAGGAAGGTAACGATTCTTTTTCGACGGCCAATCCGATCAGCAGCGGGAGAGAGTATGCGGGAAGTATCCATAAAAGTGCAGAGAGCATGATTCCGGGGATTGCAGGCAGCGGAGATAAGGATTACTACCGGATTGAGCTTGCAAAAGCAGGGTATCTTCAGGTTAAGCTCACACATGAGGACACAGGCACCGGAGAAGAAATCCTGAAGGTCAGAGTGTACAATGCGGACTATAAGGAAGTCGATACATTTTTAAGCCGCGGGATGGAAACCACGATAAAAACGCCCAGAATCGGTCTTCCCAAGGGAAGCTATTATATCGTGGTGGAAGATAATGCCAGAGGGTATCTTGGAAACTATGGACTGACCGTGACGGCGAAAGGGGCGTCCGGCTGGGAGACAGAGCCGAACGGAGCGTCTTCTCTGGCCGATCAGATTAAGGTCGGGAAAGAAATTACGGGAGTAAGCCGATCCATATCGGACAACGACTGGTTTCGATTTACGCTGGATAAGGCTTCCTATATCAATTTCAGTATCACGCATGCAAAGGTGGATTCCATAGATCTGGCATGGTATGTCACGCTTCTTGACGAGAACGGAAGGCGCGTCAGCTATAAACCGAACGGATATATTTACGCATATGCCAGAGACAGTTATGCAGAGTCGGCTTCTGCGAAACTGGCCAGAGGAACTTATTATATCAAGGTGCAGCCTGCCGACAGTGTCGGCGTGGGCAGGGAGTATCATCTGAGCGTGAACCGGATCAGGGCCATATCGCCTGAGATTACCAGTGTGACGTCAAAGGCTTACAATAAGTTAAAGGTGAGCTGGAAAGCTGTCCCCGGTGCAGAGCAGTATATTATTTATCGCAGCACCTCAAAAAAGGGTACATACGAAAAGGTCAGAACGATCGGAAATATCGCGACAACGAGCTGGACGGATACAAAAGTTTCCACAGGTAAAACTTATTATTATAAAATGAAGGCCACGGTAAAAATGAGTGGCGGCAGTAAGACGGGAAAAGCCTCTGCGGCTGTCTCCGGCAGGGCGGTTCCGTCTGCAGTAAGACTTAAGATAGCGACGCCTTCTGCCGGTCAGGTTAAGCTGAGCTGGGAGAAAGCTGCGGGGGCAGACGGGTATGAAGTTTACCGCAGCACGTCGGGAAACGGAACGTATAAAAAAGTTAAGGTGATATCAAAGGGAAGCGTGAAGACATATACGGAAAAAGGGCTGACTTCCGGAAAAACATATTATTATAAGGTACGCGTTTTTTGTAAGGTAAATGGCAAAAAGGTATACGGGGGTGATTCAAAGGTCGTTTCGAAAAAGGTGAAATAGATCGGAGCCCGGATGCCGTGCAGAGCCGGCGGACCGCGGGCGGTTATGGAAACCGTCTGCGGTCCGCCGTTTTTTTGTTTTCCTGTGAAAGCAAAAGTCCCTGGGGAGGCGGGATTCTTTGTTCTTTGGACATTGCATGAAAAATAGATAAATGTTATAATTTCGGGAAGAATGATAGAAGGAAAAGGAGAAAAGAAGCGGCGTGAGGAGAAGAGATCAATATAAACATCTGCTGAACGGAATAGCCAATCTGATGTTACTGGTATTTCAGACTGTGATTTTCGGTATTATCTGGTATCAGATCTATGAACCGGCTCTGGCTGAGAGCTTCTGGAGGCGCGGAAACTGGGCGGTGATCGGTATTTATACGCTTTTTGTGTTTTTTTTCACCCGGATTTTCGGCGGGTACCGTATCGGCTATCTGCGGATTACGGACATCTGCTTATCGCAGCTTCTGGCTGTTTTCTGCGCAAATGTCGTCGCTTATTTTCAGATCTGTATGGTTGCCAAGGATTATATGGCTGTATGGCCGGTCTGCCTGATGACAGGGATTGAGGCGGTTGTCATTGTCCCGTTTGTATATGCAGTCCGCTATATCTATGTGAGGCTTTACCCGCCGCACAGGATGATCGTTATTTATGGAAATTATCCGCCCGACGATCTGATCGCCAAGATCAATACCAGGAAGGATAAATATAATATCTGTGCATCCATCAGTTATGTGGTAGGGTATCAGAAGCTGTATCCGCTGATCAAAGAATACAATGCCGTTGTGTTGTGCGATCTTCCGGCGCAGGCGCGGAATCAGATCATGAAGTATTGTTACCAGGAGTCCATCCGTACCTATGTGACACCGAAGATTTCCGATGTGATTTTAAGGGGAGCGGACGATATTCATCTGTTTGATACACCGCTGCTTCTCTCGCGCAATAACGGGCTTTCCATCGATCAGCGTTTTGCAAAGCGGATTGTGGATATCGTGTTTTCCATGGCAGGGCTGATCGTCCTGTCGCCGTTTATGTTTATCACGGCAGCCGCGATAAAAATGTATGATAAGGGGCCTGTCTTTTACAGACAGGAGCGTCTGACAAGAGACGCGGAAAAATTTGAGATTATCAAATTCCGCAGCATGTCGATGGATTCCGAGGAAAAGGGGGCCAGACTGGCTTCGAAAGGGGATCCCCGTGTGACGCCGGTCGGGAAGGTCATCCGCCGGATTCATTTCGACGAGATACCGCAGCTGATCAATATTTTAAAAGGAGATATGTCTTTTGTCGGCCCGCGGCCGGAGCGGGAGGTCATCGCAGAAAAATATCTGGAAAAAATACCGGAGTTCGTGCTGCGCCTTAAAGTAAAGGCGGGTCTGACCGGTTACGCCCAGGTTTACGGGAAGTATAACACCACGCCTTACGACAAGATAAAGCTGGATATCACGTACATCGAAAATTATTCCATCTGGCTCGATTTTAAACTGATCCTTATGACGGTGAAGGTTCTTTTCCAGAAAGAAAATACGGAGGGGGTAGAGAAAGAGCAGAAGACAGCGATCCGATAAGCTTATTTTTTATCCGGGCGGCATAAAAGAGGGCAGGCCCTCATAAGATGTGTTAGCTGGATAGAAAAAGAGGACAGGAGTAGATGAGTGATGGCGGAGCTGTATGAAAAAAATGAGACCAGACGGGGGGGCAATGTCCTTGAGGAGGAAGAACGGCAGTCGGTTGTATCCTGCTTTATCGCGCAGTTGAATGACCCGCTGATTTTTATCCTTTTTGTGGCGGCGGCAGTTTCTCTTTTGCTGAGTGAGTTCGGCGATATGGTGATTATTCTGGCGGTCGTCATACTGAATGCGGTCATAGGCGTTGTTCAGGAGGGAAAGGCGAAGCGGGCGCTGGATTCACTGAAAGAGATGACAAGCCCTCATGCACTGGTGCGCGAGGGGGAACATGTGCGGGAGATTCCGGCGGCAGATCTGATTCCGGGGGATATTGTCGTGCTGGAGGCAGGGAGACAGGTTCCGGCAGATTTAAGGCTGACGGAGACGGTGAGCCTTAAGATCGAGGAGTCGGCGCTGACCGGGGAATCCGTCCCTGTTTCCAAAAACACGACGGATAAATGCGAGGCGTTTATGTCCACCAACGTGACATACGGGCGCGGAGAGGGCGTGGTGACGGCGATCGGCATGGACACCGAGATCGGAAAGATTGCCCGCATGATAAAGGACGCGAAGACAGAGATGACACCTCTGCAGAAGCGCCTTGCGGATCTGGGCAAAATTTTAAGCTCGGTTTCGGTATTTTTGTGCGTGCTGCTTTTTGCCCTGGCGGTTCTGCAGAAGAGGGATGTGGGGGAAATGCTGATCACAGCGATCTCACTGGCGGTGGCCGCTGTCCCGGAAGGGCTCCCGGCGATCGTGACGATGGTGCTTGCCTTAAGCGTCTCGCGCATGGTAAAGGTCAACACGATTGTAAGGCGTCTTCCTAGTGTGGAGACGCTGGGGTGTGTCGGCGTCGTCTGTTCGGACAAGACGGGGACGCTTACACAGAATCGTATGACGGTTGTGAACTGTTATGCAGATGGAAGGACGGTAAAACCGGCGGAGCTTGAGCTGAAACGGGATCTCGATTTTATATACGGCTATGTGCTGTGCAACGATGCGTCTTTGCAAGATGGAGAGCGGCGGGGAGACCCGACAGAACTGGCTCTTCTGGATATGGCGGAGCCGTTCGGCATCCGGCGGGAAGCGCTTGAGGAACAATTGCCCCGCAGGGACGAGATTGCGTTTGATTCGGGGCGGAAGATGATGTCCACCCTGCACGGAGAAGGGAATCGGACTTTTTCTTATACAAAAGGGTCGCCGGACGAAATTCTTGCGCGCTGCCAGCACATCCGCGCGGGAGGTGTAAAGCAGCCCATGACGCCGTTGCAGAAAAAGAAAATTTATGGAGTGATTGCAAAATTTACCGGCAGGGGACTGCGCGTTCTGGCACTTGGAATGCGGGAAAATGCGCAGAGGCTGTCGGAAGAAGGGCTGATTTTTCTGGGTCTCGTGGGCATTGCGGATCCGGTCAGGCCGGAGGCGGCAGCGGCGGTGCAGGAGTTTTGCCGCGCCGGTGTGAAGACGGTTATGATCACCGGTGACCGCATGGATACGGCTTTCGCAATTGCAAAGGAGCTTGGCATTGCGGAAAAAGAGGACGAATGCCTCTCTGGCGAAGAGCTCGCAAAGATGGATGACGAAGAGCTCAGGAGCCGTATGTCGAAAATCAGAGTGTTTGCCCATGTGTCGCCGGAGCACAAGGTCCGTATTGTTTCTGCGTGTAAAGAGAATGGTGAGATTACCGCGATGACCGGGGACGGCGTAAACGACGCGCCGTCGCTGAAATCGGCGGACGTCGGCATTGCGATGGGAATGACGGGGACGGATGTGGCAAAGAATGCGGCGGATATCGTGCTGACGGACGATAATTTTGCTACGATTGCGAAAGCGATCGCACAGGGAAGATGTATTTATGAAAATATTCGAAAATCGGTGCTGTTTTTGTTGTCGTCAAATTTCGGAGAGATTATCACAATGCTCGCGGCAGTGGCATGCGGACTGCCCGCGCCGTTGAAATCGAGCCACATTCTCTGGATCAATCTGATTACGGATTCCCTGCCTGCGCTTGCGCTGGGAATTGACGTGGAGGAAAGTAAAAGCTATATGGACCGGCCGCCAAGGCACAAGGATGAGAGTCTGTTTGCGGGCGGTGGATGGAGCTGCACCGGTTTTTATGGTGTACTGATCGCGGCGATCAGTATCGCAGCATTTTTACAGTTTCCGGTAAGTTTTCTCCTGAAGGAGGGTGAGCCTGTGACGCTTTCCGGGATCAGGGCGGTACTGGGCAATCCTGTAATCTTAAACCGGTGCCAGACGTATGCGTTTACGGTGCTGGGGATGGCGCAGCTCTTTCATGCTGTCGGAATGCGGGATGTGGAGATTTCCCTGTTCCGCATGAATCATCTGGAAAATCGTCTGATGCTGGCGGCTTTTGCGGTCGGGATCGGGCTTCAGATGGCGGTGACGGAGATTCCTTATTTTATCACTCTTTTTGGAACAAGCCGGCTTGACCTTTTCGACTGGGTAAGGCTTCTGGTATTGGCATCCATGCCGCTGCTGGCGCATGAGCTTCTGCTTTTCTGTTCGTTTACGGCGCAGAGGTCGTCTTTTGCGGCGACATCCGAAGCTGCGGGCCAGAGCGCAAAATGCGGCGCGATGCCTTCGGCGCAGACAAAGCGATATGGAGGATGGCATTGAGCCGGCCGAAAAGAAAGAGCCGGAGAGGCGCGGCATGAGCGGCAGTGACAGAGGCGGAGGAACAACAGATGAATGAAGATGCATACAGAATCGAAGACACGGGAGCAGACGGGGACGGAGCTGATAAGGCGGCAGGTACGCTGCTGCGCCTGGCACGTCTTCGTGCAGATATGGAGCTGAAAGAAGTCTGCACGGGGATCTGCGTCCCGTCTTATCTCAGTAAAATCGAGCGCGGAAAGGTACAGCCGGACAGTGGGCTCCTGGGACAGCTGTTTGAACGTCTCGGGATCCGGTATGAAACGGATCCGGTATTTTTGAAGGAATGTAAAAGACGGACAGAAGAATATTTTTTCCGGCAGCGGTACGGGCTGGACACGTCGGAGTCTTATCGGAATTTAAAGACAGATGCGGACCGGCTCAGCTATTCGCCGCTCGCCGTCGACTGGCTTCTTATTGTGGGATTTGAGGAAGACGGGGGCAGTGAGCTGCTTGAAAAACTACATGAGAACCTGACACGCAGACAGAGGGCGTATTTTTATATTCTGAAGTCGGCGGACGAAACGGACCCCGTGGAGCAGGTAAAGGACTGCAGCAGGGCTTCGGCGCTGCTGAATGACACGTTTGGCATGCGCTGTCTGCTTGACGCATGGTTTGCGGCGGGAGATTATAATGCGATCCATTATCTGGAAAATCGCTTTGTGGCAGCCGCGCTTGACGAGGGGAATACGTTTGCGCTGGGTTATTATTATCACATCAATGCATCGGCTTATGCCTGTGTGGATATGGATGAAATGATGGTGTCGTATTACCGGAAATCGGAATATCTGCTGATGAATACCGGCTGGCGCGATGCCTTTCTTGCCTCGGCCTGCTATAATATGGGTTCCGTCTATGTGGTGCTGGAAGAATATGAAAAGGCGCTGTCCTATTTTGACCAGATCCCTGTGGATGCAAAGAAAGCAGACAGGGATGTGTTTCTTTTATGGCATAAAAAGGCATGGGCTTATCTTGGACTCGGTGACAGGGAACAGGCGATGAAGTATATTGATCTCATAGGAAGGATGGAACGTGACTGGATGGATGAAGCAGACAGGCTGATGTATGATGAGATCAGAATGCGCGCCGAAATGGTATCTTTTCTGGAATCAGATTATCTGGATGTGCTGGAACACTTGACGGATGTCCTGAAGAAAAAGCAGACATTCAGTTTTCTGTATTCGTATCGGAAAATTATGCGTGCCGCTTATGTCGCCAGACGGCAGTACCGGAAAGCGCTGGAGACGGAGCTTTTCATTTCGCGGATAAAACACAAGGAGAGTCTTGTTTGAAACAATTTCCTGGGAACGGATAAATAAACTGCTTAAGAGGCAGAGAAGAGGGCTTAATTTCCCAAAACGCAGCGCTTTACGCTGCGTTATTTTATGCTTAAAATAGAAGAAGGCCTGGAAACTGATATTTTTGTGAGCAGTGTCTGCGCAGACGCTTAAGAACAGGAGGTAAGAATGAAAGAGAGGAACAAGAAGGGATTATGGACGAGAGATTTTACCTGTATCACGTTGGCGACTGTGCTCAGCGCGGTCGGAGGAGAGGCGATGAACCTTCCGATCAGCCTTCTGGTGTTTGAAGAGACGGGGTCCACGCTGCTGTCGGCACTCGTACTGATCTGCGGTGTTCTGCCGGATGTATTTTTTTCTGTCCTGGCGGCGCCGCTTATCGATAAGGGCAGAAAAAAGAAATGGATTGTCGCGCTGGATGTTCTGGCGGCAGCGGTCTATCTGGCGATGGGGATTTATATTTCGAATCATCCGTTTCACTATGGGCTCTATCTGGCTTTCGTGCTGACAGTCGGGACGATCTCTGTGTTTTACAGGCTGGCTTATGACGCGTGGTATCCGGCGTTGATTGCACCCGGGATGGAGCAGAAAGGTTATGCGGTGAGCAATCTGGTTTATCCGCTTGTGATTATCGCCATGTCGCCCGGAGCTGCATTTTTATATGAGCGGATTTCGATGGGACAGATTTTTTATCTGGTGGCGGGGATCACGCTGGCGGCTGTTTTTGTGGAGAGCCTTATCAGGGAGGAACGGGAAGAAGCTGCGGACGGGGAGACATATACGTTTAAAGTCTACGTATCGGATCTTAAGGAAGGGTTTTCCTATCTCAAAAAGGAGCATGGAATCCGCAACATTTATGGATATATGAGTGTCACAAGCGGAGTGTCCGACGGGATTGCAGTCCTGACACAGGCATTTTATCAGACCAGTCCCTGGCTGACTGTGACCATGCTCGGCTTTCTGCGGAGTGCGGAGATGATCGGCAGGGGCCTTGGCGGTTTTTTGCAGTACCGGAAGGAAATTCCGGTCGGAAAGCGGTATGCGTTTACCCGGATGGTGTACACTGTGTATAATGTTATGGACCTGATTCTGCTGTATCTGCCTTATCCGCTGATGATGTGCAACCGGTTTCTGTGCGGAGCGCTCGGGATTTCGAGCGCGACGATCCGTGAGACGGCGGTTATGTGTTATCTGCCGGAAAAGATGCGGGCCAGGATAAAGGCATGTTTTTATGTGATCTTTGCGCTCGGAAGCGTTGTTTTTCAGTTTGTCGCAGGGATTCTGGGGCAGATTCTGTCCTATCGGGCGGCGGTTGTGCTGCTGTCGGTATTTACTCTTTTTTGTATGGCGGTGCTGATTGTAATTCCGGCTAAGGATAACCGGCCGGTGTATGAAGCAGTCCGCAGGTAATATGGCGGATTTCGGATAAACAGGTATACAGAAATGAATGTGTCTGTTATAATGAAGCTCACGGGAGCGTGGAACGATAGTATGTGAATCAGACACCGGGCAAAAGGATACGGAAAGGATAAACAGAGTTTAAAAGGTACTTTCCTAGAAATGTCATCCGTGGTATACTAAACCTGTACACTGCGATTTTATATAAAGCTGTGATATACGGGGGATGATATGTCTGATATACAGATCGGGGAGCGGATCAGAGAACTGCGTGAGCTTCAGAATTATACACGGGAGGCCTTTGCCGAGAAAGTAAATATTTCCGCGAAGTTTTTGTATGAGATCGAGACAGGAAAAAAAGGTTTTTCGGTGGATGTTCTGCGGCGGATGTCACAGGTGCTGGTTGTGAGTTGTGATTATATAATGTTCGGTGCGGAGAGGAAATGCCCATGGCAGGAGGAAGTGCCCGGCGATTTCGGTAAGCTGGCGCCTGCGCAGATGGACAGGATAAAGGATATTCTTCGCCTGTTATATGAAATGTGTGAGTCGGATGGAACGTTTTAGGTCAGAGAGGTGTCTGGTTTTCGTGTCATTTTCCGCATGTTATGCAGATATGGATATTTTCGTTCTGACCCGGGGAAAGAAATTGTTTCGGCACGGAGGTAAGCATGAAAATCGTATATTCCGGCGGACAGGGAGAGATTACGGAAAAAAAATCGCGCTTTATTGCGACGGTGCGCCCGGTTTCCTCTGAGGAGGAAGCTGTGGCGTTTATCGCTGAGATGAAGAAAAAATATTGGGATGCCAGACATAACTGCTCAGCGTTTGTCCTGGGCGCGCATCAGGAGATCAGCCGCTGCTCTGATGACGGGGAGCCGGCGCAGACGGCGGGAAGGCCGATGCTTGAGGTGCTGCTGCGGGAGGAACTTCACAATGTGGCTGTCGTGGTGACGCGTTATTTTGGGGGAGTACTTCTTGGGACCGGCGGACTGGTGCGGGCATATCAGAAGGCAGTGGCAGAGGGGCTGGCCGCGAGCACCGTCGTTGACCAGAAGAGGGGACGGCGCCTTGTGGTCGGAACAGATTACAACGGTCTCGGAAAGCTGCAGTATCTGTTTGCCTGCAAAGGGTTTCTGCTGTCAGATACGGTTTACACGGATAAGGTAGAGCTGTTTCTGATGGTTCCGGAGGAAGAGGAGCAGGCCGCGGAAAAAGAGATTGTGGAGGCGACAAGCGGAAATGCGCGTATTTCCTGGGGGGAAGCCGTTTCCTACGCGGTGATCGGAAAAAAAATAGAAATTTTTTCAAAAAACACTTGATTTTTTTGAAGATGTCCTATATAATACATTTTGTTGACAGCGCAAAGGGCTATCGCCAAACGGTAAGGCAACGGACTCTGACTCCGTCATTTCCAGGTTCGAATCCTGGTAGCCCTGCTAAGTAACCCGGTGGAAGATTTCCGCCGGGTTGTTTTTTGCACAAGGGTGTATTTGGAAAGATGTGGCTTTGATTTTTTAACTGCGGAGGGGAGACAGATATGTATAGCTTTCAGAGCCGGGTGCGTTACAGCGAGACGGACAGCAGCAAATGTCTGACGCTGCCGTCTCTTCTGGATTACTTTCAGGATTGTTGTACCTTTGAGTCGGAATCACTGGATGTGGGCGTTGATTATCTGCGGAGGGAAAAGGCCGCATGGCTCCTTTCTTCCTGGCAGGTAAAAATAGCAGAATATCCGAAGCTGGGAGAACAGATCAGGATCCGCACCTGGCCGTATGATTTTAAAAGTTTTTATGGATACCGCAATTTTTCGATAGAGGATGCAGAAGGAAAGACGCTTGCCGAGGCAAATTCGATATGGGTTTTTATGGATTTTAAGCGTATGCGCCCGGTCAGGATTCCGGAGGCGATCACGGAGGTGTATCGAAATGCATTCGATGCCCCGCTTTTGGGCCAGTGGGAAGAGCGGAGGATTGCTGTTTCAGGCGGGGGAGAAAAAAAGAGTCCGGTTAAGGTCGCACGGTTTCATATCGACACGAATCATCATATGAACAACGGAAAATATATTCTGGCGGCGCAGGAGTATGTGCCGGAGGATTTTGTGGCCGGGGAACTCAGAGCGGAATACAAAAAAGCGGCGCTGCTGGGTGATGTGCTGTATCCTTCTGTATCGATAACAAGAGACAGGGCGGATATCATACTTGCAGATGAAAATGAAAAGCCATATGCAGTCGTGCAGTTTTTTAGAAAGGGATGAGAGCAGAGCGTTATGAAGTTAGGACAATATCAGAAACTGGAAGTGGTAAAGCAGGTGGAATTTGGCGTCTATCTCGCGGAAGAAAAGAGTGCAGGAAATCGTGTGCTTCTGCCGCGAAAACAGGTGCCGGATGGAACTGTGGTTGGGGATGAGATCGAAGTGTTTTTGTACAAGGATTCCCAGGACCGTCTGATTGCATCGACGAACCGGCCGAAGCTTGTGCTGGGCGGGCTGGCAGCGCTAAAAGTCCTTGAGACCGGGAAGATCGGAGCGTTTCTGGACTGGGGACTGGAGAAAGATCTGTTTCTTCCATATAAAGAAATGACCGCAAAGGTCAACGTGGGGGACGAAGTGCTGGTCACGCTTTATGTCGACAAGAGTCGTCGGCTCTGTGCAAGTATGAAAAACCTCTATCATCTTCTTCGGACGGATTCGCCGTATCAGGAGGATGAGACGGTGAGCGGACGGGTCTATGAATTTGGACATGATTTCGGCACATTTGTAGCAGTGGACGATATGTATTCCGCGATGATTCCGGTGTCGGAAGACTGCAGTATGTTAAGGATCGGGGATGTAATCGAGGCGCGGGTTCTGACGGTAAAGCCGGACGGCAAGCTTGATATCACACGGCGTGAGAAGGCATATCTCCAGATGGATGCGGATGCGGAAAAAGTGATGTCCGTCATCGAGTCATTTGCGGGAGTACTGCCGTTTACCGACAAGGCTTCGCCCGAAGTGATAAAAAGAGAAACCGGGCTCAGCAAAAATGCGTTTAAGCGCGCAGTGGGCAGGCTTTATAAAGAGCGCCGCGTAGAGCTGACGGAAAAAGCGATCCGGAAAATATAGTGGCGTGCAGACGTAAGATGTGTTAAGATAGAAAATACAGATCACAAAGAAAGAAGGATTTCTATGAAGAACATTATCAGCACAGACAAGGCGCCGGCAGCAATCGGCCCATATTCACAGGCGGTTGAGGTGAACGGGATGGTTTACACATCGGGGGTCATTCCGGTGGTTCCGGAGTCGGGGGCCATCCCGGACGGGTCGGCGGCACAGGCCCGCCAGGCGCTGGAAAATCTCTCGAATCTGCTCACCGCGGCAGGATCCGGTATGGACAAAGTGGTAAAGACGACTGTGTTTATCAAGGAGATGAATGATTTTGGCGCGATCAATGAGGTCTATCAGGAATTTTTTGACGGGGCGTATCCGGCTCGCAGCTGCGTGGAAGTGGCACGTCTTCCCAAAGATGTCATGATAGAAATCGAGGCAGTGGCCGAAAAATAAAAAGAGCCCGGCGGACGGGTGAAAAAATGCGCAGATGCTCTCTTAATGAGCGTCTGCGCATTTTGGCACAGGTGGTGCAAATCACAATCCCGTGGTCAGACGCGGAGGTCAATATTACCGCCCAGCCCTGGTGTCACGGACTGTTCCATCATTTTGAGCATGGCGTCTCCCATTTCCTGGGTCATGTCGATCGACTTGCCCAGCACGGCCGTGCTGACTGCATAGCCAAGGCTGCCGACGCCGGAAGAGGAGCCAGTGCCATAAGAAGCCAATGCGCTGAGTGCCAGATCCATATTTCCAATATCCATAAATCATCCCTGCCTTTCTGTCTGGATTAGTTCCATTATGGCATAAAAAGCAGGGAAAAGCAACATGATATGAAAGACAGGAGGCAAAAGAATGTATGATATGATTATTATCGGAAGCGGCCCGGCAGGACTGGCCGCAGCGATTTACGGACAACGGGCAAAGCTGTCTTTGCTCGTCATTGAAAAACTGCCGATGAGCGGAGGGCAGGTGGCAAACACATATGAGGTAGATAATTATCCTGGGCTGCCTGGCATTGGCGGATATGAACTCGGTGAAAAGTTCAGAGGGCATGCCGGTGCGCTGGGAGCGGCAGTGGTCTGCGAGGAGGTGCGCAGCGTCTGTCTTTCCGGGGACGAAAAACAGGTGATTACAGATAAGGAAACGTATACGGCGCGGACGGTTGTCGCAGCGACCGGAGCCTGGCATCGCAGGCTGGGAGTGCCGGGAGAGGAAGAGCTGCGCGGTATGGGCGTTTCTTACTGTGCAACCTGTGACGGGGCTTTTTTCCGCGGGAAAGATGTGGCGGTGATCGGAGGCGGTGACACAGCGCTTGAGGATGCGCTGTTTCTGGCGCGTAACTGCCGGAAGGTATACCTGGTTCATCGGAGAGATGCGCTGCGCGGCGCGCGGACGCTTCAGGAGAAAGTGCTGGCATCAGAGAAGATTGAGGTACTGTGGGACACTGTGGTGGAGCGCATTGAAGGGGAAGGTCAGGTAGAAGCGCTTCTGCTTCAGAATAAAAAAACGCAGGAGGCGGGAAGACTTCTGGTGAGCGGCGTTTTTGCCGCGATCGGAATGCAGCCGGACAGTGAACTTTTTAAAGGACAGGTTGAGATGGATGAAAACGGGTATATCCGGGCGGGTGAAGACTGCGCCACAAGTGTGGAAGGCGTGTTTGCAGCGGGCGACGTGCGGACAAAGCCGTTGAGACAGATTGTGACGGCGGCCGCGGACGGGGCCAACGCAGTGACCTCGGCGGAGCGTTACCTTTCTGGCAGAGGAATCGGCTGACCCGGTAATTTATTACAATGTTTTTAAAATAATACAGGATGGTGGTTGACAGTGTTTCATACCTTTGCTATAATAACGCTTGATAATTGTAACAAATTTGTAACAAATGAGAAGCGTATTGGAGGCATATATGGTTTATAAATCAGTGATAAAAATCACAGGATGTATTCTGACAGGAGCATTGTTAATTGCAAATCCGGCTGTTACGGCGTCTGGGGCGCCGGTGGCGGGGGTGACTGCCGCCGCTTCTGCCGGGACAGAGACGAAAGATGAGAGCGCGACGCCGCAGGATACGCCGGCAGAGAGTGCGATCGGTGCGGGTGACGCAGACGGGACGCAGACCGGTGCGGATCAGGCAGCGCCGGAAGACGAGAATACACCGGCGGACGGCGATACGGCCTCTTCCGATGAAAAAAAGGAAGGGGAGAGTCCGGCGGCAGGCGTTTTCCTTTCGGTGGCTGAGAATCAGGCTGCCAGCAGGGAAGAAAAAACGGATCAGGTGAGTGAGAAAGAAGCGCCCAAGGTAGAATCCGAGTACGCAGATATTGCGATCGCGCAGGTTGATAATTATGTAAGGCTGCGGTCCGAACCTTCGACGGAGAGTGAGGTTCTTGGAAAGCTTTATAATAATTCGGCCGCGACGATTCTGGAGACGACGGACAATGGCTGGTACCGCATTACATCGGGGTCGGTCACAGGTTATGTAAAGTGTGAATATGTGGTGGCAGGCGACGAACAGCTTGCGAGAGAGGTCAGCACGCGTTATGCAAAGGTGAACACGACAACACTTTTTGTGCGGACTGAGCCGACCACGGAGTCGAGCGTTCTGACGATGGTTCCGCTGGAAGACGATCTGGTTGTCGTCGACGAATCCGTTGAGGGCTGGCCGCGTGTGACGACGGTGGAAGGTGAAGGATATGTCTCCGCCGAGTATGTGGAACTGTTTACGGAGTTTGTACAGGCAGAGTCCAAAGAGGAAGAAGAGGCGAGACTGGCGAAGGAAGAAGCGGAGAGACAGGCTGCGGCTGCGGCTGCGGAGGCGGCGCGGAAAAAGGCGTCCAGGCAGGAAGGCAAGTCTTCCAAATCCGGTTCCGGTTCATCCGGCGGCGGACAGAGCTACAGTGCGCCGGGCAGCTCGAACGGACAGGCAGTGGCAAATTATGCGTGTCAGTTTGTGGGCAATCCATATGTATATGGCGGGACAAGCCTTACGAACGGTGCCGACTGTTCCGGTTTTGTGATGAGTGTCTATGGGGCGTTCGGGATCTCACTGCCACACAGTTCAAGCGCGCTCAGAGGAGCCGGATACGAGGTAAGCCTTAGCGCTGCGCAGCCGGGAGATATCGTGTGTTACAGCGGACATGTCGGAATTTATGTCGGGAACGGCACCATTGTACATGCAAGCACGCCTGCCAGCGGAATCACGTATTCCAGCGCTACATATCGCAGCCCGATCTGCGTGAGAAGAATTTTCTAAATTTTCATACCGTGTTTTGCGATTAAGGTTATGGATTTGTGATTTTTGGATGTAAGGGGTAGATCATTCCGATTTGCCCCTTATTTTTTATTTCACAGGAAAGACACGGCTGCTGCGAAACGTTAAAGTATCTTTCCTGTGAAACCGAAAATCCTTCGGGTGAAGTAAGCCGTAGAAGCGGTCCTGGCAGCCGGGGATTTCTTTGCCTTTGCGGGAAAACGGGACGGTCAGCAGCCGCAGATGTGCGCGCAGTCCGGACTGCGGGTCTGGGAACTTTTTACACGATAAAAACAGGATATACAAAATGCACAAAATGGTAAAAGAGCAATGAAAAAAATGACGAAACTGTAAAAACTTCCCACAAAGTTATCAACAGGAAAAGCGACAGGAAAATGGAAAAAAGCAAGTTATACACGAAGTTATGCACATTATCCACATTTTCTGCGCGAAAGAAACGGATTTCTGCGATAAAAAAATCAAGTGTGCCGATGAAAAAGCGAATATACGTTTTGTATAGAAATCATAAAGTTATCATTCCGAATAAAAAATAGGAAAAAAATATTGACATTTCTGAATTTTAAAAATATAGTGGATTAGAAAAAAATGTCAGTAAATTTTACGAAAATATTACAAAATAATGAATGACAGGGTTATGCTGTTATAGATGCAAAAACGTATATTTTTTTGCACGATGGAAACGAATATGGGTGTATTATGACAAAGAAGATTGACATTCTGGGTATCCGGCTGGATAATTATACCGTGCGCGAGGCGGTGCGGCAGGTAGACGGATATCTGAACGATCATGTGATGAATACAATTGAAAATATTTCGATGCAGATGCTGATTGAATCAGAGAGCGATCCGGTCTTAAAAGAAGTGATGTCTGCGCTGGATCTTGCCGTTATCGGAGAGAAGGAGATTCTGCAGGCGGCCGGCATAGGGACGATGCAGCGGATAAAGGAGACGGAGGAAAATGATTTTTCTTTTGAGTTTTTCCGCAAGGCTGAGCGCAGTAAAAAGAGTCTTTTTTTCCTGGGGGAGACGGATGAGAAACTTAACGTGGCGCGCGAGATGCTTTTGCAGACGTTTCCGCGTCTTTCGGTCGCCGGATGGTATGCGCTGGAGCATTGTAAGGGAGATTATGAGACGGCGATCAATGAGATGAATGCGACGACGCCCGATATCATTGTTTCGCTTCTGCCTTCACCGATGCAGGAACATTTTTTCTGGGAGCATAAAGGGAAGATAAACACCGGTATCTGGTACGGAACCGGCGGGGCAGGGTTCGGAAGAAGGCGCTCGGGCGTCAGAAATTTTTTTCGGAACGTGATGCATCTCGGAAAATTAAAGAGCAGCATGGTCCGGTATCGGGAAAACAGATGTCTTCAGGAAGAGGGGGCAGAAGAAGAGGGCAGGAAGGATGATTGACAATGCAGAAAATTTTTTATAAACGGTCGAAGCTGTGGGATTATATCCTGCTTCTGGCAGGAACCGGACTTGTGGCGGCGAGCATACAGTGTGTCTATGATCCGGTGAGGCTTGTCACCGGAGGGTTTACCGGAGGCGCAATTATCGTAAAGGAAGTAACATCGCATTTTATGCCGGGAGGCATTCCGCTGTGGGTTACCAATATTGTACTCAACGTACCGGTGTTCCTGGCAGCGCTGCGCATCAAGGGTATCCGTTTTATCGCGCGAACCGTTCTGGGGACATCTCTTTTATCTATGTGGCTGTATCTGATTCCGTCGGTGGATCTGGCGCAGGGCGACTATATTCTTGCGGCGGTTTTTGGAGGCTGTATCGGAGGCGTCGGGATGGGGCTTGTGCTGCTGGCAAAGGCGACGACCGGAGGGACGGATATGGTGGCGACGCTCATACAGAATTATATGCGGCATTACACGATTGTTCAGATCATGCAGGTTCTTGACGGTCTGATCGTGCTCTGTGGCCTGTATGTTTTCGGGGTTCGTGCGGCGCTCTACGCAATTGTTGCGATTTTTATCACGAGCAAGGTTTCAGATGCACTGATGGAAGGGTTTAAGTTTTCCAAGGCGGCATATATTATCACGCAGAATCACGCGCTTGTAGCGGAGCGGATTATGAAAGAGCTGGACCGCGGGGTGACAGGGCTGATGGCGAAAGGGATGTATTCCGGTGAGGAGAAATGTATGCTCTACTGTGTTGTATCAAAGAAAGAGATCGTCGCGGTCAAGGAGATTGTATCAGAAGTCGACCCGCATGCTTTTGTGATTGTCTCCGATGCGAGAGAAGTTCTGGGAGAAGGGTTTCAGGAATATCAGAAGGCATGAATGAGAAGTTATGCTTAAGGAGGGGAAGTGCATAAAAAATATGCATTTCCTCTTTCCTTTTTTGTTGTTTTGCATTAAAATAGAAGAAACCATTTGGAGAAGGAGCGGGGCATATGATTTCGAATCAGATACTTCAGAACACGATTGACGGATTAAAAGGAATCACAAGAATAGACCTGTGCATCATTGACGTGGAGGGAAAAGTGCTGGCTGCGACATTTCCGGAGGCTGACCGATATATCGAGGCTGCCCAGGCGTTTGTGGATTCGCCGGCGGACAGTCAGGTCGTAAACGGGTACCAGTTTTTTAAAGTATTTGACGAGCATCAGCTTGAGTATATTCTGCTTGCCAGCGGTGACAGCGATGATGTCTATATGGTGGGTAAAATTGCCAGTTTTCAGATTCAGAATCTTCTGATAGCATATAAAGAGCGGTTTGATAAGGATAATTTTATCAAAAATCTTCTCCTGGATAATCTTCTGCTTGTGGATATTTATAACCGGGCAAAAAAGCTCCACATCGATACCGAAGTCAGACGTGTCGTGTTTATCGTTGAGACAAACCGTGACAAGGACGGCAATGAGCTGGAGAAAATCCGCGGTATTTTTGGCGGAAAGACCAGGGATTTTGTGACGGCAGTCGATGAGAAGAATATTATCGTCGTAAAAGAAGTCGGGGAAAATGAAGGATATGAAGAGCTCGGGAGGACCGCTGAGGTGATTGTCAATCTGTTCCGCGCAGATGCGGAGAGCGATGTGCATGTGGCATACGGCACGATCGTGAATGAGATCAAGGAAGTGTCCCGTTCCTACAAAGAGGCGCGCATGGCGCTGGATGTGGGCAAGATTTTTTTCGAGGAGAAGGATGTGATTGCATATTCGACGCTCGGAATCGGACGTCTGATCTACCAGCTCCCGATTCCGCTGTGCAGGATGTTTATTAAAGAGATTTTTGATGGAAAGTCGCCCGATGATTTTGACGAGGAGACGCTGACGACGATCAACAAGTTTTTTGAAAACAGCCTGAACGTATCGGAGACTTCCAGACAGCTCTATATTCACCGGAATACGCTCGTCTACCGTCTGGATAAGCTGCAGAAATATACAGGGCTGGATCTGCGTGTATTTGAGGACGCGATTACATTTAAAATTGCTCTTATGGTAGTAAAATATATGAAATATATGGAATCAATGGACTATTAAACTGGAAATGAGGTAGAGGATGATAAGGTTGGAGCATGTCAGCAAGTCTTATGTAAAGGAAGGACTGCCTGCATTAAATGACGTGAGCCTTGAGATAAACGCGGGAGATTTTGCATTTATTGTCGGCGACAGCGGTTCGGGTAAGTCGACGCTGATTAAGCTTCTGCTAAAGGAGCTGGAGCCGACGGCCGGGACGATCACGATAAACGGAAAAAAACTGAACAAAATAAGGAGGAGGCAGATCCCGAAATTTCGTCGCGATATCGGCGTGGTGTTTCAGGATTTCAGGCTGTTAAAGGACCGGAATATTTATCAGAATGTTGCTTTTGCCCAGCAGGTCATTGGGGAATCCTCCAGAAACATCAGAAAAAATGTTCCGAAGATTTTGTCGCAGGTGGGACTGGCTGCAAAGTATCGCGCCTATCCAAGGCAGCTCTCCGGCGGCGAGCAGCAGAGGGTGGCGATTGCGAGAGCGCTGATTAACCGGCCCAGGATCCTTCTGGCCGATGAGCCCACGGGGAATCTTGACGTCAAAAACGCCTGGGAAATTATGGAGCTGCTCGATGAGATCAATCAGAACGGGACCACTGTTGTGGTTGTAACGCATAATCTTGAGATTGTGCGGGCGATGAATAAGCGTGTGATTCAGATGCAGAAAGGCGTTGTCAGGGATGACGGCGCGGACTGGGATGACGGCAGTCCGCTGTACAGAAGCGGGGAGGCTTCTTCGTACGGGAGCGATTATTTCGGGGAACAGCCGGGATTTTCAGGAGAAGAGGGAGCGGCCGACGACTTTTTCGGCGGAAGGCCGTTTTATACTCAGAGCGGCCGACAAAACGGGGACGGAGGCGGCGATGAGGATTAGTACGTTTTTTTATACGATAAAGCAGGGGATTGTCAATATCTGGAAAAACAAGATGTTTTCTCTGGCCTCTGTTGCGACGATGACAGCCTGTATTTTTCTGTTCGGTCTGTTTTATATGATTGTGATGAATTTTCAGACGATGGTAAGGAATGCGGAAGCCGGCGTGGCAGTCACGGTTCTCTTTGATCACGGGATATCGGAACAGCGCATTGAGGAGATCGGCGAGCTGATTGACGGCCGTGTTGAGGTATCCCACTATGAATTTATTTCATCACAGGAAGCATGGGATTACTTCAGGGATATCTATTTTGACGGAAATGAGAAAGTGGCGGAGAGCTTCGGGGCAGACAACCCGCTTGCAAATTCTGCGAGTTATGCGGTATACATGAACGATATCTCGATGCAGTCTGCGCTTGTCACCTATCTTGAGTCGGTCGACGGTGTCAGGGAGGTAAAGCAGTCGGCGACGGTGGCCAATACGCTGACAGATTTTAACCGGCTGATCGGATATATCTCCGCAGGCGTTATACTGATCCTTCTGTGCGTTGCAATCTTTCTGATCAGCAACACGATTGCAGTCGGTATCTCGGTTCGCCGGGAGGAGATCGGCATTATGAAACTGATCGGTGCGACCGACTACTTTGTCCGCGCACCGTTTGTCGTGGAGGGGATTGTCATCGGCCTGATCGGCGCGGCGATTCCTCTGGGGATTCTCTATGTGATTTACGGAAAAATTGTTACATATGTCGCAGAAAAGTTCCGGTTTATCGGTGGGATGATGTCGTTTCTCACGGTAAAAGAGGTGTTCCACACTTTGCTGCCGGTTGCGCTCGTTCTTGGTGTCGGCATCGGCCTAATCGGAAGCCGCATCACAATCCGCAAGCATTTAAAAGTATGATGGAGGCTATGAAGAAGAGAACAGGATTACGGAAAATGGCAGTTGTCTGTCTGCTTGTATTTACAACAGGGCTGTCGATGCATGCGTCGGCGGCGGAAGGAAAGGGGAAAGAAAAGGAACAGACTTCCTTAAAGGAAGCGCAGAAAGAAAAGAACGAGCTGGAGAACGAGCTGAAAAAAGCAAAAGAGACGATTGAAGCGCTCCGTAACGAAAAGGGCGATATACAGGAGAAGGTGAAAGAACTGAATGCGCAGCTTGTCGGAATATCTGCGCGCATTACGGAGCTCGAAAACGAGCTGACAGAAAAGAGTGAGGATATCGTGGACGCGCAGAAGGAGCTTGAGGCGGCCATGGAGCTTGAGGCGCAGCAGTATGAGGACATGAAAGTCCGCATTCAGTTTATGTATGAGAACAGTCAGACTTCTTATCTGGATGTCCTCCTCTCGACGGAGGGTATCGCGGAGTTTATGAATACTTCGGAGTATATCGCGGAGATTGAGAGTTACGATCGCCAGAAATTAGAAGAATATGAGCAGACGGTCCGCGACATTGAGGAGATGCAGGCGCAGCTCGAACAGGATTATGCCGAACTGGAAGCGATGAAAGCGGTGGTGGAAGAGAATAAACAGAATGTGGCGGCGCTGATGCAGCAGAAGGAGGCGGAGCTTGCTGCTCTCTCGGAGGACATTCTGGATGCACAGAGCGTGGCCGATTATTATGCCGCGGAGATACAGGCACAGGAGGAGCTGATAGCGGAGATTAAGCGTGCGGAGGCGGAGAAGGCCGCTGCGGGCGCGGCGAATCAGCCTTACACGGGGGGAGCGTTCGTCTGGCCCTGCCCGAGCAGCACCCGGGTGACAAGCAATTACGGCGCAAGGATTTCTCCCACTTCGGGTGCGTCGACGAATCACAGAGGCATTGATGTCGGCGCCGCTTATGGCGCGGATATTGTGGCGGCGGCGGCCGGGACGGTAAAGGCAGTGAATTATAGCAGCGCGGCCGGGAATTATGTGATGATCGATCACGGAGGCGGTCTGTATACGGTATATATGCACGCGTCGTCAGTGCATGTATCGACAGGACAGCAGGTCAGCGCCGGTCAGATGATTGCAAAAGTAGGGAGTACCGGCATTTCCACCGGGAACCATCTGCATTTCGGCGTGTCTTTAAATGGAAGCTATGTCAGCCCGTGGGGCTATTTTGGCGGATGAGAAAGTTTTCACAATTCCCTGTCTTTGGACAGGGGATTTTTACATAAACTTATAGCGGGCGCAAAAACGCTTTGCGGGACAGGATCCGTCAGTATACAGGACAGGAAGGAAAGAAATGGACAGACAAAATATGGTATATGGTCAGGAGACGGAGAACGGAAAAAGGGGAGACGGTGTCGGCCGCGGAATTTTAATCGGCGCCATAGGGGCAGTGTTCGCGGTGTTTGCGGGACTCTCTGTTTTCTGTTTTGCAACGGGAAACCGGTTTATGCTGGTGGAGAGAGGAAGAACGGATGAACAGGTGATAGACGCAGGAGTCTTATCGAAGGTAAATGAACTGACGTCGTATGTAGACCTCTATTATTACGATGAGGCGGACCGGGACAGACTGCGGGACGGAATTTATGCCGGGCTGCTTTCCGGGCTGGGAGACCGGTATTCTGTTTACTATAATGCGGATGAGTACCGGCAGATGCAGATTGACACGACGGGACAGTATTATGGGATTGGCGCGGGCTTAAAACAGGAAAAGGATACCATGTCAGTCTCTGTTTCCAGGGTGTATGAGGGAACGCCCTCGGAGGAAGCAGGGCTTCTCGACGGTGATATTATTATCTCGGTCGACGGCACGGAAGCCGATACCATGGAGGTGACAGAGCTCGTGAAACTGATCCGGGGGGAAGAGGGCACGTCGGTGCATCTTGAAGTTTACCGCCCGGATACGAATGAATATCTTTCCTTTGATGTGGAGCGAAAGAATGTCACGCTTCCGAGCATTGCCTTTGAGATGGCGGCGGAAAGGATCGGATATATCCGGATCGAATCTTTTGAGAAAGAGACGGCAGCCCAGTTTAAAGCGGCAGTGGAAAGCCTTGCAGGGCAGGGAATGGAGTCGCTGATAATTGATTTAAGGTACAACGGAGGCGGACTGGTGGACTCGGTTGTGGAAATTCTCGATGCGATTCTTCCGGAAGGCCTTCTCGTCTACACGGAAGATAAGAACGGGAAGAGGGAGGAGTACAGGTCCGACGGAAAGACGCACATGGATTATCCGGTCGCGGTGCTGATAAACCAGGACAGTGCGAGTGCTTCCGAGATTTTTGCCGGGGCGATCAAGGATTTTAAATATGGGACGCTGATCGGAACAACGACGTTTGGGAAGGGCATTGTCCAGACGATTTTCCGGCTGAAAGACGGCGATGCCGTCAAGCTGACGACGGCAAAATATTTTACGCCAGACGGAAATTATATTCACGGAGTGGGGATTGAACCCGATATTGAGCTGGAATATGAGTACCTGAACCCGGAGGGAGAGGAATACGAGATGCAGTACGATAATCAGATACAAAAGGCGATCGAAGTGCTGAGTGGGGAATAGCGGAGTGAGAGATACGAGGAAGAAGATATACCGGCTGGCATCGACGGTATTGCTGGCCGGATGGATGACAATTATTTTTCTGTTTTCTGCGCAGCCCGCCGGGGAGTCGTCGAAGGTGAGCGGCGGGGTTGCGTACCGTATTGTTTCCCGGGCAGACCGGATATTTGGGATGGATCTGCGGGAGGAAGAGCTTCTGCGATATACGCAAAAGCTGGATCACCCGATCCGGAAAGCGGCACATATGTCGGAATATGCCGTCCTGGGCATGGCTGCATTTTTATTTTTTGCCGTCCGGGGGCGGAAGGGGAGAAAATGCTATGTTTTTTCTCTTCTGTTTTCTGCGGTATATGCGGCCACGGATGAAATACATCAGCTTTTTGTCCCCGGCAGAGCCGGCAGATGCAGTGACGTTGTGATTGATACGCTGGGCGCTGCGGCAGGACTGCTCGTGTTGTGGATTTTGGGGAAAATCTGTGCGTCCCGTCTGAAAAAATCAATCCATAAGTCGTTATAGATATGGGCAGGGGCCGGCAGGCGGGCAGATCGGAGACGTCCGGCGCTGCTGCCTGCCGGTTTTAAAAAAAGACAGAATCCCTGTATAATATTTCGGGATAAATATAGGTCAGTTCAAAGGGGGCATCTTCGTGCTCCATCCGGTAAATAATCTGCATGGACAGCCTCTTTCCGAGCAGGCTTGTCTTCACGTCCGCAGTTGTGATCAGCCCTTCAATATTGGAATATTCCCGGCTCCCGTCATAGCCGGTCACGACGATGCCGTCGGGAATCCGGTCTGTATGTTCAGAAAAATAGCGCTGCAGAAAATGCGCGATATAGTCACTGGCGCAGATGAAGGCCTGTGGCAGGGCAGTGAGGGAATCCAGAAAATGGCAGAGTTCCTGGTAGTAGGAAAAAATACCGATCGGGTCAGTCAGACAGAAGCGCGGATCGGGTGTGAGGTTATGTGCTTCCATACATTCACGGAAGCCTTCCCAGCGCTCCAGGTTTGTCCTGGCATAGTGGATATCGCCGATAAAACCAATCTGCGTCAGGCCTTTTGAGAGGACGGATTCGGTGATCCGGTAAAGGGAAGAGCGTCCTTCTAAGAGCAGAAGGTCGCCGTGGAGCGAGCGTGTGCTGATCTGCGGAACGGTGTCAAGAAAAACCTTTGGCAGTTCGAGTTCATTGATAAGATGTGCCAGTCTGGCGTCATAGACGTTTAAGACGATTGCAGCCTTAACGCTTCCGCCGGTTAAGACGGGAGGCAGGAGAAAACCGTCCGTGTAGCCAGTGGGAACGTAAGTGTACATCAGATTTATATTATGAAGGGAAAGCTCCTGTGCCAGCCGGTGGATGATGTTTGTCCAGAAGGTAGAGGAGTCCGGCCTGGATACGATCAGAGAGACGGTTTTTTCCGCGTCGGAGGAAAAAGAGGGCTGTCCGGCCTTGACGTATCCCATCTCTTTTGCCTTATTCAGTATGTCTTCCCGAAGCGTCTGGGAGACGCCGGAGTGGTGATTAAATACTTTCCATACCGTGACGCGGGAGATGCCCAGCGCGTCCGCGATATCCTGCATTGTTACTTTACTCATTGAAAACCTCTTTTGAAAAATCAGATACCAGAATGCAAATGTCCGCAGGGGACTGATCTCAGTATAGCATCGGAAAAGGGGAAAAACAAGAAAATTTAACAAAAGTTAACATGAATGTGAGAGATGCCGGTATTTTTTATACCGGCATAAGATCGATGTGCCAGACCATGAGCGCCGCATTTTTTACGAGGAAATTGGCGGAGAGGAGAAAAAGGGCGGCCCACAGGCAGATTTCCCTGAAGTGCATACCGATTCTGATCCTGCCGCCCGAGATGCGTTCAATCGTCTGGCTGATCATAAACCAGCCTGCGGCGGCGGCCGTTGTAGGAACCAGTGGATGAAACCTAAGAGAGCGGAGGATATCACCGCGGAGCAGGGCGCAGACGGCGCGTGTCCCGCCGCAGCCGGGGCAGTATAAGCCGGTTATGGTGTGAAACGGGCAGGGCGGAAGAAGTCTGACGGGGTCAAAGGAATACCGTCTGGCCGCCGAGAGGACAATGAAGCCGGAGAGAAGCAGAACCCAGCCTGTGATGTAGAGTGCAGTATCTGTCTTTTTATTGCTGTTCATAATTGTAATATCTGTCTGTATTGTTTTTGCTGAAGTTTTTTAGTTGTCAGATCGTCCGGCCGCAGCCGGATGGTTTTATTTTATCACATCTGGGGGACGGAGGAAACAGGGAGTTTTTTGTTTTGCTCCGAAGCAGAAAAAACGCATCCGACACCGGGAAACCGGTGTCGGATGCGTTTTTTCAAAGGATGAGTGTGCTGCGGTTAAATATCCATGTAAGGACGGTAGTCGGCACCATTAAGGCACGCCATACCGATCGCAGCAGCGGTTATATTTTCCATAAAGAATGTTCTGCATTTTTTCAACATAATAATTACCTCCTTATATTTCTGTTGATATTGTGTTTCCCTGTCTGATGTGTTCCATCTGACATGTATTATAATACTTGGAAATACAAGGAAATATCAGATACAATATTAGCAAAAAAATGGTTGATATTGACTTTTTCGAGGCGCCTGGTAAATCGGAGACAGTGAAAGATAATAAAAATGCAACATTTGTTAACAATAATGGATGGAGAAGGCGTCTGAATGAAAAAATATGCACGAATCTGAGAAGCGACTTTGGTGAAATTAGTCAAATCATACAAAGAACAGAGGCAAAATGGACAAGATAATATTGACAAAGCTGGAACATAATGTTAATGTTTGATTACAACAAAAGTTAACTCATAACAGCGACCGGAAAGGGGAAACAAGGAAAAATATGAGTAAGATTATAGGACAGTCATTACCGGATATTCCATGGGAAAAAAAGCCGGAAGGCGCTAAGATGCCGCTGTGGCGTTTCAGCGCAAATCCGATTATCGGAAGGGACGGCAACAAGGTGTCCAACAGCGTATTCAACAGCGCCGTGGTTCCGTTTGAGGGCGGTTTCGCGGGGGTATTCCGCTGTGACAGCAGGTCGATCAGCATGGATATTTTTGTCGGAAAGAGTAAGGACGGCATCCACTGGGAGATCGAGGATACGCCGGTGCAGTTTACGGGAGCCGACGGGGAGATCCTGGCGAGAGAGTACCGTTATGACCCGAGAGTCTGTTTTCTGGAGGACCGGTATTACGTTACCTGGTGCAACGGCTACCACGGGCCGACGATCGGTGTCGCCTATACGTTTGATTTTAAAAAATTTGTACAGCTTGAGAATGCATTTCTGCCGTGCAACCGGAACGGGGTTTTGTTTCCCAGAAAGATCGGCGGGATGTATATGATGCTCAGCAGGCCCAGTGACAACGGACACACGCCGTTCGGAGATATTTTTATCAGCCAGAGTCATGATATGGAATTCTGGGGAAGGCACCGCCACGTCATGAGCCCGGTGCCGGGGGATGCATCCGCATGGCAGTGCACCAAAGTGGGTCCGGGACCGATTCCGATCGAGACGGATGAGGGCTGGCTTCTGATCTACCACGGTGTCATCACGACCTGCAACGGCTTTGTCTACCGCATGGGAGCTGCCCTGCTGGATCTGGATGAGCCGTGGAAAGTATTGTACCGCTCAAAGGATTATATTCTTGCGCCCATGGAATACTATGAATGCGTAGGAGATGTCCCGAATGTGGTTTTCCCGTGCGCGGCGCTTGGCGACGCAGATACGGGCAGGATTGCCATTTATTACGGATGTGCGGACACGGTGACGGGACTTTGTTTCACGACCGTAGATGAGATATTATCCTATCTGAAAGAACATCATATGTAACATGTAACAGGAGAGGAAGAGGATATGGACTTTTTGGACAAAAGGGCTGCGGGGATCTGTGACGAGCTGAAAAAGCTGAAAGTAAAACAGCATCTGCCGATTGAAAAATGGGAGTACAAAGAGGGAACTTTTTTCACACCCGAAGAGGCGGCAGAGGATGCGGCGCCCTGGGAAGTATTTGACAGCGGAAAGATGCACTGGTATGGAAAGGACCGTCATTACTGGTTTAAGACGACGTTTACCGTGCCGGAAGAGCTGAACGGAAAAAATATGTGGATGTATGTCTGCACACAGATTGATGAGCCTGATGATGCGAAGAATCCGCAGTTTCTGCTCTTTGTGAACGGGGAGCCGGTGCAGGGGATCGACATGAACCACCGGGAGGTGCTGCTGACGCGGAAGGCTGTTTCGGGAGAATCCTGGGATCTGCAGCTGCAGGCGTATTCCGGCATACTGCACTCGGAGTTTCATCTGATTGTGGAAATGCGTGAAGTGGACGCCGATATTGAAAAGCTTTACTATGATATCTGGGTTCCGCTGGCGGCGTTTCCACGGATGGATGCGGAAGACCGCAACCGGAAGGAGATCGAGCACATTTTAAACGGGACGGTAAATCTTCTGGATCTGCGGACGCCGTATTCGGATGCTTTTTATGCGTCTCTGAAAGAGGCGACAGACTTTGTCGAGAAAGAGCTGTACACAGATCATGCCGGGTATAAGGATGTGATTGCGACCTGCATCGGGCATACGCATATCGATGTGGCATGGTGGTGGACGGTCGCACAGACGAGGGAAAAAGTGGCCAGGAGTTTTGCGACGGTCTTAAAGCTGATGGACGAATACCCGAATTACCGGTTTATGTCCAGCCAGCCCCAGCTCTATGCATTTTTAAAGGAGCGTTATCCCGGGCTTTACGAAAAAGTAAAGGAACGTGTGAAGGAAAAGCGATGGGAACCGGAAGGCGGCATGTGGGTGGAGGCAGACTGTAACCTGACTTCCGGCGAATCTCTGGTGCGCCAGTTCCTGCACGGAAAGCGGTTTTTCAGGGAGGAGTTCGGACTGGATAATCGGATTCTCTGGCTGCCGGACGTGTTCGGTTATTCCGGAGCCCTGCCGCAGATTATGAAAAAATGCGGTATCGACTATTTTATGACGACGAAACTGGCATGGAATCAGTTTAACAAGGTGCCTTACGATACGATGCTCTGGCGCGGCATTGACGGGACGGAGATTCTGACGCATCTTATCACCACGCTGGATGTAGGCCAGCCGACGGAACGGTTTTTTACCACCTACAATGGAAGGCTGCACCCGGATTCCATTATGGGCGGATGGATGCGCTATCAGAATAAGGACATCAATAATGACATCCTGATATCCTATGGCTATGGAGACGGCGGCGGCGGTCCCGACAGGGAGATGCTTGAGACTTCCGTGCGGATGGAAAAAGGAGTGAAGGGCATCCCGGCGGTCCGACAGGCGTTTGCGCGCACCTATTTTGACGAGTTAAACGAGCGCGTAAAAGATCATGCACGTCTTCCGGTGTGGGTGGGTGAGCTTTATTTTGAGTACCACCGCGGGACATATACCTCTATGGCGAGAAACAAGCGCTCCAACCGCAAATCAGAGCTGGGTCTGATGGATCTGGAACTGCTGGGCGTGCTGGCGCAGGGGAAGCTGCCATATCCGGAAGAAGAGCTGGAGGCGATGTGGAAAAAGGTGCTTCTGAACCAGTTTCACGATATCCTGCCCGGCTCAAGTATCCATGAAGTGTATGAAGTGACGAAGAAAGAGTACTCGGAGATCGCGGAAATGTGCGGGGCTTTAAAACAGGAGAGGATGGAAGCGCTTGCGGGAGCAGGCGACGGCGTCACGGTGTTTAACACGACCGGCAGCACGCGCAATGATGTGATCATGCTGGACGGGGCCTGGGCGGAGGCGCTTGCCGACGAGGAAGGCAATCTCTATCCGGTACAGAAGACGGCGGAGGGGGCGGTTGCCTATGTGGAAAATCTGCCGTCAAAGGGATACCGGACATTCGCGAAGGCAAAAGCGCCGGAACACATTCCGTCCCCGTTTGTTCTGGAGGGCGACAGGCGGCTTGAGACACCGTATTATATTGCCGAGTTCGATGAAAACGGGCTGTTTACCCGGATTTATGACAAAGAAAACGACCGGGAAGTACTAAAAGCAGGCGAGAGAGCCAATCTGATGCGGATGTACGAGGATAAACCGATTTACTATGACAATTGGGATATTGACATTTATTATACGGAAAAGTTCTGGGACGTGGACGACGTGACGGCTATGGAGTGGACGGAAAACGGTCCGGTGCGGATGACGCTGGAAATTACCCGCAGGGTGAGCAGCTCCCTTATCCGCCAGAAGATTCATTTTTATGCGAAAAGCAGACGCATTGAATTTGAGACGTATGTAGACTGGAAAGAACACCAGCATCTGCTGAAGGTGCATTTTCCGGTCGATGTGCACACGGATGAGGCAACGTTTGACATTCAGTTTGGCAATCTGACGAGAAAGACGCATCAGAATACGAGCTGGGATAAAGCGCGGTTTGAGAGCTGCGGACAGAAGTGGATGGATGTGTCGGAGGGCCATTATGGTGTCAGTCTGCTCAACGACTGCAAGTATGGTCATTCTGTCAGGGACAGCAATATCGCGCTGACGCTGATTAAGTCGGGGATTGAGCCAAATCCGGTGACGGATCAGGAAGAACATTTCTTTACCTACGCGCTGTATCCGCATGCCGGAGGATGGCGCGAGGCAGGTACGGTGACGGAGGCTTACAGGCTGAATCAGCCTGCGCTCGTGGTGAATGGCGGAGCGCCGGGGGCATCCTGTTCGCTGGCATCGGCAGACAGAAAAAATGTTGTCCTTGAGACCGTCAAAGTGTCGGAAGAGAAAGACGGAATTGTACTGCGCATGTACGAATCGGAGAACGCGCTGACGAAGGCGCATCTTACGGTTGATCGTCCGTTTGAAAAGGCATATATCTGTAATCTGCTGGAGGAGACGGAAGCAGAGGCGCAGGTGGAAGGAAACAAAATCGCTTTGACACTAAAACCATATGAAGTTGTGACCGTGAAGGTTGTATAGAACGAAAGGAATATCCGGATGTATCTGATACCACAGCCAAAAAAAATAGAAACAGAGGCGGGGACATTCTGTCTGGGTTATAGGAGCAGAATTGTGATTTCGCCCGAAATCCTTGAAAACGGGATGATTTATGCAGGAATCCTGAAGGAATGTATCGGTAAATCAGCCGGAATCACCCCCGCCGTCACAGCGGGGGTTCCGGAAGACGGAGATCTGTTCCTCACACTCTCAGAGGCGCTTTCTCCGCAGGAATACACCATAACAGTGGACGAGAACAGAATCACAGCTTCAGGCGGAGACGGCGCAGGCGTCCTCTATGCCGTACAGACACTTTGCCAGATGGCGGAACAGTGCGGCGGTATATTTGAATGTGTAAGGATTGAGGACCGGCCCGATCTGCTGCATCGCGGGTATTATCTGGATCAGACGAGAGGGCGTGTGCTCACGCTGGCGCAGCTGAAAAAGACAGTGGACCGCCTGTGCCGCTATAAGGTAAACCAGTTCCAGCTCTACATAGAGCACACCTACCTTTTCAGAGGATTTTCGGAGATGTGGCGGGATCAGACGCCGCTTACGGCGGAGGATATCCTTGCGCTGGACCGTTATTGCAGAGAGCGGCATGTGGAGCTTGTTCCTTCGCTTTCAAGCTTTGGTCATCTCTGTACGCTGTTGTCCACAAGAACATACGGGGAGCTCTGCGAGCTTAAGGATTCCTGGCGGCAGCCGTTTTCGTTTCTTGACCGGATGCGCCACCATACAGTCAATGTGGCGGACGAGAGGGTGCTGCCGCTGATGAAAGGGATGCTGGAAGAATATATGGCGCTCTTTACCTCGGATAAATTCAATCTCTGTGCGGACGAGACATTTGATCTGGGAAAAGGGAAGGCAAGGCCGCTGGCAGAGAAGAACGGCGTTCACCGGATCTATATCGATTACGTAAAAGAGCTGTGTACATTTCTGACAGAGCGGGGAAAACAGCCAATGTTCTGGGGGGATGTGATCTGCGGCGAGCCGGAGCTTGTGCATGAGCTGCCGCAGGAGACAGTCTGTCTGACATGGGGCTATCTGCCCGATCAGAGGGATTACGAGAGTCGTGTGATGGCGGAGACAGGGGTAAAGCAGTATCTCTGCCCCGGCGTCTGCGGCTGGAATCAGTGGATGAATCTGATCGGGGATTCCTATCAGAATATTGTGCGCATGTGCTCATATGCAAAAAAATACAATGCCGTCGGTGTCTTAAATACCGACTGGGGAGATTATGGACATATCAATCATCCGGAGTACTCCGTGCCCGGAATGATTTACGGGGCGGCATTTTCATGGAATCATGAGACGATTCCGTTTGAAGATATGAACCGGCAGATTGCACGCGTGGAATATCATGATTTGTCGCAGACGGTCGTGAATCTTCTGGCCGGGATTCCGGAACACGCGCTGTTCAGCTGGCATGACGCTGTGCTTTACTATGAGGTAAAGGAGCTCGGGGAGCCGGAAACCCTGCTTAAGGATCTGGATGCAGCGGGTGTGATGAAAGAAATGGCGGCGGCAGAGCGCGCCGCAGGGGCAAATGATAAGCTTCGCGGGCTGCGCCGACAGATTCAGAGTGCAGTCGCACAGATGGACAGTGCCGGGCGCGGGATTATGGAGGCATGGGATATTACGATTGACGGAATTATGATCTGGAATGAGATCGGGGCATTGCTGGCAGAAAGACTGCAGGGCGGAGAAAACAGGAACCAGAAAGACTGCCAGACAGAGCTTTTCCGTCTTGCGGAACGGCTTGAGGAGTGGTTCATGCACTATAAAATGTTGTGGCGCAGCGTAAGTCTGGAATCGGAGCTGAACCGTATTTCGGAGATTGTATTCTGGTATGCGGATCTGCTTCGCGGCAGGGAGCGCTTAAAAAGGAGGGATATATTATGCTGATTGGCGGAATAGAGGCAGGCGGAACGAAGATGGTCTGTGCTGTCGCCGATGAGAAGGGACAGATTAAAGACCGTATTTCGCTGCCGACGAGACTGCCGGAGGAGACACTGGGGGAGATTGTTTCTTATTTCGGGAAGTGGGAGATCGCGGCTCTGGGGATCGGATGTTTTGGTCCCGTTGATCTGGACCGCAGTTCCGCTTCATATGGACATATCACAAAGACGCCGAAAGCGGGCTGGGAGGACTGTGATATTGTCGGGTATTTTAAGGATGCCCTGCATATTCCGGTCGGATTTGATACCGATGTCAACGGAGCCGTCCTCGGAGAGGTGACCTGGGGGGCGGCAAAGGGATGTGATTCGGCTATTTATATTACGGTCGGAACCGGAGTGGGCGTAGGCGTTTATGTAAACGGCGGTCTGCTGCATGGTCTGGTGCACCCGGAGGGAGGGCATATTCTTCTGGCAAAGCATCCGAAGGATACTTATAAAGGGCGCTGTCCGTTCCATCCCAACTGCATGGAAGGCCTGGCCAGCGGGCCGGCCATCGGGGAGCGCTGGGGAAAACCGGCCGCGGAGCTTGCGGACCGCGCTGAAGTCTGGGAGATGGAGGCATATTATATTGCACAGGCTCTGGCGGATTATATTGTCACTTATTCTCCGCAGAGGATTATCCTCTGGGGGGGCGTCATGCATCAGGAGCAGTTGTTTGGTATGGTGCGTGAACGCGTGAAGGAACTGTTAAACGGATATGTGCACCATGAGATGCTGTGTGACCGGATTGACGAGTATATCATCCCGCCGGCTCTGGGTGAGGACCCGGGGATTTTAGGGGCTGTCAGGCTGGGAATGCTGGAGCTGGAGCGTGAAGCCGGCTGAATATGGAGAAGAAGCGCGTCAGGGAACACGAAAACAGTTTCCGGACGCCTTCGAATATAAAAGGAGGGAGAAACTCTATGAAACGAAAGAAACTGGAACTTATGCTGCGTCGTGCATTTGCAGGGGGAATGTCCGCAGCGATGCTGCTCGGACTTGCTGCATGTCAGAACACGCAGAGCAGCCAGACGACGCAGCCGACAAAACCGGAGTCCACGGAAAACGGTGCGTCGGACGTGCCGGAGCAGGAGGACGCCGGAGCGGGGGATTCGGCGGAGGAAGGCGCGCAGGGAAACGCGGCCTACCTTATCACGGAGGAAAACGTGAACGAAGAGGTTGTCATGAACGATCAGCCAGAGTCTTCGTACTGGTTTCCGCAGCAGCTTCTGGAGTGGAAGGCCGATGAAGATCCGGATCTTGCCTACAACGTGAGCACTGTGCCGCTGGCAGAGAGAGCGGACCGCGAGAAACTTCAGACGGTAAACAGCAGTCAGAACAAGGATACGCAGGTGATGGCGATTTCGATCATGAACAGCAGCACCAGCGGCAATTCCCCGCATGGCCTGAACCGCTTTAAGGCAAACACGTTCGGTTATCTGCAGTACGTCGATCTCCTTGTTTACTGGGGAGGGTCTTCCGGCGAAGGACTGATCGTGGCGCCGAGCCCGGATGTGACCGATATGGCGCATAAAAACGGCGTAAAGGTGATCGGAACCTGCTTTTTCCCACAGGAAGCACACGGTGGGAAGCTGGAGTGGCTGGATACGTTCCTGACGAAGGATGAGGACGGCAGTTTCCCGATCATTGATAAGCTGGCGGAAGTTGCGCAGACGTATGGTTTTGACGGATGGTTTATCAACCAGGAGACAGAGGCGACCGGTTCCGAGACATTGTCAAAAGAGCATGCGGATCTGATGCAGGAGTTTATCAAAGCGTTCAAGACGGCATATCCGGATCTGGAGATCGTTTATTATGATTCCATGACGGTTGACGGAAAAATGGACTGGCAGAACGCACTGACGGATCAGAACGCTGCATATATGGTGGACGCGGAAGGCAATGCTTTATCGGATTCGATGTTCTTGAATTTCTGGTGGACCGAGGATAAACTTGCTGATCAGGAACTTCTTAAGGCTTCGGCGGAGAAGGCGGCGGAGATCGGCGCAGACCCATACGATCTGTATGCGGGCATGGATATCCAGTCAAACGGCTACATGACGCCGGAGCGCTGGGATCTGTTTGAAAATCCGGAGGGCGGTACATATACGTCGCTGGGCCTTTATTGTCCGAGCTGGGCATGGCAGAATGCAAGCGACCCGATTGATATGGAAAAGAAGGAGAACGTGATCTGGGTCAACGGAAAGGGAGATCCTTCTCTCGATGTGGAACTGACCGATCCGACGGCATGGCGCGGGGTCTCCACTTATGTTGTCGAGCGTACGGCTCTGACTTCTCTTCCGTTTTCGACAAACTTCAACGTTGGAAACGGCTACAATTTCTTCATCCGTGGGGAGATGGTTTCCAATCTGGACTGGAATAACAGAAGTATTGCCGATGTACTTCCGACCTATCGCTGGATTATGGAAAATGAGGGCGGAAACGCGCTGACACCGAGCTTTTATATGGCGGATGCGTACTACGGCGGAAATAGTCTGCGCCTGTTTGGAAAAATGGATGCCAGTGCGGCTACAACGATAAAATTATACAGCGCAGCGCTTCCCATCGCGGAGGGAACCGCGTTTACGACGACGGCGAAGGCGTCACAGCCTACGGCTTTAGAGCTGGTGCTGACACTTGAGGACGGCTCAAGCGTGACAGCTGCGGGGGATGCGAAAGTTGGCGAGGACTGGACAACTATCAGTTATGACGTGTCAGAGGCAGCGGGCAGGACGGTGACAGCGATTTCGTACCGGATTGTGTCGGATGCGGCAGACGATGCATACCAGCTCCTGCTCGGCAATATTTCGATCGGTGATGTGGCATCGGTCGGAACGGGAACCGTTACGGATGTGAAGGTGGACGGAAGTGAATTTGATGAGGATGCAATGCTGGCAGGGGTAAGACTTTCGTGGACTGCAGATACGCCGGCCGAGTACTATGAGATTTTCCGCATCAATCAGGACGGAACAAAATCGCTCCTTGGCGTTTCCAATAATCCGTGCTTCTATATCAACACGCTGCCAAGAACGGACGACACGAACAAGTCCAATTTTGAGGTCATTCCGGTCAGCAAGGCACTTGTCGAGGGCGAGGGCGCAACGGTTACGATGGACTGGCCGAACAATAGTCTTCCGAAGTCTGACTTTACGGCAGACCGCACATTGATCGGGCCGGGGATGAAAGTGACGTTTGCAAGCCTTGCTTCCCAGAATACGACGGATGTGGAGTGGACATTTGAGGGAGGAGAACCGGCAGAGAGTACCGACACGGCTCCGACGGTCACTTATGCACAGCCTGGCGTTTATACCGTCACGATGAAGGCGAAGAATGCGGACGGCGAAGCGGAGAAGACAGAGAAAGCTTATATTATGGTAGCCGATACGGCGGCAGGCGATCTTGCGCTGCTTTCCCAGGGAAGCAAGACGGAGGCGACGGCGTTTGTCAATTCCAACGAGGCGCCCGAATTTGCCGTAGACGGTGATGTGACGAAGAAATGGTGTGCAACCGGCACGCCGCCTCATGAGATCACGATTGATCTCGGTGATGTCAGGACGATCAGCAGTGTTGTGATTTCCCACGCTGAGGCAGGCGGAGAGTCGCCGGATATGAACACAAAGAGTTATGTGATTTCGGTGAGTGAGGACGGAGCAGAGTTTACGGATGTAAAGACTGTGACGAGAAACACGCTGGGACAGACGAATGATACTTTTGCTCCGGTGAATGCGCGATTTGTGAAAGTATCCGTTGTGAAGCCGACGCAGGGGTCCGACACGGCGGCGCGTATCTATGAGATCGAGGTTTACGGTGTGGACGGCACAGTGGACGGTGCCGGTGCGGCGGCAGCCGGCAGTGAACCGGCAGCAGAAGCTGTTGCGGGAGAATCCACCGAGGCGGCGGATGAGGCTGTGGCAGGCGAATCCACGGAAACAGAGTAGCCAGAATACCGGAAGGTTTCACAGGACCGAAACGGTCCTGTGGGACTCCGGCAGGCGGGTTGTCCCGGTTATCAGCTATCAAGAGCTTTTACAGTAAAAATAGAATTTTCATAGTTGTCCCTTTCCCCGAAATAACATAGTATAAGATAAATTAGAAATTAGGAGGAAAGGGACATGTTTTTTACCTTTGAAAAGCTCAGATGCCGTGTAGAGGAACTGTTAAAGTATCGTTACAGAGACGTCAGGAGGTTCGATCATTTCCTTGTAAAAGAGGACTGCGAGGGGAAGACGAATCCCACGCCGCCGGCAGCGTCCGGTGAAGACTGGGAGACGATGTATCCCGGCGATATCTGGAAAGGCAGGGACAGGTATCTCTGGCTGCATCTTGACGCCGTGATCCCGGCAGAGTGGAGCGGCAGAAGGGCCGTCGGCGTATTTGATTTCGGGCGGACGGGAGCAGGAGGAAACTCCGGTTTTGAGGCAATGCTGTATCTGGACGGAGAGCCGTATCAGGGGGTCGACAGCAACCACAAGGAAGTTTTTTTCAAGAAAGAATTGTATGGAAAGACAGTCAGTCTGACGTTCCGTCTGTGGTCGGGACTGGAAGGGGGCGGTCATCCGAAAGATCAGATTCACAGGCTGAAAACGGCGAAACTCGGCTGGCTTGATGAGGCGACGGACGATCTGTACTATATGGCGGACGCGGTCTTAGATACCATTGACCGGCTGGATGCAGACGATGCCATCCGCCATGAACTGCTGGCCAATCTGGACCGGGCACTGCACTGTATCGACTGGAGCGAGCCGGGCAGTGCGGAATTTTATACCTCAGTGGCGCAGGCGGACGACCTGCTCAACGAAAAGATCGACGCGATGGACAAGCATTCACGGATCAATGTATATGCGGTGGGACACACGCATATTGACACGGCATGGCTCTGGCGGCTGAAACATACGCGGGAAAAATGTTCCCGGTCATTTTCTACCGTGATGCGGATGATGGAAATGTTTCCGGAGTACATTTTTCTGCAGACCCAGCCGCAGCTTTATGCATATATAAAAGAAGATTTTCCTGCGCTGTACGAATCGATCAGAGAGCGTGTGGCGGAGGGACGCTGGGAAGCGGACGGCGCGATGTGGGTGGAGGCAGACTGTAATCTGACCAGCGGTGAGTCGCTGACGCGGCAGATTCTGATCGGAAGCAGATTTATCGAGCAGGAGTTTGGAAAAGATGTCCACTATCTGTGGCTGCCCGACGTGTTTGGCTATTCCTGGGCTCTGCCGCAGATTTTAAAGAAATCCGGTATCGATACGTTTATGACGACGAAAATAAGCTGGAATCAGTATAACCGTATGCCGCATGACACATTTTACTGGAAAGGCATCGACGGGAGCTGCGTCCTGACACATTTTATCACGACGCCGACACCGGATGCGAAGCCGGGAAGCTGGTTTTACACGTACAACGGTGAGCTTCTTCCGCGGACGGTAAAGGGGGTCTGGGACGCATACAGTGAAAAGGAGATGAACCGTGACCTTCTGATTGCCTACGGATTTGGAGACGGCGGAGGCGGCGTCAACCGTGATAATCTTGAGCGGCGGCGCAGAATTGACCGGATACCGGGGCTGCCCAATCTTAAGACGTCGACGGCAGGTGCGTATTTTGAAAAGCTGAAAGAAAATGTGGAGCAGACCGATCAGTATGTCAATACATGGGACGGGGAGCTGTACCTGGAATATCACCGGGGCACATATACGAGTCATGCCTATAATAAGCGGATGAACCGGAAAATGGAGCTTTTATACCGCGAAGCAGAGTGGTTTGCCGTAATGCGTGCGCTCGCGGGGGGGAGTCTCGCGCTCGCCGGGCAGGAGAAGCTGACGGTGGGATGGAAAACGCTTCTGACAAACCAGTTTCACGATATCATTCCGGGTTCTTCCATTTTTGAGGTGTATGAGGACTGCAAGAAGGACTACGCGCTGATTGAAAAGATCGGGCTGGAAGTTGAAGAAGATTTTCTGGAAAATGTAACAGAGAAAGAGGAAGGCACGTACACGGTGATCAACGCAAATGCATTTGCGCAGGGCGGCTGTGTTTTCATCGAGGATACAAAAGCGCAGGAAGCGCGGCTTTCCGACGGTACGAGGCTGCCGGCACAGCGCGTGAAAGGCGGATTGCTCGTGGGATTCTTAAAAGTGCCTCCGATGGGCTTTGCGCAGGTGAAGCTGGCCGATGTCTGTGAAGGCGGCAGTGTTGTTTCGGATACCATGTTTACTGTGGACGGACGTCAGATTACAACGCCGTTTTATCAGCTCACGTTAAATGATTACGGCCAGATTGTGCGTCTTTATGACAGAGAAGCAGACCGCGAAGTCGTCCCGGAAGGGCAGAGGGCAAATGTACTGCAGCTGTTTGAGGACAAGCCGCTCGGCAATGACGCGTGGGATATCGATATCTTTTATCAGGAAAAGATGCGCGAGATCACGGAACTGACGGCGTATGAGGTTACAGAGTGCGGGCCGCTCAGGCTGGTGGTCCATATGGAGTGGAAGTACATGCATTCTGTGCTTGCGCAGGATATGATTTTATACGCTGCAGACCGGAGAATTGATTTTGCTACCAGGGTCGATTATCATGAGACACATCAGTTATTAAAAGCCGCTTTTCCGGTGGATATCCGCACCACATATGGAACGTTCGACGTACAGTACGGCAATGTGCGGCGTCCGAATCACTGGAACACGAGCTGGGATCAGGCAAAATTTGAAACGGTGGCGCATCGTTTTGCGGATTTGTCAGAATATGGTTACGGCGTCAGCCTTCTCAATGACTGTAAGTATGGGCATGATGTGAAGGATAACATGCTTCGCATCACGCTGCTGAAAGCGGCAACGCATCCGGATCACAGCCAGGATCAGGGAGAGCATGTTTTTACCTATGCCCTGTATCCGCACAGAGGCAGCTTTGTGGAAGGCGGGGTGGTGCAGGAAGCCGCCGCACTGAATGTGCCGCTTTCCGTAAAGACAGGAAAAGTGTCGCTGCCGTTTGAGAGTTTTCTTTCCTTTGACAGGGAATGTGTGGAACTGGATGCAGTCAAAAAGACGGAAGACGGCAGATATGTCGCGGTGCGTTTCCATGATTTTACGGGAGGAACGAACCGGATCGGGGTCAGAACCGGATTTGACTGGAAAAAATACTGCGTCAGCGATCTGAGAGAACGTCCGCTCGGCGACTGGGAGCAGACGAGGGAGATTATACTCACGGTAAAGCCGTACGAGATCGTGACGCTGCTTTTTGAAGTCTGAAAGTAACGATATCCGCTGTAAAGATCATAAGCACAGCCGCATATGAAATGAGAATATGCGGCTGTGCAGCAAAAGCGGGCAGAATACGGATTTTAAGCGAAAGTGCGGTCGGGAAAGGATAAGGGCATGAAGGGGGATTCCAGACAGCTATTCCGGAAGCTGCAGCTTGTCTACACGCTGATTCTTGTCTGCGCGGTGGGGCTGCTTGCCGCATATTCACTTTCGGCGTCGAAGATACAGACGCAGGAGACAAATCTGGAATATATGAAAATGGTGGGGACAGGCGTGCGGGATTACATTCTGGAGTGCCTTGAAAACACCGATTATATTCACAATATCTTATACAATTCATACAATGATCTGGAAGAACTACAGCACTACATTTCCGATGATGTTGACGAATACATAAAGTTCAGGCTCAACCGGTATGGCAACAGTGCTTCCGTGTCTTATTCCGGGGTCGAGGACTTTTTTTCTTCAATATTTACAAGTAACAGCCGGGTTTGCAGCATCCGGCTTTACAGTTTCAGACAGGAAATACTGACTACTTATGAGGCGGACGGGACAAGCCGCCGGGACAGGCGGACAAGACAACAGGCGGAACTGGCTGCCGGGACGTCTGTGCATATGGACGGAAACGGGGAAGTGATCTGTTTTCGGAAAAAACTGCTTGATCCGGTCTCTCTGGAGGAGCTCGGGTGGGTAGAACTGGGATTTTCAGGACAGCCTCTGCTTGAAATTGAAGCATTTTATGATATGGCCCAGATTGTCGTGTACAACGAGGAGAATGAGACCGTTTTCCTGTCGGATCCGGAAGCGGTGTGGGATCCGGACAGCAGCGCCAGCGATATCGAAAAAGAGGCCGGCGTCTATGCGGCGGAGGAGGCAGCGGGAAATTATCGTGTTCTCACTATTTTGAAAAAGAAAGAGGCGGGACGTTTATCATTTTTTAGTTTCCTGACGATTCTCGCGGTCAGTATTCTGCTGATCGGAGCGGGGGAGGCGGGGATTTACGCTTATGTTTCCGGAATCAGGCGAAGGCTGGACGAGATTGTCGACGGGATGGAGCGGGTAAAAAAAGGCGATCTGGATACAAGGATCGCCCACCATGAAAAGTGGGACGAACTGGATATCATCGCGGACAGTTTTAACCTGATGTGTCAGGATCTGGACCGCTACATACAAAAAAGTTATCTTGCGGAAATTGAGCAGAAAAATGCGGAGATGGCGGCGCTTCAGAGCCAGATCAACCCTCATTTTCTCTATAATACCCTTGAGGCGATCCGGATGAAGGCGATCTGCAACGGGGACAGGGAAGTCGGGCGTATGCTCTACAGCATGGCGGCCATGTTTCAGAGTCAGTTAAAAGAAGCGGACGTTATTGCGCTTGCGCAGGAACTACATTATGCGAAAAAATATATGGAGCTGTTTGAATACCGATACCATGATAAATTTTCGTGGGAGGTGGACTGTGAAGAAGAGTTTCTGCAGGTTCCCATCATTAAGTTTGTGATACAGCCGGTATTGGAGAACTATTTTGCCCATGGTATCCGGCTGGAGGCGGACGATAACCGGATCTGCATCCGGGTGTGTTCTGACGGAGCAGATTATATCCGGGTTGAGATTACGGATAACGGGAGGGGTATGACAGAGGATGAGATGGCGGAAAAAAATGCCGCGCTCTCTGCGGGTGAGCTGGATGTGCACAAGTCGATGGGGCTGTCGAATGTGAATCGTCGGCTGAGGGCCGTATATGGACAGACATGCGGCCTTCGTCTTGATAAAAATGTGGCAGGCGGTATGACGGTGACGCTTAAGATTTTGCGGGAAGAGAGCGCACAGACTGTTTTCCGGGAGGAACTGTGATGAGAAAAGTGATGCTGGTGGAGGATGAAGAATTTATCCTTCTGGGACTGGAGAATATTATTGACTGGGAAGCGCTCGGGCTTACAATCGTACATAAAGCACACAACGGTATGGAAGCGCTGGAAATGCTGAAAAAGGAAAAGGCAGATATTATCGTCACGGATGTGAGCATGCCGCTGATGGGCGGTCTGGAGCTGATAGAACAGGTGCGCCGTTCGGATCGTGCGATGCGATTTGTGATTTTATCGGGCTACAGCGAATTTGAATATGTACGTGCTGCGGTAAGGCTGGATGTGGAGGATTATATCCTAAAGCCGATCAATGAGGAAGAACTGGTCAAGGCTCTGACAAACTGTATACAGAAGCTGAACCAGATGGAGGAGGAACAGGACTCCATGATTGACCGGAAGGTGGAGTTTCTTTCCTTTCTGGGGGGAGAGCAGGGTGAGGCGGAGCGGGAGCAGTATCTTGAGAAACTCGGTCTTAAAGATGCGGGGAGTGTGTTCAGGGCGGCGGTGATGAAGATCGACCTTTCGAGGCTTGCGGGATATAAGATAACCGATGTCACTCATTTTATTCTCGAAAGGAAAGTCCGGGGGATGCTTAAAGTATGGCACCTGCAGGGCAGCAGTCTTCTGTTGCTGCTGTGCCTGCCGGGAGAGGAAACAAAGCCGGTACTGCAGAAGGAAGCGCAGTCTGACACAGGGGAAATGCCGACGTCCGGTGAATGGTTTTCAGATCTGCAGAACGATCTGGAAATTGAACTGGGGGTATACAGTTTTGTCACAGTTTCCGGCTTTTTTTCGGATTTAAGGCGTCTTCCTGAGGTTTATGGTTCTGTTGAAAAGATGCAGCGCTATCTGCTGATCGAGGGATACGGGAGCTGCATGGACGAGAGAAAGCTTTTAAACCGCGCCGGCACGGATGTTGTTATCGATAAGGAGAAGTTTGCGGGGCTTATCATGAAAAAAGATCTCGCAGCGGCAGGTGCCTATGTGGAAGATCTGTTTATCAATAATATGAAGGAAGAGGTTTCCGTCGATGTTTTTTATCAGATTGCGGCGCGGATTGCGCTGATCCTGCGGGAAATCTGCCTGGAGTATAAGCTGCAGGGAGAGGGAAGACAGCTCTATGACGTAATTGATGAGATCTGGCAGGCGGAAGATATCGTCTCCATAAAGACCATGCTGTTGTCGGAGATTACAGAGATTATTTCCCGCATTAATATGGAAAACATGCAATATACTCCGGTCGTGCGTCAGATTATGGCAGAAGTGAAAAACAATTATCAGAACGATATGAATCTGAAGACGCTGGCCTATAAATATCATATGAATACATCTTATCTTGGGCAGATATTCCAGAAAGAAGTCGGCTGTCCGTTTTCGCAGTACTTAAACAGTGTCAGAAATGATATTGCAAAGAGGCTGATTCTTACGACAAATCTGCGTATCAACGATATCGCCAGAGAGGTCGGGTATTCTGATACGAGTTATTTTTACAGGAAATTTAAACAGAGTTACGGGGTGTCTCCCGCGGCTTTGCGCGAGATGAAAAACTATTGAACTGACGGCTCTGCGCGGACAATCTGACGGACAAAATATAAAATTTTTCCAAAAACCATAAAATGTACATAAAATCTATAAATTGTAAACTAGGATATATCCGGCGATATTGTTAAAATAGAGTTATCCATTGAGGGGTTGCTGGTTAAATTGCACAAATCAGATATGCGTAAGGATGGACGGGAGACAATGAATCACAGCGGAAGCAGACTGTGGCGCACCGTGCCCCTGCTGTTGCTTTTTTTCGCCATGTATGTTCTGGCAGGGAATGATATCGGCGAAGGGGATGAGACAGCAAAGGAAGAACCGGTGCATCTGGTCTGGTATCAGATCGGAACGGTGCAGCCGGACGGAAAAGTGGTAGAGAAGCAGGTCAACGACTATGTGTCGGAAAAGATCGGTGTGACGGTTGAGATCATTCCGATAAACTGGAATGATTACAATGCGAAAATGCGGAGTGTGATAAGCACGGGCGCACGATGGGATCTGGCTTTTTCCAGCTCCTGGGCAAACGATTATCTGGAGATTGCGCAGAAGGGCGTACTTTTACGGCTGGATGATCTTCTGGAAGAATATGCGCCCACACTGCTTGCGGAGACGGACGAACGTTTCTGGCAGGCTGCCACAATCAACGGAGCGATCTATGGTGTTCCCAGTGAAAAAGAGCTCGGCAATATGCCCATGTGGGTTTTTACGAAGGAGTATGTTGACAGATATAACATTCCGTATGAGACACTGCACACACTGGAAGACCTTGAACCATGGCTTGCACTGATCGCTGAAAAGGAGCCGGATGTGGTTCCGCTTTATCTCACGAGTGAATTTACTGCACCTACTTATATGGATAAAATCATGGATCCTGTCGGGATCGAATACGGAGATGAGACCCTGACTGTCAGAAATGTGTTTGAGACGCAGCGTATGCAGGATACGCTCGGGACATTGCGGCGGTATTATAAGGCCGGGTATATCAACAGCGATGCTGCGGTGGCACGGGATGACAGGAAAGTGAAGCGATTTGTCACAAAGGGGGACGGACAGCCGTATGCGGAATCGGTCTGGGGCAGAACGCTGGGATATGAAGTGGTCGCTTCGGCGATCATGGAGACACAGATTACGAACGCTTCGGCGCGGGGCGCGCTGACGGTGATCTCAAAAGACTGCCCGTATCCCGAAAAGGCTGTCGAATTTCTGAATCTGGTCAATACGGACCTATATCTGCGAAATCTGCTGAATTATGGGATCGAAAATGTACATTACACGAAGGTCCCCGTTTCGACGGAGGAGCAGGAGGAGGCATCCTCAAAACGCTTTATTTACGACTGCAGGGTTCATGTGGCGGAGGACAGCGGGTATGCAGTGCCTTATTATGTACAGGGAGGCCTGTACCGCACCTGGGTACCGGACACGGATCCGGTTGATAAATGGGATGCATTTGTGGAATATAACAGAGAATCAGTGGAAGCGCCTACCTTCGGCTTTGATTTTAATGCAGGGCCGGTGTCTGGTCCGCTTTTTGATTTTCGGATTATTCTGGACGAATATGGACCGGCGCTCTATACGGGTACGGTGGATCCGGAAGTTTATGTTCCGATGCTGAACGCAAAGCTTTATGAGTATGGGATGCAGGACGTGATTGACGAGATGCAGAGACAGATCGATACATGGGATCGTCTCCGTAAAAGACAGGAAATTTCGGAATAACCGTAAGCACAGAGTCGTGTGAGGACGGGAGCTGAAAGGTTTTTCGGAAAGAGGGTGCTGGCATGGAGTGCCCGGAAAAGAAAAGGAGGGAGAAAATGGAGAATCAAAATCTGCCAAAAAAAAGGAAAAGAGACAGGTGGGCGAAGCGCGACACGGAGCTGACGATATTGACGCTTCCTACGGTGATATGGTATATCTGCTTTTGCTACTTCCCGATGTTCGGTATTCTGATGGCGTTTAAGAACTACAAAATGATTGACGGGACGAAGAGTTTCTTTTATAATTTATTAAAAAGTGAGTGGACCGGCTTTAAGAACTTTGAATTTCTGTTCACGTCCGGTTCCGGCGCACTGGTTGTAAAGCTGACGCTTCTGTATAACATTGTGTTTATTATCCTGGGAATCGTGATTCCGGTTGCGCTGTCTCTTATGATGAGCCAGCTTTACAGCAAGCGTTTCGGAAAGACCTGTCAGACGCTGATGTTTCTGCCTTACTTTATGTCGTGGGTTGTTGTTACTTACTTCGTGTTTGCATTTTTAAGCCCGGACAAAGGACTTATCAATACCATTCTTGTAAACCTGGGAAAAGATCCGGTGAGCTGGTATCAGGAGACAAAATACTGGCCGGCGATTCTGATTTTCTTAAGCCAGTGGAAAGGGATGGGCTACGGAATGGTCGTCTATCTTGCGACGATCACCGGTATCGACAATACGCTTTATGAAGCTGCCATGATCGACGGGGCGACGAAGTTCCAGCAGGCGACAAAGATCACGCTTCCGCTGATGAAGTCCGTCATTATCATGATGTTCATCCTCGCGATGGGCGGTCTGGTGAGAAGTGACTTCGGTCTTTTCTATCAGGTGACAAAGGGATCTGATTCGCTGTATACCGTGACAGAGACGATCGACGTGTTTATCTATAAGATGATTAAGACACAGCCGAACCCGAATATGGGTTCCGCGGCGGCATTCCTGCAGTCGGTGGTGGGCTGCGGACTGATTCTGCTGAGTAACTGGATTGTGAAGAAAGTCGACAATGAGAGCGCGATTATTTAAGGGGAGGTGGAAAAAATGGCTGACACATTAAAAAAACGGAAAGCGCAGGAAGAACCGGAGGTAGAATCCAAAATTAACCGGGTCAAACCGGGAACAAATATTCTGTTCAGTTCGATTTTTGCCATTCTGGCTCTGACCTGTATAATACCGGCGATATTTATCGTTATTATCTCGTTTTCAAGTATGGAAAGTATCAATGAGATCGGCTACTCTTTCCTGCCAAAATCGTGGTCGCTGGATGCCTATAACTACCTCTGGAATAACCGGATCATGATCGGAAGAGCGTTTCTGGTATCAATTGTCGTGACGGTTGGCGGTGTGCTGATTGGTCTGTTTTTAACCGCGTCGATGGGATATGCGCTCTCCAGGAGCAATTACAAGCTTAAGGGGATTTATTCCATTATCGTGTTTATCCCGATGGTATTTGGCGGCGGACTTGTTTCTACCTACAATGTATATACATCGGTGTTAGGTATTAAGGACACCATCTGGGTTCTGATATTGCCGCTGGTCGTGTCATCGTTTAACGTTATTATCTGCCGTACCTTTTTTAAGACGACGATTCCACAGTCGATTCTGGAGTCTGCGGAGATAGACGGGGCATCGCAGCTGCGTACTTATTTTACGATTGTGCTTCCGATTTCGAAGCCTCTGCTTGCGACGATCGGGATTCTGCTCAGCTTTTCGCTCTGGAACGACTGGTTCCAGTCGCTGATGTATATTTCGGATCCGAAGATGTATTCTCTGCAGGCCGTTCTGATGAACGTGGAAAAGAACATTGAATTCCTTGCACAGAATGCAGATACAATGGGAGCGTCGATCGCGGCCTATGCGACGAGCATGCCCAAGGAACCTATGCGAATGGCGATGGCGGTTCTGATTGTGGGGCCGATTGCCTGCGTATATCCGTTCTTCCAGCAGTACTTTGTTTCCGGCCTTACGATCGGGTCGGTTAAGGAGTAATTATACACTATCAAAGAAAGGGGTAATTATTTATGAAAAAGTTTTCAAGAGTTCTGGCATCTCTGCTTACAGTTGCCATGGCAGGTTCGCTCTTTGCAGGCTGCGGCGGAGGCGGTGGCGACACTGGCAATGCCGGAGGCAGTACCGGTGGGGGGGCTGCATCCGGAACGGAGTCCGGGGGTCAGGCGTCTGCGGGTGCAAACACCAATACGGGTGATGCCATCATGCTCAAATGGATCCAGATCGGAAGCGTACCGCAGAATAACGATGCAGTTATCGCGGCGATGAACGAGTATTCGATTGAGAAAATCGGAATTGGCGTTGACATCTCCTATCTCGACTGGGGTGTCTGGTCTGATAAAGTTACCGCGATGATCAATTCCGGCGAGTACTGGGATATCATGTTTACGAACGGCGACAAATATACGTCAGGTATTACGCTGGGGGCGTTTGCGGATCTGACGGATATGATTGCCGATGCGCCGGGATTAACGGAGCTGGTTCCGGAGAAAGTCTGGGAAGCAGTTAAGGTAAACGATAAGATTTATTCTATTCCGACCTACAAGGATTCCTCACAGACACAGTACTGGGTATGGGATAAGGGAGTTGTAGAGAAGTACAATATTGATTATGAGAATATTCATACGGTAGATGAGCTGGATCCGGTGCTCTATCAGGTGCAGGAGGCGATCAAGGCGGGTGAGATCACGGAATCTCAGTATGCGCTGACCATTGCTTCCGACGGTATCAACGGCTTTTTGATGAATTATGAATCTCCCGCAGTTCCGGCACTCGGCGTGCGCTATGACGATGCGGATCTGAAAGTAGTCAACGTGTTTGAGCAGGAAGATATCATGAATATCTTAAAGCATATGCACAAATGGTATAAAGACGGTCTCATCAATCCGGATGCGGCGACGACGGATCAGGGGCCGAAGTGGAATGTTGTTTCTTCCGGACAGGGATTCCCGGGTTCCGAGGTATCCTGGTCGACAAGCCGCGGCGCGGAGTGTGTGGCAGAGCCGTTTGCAGGACCGCTTTATTCTTCAACGTCCATCCTGGGTTCCGTAAACGCGATCTCCGTTGCTTCCAATTACAAGGCGGAAGCGCTCAAGTATCTTGAGTTTGTCAATACAGACGAGACAATGCGTAACCTGTTCGCATACGGTATCGAAGGTACAGATTATACAAAGAACGATGACGGAACCATCACCCGTGCAGAGAATTGCTACAGCCCGGCAACTTATTCACAGGCAACCTATTTCACCCTGTATCCGGTAGCTCCGAATGAGCCGGATCAGTGGCAGAAAGTGGAAGAATGGAATGAGACGGCAGTGTATTCTACGATGTTTGGATTTACTTTTGACAGAAGCAACGTGGAGACAGAGATTGCAAACTGCTCACTGATTATGGACCGCTACAAAAAAGAGCTTTACACCGGAACAAGAGATCCGGAGGAAGCTGTCCCGGCGCTCTATGCAGATCTTGAGAAGGCTGGTCTTGACACGATCCGTCAGGAACTTCAGTCCCAGATTGATGCCTGGAAAGCAAAATAAGAATAAAATTTTTGGTGAAGAGTTTCCCTTCCGTCAAGGCATACAGCCTTGGCGGAAGGGGAATTTTTTTGTTTGCTGTGCAGGCTTCTGGAACTTACGGCCAGAAGTGTACTGCGGAGGAAAAAGAGATGTGACAATTTAAAAAGTCAATATTAACTGTTTTTATGCTAATATTATATCTGATACAGTGCCTTTTTTTGCGATATGATAGTACCTGTCAGATGGAACAGCGCTGACAGGAAGATCAAAATAGTCACAATATAAGGAGGTAACAGGATGTTAAAAAAGTTTAAAGTATATTTTGAAGAGAATATGGAAATGATCGCGGCGGGTATGGCGACAATGTCAAGCCTTAACTTTGGGACATACAATTCATATCTGGATCTGTAAGCCGATGGTCGTGAAATATTTATCGGTGTGTAAGTTATGCGAGGAACGCATTCGAAGATTCCGTAGAGGGATTTTTGAGTGCGTTTTTTCCTGTTTATAAGAATGTCTGAAAAAGAGAAAAAAAGAAGCTTTACGGTCTGGACAAAAAAGTATATACTTAAAGAACAGAGAAAACACGGGGAGGTATGAAGTGTGAAAAGAAATGGATGGTTCGACGCGATGTTTCGTGACGCGGACAAAAAAACAGCGAAAGACGGCCGTTATGTCTGGTACGGCAGGAAGCGCATTCTCGCGGCAATATTGTCTGTCTGTATTGCCGCAGGCCCGGTTGCGGAAGTTGCCGGAAGTGTGACAGTACAGGCGGCGCAGCCGACGGAACAGTCGCTGCTGTCTGATATGGACGACGGTCTGCTGCCAGTAGAGACAGAGAGCCCAAAGCGGAACGATTCCAGGGAAGATGCCCTGACGGGCTTATCGGGAAATGCAGAGGAGAGCGGGGAGAAGCGCCGGGAGGATGCGAAGACTTCGCTTACAGATATGGAAGCATCCCGTATGAATGCGGAGAGCAGGACGGAGAAAAAAGACACGGATAAGAATGTGCGTGCCGACGACATTGCGGAAACCGGGGAAGCGGAAGAGGCGTCCGCAGACAGGGAGCTGCCCACAGGCCTTCTCGCGACGGAGGTGGTTCCGTTGTCTGCGAGGGAAGTGGCGAATAACGAGATCGTTGCCAGCAGGGAGTTTCTGTCTACATGGAAAGAAAGCCGGGCAGCACACACTTATTCCAGTGAGTGGGATAAATACAAAAGTTATTATTACTATAATCAGCTGGAAGAGGAAGAAAGAGAGCTCTGGGATGCGCTGGAGGCCATCGCATATAAATGTATGACAACACAGACCAACGTGTCATATACGGCAGACGGGGGAGTGCGTTACTACCATCTGGATACGGTCTCAAGCTTTACACTCAGCAGGGTGGAGATGTACCGGGTCGTCCGGCTGTTCAGGATTTCCAATCCACAGTATTACTTTCTGAACAACATTGTGCTTACGGGAAGCAATGGTTTCTCCAGCGTGATCGCCATGGGCGTGTACTCGAAGTTTGCAGACGGGGCAGTCCGGGCACAGGAGACGGCTAGGGTAAAAGCGCAGGTTGAGGCGTGGATGAAACAGGTGAACGCATATCCGGACGATGAGCAGAAGGTAAGGAAGATTTATGACCTGATCATTGACCGGGTCGATTACAATTATCCTTCTCTGGAGCCGGGGGCTGACGAGGATAAGGAGTACACGCAGACGGCTTACAGTGCGATCTGCCTTCCGCTCACAGTCTGTGCAGGGTATTCACAGGCATTTACGATGGTGTGCAACGGAGTCGGGATTGATGCGGTTTCTGTGACGAGTGCAGATCACCAGTGGAACAAAGTACGTATCAACGATTCATGGTACAATCTGGATCTGACCTGGGGAGATTCGGGTGAGGGAAAACCGACGAGTTATCAGTACTTTGACAGGAACGACCAGTATTATGACAATGATCATCCGGAACTGGCCCAGTCACACAGTGAAGAGACAGATTACGTGTCGCTGGGGAGCGGCACAGGGTTACCGATGTGGTCGGGACTCCTTCCGGTCTGTAATTTAGACAGCAATCCTGCCGCTCCATATACCGCTCCGGGAAGCGTTCCGGTGATTACGGAGACGACGGCAAAGCCGGAGATTGTGGCGAGACGTGACGGCAATGAGATTGAGGTGGTTATAAAGAGCGCGACGCCGGGAGCCGTGATTTATTATTCAAAGGATGGAAAGACGGTGCCGTCTCCCGCATCAATAAAATGCGAACGCTATACGGAACCGCTCGTTCTGGAAAAAGGGGCGAAGATACAGGCGGTTGCGGTGTGCGACGCGAAACTGGACAGTGCGGCGGTACAAAAGTCGGTGGAAGTAAAGACCATCAAATTCAACGGAAACGGTTCGGGTTCCGGTTCAATGGGCAGCGTGACTTATCTGGTCGGGAGCGGTCAGAAGCTGCCGGCTAATAAATTTAAGCGCAGTTACTATACGTTTACCGGCTGGAATACCAAAAAGGACGGAAAAGGGACTTCTTATTCTGATAAGCAGCTGATCAGTGCGTTTCCTTCGGGCACGGGCAGTACGATCACGCTTTACGCGCAGTGGAAAAAGACGAGTTATAAAATTACATACAATTTAAACGGCGGTAAGAATAACAGCAAAAATCCTGCGTCCTATACGCACTGGACGGCGACAATCAGACTGAAGAATCCGACCAGGACCGGTTATAAATTTGGCGGCTGGTATACGGATAAGAAGTGCACGAAAAAAGTAACCGAGATCAAGAAGGGCAGTTCCGGAAAGGTGACGCTCTACGCGAAGTGGACGGCGAACAAATATACGATTTCATTCAACGGAAACGGCAGCACCAGCGGAAAGATGAATGCACTTTCCTCCCGCAAATATGGAACGAGCTATAAGCTTACGGCGAACAAGTTTAAACGCACCGGGTATACGTTTGTCGGGTGGAATACGAAGAAGAACGGAAAGGGCAAAAGTTATTCCGATAAGCAGAGTGTCAAAAATCTGACTTCCAAAGCGAACGGGAAAGTGACGCTCTATGCACAGTGGAAAAAGACGACGTATAAGATTGTTTATAATCTGAACGGCGGTAAGAATAACAGCAAAAATCCCGATACTTATACATACACGACGGCGACGATCCGATTGAAGAATCCGACAAGGAAAGGATACACATTTGTCGGGTGGTATTCTGATAAAAAGTGTACAAAGAAGGTTACCCAGATTAAGAAGGGGACGACCGGAAAGATTACGCTGTACGCAAAATGGAAAAAGAAGTAAAATTGGGACTTTCAGAAAAGGCACGGAGATAGTATAATATCTTCGTGCCTTTTCTTTTTGTGGCGATGGCGAATGGAAAAGGAGGATATGGATTATAATGATAAAACAGAAGAAAAAACGGGGAAAACATACGTAAGAGAGGGAAGAATATGGCGATATCGATACTTTTTGCAGCTTTGTTTCTGCTCTGTCTCGCGGGAATGATTTTTTATCCGAAGACGGAAAAGAAAATCAATGGGTGGAAGGCCGCGGTGATGGGCACGATGGCGGTGTTCTGCTATCTGGCGCTGGCAGCTTTTTTTTATGATAAGATCGGGATCAGAGTGGGACTCCTGTCACTGGCCGTTTCGCTGGCCATTGCGGACATTGCATTTCTGGCCGGCATGATATGGAAAAAAAAGGTTCAGAAAGTGTTCTGGCGGTTTTCAGATCTTGTGTGCATGATCGGACTGGCAGTCCTGGTCCTGTGGGTTTCAGATCATCTTTTTACAGGGGAACTGAGGCTCAGTTACATGAATACGGACCCGGCAAACCATTTTCGGAAAGCCATGCGCATCCTGGATACCGGAAAACTGGAAGGAATTTATTTTGCATCTCTTATCGACGAACTCTTTATCGAGGCGGCCTCGCCGCTTCTGGAGAGGGTTTTTTATTATAAAGCGTTTATTCTGGCAGATATCTGTATGCATATTCTGGAAATCTGGATGATCTATATGCTGATACTCACGGTCAGCGAGAAGAAGCCGGTGCGGATTCTTGCTCCGATTTTTGCAGCGGGATATTTCTGGGGATATCCGGCATACAGCTATATGACAGGGGGGTTTGTGCACTGGGGGATCGGAGTAATGATTCTGATTTTTCTCGTGTATGCGCTGCTTTTGTTTGAGAGACAGAGGGAACTGCGGGGGCTGCTGTCCGTTCTGCTGGTTCTGGGGGCGTACGCGAACAGTTGTTGTAACAAGCTGTTCGTTCCTGTAAACTACCTTGCGTTTTTTGTCGTTTTGTTTTATTTTCTAGGCAGAGAGCGAAGAAACGTCAGACATCTGCGCTATTTCTGGGCTGTGGCCGCGGGAGTTGCCGTTGCGGCGGCAGGGGCCGCAATTTTCTTTCTGAATTACTGGGGCGGCTCCGTAGACAGGATGTTTGCGTATGTGCAGGTGGACGGGGCAATGTACCGCTCCATGTATGCAGATCTGATCTTCTTTCTGCCTGCGCTGTTTTACGTATTTTATATGGCGTTCCGGAAAAAGGAGTGTTCCTGTATTCCCGGTCTGATGAGTATCTGTATGATATTGTGCGCCATTGCGATGTATATCCTTTTTTATAACGGGAAAATGTCCGGATACTATTATTATAAGATTTATTACAATCTGTGGCTGTCTGGCTGGATTCTGGCTGTTCAGGCGCTGGATGTGCTGACAGAGCAAAAGCAGCTTGTGGTATTTTTTTCCTATGCCGGACTGATGGTGATGATCGGCTGGATTACGTTTTCCAGTTATGACCGTGTGATGTGGGTTCACAACCCTCATTATACGGGGAGCTATGGGACACAGATTGTATTTACGCTTTACCGCTACAACATGGATACCATGGCGGAGGATTTTGAACAATACCGGATTTCGGACAAGATGCTTGATGTGTTCAATTATGTACTGGAAACGACGGAGGGAAGAGAGGTTCCGCTTCTGTCGGATGACCAGAGGCATCTGTATTGGTATAACGGTATGGTGCCGATAAATATTTCAAAATACCGGGCGGACGAGCAGGATCTGATGGAGCTGCTGCGCCGCATGGAAAAGCGGGACGTCCGTGAAGCTGTCGTGATTAAGTCGGGTGCGTTTTACGAGCGATATAAAGACTATTTTTCGCTGTGCACGGTGGTCTACGAAAACGAAGAGGCGGCGCTGCTGACCTGTCCGGGCAAGAGCTGGCTGGATGTCGCGCATGCAGTGGAGTCTGCCGGGGAGAAAGAAGAGCTGTTTTCCTATGTAAAGAAGCATCTGAAAGGGGAGAAGGTTCCCCTGATGGCGGATCAGACTTCTTATATGGATTTTATTCTGTATGAAAAGAAAACCGGACAAAAGAGCGAGGATTTCTATATCTGGAAAATTGACGGTGGAGATATTGTGAAAAATCTGGATGAGAAGAATATCTCCTATATCACGGTGCTCAAAGAGGATCTGTACTATATCAATACGCAGGAGTACTATGATGTGCAGGATGTCGTCTTTGAGAACGAGGCCGGAAAGGTGCTTAAGAGTGTCGGGGACACCTGGGAGATGGATTACGGAGAGGTAATCCGGCTGAAGGAAGAAAAAGAAAAGGCTTTTCAGTGATTTTTATCTGTGTTATGATATTTGGAACAAGAAGGAAAAGGACGGTGACGGAAGAATGGATAAGGAATACAGACTGGACAAAGAGTACAGCGTGATGGAGGTATTGCGGTATAATCTGAGAATGTGGTGGCTGGCGGTGATCTGCGCGCTTTTATGCGCTGCCCTTCTGGGCGGCTACAAATATAAGGCGAATCATCCCTTTGTGGAAAAGGTAGTCTACGATAATATTCAGCAGGCTGCCGCAGCCATTTATGTAAAGCCATACAGTGATGAGACGGCGGTAGAGCGTGCGGGAACGATCGTGAAGATTGCAAAGAGCAATCTCACTTACAAGGAGCTGATCAGAAAGACAGGGCTCGGGCTGGATTATCAGGGGTATCTGGCCGTGTTTGATATCTTCCAGGGGGAGGTTTCCGACGTTCTGTCGCTCTGCGTCAATTATCCGGCATCGTTTGGTGATTTTTCGATTACGGATGAGACGGAAGCGGTCGGCTTCGCCGACGAGGTCATCGCCGCGCTGGAGAAAACTTCAAGGGAAATTATCGGCAGCAGCTGTATCACTGTCGTGGATGAGCCGCATGCTTCCAGCATCGTTCAGAAGATAGAATCGTATTATATTTCAGAGGAGGAGTTCAGACAGGGCGTGCTGAAAGCGGCGACAGCCGGATTTTTACTGGGAATTATTGTGGAAGTCGTAGTGTATACCTGCTTTCTGCTTCTCTGGAAAAAGCCGAAAAACGCGGAAGAGATACGTCAGTGCATGGAGGCTCCGGTTATCGATACGTTAAAGGATGGAAACGACAATGCGGAGACATTCCGGAAAGTCTGTCTGTTTTTCAAAGAAGAAGAGCAGGTGGGGTGTGTCAGGATAAACTGTATCTCTCTGGGCAGCCCGAGGAAGGATGCGGCGTTAAAAACGGCGATGAGCTTTGCAAATGAGCAGAAGCGGACGCTGTTTGTCAACCTTGCAGGGGAGGGAGAAGACGGAAAGCCGGAACATTCTGTCAGCCGTTTTGTTTTTGAAGAGGGAGCAGAGATTACGCCGCTCGCGTTGAACCATTACCTGGATGTCGTATGCCGGACAGCGGAGACGGAAAAAGGATTTGATCTGTTGGGGAACCGGCGTTTTGCCATGTTTCTGGATGAGAAGAGCAGGGAATACGAACGCATTGTGATCGGTACGGGGGATGCGGCGGACTGTGCGGATGCCTATGTGGCGGCACGGCTGTGTGACCGGTCGTTTCTTGTGTGCGGCAGAAAGAATGTTAAAAACGAGACGTTATACCGTGTGAAAAATGAAGCCGATGTAAACCGGATTCAGATCAGTGGGATTTTGATATATGAATAAAATAAAAATAGCTGAGACAGTAAACTGGAAAGAACTGGGGATTGTGGCGTATTACGGCTATTTTGCCGTCAATATGCTGATGAAGGCGTTTACGTATGATCACGGAGACCGTATTTATAAATGTTTCTTTGCGTTCGGCATGTCTTTTCTGGCCGTGAAACTGATGACGACAAAATATACGCTGCGCGAGGTGATCTGGGTTGCCGTTCTGGCAGGGGTCGGACTCGGGCTGTCCGTGATCACAAAACAAAATACCTGGCTTCTGTTGTTTGCGACGATTGCCGGAATGAAAAACTGCAGATTTGAGACAATGGCAAAGATTGCAGTGGCGATCCGCACGGTCAGCCTGTTCCTGCTTGTCGTGGGATCGTATTTCGGGGTGTACGATATCGGTTTTAAGACCACGCCCGACACGAAATATGTGGAAATCCCGGTCTACAGTTTTGCGATGAATGAGCCGAATACAGCATTTCTTGCCGTGTTTCTGACGCTGGGACTGTTGCTGTACTGCAATTATGACAGGCTGAACCGGTGGTGGTTTCTGGGAACTTCCGCGGTCGCGCTGCTTTTTTACAAATTTACGTATTGCCGGACTGGCGTGGCGGTGTTTTTCTTCTGCTGGGCTCTGATCCTTCTGGAAAAATGGATAAAGAGCAGAAAAATAAAGTTTCTCCTGGTGCTGTCCGTGCCGGCAGGGGCGTTGTTCAGCTTTGTCACGATGGTGCTTTACGACGCGGGCAACCCGTTTATGAAACTGATGAGCCATCTCGTCTCGGGGCGGATCTATATTATGAACGGCTATTATAAAGAGCTGGGGATTTCGCTGATTCCGCGGACACAGGAGCTGTTTTATGCCAATTATTACGGTCTGATTGATAATACGTACATGTTTGTGCTCCTGTACTGTGGTGTGTTTGTGGCGCTTTTTTTCTTTGTGATGGTGTGTATGACGTTGTACCGGCTCTGGCAGCGCGGGAATTACAAAGAACTCGTGATGATCACCGGGATGGCGCTCTATGGCGTGCTGGAGCAGTATGTCATGAACGGATTTATGAATGTATTCATTCTGCTCTGTGGGATGTTGCTGTATCCGAATCTCCTAGAAGAAGGGAACAAGAATGGAAGAGAAGACAAAAATACTGGCAGTGTTTACCTGCCATAACCGGAAAGCCCTGACGGAGCGCAGTATAAGGACGCTGTCGGAGAATACACGCGTCTGTTTTGACTATGTCGTCGTGGATGACGCGAGTACAGACGGGACAAGGGAGATGCTTGACAGACAGCCGTGTGAAATTGATCTGGTGGAAGGCGACGGAACCCTGTTCTGGAACGGCGGCATGCACAGGGCGATCGAGCATGTGAAACGCTATCACACGGATTACGAGTATTATATGCTTATGAACGATGATACCCGTTTTTTTGCGGGGATTTTTGATAAGATGCTGCCGCATTTAAAAAGAGATGTCGTTCTGGTCGGCGCAATCTGCGGCGAACAGGGGCAGTTAAGTTATGGCGGCATCAAATACACGAAAGGGATCCGATACAGGAAAATGGGACCGGAGGCCACGGAAGTCCGTTTTGACACGTTCAATGCCAACTGTGCAATTGTTCCGCACGATATTTTTATGCAGGTAGGAATCGACCCGTTTTACCAGCACAGCATCGGCGATTTTGATTACGGACTGCAGATCAGCCGCAAGGGATATGATATCCGGGTGTTTTCGGAATACGTGGGCGAGTGCAACGATAATACGCTGGAAAAAACCTGGCAGGATGAGACGCTGCCGCGGCTGGAGCGCCTGAGGCTGAAAGAGAGCCGGAAGGGTCTGCCGTTTAAGGACTGGTTCCATTTCCTGCACAAAAATTTCGGGCTGCCCACTGCGATTGTGCGTTCGATTACTCCGTATGTGCGCATCCTGCTTGGGACAAAAACCAGGTACTCCGGCGCCTGACGTGAGGGAGGAGCGGAAAATGTTGTTTAGCAGACAGGATTTAAGAAAGCTGATTCTGCCTCTGATCTTAGAGCAGATGCTGGCGATTACCGTGGGCATGGCGGATACGATGATGATTTCGTCCGCGGGCGAGGCTGCCGTGTCCGGCGTTTCCCTGGTGGACATGTTTAACAATCTGATCATCAGTGTTCTGGCGGCGCTTGCGACCGGCGGAGCGGTGGTCGTTTCTCAGGAGATCGGGGCAAAAAACAGGGACGGGGCCTGTCGCTCGGCGAGACAGCTGCTTTACACGGCCGGCGGGATTGCCCTTCTGATCACGGTTTTTGTGCTTTTTTCCGGGAGAATCCTGCTTCGCCTGTTTTTTGGCAGGATTCTCCCGGATGTGATGCGCAATGCCGTCGTTTATCTGATGATATCGGCGTTTTCTTTTCCGTTTCTCGCCATTTACAATGCAGGTGCTGCGCTGTTCCGGTCGATGGGAAATTCATCCGTCACGTTAAAGGTGTCGGTCTGGATGAATCTGATCAATGTTGTCGGAAATGCCGTCTGCATCTATGGACTTCGGATGGGGGTGGCCGGAGTCGCGCTGCCGTCGCTTATTTCCCGTGCGGCTGCAGGACTGGTGATTGTCTTTCTGCTATACAATCCGCAGAATATGATTTATATAAAGCGGGAGCGTTTTCGCTTTGAGTGGGATGTGGCCGGTCGGATTCTTCGGATCGGCATTCCCAGCGGGATTGAAAACGGAATCTTTCAACTGGGACGCGTTCTCGTGGTCAGTATTATTGCCGGATTTGGTACGGTGCAGATTGCAGCGAACGGTGTGGCAAACAGCCTTGACAGTATGGGCTGTATCATTGGCCAGGCAATGAGTCTGGCGATGATTACGGTGATCGGCCGCTGTGTGGGGGCAGGCGACGAGCGCCAGGTGCGTTTTTATACGAAAAAGCTGCTGGGGATGACGTATCTGTACACGGCGATTGTCAACAGTGTGATTTTGCTTGGGCTGCCGTTTATCCTGTCACTGTACGGACTTGGGGAAGAGACGAGAAGGCTTTCGTATCTTCTGGTGATGATACATAACGGCGTGGCCATATTTTTATGGCCCGCTTCGTTTGTGCTTCCCAATATGCTGCGTGCCTGCAATGATGTGCAGTATACAATGGTTGTCGCCGTGTTTTCCATGGTGGTGTTCCGTATCGGGTTCAGCATGATACTGGGGGCTGGCATGGAGATGATGGCTGTCGGCGTCTGGCTGGCGATGGTGCTGGACTGGATTTTCAGAGTGAGTTGCTTTGTGTGGCGGTATTTTAGCGGAAGATGGCGTGAAAAGTGCGGGCTTTGTGAGAACATGTGATGTTGATGGCATACAGGCAGTACGCATATTGTAAGGGATATTATTGCGAACTGGTAAGAGGAGAAGCGAAAAGGAGAAGAGAACATGAATCGATCTGTATTTTCTACAAAATATCTGGTAGAGCTGGCGCTGCTGGTTGCCGTTATTCTGCTGCTGGCGTTTACGCCGATCGGCTATATCCGGACGGCCGGGCTTGAGATCACGCTGATCGTCGTCCCGGTGGCTGTGGGGGCTGTCACGCTCGGCCCTGCGGCGGGAGCAATTCTTGGCGGAGTGTTTGGCGTTACCAGTTTTATTCAGTGTTTTGGGATGAGCGCGCTTGGAACGGTTCTTCTGGGGGTAAACCCGTTTTTTACGTTTCTGGTGTGTGTGCCCACCCGTATTCTGGAAGGACTGCTCACCGGGTACATTTACCGGGGGCTTCGGAAGGCAAAGCTCTCTTCCGGCGTGTCCGTGACGGTGGCAAATCTCTGCTGTCCGATTTTAAATACGGTATTTTTTATGGGGGCAATGGTAACACTGTTTGCAGAGACGATGCGCGGGCAGTATGGGATGACGAAGGTGATTCCGTTTATTGTGGCATCCGTGGGATTAAACGGCGCGGTAGAAGCGGCGGCCTGTTTTGTTGTGGGAGCGGGAGTTACCCTTGCATTAAAAAAAGCGTTGCGGTATCATTAGAAGCAGGGAGGATTTACGCAGGATGAACCAACAGACAGAGAATAAAAACATAATGGATTATGATACCGTCCGTCTCGACGAAGAAGAATCTGCAGTTGTCATTCTTGATCAGACGAAGCTGCCCGGCACGATCGAAGAGATTTCGCTTCGGACGGCGGAGGAACTGTACGAGGCAATCTATCTTCTGAAGGTGAGGGGCGCGCCTGCCATCGGCGTGGCAGCAGCGCTTGGAATATATGTGCTGGCGAAGCAGACGAAAGCCCCGGATTCCGATACGTTTTACCGGGAGCTTGTAAAGAATAAGGAGTATCTGGAGTCTGCCAGACCGACGGCGGTCAATTTAAGCTGGGCGCTGAACCGGATGCAGAGCGTCGCTCTGTCGCACAGAGGGGAAACACCTGCGGCCGTCACCGCGCATCTGAGGGAGGAAGCCATTGCGATCTGGCAGGAAGATATTCGTGTCTGCAAAAAGATCGGAGAGTACGGCCTTACGCTGCTGAAGCCGGGGGACGGAATACTGACACATTGCAATGCAGGTCAGCTCGCCACGAGCAGATATGGCACGGCGACCGCCCCGATCTATCTGGGACAGGAACGCGGGTATGGTTTCCGGGTTTTTGCGGACGAGACGCGGCCGCTTCTGCAGGGGGCGCGGCTCACGGCATATGAGCTTAAGGCGTCCGGTGTGGATGTGACGCTCATCTGCGACAATATGTCGGCTTCAGTGATGAAAAACGGCTGGGTTGACGCAGTTTTTGTGGGGTGTGACCGTGTTGCGGCAAACGGGGATACCGCCAATAAGATCGGAACATCCGTCGTCGCGGCGGTTGCGAAATATTACGGCATCCCGGTGTATGTCTGCGCACCGACGTCCACGATTGATCCGGACACACCGGACGGGGATGCAATCCGGATTGAGCAGCGTCCGGCGGAGGAAGTGACGGAAATGTGGTACCGCAGACGCATGGCGCCGGATGACGTTAAGGTTTACAATCCGGCTTTCGACGTCACGGATCACGGGCTGATTGCCGGGATCGTCACGGAGTATGGCATTGCGCGGGAGCCGTATGAGATTTCGCTGGCGAAGCTTAAAGGTATGGCGGAGTGATCCAGGCGCGCCGCACGGGGCGTGATCATATACAGGAAGTGTAGAAACAGAAAAAGGAGGGCACGAAAATGCCGGAAAACAGTAATTGCAGCGGAGCCTCCACCTGCTCGAGAGAGAGCTGTGAGGGGTGCTCCGGCAACCAGAAAGGGAGCGGAGGCGGTATCGCAAAAGAGGCGATGAATGCATTTTCCAATGTCAGAAAAGTGATCGGTGTCGTCAGTGGAAAGGGCGGCGTCGGCAAATCTTTTGTGACAGCGTCTCTGGCCTGTGCGATGCGCTCAGCCGGTCATAAAGTGGGCATTATGGATGCCGATATCACAGGGCCGTCCATTCCAAAAATGTTTGGCGTTCACGGACAGGTCTGCGGCGGAGAGCAGGGAATGATACCTATGGAGACGGACAACGGCATAAAGCTGATGTCCATCAATCTGCTCCTGGACGACGAGGAAGCGCCTGTCATCTGGAGAGGGCCTGTGATTGCCGGTGTTGTGAAACAGTTCTGGAACGAAACGGTGTGGGGGGAGCTCGACGAACTTATTGTGGACATGCCTCCGGGAACCGGAGATGTTCCGCTGACGGTATTTCAGTCTCTTCCGGTGGATGGGATCGTAATCGTCACATCGCCCCAGGAGCTGGTGCAGATGATCGTGAAAAAGGCTTATCATATGGCGGAGATGATGCACATTCCCGTGCTGGGGATTGTGGAAAATTTCAGTTATTTAAAATGTCCGGACTGCGGGAAGGAAATAAAATTGTTTGGCGAGAGCAGCATTGATACAGCGGCACAGGAACTGGGCGTACCAGTGCTGGCAAAAATACCGCTTGATCCCGATTATGCATTAAAAGCGGACAGCGGCATGATCGCGGGGGTGGGACATTCGTTTCTGGACGCCGCGGCGGAGCGGATAAAGAGCATAAAATAGGCAGGGAGCCGGGTTATTTCGAGTATCGTGATAGCCCGGCTTCAGAGCGTTGGAGGGGTTGCGATGCGAAGTGCGAGGGCTATGGCCCACAGAAGAGCAAAAGACATCAGAAACGATGTAAAGCAGCTCAGAAAAGAACTTTTGAGTGCGGGCTGTGATAAGAATCAGGTAAATGAGTCCGTGAAAGAGTTTGGGGAAGTCCTGGAGCTGGGGGGAAGCGTCAGGACGGCGTATCAGGAGGCACGGGAGCACCTCGGCCGTGCAGATGCGGCCATCGGGGTTATTCTCAAATGTATGGAGGAAAGAGAACCTGCGGAAATACGGGAATATCTTGAAGGGCTGGCCGACGAGCTGGAAGGAGGGTGCCACGAATGTCTGATCCAGAGTGACGATCAGGATTTTCTGTCGTCCGTCCGGTGTTTAAGGCGGATGATATCAGAAGGGGCGCAGACGGACCGCGGGGGAATGGCTTTTGTCATGCTGCGAAGTGAGCTCGAAAATATCGGGGCGGTGCTTGACGATGTCCTTGGTTTTCGTGCGCCGGATTTTTTTGCGCTGGCATATTTTTTCCGGAGAGGGGATAAGGACAGTTTAAAAGAAATGGAGAATGAACAGAGAAATACATATGTGCTCACATATGCAAAAGAGCATTTTCTGGACGATTTTTATAAGGAGTGTGGCAGGGCCGGAATGGGCGCGGGAGTGCTGGAGCTGATTCGCAGACATATTTATGGAGAACAGGCCGGGCAGGAACAGTGAAAAGCAGAAGAATGGAGAGGAGAACGAACATGAAAACAGAATGGATACTGGAGGTCATTTATACAGGACTGGACGACCCTGCCTATGCGGCGGATCTGGCATCGCTGGAAAAACAGACCGGCACACTGGAAGAGGCGGTGCACCGCGCGGGCGATATGGGAGATAAGGAAGCAGCGGAGGCGCTTCTCGTGCCTATGGAGGAGATGGAAAGGCTTTCCTGTCAGCTACGTTTATACATAGGACTGCGCCAGTCGGTCAACACCGAGGACGGTGAAATAATGGCGGCGGAAAATCGTCTGCGCAGGATACTGGCGAAAGCAGCTCCGGTGAAATCGGCGGCAAAAAAAGCGTTGGCGAAGATACCGGATGTGGACGCGCTGGCGAAGGACAGCGAGATTGTGCGCGCCTATTCTTTCCTGTTAAAGGAAAATCAGAAAGAGGCGCGTCATCTTCTGGACGATGCGGTGGAAGAGATGATCTCGTCGATGAATATGACGGGCGGGGCGGCCTGGGGACAGCTTTCTTCTTTTCTGACGTCGACGCTTGCGGTGGATTACAAAGGAGAGACCGTGACACTCTCTGAAATTCGTAATCTGGCATACAGCCCCGACGGGGAGATCCGCAGGGCGGCCTATGAGGCGGAGCTTGCGGCATACCGCAGGATTGAGGATTCGATGGCGTTTTCGCTGAATCACATTAAGGCACAGGTGAGAATGCTGTGTGAGAAAAGAGGGTATGCGTCGCCGCTTGCGATGACGCTTGCGGAGGCAAAGATGAGCCAGAAGACGCTTGACGCAATGCTCGGCGCGATTGTGGAATACCTGCCGGTATTTCGCAGATATCTGAAAAAGAAAGGGGAGGCGCTGGGGCATCCGGACGGGCTGCCCTGGTATGAGCTGTTTGCGCCGCTGGGGGAGGCGGATACAACTTATTCCCTTGCGGAGGCCAAGCGGTATCTGTTAAACAGCTTTGTACAGTTTACGCCCGATATGGCGGATCTGATGGCTGAAGCGTTCGACGAGGGATGGATTGATTTTTATCCCAGAAAAGGCAAGGAAGGAGGCGCTTTCTGCGCCGGTGTGCCAGGGCTTAAGCAGAGCCGTATCCTCACCAACTATGACGGTAATTTTGGGGCGGTCGGGACGCTCGCGCACGAACTCGGCCATGCTTATCACAACCGGCAGCTTGAGGAACAGCGGCCAATGAACCAGGATTATCCGATGCCGGTTGCGGAGACGGCATCCACGTTCAATGAAATACATCTCGTCAGGTCGGCTTTAAAGACGGCAGAGGGTGCGGAGCGCATAAGGCTTCTGGAGAATGACCTGATGGAGCGGACACAGTGCATTGTGGATATCTACTCCCGCTATCTGTTTGAGACGGCCGTCTTTGAACAGGGACAGGAAAAGTTTCTGATGGCGGAGGATTTAAAAGAGCTGATGACGGAGGCGCAGAAGAAGGCATACGGGGAGGGACTTGACGCGGATTATCTGCATCCTTATATGTGGGCGTGCAAGAGCCATTATTACAGTGAGGAACTGAGCTTTTACAATTTTCCGTACGCGTTCGGCGCGCTGTTTGCGATCGGTCTTTATGGTCTTTTTCAGAAAGAAGGAGAGAAGTTTGTACCGAAATATAAGGCCATGCTGGCGGCGACGCCGTGCTGCAGCGTAGAGGATGCCGGGGCGATGATGGGCGTGGACCTGACAGACGTGGCGTTCTGGAGAGAAGGGCTTGGACAGATTGCGGAGCTGGTTGAAGAGTTCTGTGACCTGGTTTAAAAGCGCCAGGCGATAAAGGAGAGGAAAAATGGATTTCTGGAAAGATGCAAAGAAAAGGAAGCAGTTCTGCTACAGTTACGGAGCGTTTGCACTCAATGGCATGCTGGCGCTCTCGGTCGGTTCGCTGCTTCCGTTTGTGAGGGATGCCAGAGGACTGGATTATGCGTTCTGTGGCCTGATCGTCAGCCTGCATTCGGTTGGAAATCTGATTTCCAGTTTTGCGGCGGGAACACTGCCGGTCTGGATCGGGAGAAAAAAGAGTATTCTGATTTTCAATTTCTTTTACGCTTTTTCCTGCCTTCTGCTGCTTTCTGTCCAGAGCAGGCCGGGGCTGGCGCTGGCGTTTACAATGACGGGTCTGGCCAGAGGGGCGACGAGCAACTTCTGTAATACCGTCATCAACCGTCTTGCGCCGGGAAAGGCCTCGATAATCAACGGACTGCACGCAATGTTTTCGGTCGGTGCATTCTTTTTTCCGATCTTTCTGATGGTTCTGACCGCACAGGATACAGGGCGCTGGACGTATGCCTGCTGGTTTCTGGCGGTGATGGGGGTGATCAGCTGGTTTTTGTATCTTGGGATGCCGGAAGAAGAGAACGTATCCGGTGAGAAAACAGGTGCGGGAAGCGGTCTGGGGTTTTTTAAGGAGCCACTGTTTTTGTTGTGTACGGGGACATTATTTTTTTATCTGTGTGCAGAGCAGGGCGTAATTGGCTGGATGATTACTTATTTTAAGGATACAGGCCTTCTGGACGCCTCCCTGTCGCAGATTACGGCGAGCATCCTCTGGGTTATGATTCTGGCGGGCAGACTGACGACAGCATGGCTTTCCACGAAAGTGTCAAAGGGAAAACTTCTTCTCCTGATGGGGCTGGGACTGGTGTTCTTTTTTTTCCTGCTGATTTCGAGTACAGATACGGTGTGGATTGTGGCAGGTATCCTTGGGTTTGGATACAGCATGGCAGGGGTTTATCCTACGACGGTTTCTTTTGCCGGGGTAATCATTGAAAAATATGCGGTTTCATGGAGTTTTATGCTGACGATGGCGAGCATCGGTTCGATTGTCATGCCGTCTGTGATCGGAAAGATTGCGGAGGCAACAGGCATTTTTGCCGGTATGAGTTCGATTATGGCTGTTCTTTTTGTGGATCTGGCGTTTATCATCGGACTGGTCGTCTATGTAAAAAAACATCCGGAAAACGGACAGGGATGAGGGGAAATATATGAGAACAGAAAAAAACCAGATATGGATTTTTAACGGAGAAATCGACACGGAGGAATGCGCGGAAGGGGTGCGCCGCAAGGTTCTGGCATACACGGACGGGCTGATGTGTGTCGAGAATCATTTTCAGGCAGGAGCCGTGGGAGCCCTGCACCACCACCCGCACACACAGATTACTTATGTGGTGTCCGGCCAGTTTGCGTTTGAAATTGACGGGGCAAAGAAGATTGTCGGTCCGGGGGATTCCATGCTGAAGAAGGATGCGGTCCCGCACGGATGCGTTTGTCTGAAGGAAGGGATTCTGCTCGATATTTTTACGCCGATGCGTGAGGATTTTGTGCAGGGCATGACGGAAGAGAAGACAGGATGGCTTGCGACGAATGAACCTGAGGAAATCCGGGAGTAGATTTTCTTTGAATTATGCAATCCACAGGCAGAAGAAAACACGCGAAACAAAATATTACGCCGGTCAGGCAAAGGCTCCCCTCCCTCTCATGAATGAGGGGAAGGGGAGGCGAAGGTGCCGGGGGTACTTTTTTACAGGCGTCTCTGACCATTTTAAACCGGGTATCCGAAAAATTTTATGGAATTGAAGTTTTCCCAGTCATGATAATGTTCTTTGGACAGCCTGTAAACGGCTTCCTTTTCGTCGGCCTTAAGCAGAGTAACCGGAATCAGTGTCTGGTCTTTCCGGATCTCCGAACATACGCTGTGGTGGTTGCCGGTGATGAAATAAAATCCTTCGGATTCGACGACTTCAACGGGCCTTGCATCGGCGTCGTTCTCTGTTACTGTCGGGCGTTCTGTACCCGGATCGCTTATCGCCTGCGTGGGAAACAGTCTTAAGGGAGACAGATAGATTTCCTGTTCTGCATCTTCACGCGCCGCCTTCTCTAATATCAGAGCTGCCAGTTGTTCCGGGGAAGCAGACGTAGAGTCCAGTATCAGATCGTAGTTATTAAAATCCGTAGTGTTTACATGATACATATCTGCAAATCTTGAATCCTCAAGCTGTTTTCTTTTTAACAGGCTTCTGGTCGCCTCTTCAAGGGAATGGTATTGTTCTTCCTGTCCCCTGCCCGCTTTCATTACACGGTCTGCGGCTACATGCGGATCTACGGTCACATACACTTTTAAGGATTTTCTGACAAAATGCCAGGCCATTCTCGAGTCAAAGACGATATTTTTTCCTGCATTGTTTTCGGACAGTTCCACTGTTTTGTCATCGATCATTTTGTCGTAGATATTATTTAAATCATTCGACATCTGCTGATTCAGTTCCAGTGTTGTGATCCCTTTTTCTTTTGCGATTTCCCGCTGGATACTTCCCGTCGAATAAAGTGCAAATCCATGTTTCTGGTCTAATAATTTTGCTATCGTACTTTTGCCGCTGCCGAGTTCACCTGTAATCGTTATAAACATAATATGCTCCCTTTAATGTGTCTTTTTTTGACATCATTATACCCTGAAAGAAGAAAAACCACAAGTATGTGTGTTTTACCTGGCATTGGAAAATCTGCCGCGGGGTAAAGGTTCATCCAGGTTGATAAATCGTTCCGTCTGATCTATACTGTGAAAAACAGATCTGTGAAAGTGAGGGGGAAAGAGATGACGCAAAAAGATCTGACAAAAGGCCCCGTGTTTTCCACAATGTGCCTTTTTGCATTTCCCATGATACTGGGAAATATGTTGCAGCAGGCTTATAATATTGTAGATACATGGGTGGTAGGCCGTTTTGCGGGCCCGGATGCGCTTGCGGCGGTAGGTGCGGCGTTTGCGCTCATGACGTTTCTGACGTCGGTTTTAATCGGTCTTTCCATGGGCAGCGGGGTTGTATTTTCACTCTGCTTCGGAGGGCAGGATAAAGAGCGGCTGAGATACAGCATCTGTGCCTCGTTTCTGATTACTGCAGCGGTCACGGTTTTTCTCACCGCGCTTCCGCTGGCCGGTGTGGATGCTATTCTTGTCTGGATGAACATACCGCAGGAAATTACGCAGATGACAAAAGATTATCTGGTTCTGGTATTCTGGGGCATTCCGGCCGTTTTTCTGTACAACTTTTTCGGCGCATATCTGAAAGCCATCGGCAATTCCGTCGTACCGCTGTATTTTCTCGGAATATCCACGGTGCTCAATATCGTGCTGGATCTTGTATTTGTCGCCAGACTTGGCCGGGGAACGTGGGGCGCCGCTGCTGCCACGATGATCTCGCAATATATCGCGGCGTTCGGGATTGCGGCTTATGTTCTTGTCAGAAGCGAAGAGCTGCGCAATGCTTTCCGTAATTTTCAGATCAGAAAAGAAAGTGTCAGGGAGATTGCGAATTATTCTGTCCTGACGTGTCTGCAGCAGTCCGTGATGAATCTTGGCATTCTTATGGTGCAGGGGCTGGTCAACCGTTTTGGGACGATTGTCATGGCGGCGTTCGCCGCAGGGGTAAAAATCGATTCGTTTGCCTATATGCCTGCACAGGAATATGGAAACGCATTTTCTACATTCATAGCACAGAATGCGGGAGCCGGAGAAAAGGAGCGGATCCGAAAAGGAATACGATGCGGCCTGGCGACAAGCGTTTCTTATTGTCTGTCTGTATCACTGGTTCTTTTCTGCCTGGCGAAACCGTTGATGCTTATTTTTGTCGATGCGTATGAGGCGGAGATCATCGCCGCAGGCGTCCGCTATCTGCACACGATCGCGCCGTTTTACTGTGGCATTGGATGTCTGTTTTTGTTTTACGGGCTGTACAGAGCGCTCGGAGAGCCGGGAATGTCGGTGGTGCTGACAGTGATCTCATTGGGGACCCGCGTGGCTTTATCTTACACGCTTTCACGGATTCCGGCGGTCGGCGTCATGGGGATCTGGTGGTCGGTTCCTATCGGCTGGGGACTGGCTGATCTGGCTGGGGCACTGTATTATCTGAAAAAAAAGGTTGACAGATACTGAATGGGAGCGTATGATAAATATATGAACAATTGCTCATATGATAAAGCGTAAGATTTCAGTAAAGCATTGCACAGGGACGGGAACGTTCGTTTCCGGAAAGGAAGGTGGTCTGTTGTCGATAAATGAGATAGAATGCTGCGACACGACGGAGGTTCATGAAGAGCTGTTAAAAGTCGTGCATGAGAAGATGCCGGGGGAGGAAGAGCTGTATGATCTGGCGGAGCTTTTTAAAGTATTTGGAGACTCCACACGGATCCGGATTCTGTTCGTTCTGTTTGAGGCGGAAGTGTGCGTGTGTGATCTGGCGCAGGCGCTTCGGATGACACAGTCGGCCATCTCTCATCAGCTTAAGATCTTAAAACAGGCGAAGCTGGTGAACAGCAGGAGAGAAGGAAAGTCTGTTTTTTATTCGCTTGCGGACGGACACGTAAGGACCATTATTGCGCAGGGCAGCGAACATATCAGAGAATCATGAGAAGAATGAAAGAAAAGAAAGAGAGGAAAACGATATGAAGAAAAAATTTAAACTGCAGGATCTGGATTGTGCAAATTGTGCGGCAAAAATGGAGGATGCCATTAAAAAAATTCCGGGTGTGCACGACGCGAATGTGAGTTTTATGACGCAGAAAATGACAGTCGACGCAGATGACGACCGGTTTGACGAAATTATGCAGCAGGTAACGGCGGCGTGTGCGAAGGTAGAGCCGGATTGTAAGATCCTGATGTAGATGTCTGGAGGACGATTATGACAAAAAAACAGAAAAAAATGCTGTTCCGGATTCTGGCCGCATTTTTCCTGTTTGCGGGCCTCTTTCTCTGTGAGCATGCGGGGTTTCTGGAACGTGTGGAGGGAACCTTCATACTGTTTGCGGTGTATCTGCTTCCATACTTGATTGTCGGTTATGACATATTGTACAAAGCGGCGCGCAATATCAGTCACGGGCAGGTATTTGACGAGAACTTTCTGATGATGATCGCCACGTTCGGGGCGTTTGCCGTGGGCGAATATTCAGAGGGCGTGGCTGTCATGCTTTTTTATCAGGTCGGCGAACTTTTTCAGAACTATGCCGTCGGAAAATCACGCCAGTCCATCTCGGACATGATGAATATCTGTCCGGAGTATGCCAATCTCGAGAGGGAGGGAGAACTCGTGCAGGTCGATCCGGATGACGTGGAAGTCGGGAGCACGATAGTGATCAGGCCCGGAGAGCGGATTCCGCTCGACGGGGTTGTGACGGAGGGTACGTCACTGATTGACACGGCAGCGCTGACGGGCGAATCCGTTCCACGCAAGGCGTCGGAGGGAGACGAGGTGATCAGCGGATGTATCAACGGAAGCGGGACGTTAAAGGTGCGCACAACAAAGGAATTTGACGATTCTACGGTGGCAAAAATTCTTGAGCTTGTAGAGAATGCCAGCAGTAAGAAGGCAGAGGTGGAAAATTTTATTACGCGGTTTGCCAGATATTATACCCCCGCCGTGACGATCGGGGCTGTTATTCTCGCCGTGCTGCCCCCGCTTATTTCAGGAGGCGGTTGGGGGAGCTGGATTCAGAGGGCGTGCATTTTTCTGGTGATCTCCTGTCCGTGCGCGCTTGTGATTTCGGTTCCGCTCGGCTTTTTCGGCGGTATCGGGGCGGCGTCCCGCATCGGAGTGCTGGTAAAAGGGAGCAATTACCTTGAGGCTGTCGCAGAAATGACGACCATTGTTTTTGACAAGACCGGTACGCTGACAAAAGGTGAATTTAAAGTAACAGACATGTTTCCGCAGGGGTGCAGCCGGGAGACGCTTCTGGAATATGCGGCGCTTGGAGAGAGCTATTCCAGCCATCCGATTGCCGGTTCTGTCAGGGAGGCTTACGGCAGGGAAATTGATATGGGGCGGATTTCTGAGGCCAGAGAGGTGGCAGGGCAGGGTGTCTGTGTCCGCATTGACGGCCGGGAGACGCTGATCGGGAATGAAAAGCTGATGAAAGCGAAAGAGATCGCTTATGTGCCGTGCGAGACTGCGGGCACGGTGGTTTATGTGGCCGTCGGGGAAAAATATCTGGGAGCGATTGTCATTTCGGATACCATAAAAGACGGAGCGAAAGAGGCGATCGCGTCGATGAAGCGGGTTGGCGTGAAGAAATCGGTGATGCTGACCGGGGACCGGGCGGCTGCGGCGGAAGCGGCTGCCGCGCAGCTTGGCATAGACGAAGTGCATGCCGGGCTGCTGCCGGCGGATAAAGTGACCCGGGTGGAAGCGCTCCTGGCGCAGCAGGCGGATAAGGAGCGGCTGGCATTTGTCGGCGACGGCATTAACGATGCACCGGTTCTGACCCGCGCGGATATCGGAATCGCGATGGGGAGTATGGGATCGGACGCGGCGATCGAGGCTGCGGATGTGGTGCTGATGGATGACGATGTCAGAAAAATTGCAGCAGTTGTGCGCATTTCCAGAAAAACACTCTCAATCGTAAGGCAGAATATTGTATTTGCGCTGGGGATCAAGGTGCTGGTACTGCTTTTGGGGGCATTGGGAATGGCAAATATGTGGGAAGCGGTGTTTGCGGATGTGGGGGTTTCCGTGATTGCGATCCTCAATTCCATGCGGGCATTAAAGGCGGCTTAAAAGCCGCCTTTTCACGTATAGATGTTGCATTCACAGACAGCGGGGTGTAAAATAGAACACAGTCAGGGAGAAGGAGGTTTTTGAAAAAACGTATGAAACTGGTGACTTTTAATATACGATGCGATTACGAGCAGGACAAAGAAAATAATTTTGCCTGCCGCAGGGAACTGATTTTAAAAAAAATAAAAAAAGAGCAGCCGGATCTCATCTGTTTTCAGGAGGTTCTGCCGCATGTGGCCGTCTGGCTGAAAGAATCGCTGGACGCTTATAACGTGATCGGCTGCGGGCGAAGCGAAACGCTTAAGGACGAGCAGGTGGCGGTGGCATACCGGAAGGACCGGATGAATCTGATTGCGATGGAGACTTTCTGGCTGTCGGAGACGCCGGAGGTGCCGGGCTCACGGTATCCGGATCAGAGCATCTGCGCCAGAACCTGTACGGAAGCATTGTTTGAGGATCTAAGTGAGCAGAAGGTGTTCCGGCTTGTGAATACACATCTGGATCATGAGGGTGCACAGGCGAGAAAACTGGGCCTTGGACAGATTTTAAAAAAACTGGAGGGGGAGGTGTACTTTTCGCAGGCGCCTGTGATCATTGCCGGAGATTTTAACGCAACGCCGGGCGACGAGGAGATGCAGGTGATTTTAAACGCGCCGGAATATACCAATGCGACGGAGGGTGTCGGCGAAACGTACCATGATTTCGGGCACAATGGGATGAAAGAACCAATCGACTATGTCTTTATAAAGGGCTGTGCGTGCAGAGGTGTGGAAAAGTGGACGGAAAAGGAAGGAAAGGTGTATTTGTCGGATCATTATCCGGTCTGTGTGCAGATTGAACTGTGAGGGGGCAGACCGGAATCAGAAAAATAGCATGTGCAGAAAGCCAGGCAGAAATGAGGACAATATGAAATATGATTTTACGACGATTATGGACAGAAACGGACAGGATGCGATTGCCGTCGATGTGATTCCGTTTGCGGATGTCACTGTCCGGGAGGGATTTTCGAAGCTTCCGATGTGGGTTGCAGATATGAATTTTCCGACAGTTCCTACGATTACAGAGGCCGTGATTGCGCGCGCAAAGCATCCGGCGTTCGGTTATTTTAATGTGAGAGAAGCGTATTATGAGAGCATTATCGACTGGCAGAAAAAACGCCATGACGTCGGGGAGCTTTCTGCGGAATGTATCGGTTATGAAAACGGAGTGCTCGGGTGTGTGGTTTCGACTCTGAATGCATTTTGCTCGGCGGGAGATCATGTGCTGCTGCACTCGCCGACTTATATCGGATTTACCATGTCGCTGGAGAATAACGGGTATCATATCATTCACAGTCCCCTGAAGAAGGACGAAGAGGGGATCTGGCGCATGGATTTTGCGGATATGGACAAAAAGATCAAAGAAAACCATATCCATGCCGTCGTTTTCTGTTCGCCGCACAATCCGACCGGACGTGTGTGGGAGCGCAGCGAGATCGAACAGGCGATGGAGGTTTACCGCAGGAATGACTGTATTGTGATTTCCGATGAAATCTGGTCGGATATTATCCTGGACGGGAACCGGCATATTCCGACACAATCCGTGTCGGCGGACGCGCGCGAGCGCACCGTGGCCGTGTATGCGCCGTCGAAGACGTTTAATCTGGCAGGGCTCGTAGGTTCCTATCACATTATTTACAATTCGTATCTGCGGGACCGCGTCAGAAAGCAATCTTCACTGTCCCATTATAATATGTGCAACGTTCTCTCCATGCACGCGCTCATCGGGGCATACGGCAAGGAAGGGCATGAGTGGGTCGACGAGCTCTGTGCGGTGATCGGGGAAAACGTAGATTATGCGTTTTCTTATATCGGGAATCACTTTAAAGGTGTTTCGCTTGCGAAGCCGCAGGGGACATACATGCTCTTTCTCGACTGTGAAGAATGGTGCAGGGAGCATGGAAAGACGATGGATGAATTGCTCAAGGCCGGGTATGAAGTCGGTGTGATCTGGCAGGACGGCAGACCCTTCCACGGCCCGTACGCGATACGGATGAACCTTGCACTTCCGCTGGAACTTGTGAAAGAGGCATTTTCGCGTCTGGAGCGCTATGTTTTCTGCGTTTAGTATGGTCTGCCGGAAAAGAATCAAATTGAAAACAGGCAGGTTGTGGCACGTCTGGCGACACAACCTGCCTGTTTTTATTTTTTCTGATGACTGTCTGACAGGGAGCGGTTCGGAAAATGTGCGGAACAGCTCCGTATATTTGTTATGACTGTTTTCCGGGGGTCTGCTGCGGCGCCTGTTGTCTGGTCTGCTGCGGGGCAGTCTGTTGTTTCCGGGGCTGCTGTCGCGGAACCTGTCCCTGTGCTGTCTGGACGCCGCCGGTCTGCCGTGGGGCAGCCTGTCGGGCCGGCGCCTGCTGTCTGGTGTCTGCGGAGCGGCCGGAGCCCTGGCGCGCCGTGCTGGTCTGGCGTCTCTGTGCGATCTGCAGCTTGCTCTTGCGGAAACGATCGGTCGTTTCTTTTATGTAGTTATCCGTGGAAAAGTGCTTTAAGGTATCCGCATCAATGGCAATGCGGTTATCCATCGTTTTCATGGTGTCGGTGACGCGCAGTTTTTTGCCGATGACGGGGTCGCTCAGGTCATATATCAGGTTATTGGAAAATTTAAGCACCATCGGACGCGCAAAATCGTCCGGATTTTCCATCAGCACGAGCGCTTTCTCTCCGTCCGAAAGGTCTACACAGGAACCGGTCGGGAGGATGTGAATGCACTGCGCGAGCGCGGTCAGAACACGCGAATTGTAAAAACGGCTGTTCTTTTTCAGATAGTACATGGCGGCGACTTCGGAGATCGGGGGATCGCTCAGTCTCATTGCCGTGAGCCGGTCAAACTTATCTGCGACTTTTAAGATGTCGGTGAGAAGTCTGACATTTCCAGCCGGTTCTTTTGCCTTTACCGTGCGGCTTTTTTCAAAGATGATCTGCTGGATGATTTCCAGGGACAGCCTGGGCAGACCACAACTTTCGTAAGTGGGACGGATGGTTTCATATCCGCGCTCCAGATTCATCTGGATAAAATCCTGGTCGCTCTCCGAGAGGTCGTCTCCTTTGTCGAGGACGGCCAGCGGAACATACAGATAGCCAAAATCGTAGAGAAGCCCCGCTATGATTAAAGCCAGCTTTTCGGGCGGGGTCACACGCATTCCGTTGGAGATCAGCGCTGTCAGGATGGCGACGCTGATTGAATGTTTATATACAAAATCGGCGGAACTGCGGAGCATCTGGGCGAAGTTGAGTTTGTGGTCAAGAACACCATAATGTGCCTGAATGCTCTGCGCCAGCTCGAGAAGCGTGGCCGGCGGCTGACTGTCCTGAAGTTTATCCATATTGTCTTTCAGCTTGAACATATAAATCGTCTGGAACTGCTCGAACTCAACATCTTCACGGGTCAGAGGCGGCAGGGGTTCTGCCGGCTCCAGGATGAAAATGCCGATCAGGCCGAAATTCTCAATACTGTTGATACCCTGGATGGTGAGTCTGGTGTTTCTCTCATAAAGAAGGACACCCATTTTGTTGTAGATTGGTTTTGCCAGCCGCATACCGGGTTTTAAGTCCGATGTTTTTACAAATTGCATAAATTTGCCTCCCCTTTTACCCAATGTTTCTGTAGATATCTATCTATTATAATGATAGCATATTGAAAGGTCAAATACAATCTGCTAAGATGAAAATTGGTTACATTTAAAAATGGTACAGTTACTTTTTGCGGCCGCTGCACGGCATTGAAGGAAGCGCTTTCAGTCCTGAAAACATCCGGCCTCCCGCCGGGGGACGGCTTTCAGCAGGCGGGAGATTCTGCCGGACACAAGAGGCATATACGCCAGCCGGTATGTGTGCCGTCGGCAGGACCGCCGGGGAAAAGGCAGATTATGAGATACATATTATGGAAGAGGATTATGGGAGCGGCTCTGGCTGTTTGCCTTACTTTTGCCACTACTTCCTATGCAAAAACGACGCAGAGGGACATCGATGAGGCGAAAGACGAGATCAACGATCTGAAAGAACAGAAGGAAGAAGCCGAGGATGAAGCGGAGAGCATCACAGACCGCAAAGCAGGGCTGGAAGCGGAACTGGGCAGTTTAAACGGACAGCTCGGCGCGATTGTCAGTTCCATCAATGAGCTGGAAATTAAGATTGCCGCAAAAGAGGCGGAGATTGAGACGGCGGCTGCGGCGCTTACGGCAGCGGAGGAGCAGGCAAGACAGCAATATGAAGATATGAAGCTCAGGATACAGTTTATGTATGAGAACGGGATGACATCCCTGTGGCAGACCCTGTTTACGGCGGAATCGTTTACAGATTTTTTAAACCGTACCGAATATATTGCTTCGATCAATGAGTACGACCGTGCAAAGATGGAGGAATACAGGCAGCTTGCGGAAGAGATCGCGGAGAATAAAAAGAAGCTGGAGGAAGATCGGGGAGCGCTTGTGGCCATGCAGGAGGAGAAGCAGGCCAGGCAGAAAGAGGTGAACAGCCTGATTGACCGTACGAAGAACAGTCTTGCGGCTGCAGAGGATGAACTTGCCAGAGCCTGGTCGGATGTGGACGAGCTGGATGAAAAGCTCAGAGAGATGATTGCCTATGAAAAGGAGCTCGAGATCAGGAAGGCGAAGGAGGACGCGGCCCGTCTGGCCGCGATCAGGGAGCAGGAGAAAGAGGATACGTCCGGCGTGGTATATGTCCCCCAGGGGAGTGACGAGTATCTGCTCGGGGCCATTATACAGTGTGAATCGGACGGAGAGCCGTATGCGGGAAAGCTGGCCGTGGGCAGCGTTGTCATAAACCGGGTAAAAAGCTCTTATTTTCCGAATACGATTTCTGGCGTCATATACCAGAGCGGGCAGTTTTCTCCCGTGGCGAGCGGACGGCTTGCCCACAGGATTGAAGCCGGGGTAAATGCGACCTGTCTGCAGGCGGCGCGGGAAGTACTGGGGGGCAATATCACTACCAGCTGCCTGTATTTCAGGACGAATAACGGGATTATACAGGGGACGGTCATCGGAAATCATGTGTTTTACTGATGTATAAGACAGTAGAGATGAGGAGTAAGTATGAAGATTTTAGTGACGGGATTTGACCCGTTCGGAGGAGAAGAGATAAACCCGGCAGTCGAAGCCGTAAAGCGGCTGCCGGACGAGATTGCCGGCGCGCAGATCGTAGGGCTTGAGGTTCCGACGGTCTGTCACAAATGTCTGGCGGTGATCGACGAGGCAATCGCAGAGGAGGATCCCGACGTGATACTCTCCGTCGGCCAGGCGGGAGGGCGGCCGGACGTGACGGTGGAGCGCGTGGGTATCAATGTGGACGACTGCCGGATTGCAGACAATGAGGGGAATCAGCCGGTGGACGAGCCGGTGTTTCCGGACGGTCCGGCGGCGTATTTTGTAAATGTTCCGATCAAAGCGATGGTGGAGAGAATACGGAGCAGAGGTATTCCTGCTTCTGTCTCAAATACGGCTGGAACGTTTGTGTGTAATCATGTCACATATGGAGTGCGCCATCTGATCGAGACGAAGTATCCGGGGAAGAAGAGCGGGTTTATTCATATTCCATACCTGCCGCAGCAGGTGACGGAGAGGGCAGGGCAGCCGTCCATGGCGCTGGATGTGATCGTGGAAGCGCTCACGGCGGCTGTTGAGGCGGTTGTGGATACAAAGAAGGATATCCGGGCGCCGGAGGGAACGACGCACTGATATCCGGAAACGCGAAAGGAGAAAGGCATGAAGGAGTTTTTATACTGGATTGTAGGGCTGATTGCAAAAATACATGGATATATTATGCGTCTTAACGATGCCTATGAATATAATTTTTCCGATAAAGAACTGCATTTTCTGGTAGTGGGCGTTATGGGCATGGGTTTTATCTTTGTCGTTTATCCCGTTTTTAAGTGGCTGGCAAACCGGGATCATGTTATGGTGATCGCATGGATTTATGTGTTTACGCTGATCGTTGTGATCACGTTTGCGATCGAGATCGGGCAGAAAGTGACGAATACCGGAAATATGGACTTTGCGGATATCGTGATGGGCGTACTGGGATTTGCGGTGATGTTTCTGGTGTTTGCGGTGATTCGTGAAATCTATAAACTGATACGTCACGTGATAAAAAATAAGTTTGAAGAGTAAGGGATACAGATGCTGAAAGATTTGAATGAGATTTCGGATGGAAGAGTGTATGGGCCGAACGATATGGCACGGCTCGCCTGTCATGACTGCAGGGGGTGTTCGGAATGCTGCAGGGGGATGGGAGATTCTGTCGTTCTGGATCCGGCTGATATATGGCGGCTGTGCACAGGGACGGGGAAGACGTTTGAGGAGCTGGTTCACGGTGAACTGGAGCTGGGCATGGCGGAAGGAATGATTCTGCCGCATATCAAGATGACGGGGCCGGGCGAGGGGCATTGTGCATTTCTGGACGCGGCGGGGCGATGCGGCATCCACGCGCTAAGGCCTGGTCTGTGCCGCCTTTTTCCGCTGGGGCGGATATATGAAGAGAACGGTATCCGCTATTTTCTGCAGAGAGATGCCTGCCGCATGACAGACCGTACAAAAATAAAGGTGATAAAATGGCTGGATACGCCGGACTGGAAAAAGAACGAGGCGTATCTTCTGGAATGGCACTGGTTTCGCGGCAGGGCAGGCCGGCAGCTTGCACAGACAGAGGATGCACAGGCTGTGAAAACGATCCATCTGTTTGTGCTGAACTGCTTTTTTTCCACGCCTTATCAGGCCGGGGATTTTTACGGACAGTTTGCACAGCGCATGGAGCGCGCAAAAGAAGCGCTGCCGTTTTTGCGTGAGGCCGCCGGTCCGGGGGAGCGGTTCTGACTGCAGAACAATCCGCCGGTCCCGGCGGATTACGTGTCAGCGGGATGCGGCGAAAAATGATACACAGATGCCGCCGGGGCCGGCGTGTGTTCCGATGGTGCTGCCGATGGTGCTGATGGGGAGTTCGTCGACAAGCCCCATCCAGAGCGGCCGGCTGTCCTCGATATATTTTTTCAGGAGAGTATCGTCCAGTCCGGTATAGCCAAGGCAGAAGGGCATGGAGTAGTCGATACCGCCGCATTTTTTTACTTCCTCCATCAGCATGTTATTTCCGTTTTTTGAGCCTCTTGCCTTTCCAAGGATTGCGACCTCACCGTCGACGACGGCGACGACCGGCTTAATGGAGAGCAGATTTCCTGCCAGGGCGGCAGTCTTTGAGATGCGGCCGCCGCGTTTCAGGTATTCCAGCGTATTTAACAGCGCCAGCACGCGTATGTCTTTTTTGCGGCGGTCAAGCTCTGCGGCGATTTCTGCGGCGGAATGACCTGCTTCCCGCAGCCGGTGCGCAAGCATGATCAGATTCTGTTCGCCAAGGCATACATTTTCACTGTCGACGATACAGATACAGTCCTCGTATCCTTCCCGGGCGATATTGGCGCTCTGATAAGTGCCGGAGAGCTTTGACGAGAGGGTGATGACGACGGCGGTGTCGCCTGCGGCCTTTACGTCGCGAAACACTGCTTCATATTCGTGGGGCGGCATCTGGCTGGTCGTCGGCATGCAGTCGCCCTCGACAAGTTTTTCGTAAAATTGTCTGTGCGACATTGTGACGCCGTCGAGAAATTCTTCTTCTCCAAAAATGGTTTTTAAGGGCAGGAAGGTAAGATCGAGTGCATCCGCTTTTTCTTTGGTAAAGTCGGACGCGGAGTCGATAATGATTCTGGTATGCATAGGTGACCTCGCTTCTTTAAAATGATATAATACTTTGATTGTCAAACTAAAAACAATATATCGAATCCAGGTTTTTTTGTCAAGCATTACTGTGAAAGTGTCCGCAATACTTTAAGCAGGAGTCTGCGCCCGGCTGCGTGAATGAAATATGGGGAAATGTGCCATATTATCAGGTAACGAAAATAATTTACCGTTTATCAGGAGCCCGGGAGGGCTGCGTGCGGCCGGCAGAGCATGCGGGTGTTCTGCATCGGGATGGGAGGGCCTGCAATGTAAAAACCGGCGTAGAAAAAGGGGGAGATTCATGGAATCGATATGGACAACAAGTGCGGACCTGCCGGAGTTTCCGGTGCTGGAAGAAGAGATTCACACAGATGTGCTGATCATCGGAGGCGGGCTTTGCGGGATTTTATGTGCGTATTTTTTGCAGCAGGCGGGCGTGGATTACTGCCTTCTGGAAAAAAACCGCATCTGCAGCGGGATAACACGCAATACGACGGCAAAGATTACGGCGCAGCACGGGCTTATTTACGGCGAACTGATGCAGAAAGAGGGGGCCGGTGCGGCGCGGCTCTATCTGAAGGCAAATCTTATGGCGGTAGAAGCGTACCGCAGACTTGGCAGCCGGATAGCGTGCGATCTGGAGGAGAAAAACGCTTATGTGTATGCAAGGGCGGACCGGTCGCTGCTGGAGTGGGAGATGGCGGCGCTTGAGCGGATTGGCGGCAAGGCAAAATTTGTGGAGAGAGTGAAATTGCCGTTCCGGACGGAGGGGGCAGTCTGTTTTCCGCGTCAGCTTCAGTTCCATCCGCTGAAATTTGCGGGCAGACTGGCGGAAGGGCTGCGTATTTATGAACAGTCCGGTGTGCGCAGCATGACAGAACACCTCGCCTTGACGGAAAAGGGGGCGGTCAGGGCGGAGAAGATGATTGTGGCCACACATTTTCCGTTTATCAACACGCGGGGGAGCTATTATATGAAGCTTTACCAGGAGCGGGCGTATGTGACGGCGTGGAGAAATGCGCCGGATGTAGACGGGATGTATGTGGATGCGGCAGGCTCCGGTCTGTCTTTCCGGAATCAGAAAAAAATACTTCTGGTCGGAGGGGGAAGTCACCGGACCGGAAAGACAATTGCAAAAAGCAGAAGACAGCGCGGGACTACGGCAGGGTCTGCCGCAAGACCTGGCCGTGGGGAATGGGGGCTTACCCGGCTTAAGCTGGAGGCGGCCAGTTGTCTGCCACAGGCGGAATTTGTCGGAGCATGGGCGGCGCAGGACTGTATGTCTCTGGACAAGATGCCCTATATCGGGCGCTATTCCAGTTCCACGCCGGATCTGTATGTGGGGTGCGGGTACAACAAGTGGGGCATGACCAGCGCAATGGTTTCTGCCATGATTCTTTCGGACCTGGTACAGGAGAAAGAAAATGAATTTGCGGAGCTGTTTACACCGGAGAGGAATATGTTAAAACCCCAGCTCGCCGTAAACGCGCTGGAGGCGGTAAGAGGAATCCTGCGGCCGGTTCCCGGAAAGCGGTGCTCGCATATGGGATGCGTGCTGAAGTGGAATCCCGAAGAGAAGGCCTGGGAATGTCCCTGCCACGGTTCACGATTTGGACGGGAGGGCAGGCTTCTTGATAACCCGGCCAGAACAGGACTGCGCCGTTTAATATAAGAAGCAGGATTTTTTGCACACGGGAGGAAAAAAATGAAATATATCAGACAGCTCTTTGTGATTGTGTTGTTTTCGTTTCTGGGGGAGGGCTTAAAAAGCCTGCTTCCCCTTCCGGTGCCGGCAGGCATTTACGGGCTTCTTCTGTTGTCTGGCGCACTGCAGCTGCATATTATTAAGAAGGAGGCGGTGGCGGACACCGGAAAGTTTCTGATCGAAATTATGCCTCTGATGTTTATTCCCGCAGGGGTGGGGCTTATTGATGCGTGGGATGTTTTAAGGCCGGTCTTTGTTCCGGTCACAGTGATTGTAGTGTTGTCTACGGTCGTGGTCATGGTCGTGTCGGGGCGCGCGGCGCAGCGTGTCATCCGTAAGAAAAAAGAAGGCGGGGGAAGCGGTAAATGAAAGTGTTTCTGGAAAATTCCGTATTTTTTGGCGTATTTATCAGTATCTTTTTTTATGAGACCGGCGTGCTGCTTCAGAGAAAGTTAAAACTGGCAGTCTGCAATCCGCTCCTTGTCGCTATTGCAGGTGTGATTCTGTTTCTTCTGGCGTCCGGTATCTCTTATGAAAATTATGAGGCCGGAGCGAAATACATAAGCTATTTTCTGACACCGGCGACAGTCTGCCTGGCAATCCCTCTTTACGAGCAGGTGGAACTGTTAAAAAAGTATCCGGGAGCGATTGCTGCGGGGATCTTCTCGGGCGTGCTGACAAGTCTTTTTTGCGTGTTTGTCCTGTCTTTAGCGTTCGGGCTTGGGCATGGAGAGTATGTGACGCTGCTTCCAAAATCAATCACGACGGCAATCGGAATGGGAATCTCGGAGGAACTGGGCGGCTCTGTCACAATCACGGTCGCAGTGATTATCATCACCGGGATTATCGGAAATATGTCTGCGCAGTCGATCTGCCGGATTTTTAAGATCGAAGAACCGATGGCTGTGGGGATTGCAATCGGGGCTTCCGCACATGCACTCGGGACGGCGAAGGCGATTGAGATCGGAGAAGTGGAGGGAGCGATGAGCGGTCTTACCATCGCGGCCGCCGGACTTCTGACGGTGATACTGGCGCCTCTTTTTGGCACTTTTATATAGTAAATCAAAAAATGATGAAAAGGGGATAATTATGAGTTGTCTTGGCAATATAATATGGTTTTTCTGTGGTGGAATCTGGCAGGGGCTTTTATGGTCGCTTGCAGGCGTTTTGTGGTGTATTACGATTATAGGCATTCCGATCGGAAGGCAATGCTTTAAATTTGCGTCGCTGGCGTTTTTTCCTTTTGGAAAAGAAATCTGTTATGGCGGTGGATCCATATCCCTGGCCGCCAATATTTTGTGGCTGATTCTGAGCGGGATCCCGCTGGCGTCTGGCGCTGTATGCAACGGTGTTCTTTTGTGCTGTACGATTATCGGTATCCCGTTCGGGCTGCAGTGCTTTAAAATCGCAAAGCTTGCCCTGATGCCGTTCGGGGCGACCGTTACCAGCAGCGTTATCTGAGCAGGGCTGTGAAACAGGAAAAGAGGTGATTCCATGAAACAGAGACTTCTTATTGCAGATGACGAGCCGGGAATTGTAGATATGATGGCGGGCTATTTTTCCCCACACTATGAAGTGCTGACTGCCTGCAATGGAAATGAGGTACTTCAGAAACTGGCAGACAGACCCGACCTGATATTGCTCGACATCAATATGCCTGAAATGGACGGATTAACTCTTTGCCGGAAAATACGAAAGCTGATTACCTGTCCCATTCTTTTTCTCACGGCGCGGGTAGAAGCTGCTGACAAAATCATCGGTTTTCAGGCGGGCGCAGATGATTACATCATCAAACCCTTTGATCTGGACGAATTAGGAGCAAGGGTTATTGCGCACCTGCGGCGGGAGCAGCGGCATAGAAATAAGTCGGAAGTACGTTTTTTTGGTGATCTGGTGATTGAGTATTCAGCCCGCACTGTGACAGTGGCCGGTGAGACGGTTGCTTTATCAAAAAGAGAATTTGATATTGTAGAGCTGCTTTCGTTAAATGCCGGACAGGTATTTGACCGGGAGCGGATTTATGAAGCGGTGTGGGGAATTGACGGGGAAGGCAGCAGTGATACTGTCATGGAGCACATCCGGAAAATCCGCGCAAAGCTGGCCGCCTGTACGCTTCACAGTTATATTGATACAGTCTGGGGGTGTGGTTATCGGTGGAACGCCTGAAAAATATGGAATTAAAAAAAGCTTTTCTTGTCCTGTCTGTGTTCTGTGTTTTGTCTGCTCTCCTGCTTCTGGCATTGATATTTTTGTTTTGCAGTGCGATAAGCAGTACTTTTCCCACGGGCGGGATTGTGATTGCAGAGGGCAAAGTCATTCAGCCGGAAACGCCAACGGCATCCCAGGTAAGGATATTGTCGCTGCTGGGCATTTTTCAGATGATATCCTGCATTGTTCTGCCTGTGAACGGACTGGCTCTGTCCGGCATCTTATATTACCATATCAAGTTAAAGCAGCCGATTGCCGCACTGCGAAATGGCATCACACGGATTCAGAACCAGGACCTCGATTTTTCCATACCGGTGCGTTCTGATGATGAATTAGGCCAGCTTTGCGCTGCCTTTGATACGATGCGGGAAGAACTTCTGAAATCAAATCGGGAGCTATGGCGGCAGACGGAAGAACGCAAACGCCTGAACGCCGCCTTTTCCCATAATTTGCGCAATCCCGTCACAGTCTTAAAGGGAACTGTAAAATTACTGCGGCAGGGCAGGGCGGACAGGCAGGCCATTGACAGGCTGGAAAGTTATACACTGCGGATCGAACAGTATATCGAAGCAATGGGCAGTATCCAGAGACTGGAACAAATGCCGGTACGGATAAACGAATGTTCCTGTTCTCTGCTATATTCCGAGTTAGAGGAAACGGCAAAGCTTCTTGCAGGAGCGTCAGAGCTGTCCATTTTCATGCCCGAAAACGGCGTATTGCAATTCGATCACGGAATATTTCTGACGGTTGCGGAAAATCTGATTGGAAATGCGGCCCGGTTTGCAAAAAGCAAAATCACAATCCGTCTGGAACAGCAGGAAAATTTTTTGTATTTATCGGTTACAGATGACGGTCCCGGATATCCTGCGGAGCTGATACAGAACGGTCCGAAACCATTTGGAAAACGGAATGAGGATACGGCTCACTTTGGCATGGGGTTATACAGCAGCCAGATGCTGTGTCTGAAGCATGGAGGAACGCTTGCGCTGGAAAACAGGGAAGGTTATGGCGCAACGGCTACTGCTTCTTTCCGGATAAATCAGTAATCTTGAGCAAATTTTGAGATTTCTGTTTTACACTCTCCTTATATCACAAATAAGGAGAGTGTTTTTTATGAACATTAAAGCAAAGGAACTGTCAAAAATCTATGGCAGAGGCGAGAACCGTGTCGTTGCGTTGGATAAAGTCAGCCTTGAAATTGCATCCAACGATTTTATCTCCATTATGGGGCCGTCAGGCAGCGGAAAAAGTACCCTGCTCCATCTGTTGTCCGGACTCGACCAGCCGACTTCCGGGAGCCTGACATACGATGGAAAAGATATATACGGTCTGAATGACAAAGAGCTGTCAGCTTTTCGCCGTCAACGCATCGGCTTTATCTTCCAGCAATTCAACCTGCTTCCGGTTCTGACAGCAAAGGAAAACATCGTTATGCCTCTGCTGTTAGACAGAAAGCAGCCGGACGAAGCGTATCTGAAAGAGCTTACCGATTTGCTGGGTATCCGTGAGCGTCTCACCCATCTGCCCCATGAGCTTTCCGGAGGCCAGCAGCAGCGCGTTGCTATCGCAAGAGCGCTGGTGGCCCGGCCCGATATCGTTTTTGCGGATGAACCAACCGGAAATCTTGACAGCAAAAGCGGCGGTGAAGTTATGGAAATGCTGCAAAATATATGGAAGAAGCTGGGGAAAACGCTTGTTGTCATTACCCATGACAGCAGTATTGCAAAAATGGCAGACCGGCAATTTGTTATTGTGGATGGCATACTTTCGGAGGTGACAGCGAAATGAAATCTTATTCAGCCCTTGCGTGGAAAGAACTGAAAGCGCAGAAAATCACAGCAATTCTGGTCTGGATCGCGGTTGTCATGTCCACGATTATGACAACGGTGGCCGGTCAGTCGATTGGAATCTTACAATCCATGCGTATTCAACAGGCGGCAGGCCTGAACGGAAACCGCTATGCAACCTTTCATCAGCTCAGCAAGGAGCAGGCGAAAAAGCTGCATGAAGATGAGCGCCTCTATGACGTAGGTGATATGATTTTTGTGGGCAAAACCGCATTGGGCAACAGCGGCCTGTCTTTATATCTCAGGGAATACCACGATAACGCATTGTCCATGTATCCGGCAATTGGGAATGTGATAGAAGGACGTCTGCCGGAAGAAGCAAATGAAATCGCTCTGTCGCAGGATACACTTCAATATCTGGGACTGACGGTTGCGATCGGGGATTGTATTTCACTGGATTTGTGCGTCGCTGTTATGGATGGGACGCTGCCGGAATCCGAATATTCTGCTGATTTCGTATTGACGGGCATTCTGGAAAACAGCTATCTTGGCTACACGTCGGGTATAGTTGAGGGGATCGTCGGAAATGGAACAGCGGAGAACCTGCTGCAGAAAGAATATCTGCTTTATTCTACCGATTTCAAGATGTATGATAAACGAAATTTTCAGAGTATTGTTTATGCTCTCGCGGAGGAACTGAATGTGGATGAACGGTATATCCAGTATAACTGGGTCTTGCTGGATGCCATCGGTATCTTCTATGACAAAGCGGCAGACAGCGATACCGGCGCAGGATTTTCCTTTATGACTGTGGCATGCGTTCTGGCTGGCATGCTGGTCTTATTTGCGGCCGGGCTGGTAATCTATAACATTCTGAAAATTTCAATCACGAAGCGTATAAAAGAATACGGAACGCTTCGTGCCGTTGGCGCAGAACGGGGACAAATTTACCGTCTGGTTTCTTTACAGCTTTTGATTCTGTGTGGAGCCGGTATTCCCGTCGGATTGCTGCTTGGCATATTGTCGGCAAAAGGTGTGCTGATTGCGGCTGTGGGTATCCTCAATCCCGATCTGTTCATGGCAGAGAGTATTTCCGAACTGAACGCTGCAATCAGCGCCGCCGGTACGGTAAAGCTGCCGATACTGTCTGTCAGTGTTGCAGTTACAGTTTTGTCTGCCCTGCTGGCTGCCTTCCCTGCTGCCCGATACGCATCCTGCGTATCTCCGACGGTCGCTATGTCGGGGCAGACTGTGAAAATCAGACGGCGTGTAAAAAGTAATCGCAAAATCCGCAACTTTGAAGCCTGTTATGCAAGACTCAATCTGAAACGTGGACGTGGCAGGACGATCGTTACAATTTTATCTCTGGTTATGAGTATTACCGTATACGTTGCCTTACAGAGCTTTACGGGGCTGCTTGATGCCAGCCGGTCAGTTTTGGATATGTATCTGAGCGACTATGCAGTTACAAATGAGATTTCTGGTATTCCGGCAGAGGCTGTCAGAATCTTAAATGGAAACGACGCGACAGAGAGTGTTTTTACCACGCGGCTTTCCGTGTTTATGCCGGGGGCCGGGGAAGTACCGCCCTTTGAAACAGACCTGGCTGTGGAGAGCCATGAAACGTTACAACTTGTAAATATTGATGAAACACAATTACAGCGCTGCGTTCCGGACCTGTCTGATCAGGATAAGCAGGCATTAAACGATGGAACAGGCTGTCTTGTCAAAAATCCGATCGCCATTTCCTATGGTGATACGCCCGTGCAGCATACTGAGCTTGCTGTGGGCGATACAATCCGGCTGGGGGACAGAACGCTTCGCGTGGTGGGCCTGCTGACTGATACGGCCGTCACAATCAACAATGAAGGATTTATAAACGGTGTCCAGATCATAGTGAATGATGAGATATACTGTTCGCTGCTCGGGAATGACAACTATTCAGAAGTTTATCCGGTATTGCGGGACAACGCCGACACAGATGCCTTTGAAAACTGGCTGGACAACTGGTGCAGCGAGTATCCGGGAACGCACTGGCTTTCTTATCTTGAAAGCAGCAATGAGATGGAAGAAAGTTTTGAGCAGATCCGAATGCTGTGCTGGGTGCTGATCGTTTTTATTGGTATTATTGGTATTCTCAATATCATCAATACCGTTTACAGTAATATTCACACACGTGTCGGTGAGATTGGTATGCAGCGGGCTATCGGAATGAGCGCGGCAGGCCTCTATAAAACATTTTTGTGGGAGGGCGCTTATTATGGGATTTTTGCATCGTTGATTGGCGCTGTATCCGGCTATATCTGTTGTATTTTTATCGGGGCAGCACAGACTGACACTTTAGAGCCTGTCGCTGTTCCCGTTGCAGCGATTGCCGAAGCTGCAATGTTTTCTATTGCGGCCTGTCTGCTGGCAACAGCAGTTCCACTGCGTTCGATTGCAGGAATGAGCATTGTGGATTCCATTGAAACGGCTGAATAGGCATGGTAAGCGCCTTCTTCTGGTCCGAGAGGAAAATGTATAAAACCGCCGGCAGGGGAGGCTGCCGGCGGTTCATGGTTATCATAAATGGATAAAAGAAGCAGATCATCCATTAAGACGGAGAAAGCAGTTTATGGTTAGTCAGCGTTTTTTACAAAACGATTCCAGACAGCGACATATTCTCCATTCCATTGAAGGGTGTAATAGCATCCTTCTTTGTCAGAAACACCTTGTCCGGCGACTGCCGTAATGCCTCCAAATTCCAGAAGACCGCCTTCATACCCCGGATAAGCAGCCTTATAGTATGCCTGCATGATCTGTTGTTCTGGTTTGGAGAGTTCCTGCCATCTGAGGGAAATAGTTCCAAGAGGACTTTGCTCAACGGCCTGGCGGAGTATACTCACAGTATTGCTGGAGTCTTCACAAATTTCGATATACAGTCGCGACAATCCAATTTCCCATTCGGATTCTGCATGCTGCGTTTCAAATATAAATTGTGCCTGGATGGGAACCTGATCAAATACGAATCTGCAGAGTATCTCCTTTTTTGTCCGGGCAGCCCTGTCCTTATCAGCCGGAATCTGCTCTTCTTCTGTAGTTACATCGTTTTCTGTGAGCATGAAAGCGTCAAGAACCTCCTGCTGGGACATGCCCCACTCAAGAACATCCGGTGAAAATTCGACTGGTTCAGTCTGTTGCCTGGGAGTGCCGCAGGAGGTAAGGATGCTGACTATAAATAATAACAACAAAATCAGACATATACTTTTTTTCATAGAGGCACCTCTTTCGGTACGTGACAGGTTTTTGTGCTTTATTTGATGGAAAAAGTTACGCTTAATTGAGAAAGGCCCGACACATTTACATGAAACTGTCCCCAAAAAGTTTCAAGTCCCGGCGAAGAACTTAACTGGTAATATCCCTTGTAGATGTTCTGCTGGAAGGACTGCTGTGACACCACACCGCAGGCGAAGCTCTGGTTACCGCTAATCTGGAAGGCCTCGCTGTGGTAAGAAAGCGAACAACTTGACGGGTATTTCACGCCCTTTGAAATAATCTCGCCCTTGCTGAAATTGAATTTGATTTTCTGTGCAGTAAAAATATCCTGAAACTGTAGCGAGTAATTGATCGTTCCGACGGCTGTGACGGCACTGTTGGAATTGCTGTTACCCCATTCTTCTGTTGTGATGCCCGACGATGCGAGAGTTACTTCTTTTTGCCCGTTGTCCCAGACTTTTTCTTCGACGATCTGTGTCACCTCGTAGTTTCTCTGGCTTCCTTTATCCAGGCTTCTGGCTGCCGGGAGCTCAGAGGCAATGCGCAACAGTTCATCTACGGTTTCTGCCGTGCGGTAGGTTTTGACCAGTACTTTGTTTTCTGCATCATAATGTATGGAAGCGATCTGCCCCTTTACTGGTTCTCGTGTGTCCGCACTGAGTTCGGCTGCGAGAACGGGATTCGTGGATAAAAAGATAAGCACGATGGCTGTAAGAACGGATACTATTTTTTTGAACATAAGAAGCCTCCTTATTTAGTGCTATTATTATTCTGTGGCGTGGAAGTACCATGAAAGTGTATATGATACTTGAATTAGGAGTTTGCGCTTTGTTATGGACTGACTTCGTGTGTGAGTCGGTGACAGGCAGCAAACGCCTTTCGCAAACATTGGTATTGTTATCGGAAATGTTGACAGGTGTGTTTTATGTTCATCGGAATCATCCTCCTTTTTGTACGTCGCGGTGAATGTGTTTTTGCTCACCGGATAGAGAATTAAGATGCGTTGTCAGTGTTTACTACAAAAATAGTGTATCATGGTTTGCTTTAAAATGCAAGGGGTAATGGTGGATATTGCCTTGATCTTTTTGTATATTGCTTTTTTATCTATAAAATTGACAACGTGCCTGGGATGCAGACGGGGGCTGTCTTAAACGCGGCGGTCTGCAGATGCTTTCAGAATAAAGCACTGTTCCGATCCGTCGGTATCGGGACGACATATATCGGCAGAAACAAATCCCAGCGACCGGAAAAAGGCGTTCGCTGCCGCTTCTTCTGTAACGGCAAAGACCTGTGCGACAATGTCCCGTTCCGGGTCCAGTTTTTTCAGCACCTGGTTTATCATCTGTGATGCGATTTTCTGCCTCCGGTATCCCGGATGGACGATGGGGCAGGAGAGCCGGTTTTCCTGCGGGGAGAACAGAAGGATACCCACCACGGTATTTTTGTCAAGAGCGCAGAGAGCGTTTTTGCGGAGGATGGCTTTTTGCATGACATCGCGGCGGAGATTCTGATTTTCTGTTGTCACGCGCCCGGCAGAGCGTTCCGAGAGAAGCTCGAGCAGGCTCAGGCAGGAGGCGAGACGGCAGGGAGCGGCATAATCAATCCGGATCTCCGCTGCATTTTTGCCATGTGCGTCATAGGCTCCCCTGATCTCGAAGAGCCTGTCCAGAAACCAGTAGGGAACCATCGTGCCTTCTTCCTGCAGCTTTAAGACCTCTTCTTTTTTGGCCCAGCGGACGCTTTTTACCTCGTCTTTCTGGAGCGTCAGGCAGGAAAGATCGATATTTTGTTCGAGAATGTAATAGTCGTCAAAACCCTCGGCGAAATTGATCGTAAAGTGCGGACGCTTGTCCGTAAAGTCGAGGATAAGTCCAAGTTCCTCCGCAGTCTCCCGTGCGGCTGCCTGGCCGCTGCTTTCGCCGGCCAAAGCAGAGCCGCAGACAGACAGATCCCACATATTGGGCCAGCACCGCTTGGATGTCTGGCGCTGCTGAATCAGAAGTTCGTTTTTGTGGTTAAAAATGCATACATGTACGACGATGTGGTATTGTCCGGCGTGCATCCGGTTTCCGCGCCGGTGAGTCTCGCCGGTCGCAGACCGGTCTTTTGTGTAAATATCCCATAATTCATCTGAAATTTTGCTTGTCATATCGTTTTACGTCCCATTATTTTCTCTATAAGACAATAGTATCAGAATTTTTTGGAAAATTGAAGAAAAATTTTTGGAAACTTTTTAGCGCAGGGCAGTAAGCCGCGGCATATCATAAAGGGAAAAACAATGAGCGATGGAACGAACAGGATGTATTGTCAGAACAAAATTGTTTATACCGTGCAGGCGGGCGACTCCCTGTACAAATTATCGAGACAGTATAAAACGACAGTAACCGAACTGATTCTCGGAAATCCGGGGGTAAATCCTTATAATCTGCAGGTGGGGATGAAGCTTACGATCTGCCCGGGCAGGGAGTATGAGCAGGACGGCCCTGCTGCCCGGCCGGAGATGGTGCCGGGTCAGGGGACGGCGCTGCAGCCGGGGGCAGGAATAATGCCGGGTGAGTCTGTGCCGGGCCAGGGGGCAATGCCGCAGCCGGAGATGATGCCGGGCCAGGGGGCAATGCCACAGCCGGGGGCAGGAATGATGCCGGGCGGGTCTGTGCCGGGTCAGGGGCGGCCGGATGAAAATGAGAGTGCGAACGAGGTGGAGAATGCGCTGGAGAATCTGGTAGAAGGGATGCGCCTGGCGTGGCTTGAGCATGTATACTGGATGCGGATGTATCTGATGAGCGTGACAACGGATGCTCCGGACCAGCAGGCAGTAGAAGAGCGCGCGCAGCAGACGGCGGATGAGATTACGGATGTTTTTGCGCGGTATCTGCCGATCAATGTGACGAGGCAGCTGAGAAATCTGCTGATGGACCATGTGGAACTGACCGGAGAGATCATCCGCACATTAAAATCGGGGGATATGAGCGACTATGACGCTCTGATCAAAGAGTGGTATGGAAATGCAAACCAGATTGCGGCGCTTTTAGGCGGACAGAATCCGTTTTTTGGAAGCAGGGAGACGAGAAACCTGCTGTTAAATCATCTGGATCTGGTGCGTGAGGAAATTGAATATCAGATCAACGGAGAATACGGGGAGAGTATTGAGACGTTTCGTAATGTAGTGGCGCAGGCGCTTTCCATGGCAGATTATTTTGCCAGGGGGCTTCTGGCCAGATAGCTTATGGCCCGTGTGGCAGGACGCCGGGGAATTATGTCAGTTTAGCAGGCTGGCAGATGGCGGGGAACAGCCGCACGGGCAGAGTGTCAGACAGACGGCGGATGCGGCGGGGAAAGCGCAAAAATGAGGATTCCGGCATATCTTAATAAGGAAAGCCTGGCGTTTCTGTGGGTTTTCAGGGAAAATCTTATTCAGTTTAAGAAAGGGATCCGTTTTATGAATCTGAAAAATATCATATATATTACGATTCTGGTATTGCTGGCGTTGCTTGTCGTCGTGCTGCTGGTGTGGTTTATCCGAAAGAGAAAAAGCAGACGGAGGGTCTGTGGGATGATGCCGCAGAAAAAAGTGCAGACGCTGAATGAGCTGGCAGAACCGTTCGGTTTTTACTATGATCCGCGGGAAGACGTGTTTACCTCGCATGTGGACGCATGGCAGAAAAAATTCGGCTACGAGGCGTTGTTTGACCGGATGGCGGCGGGCGCCAATATGGTGATCGATGCGTGGCCGGTTTATTTTGACTATGAGGGGCGGACCTGGCTGATTGAATTCTGGAAAGGGCAGTACGGGATCAACACAGGCGGCGAGGTCGGAATTTACCACGCAGACACGCTGATACCGCCGCATCTGTACAAAAGGGCGCATTTTGAAGCCGCTGCGGAAGAGGAGATGCCCTGGATGAAATGCAGGCTGATGCGCGGCACGAAGGAAATATATACGTTGGAGAAATATCACTGGTGGCTGACCGGTTTTCACACGGGGATGTTTTCCAGGCCGTGTGAGCTTGAACTGACGGCGGCAGTCCGCTTCAGGGAGCCGGAGATGGCCCGTGCGTTTTTTAAGGCGCTGGAGAGAAGCGGCCGGCCGGGGGAGAACTACCATATGTATCAGAACGAAGTTCATGTAAAAATGGATTTTTCGGAGAAGAAGGCGTTCTTTCAGCGCATACACCGCTGTGTGATACAGGGATGCAATCGTTTTTACTGCCGGCTGTTTCTGGCGGCCACCCGGCCGTTTACCGGCACGGCGGACCGGATGCTGTTTTTATATTATCAGGTTCCGTTTGCGTTCCGGCGGATGCTGGGCAGGAAACGGCACCGCTATCCGCGCCGCAGACGGGGGAGGAGAGGATATGGGATGCCGTAAACGGATAGATCGGGCTTTTACACACGCGGTCAGACTGCCGCTTGGCGGGCGCAGCCGCTATGTGATCATCAGCGACTGCCACCGGGGAGAGGGCACGTCCAACGACAATTTTTTAAAAAACCAGCACTTATATTTTGCCGCCCTGGAATACTATTATAAACGGGGATTTTTTTACCTGGAGCTGGGCGACGGGGAGGAATTGTGGGAAAACCGGTCGGGAAAACGGATTGTGGACTGTCACGAAGACGTCTATGAGATATTTGAGCGGTTTGGAAGAAACTGCCGTATTCTGCGCCTGTACGGCAACCACAATATGGAGATGAAAGATGAACTTGCGGAGGCGCTCATTCTTGAAAACCGGGAGGGCGGAAGGGATATCTATATGCTCCACGGGCATCAGGCAGATTTTTTCAATTCGGTCTGCTGGAAATTATCCCGGTTCCTGGTCCGCTATCTCTGGAAACCGCTGGAACATTTTGGCGTGAATGATCCCACGAGCGCTGCGCGCAATTATAAAAAACTGGAAAAGTATGAGAAGTGTCTTGAGGAATGGACAAGGGAAAAAGACGTCTATCTGGCGGCCGGACATTCGCACCGGCCCAGACTTCCGGAAGGGGAGGGGAGATATCTGAATGCGGGGAGCTGCGTGCATCCCCGCAGCGTTACGGCCATTGAAATTGAAAATATGCAGATGACGCTCGTAAAGTGGATGATGACGACGCGTCCCGATATGACGCTTTATGTGGCGCGTGAAGTGATGGCAGGCCCTGCCGTCATCGAATGAGGATGGAGAGGACCGGAGCTCTTTTACGGCACCGGCGTCCTGGGCATGCGGGTGTATGTGGCTGCATTTTTGCGTGAAAAAATGGCAAAAATGGCGATTTTCCGAAAAAAATGATTTGACGTAATCGCTATTTATGATAATATATATATCATTAGCTTAGCCACAGAGATGGCAGTTGGAGGAGCAGAAGAGGATGATTAAAATTGTGAAGTTTGGCGGCAGTTCTCTCGCAAGTGCGGAGCAGTTTGCCAAGGTGGGGAAAATCATAAGTGCCGACAAGGAGAGAAGATACGTGGTTCCGAGTGCGCCGGGCAAGAGAAACGCCAGGGACACGAAGGTGACAGATATGCTGTATGCCTGCTATGCGCTTGCGGAGGCAGATGAGGAGTTCAGGATTCCCCTGATGAAAATCAAGGACCGCTATGACACAATTATTAATGGCCTTAATCTGCGGCTGTCCCTGGAGGAAGAGTTTAAGCAGATCAGCGTGAACTTCAGACAGAAGATCGGAGTGGATTATGCCGCGTCCCGCGGGGAATATCTGAATGGTCTTATTATGGCGAATTATCTCGGGTATACGTTTGTGGATGCCGCAGAGGTGATTTTCTTTGACGAGGACGGTAATTTTGATCCGGATAAGACAAACGCCGTATTGTCGGAGCGTCTGGGAAAGATCGAGCGGGCGGTGATTCCTGGATTTTACGGCTGTGCGCCGGATGGGAGTATCCGCACGTTTTCCCGCGGCGGTTCGGATATCACCGGCTCTATCGTTGCGCGGGCGGTGCACGCGTCCTGCTATGAGAACTGGACCGATGTGTCGGGCGTTCTGATCGCGGATCCGAGAATTATCAAAAATCCACGGCCGATCAAGACGATTACCTACCGTGAACTGCGCGAGCTTTCTTATATGGGGGCGAGCGTGCTGCACGAGGATGCGATTTTCCCGGTGCGCAAGGCAGGGATTCCGATTCATATTTTAAACACAAACGCGCCGGACGACGAAGGGACCTGGATTGTTGAGAGTACCTGCCACTCGTCCAGATATACGATTACCGGAATTGCAGGAAAAAAGGGATTTGTCTCGGTCAATATTGATAAGGATATGATGAACACGGAGGTCGGGTTTGGGAGAAAGGTATTAAGCGCCTTTGAAGAAAACGGTATTTCCTTTGAACATATGCCTTCGGGGATTGATACGATGACGATTTTTGTTCATCAGCCCGAATTTGAGGGAAAAGAGCAGGCCGTGATCTCTGCGATTCACCGCCTGGCGGAGCCGGACAGTATTGAGCTTGAGGCCGATCTGGCGCTGGTCGCGGTGGTGGGAAGAGGTATGAAATCCACGAGAGGGACGGCGGGAAGAATCTTTTCCGCGCTGGCGCATGCCAATGTCAATGTCAAGATGATTGACCAGGGATCCTCGGAGCTGAATGTTATAATCGGCGTCAGCAACGCGGATTTTGAAAATGCCATCCGGGCAATCTACGATATTTTTGTGGAGACACAGTTATAAAAAGCAATGAAAAAGGTGACATCAGATTTTATTTGATGCCGCCTTTTAAACTATCTCATCCATTGGACGTTACCTCTTTCTTTTTGTTTTGCAGTACTGATAACTCCCTGTGCTGGTTTCGGCATACCCATCTGTCCGTCCGGCCGGTTCTGAAAGCTTTTTGAGATCTCTTTCACAGCTTCTGCTGTTTTCAAAACTTCTCTTCGAAAGCCTGCTTTGGGATATTCTGCTATGCGCTGCCACCAGTCTTTTCTTTTGGTCTTCTTCGACTTTTCCCTTCCATCCTCTGTTCCTGTTTTCGTATGACGACTGAAATCGTATCATATCTGAACGAATTCGGCTGACACTGATTTCTTTTCCTCTGGCGGAAGTGTCATGTTTTCTGTGTCGGGCTGATTGAAAAAGCGAATGCGATTACGTTTTCGGTGGTCCGTACCTCTCTTTCTTTTTTTATCGTATGCGGCAGATCGTTATGTTCCCAGTGGACTGTACCTCCTTTTCTTTTTATTTTCCTGTTTTCTTTTGATAGGTTTAATATATCAGATAAAATAAATATAGTCAAGTGTTTTTGTGAAAAAAAATAAAAAAAATAATTTGTTTCAGTTAATTATCGAAAAACAGAATATTTTATGGATAATTATGGATATATTGAACTTACAGGCTGAATTGTGTATACTGATGAAAAGAATAGAAACAGGAGGGAAAGGCAATGAGTTTTGAGATGTGCGATGGGCGGAAGGTTTATCAGTACAGCTATGAGGAATGGAATGACGGGGGAAAAAGCGTGAAGGATATGATCGGCGATATCCTGGCGGATCCGGATTTCCCGCAATCAGAGGAACTGGCAATCGGCGACTGGGGCGAATGCTGGGATAAGAGCTGTCAGCCGGTTCTGGACGGGATTGTGGAGAATCCGGAGCAGTTTTCTCATATCAGAAAATTGTTTGTCGGGGATATGGATTATGAATCCTGTGAGGTGTCGTGGATTATACAGGGTGATTACAGCAGGATCTGGGCTGCGATGCCCGGACTTAAGGAGCTGACCATAAAGGGGAGCACGGATCTTAAGCTGGGCGATATCTGTCATGAAGGCCTTGAGGCGCTGACGATTATCTGCGGAGGTCTTCCGGTGGACGTGATCGAATCCATACAGAAGGCAAAGCTTCCCAATTTAAAGAAGCTCATTCTCTACATTGGCGTCGATGGTTATGGCTTTGACGGGGACGAAGGTGCAGTCCGGGAATTTCTTGAAAAATCGGATTTCCCGTGTCTGGAATATCTGGGAATTGTGGACAGTGAGATACAGGACGAGCTGACGCAGATTGTGCTTGAGAGCAAGTATATCGGGCAGATTCATACGCTGGATCTGTCGATGGGGACGCTGACGGACAAAGGAGGCGCACTTCTTCTGGAAAAGATACCGGCGCAGACGAATATCAGAAAACTCGATGTGCACTATCACTATCTGTCTGATGAGATGATGGATAAGCTGTGTGAGCTGCCGATTGAGGTGGATGTTTCCGAGCAGAATGAGGACGACGAGTTTGACGGCGAAATATACCGGAACGCCATGCTGACAGAATGAGACAGGCCGTACTATTGGGAAACCGCGATACGAAGCGGACGGTGTACTTAAACCGGGCGGCAGCGCAGGAGGGACTTTCGCTTCAGTTTGTGGACTGGAGCGGAGTACAGGAGTGGCTGGCATGTCCTCCTGGAGGGGAGATTTTTTTAAAGATCGACCCGCCTGTGTGGAAAAGCGCTTCGCTTGACGAGCTGGACATACTGACACGGGAATATGAGGGCCGGCTTGCGGCGCTTGTACAGGCGGCAGAGTCGTGTGATATGGCGTTTTTAAATCACCCGTCTGCGATCGCGGCGCTGCTTGACAAGCGGTTCTGCAAGGACAGGCTGATTTCCGCGGGACTTGCAGTGACGGAACTTCTGGATGCGGACGTGCCGGGCCGGGAGAGTCTGTCGGTGGAGGGGCTTATTGAAGGGATGCGAAAACAGGGCGTGTGCCAGGTTTTTGTCAAACCGGTAAAGGGCTCTGGAGCCGCCGGAGTGTCGGCGTTCCGCTGGCAGCCGTCCACTGGGCAGATGGCGCTTTATACCTGCGCGATGCAGACCGCGGAGGGTGGTCTGGTGAATACAAAGCGGCTCCGGCGCTTTGGGAAACCGGAAGAGATTTTTTCGCTGCTTGAGCGGATATTAAAGCTGGGATGTGTTGTGGAGCGCTGGTACGCGAAAACGGCATATCGGGGGCTCTCGTATGATCTGCGCGCAGTGGTGCAGGACAATAAAGTGGATTTTATCCTGGCAAGGCTGTCAAAAGGTCCGGTCACCAACCTGCATCTGAACAATCATCCGCTGAGGGCGGACGCGCTCGGGCTGCCAGGCCCGGTCCTGGAAAAGGTTTCTGATCTGTGCCGGAGGGCGGTACAGTGTTTTCCGGGGCTTCGGAGCGCGGGGATTGATCTGCTGCTGGAAAAGGGGAGCGGGGAACCCAGAATCATAGAAATGAATGCGCAGGGCGATCTGATTTACCAGGATATTTTTCATGAAAATGTGATTTACCGTCACCAGGCAAGGATGATGCGTGAAGGTCTGGTGCAGGGAGGATTTATATGACAGGGGAAAGGGAAGAGGAGAGAGCGGTTCTGCCGCATCTGCCGCTGACTTCGGCCAGTCATGGGAAGGTGTCGGTAGATATGAGGCAGGTGGTGGGGAGCGCCGATATCCTGTTTGTCTGTCTGGATGCCCTGCGCTATGACGCGGCGGCGCAGGAGGAAGCGGCTGGCAGGACGCCTGTGCTTGGCAGGTATGGCGCCTGGCAGAAGGCTCAGGCGCCGGGGACGTTTACGTATCCGTCTCATCATGCGATGTTTGCCGGATTCCTGCCCTGCCGGGATGATGTGAAAAACCAGGCGCAGCGGGAGCTTTTGTTTTATCCGACGGCGATCGGGCTTCGGAGGAGCGTTCCGGAGGGGGCATATGGTTTTTCCGGCAGTACCATTATGGAGGGGCTGGCACAGGACGGCTATGATACCTGGTGTGTGGGCGGTGTGTCTTTTTTTGACAAGCGCTCTGATCTGGGAAGGGTATTTCCGGGGTATTTTAAGAAAAGCTACTGGAATCCTTCTTTCGGGTGTCCGGTGAAGGAGAGTACCAGAAATCAGGTGGATTTTATATTGAAAAAAGTGGAAGATGCCGATGCAAAGAAGCATATTTTCCTTTATCTGAATGTGTCTGCGATACATTATCCGAATTACTTTTATCTGGAAGGCACTTCATGTGACAGTCTTAAAACACATGCGGCGGCGCTTCGATATGTGGACGGACACCTGGGACGGCTGTTTGACGGCTGGAAACGGCGGCGCGGAAAAACGTTTGTCATCTGCTGTTCGGATCACGGGACGTGCTATGGGGAGGACGGCTGTCAGTTTCACGGGATCTGCCATCCGGCGGTCAATGTGGTTCCGTATAAGCATTTTTTTCTATAGGAGGCAGAACAGATGGGGGCTTGCAAAGAGCGAAAAGAGGCGGCGGATCAGAATCCGTATCTTCAGTATATGTACAGTTATCCGCACAAGACAGCCTACCGGCCGCTGAAGGATCTTTCTCTGAAGGAGTACGCCCCTTTGCTTGCGGGCGGCGGCCACGGACTCTATCTGCACGTCCCGTTTTGTGAGACAAAGTGCGGATATTGTAATCTGTTTTCCGTGGCGGGGGAGGATGCGGCGGCGGCCGACCGGTATCTGGATGCTGTGGGACGCCAGTGCCGGCAGTATGCCGCACTGTTAAAGCCATATGAAACGGAGTTTTCCGAGGTGGTGATCGGCGGCGGCACGCCTTTTTTTCTGTCGGAAAAGCAGATGGAGCTTATGTTTGAGCTGCTGGAAAACTATTTTTGTTTTCGTGCAAAGCGGGAGCTTGTCATCGAGACGGCGCCGAATCAGACGACGGCGGAAAAGCTTGCGGTGATAAAGCGCGCCGGTGCGGTGCGTGTGAGTATGGGCATTCAGAGTTTTTCCGACCAGGAGCTGGCCGCGCTGGGAAGGCGCCATGACGCCAGGCGGGCCCGGGAGGCGCTTGCGCTTTTAAAATCGTTTGATTTCCCGTGCGTTAATGTGGATTTTATTTACGGTATTCCAGGGCAGACGAAGGAAAGCCTGCGCGCGTCTCTTTCTACGGCGCTATCGTATGAGCCGGACGAAATCTTTTTATATCCGTTGTATGTAAAGCATGGAGCGGGGCTTGTGCGGGAAGGCGTCGTGCCGGACCCTGCAGCTGCATATGCGCAGTATCTGTGCGCAAGCCGTTTTTTGCGGGAAAACGGGTTCAGACAGGACTCGATGCGCCGGTTTGTGCGCGGTGGCGGTAAAAGAGCATTTTCGGAATGCGGTTTCGGCACTTCTCTGGCGCTGGGATGCGGGGGAAGGAGTTATGTCGGAAATCTTCATTTCTGCAGCCCGTACGCCATCACCAGGAAAGATTGTCTTATGCGGCTGGATGAGTATGAAAAAACAGAAGATTTTACACGGATTACACATGGCATTGTTTTGTCACAGGAAGAGATAAAACGCCGCTATGTGATCCGGCATCTGCTGATATATCCGGGAATGGATCGCATGCGGTATCGGGAACGGTTTGAGAGTGAGGTCACGGATGATTTTCCTGTGCTGAAGGACTGGATGGAATGTGGTTTTGTGAAAGAGACGGACTTTCTTTTCCTGACAGAGGAAGGGCTTGGGTTTTCTGACTATCTGGGGCCGCAGCTGATTTCTCCGCAGATCAGAACGGCGATGCGGGAGTGGGAGGAGTGGCATGAGGGGACGCATGATTTTGTACCGCGGCAGTCTTAAAAGCTGTAATTATCATTGTTCATATTGTCCGTTTTCAAAACATGCGGCGACAGAGCGGGAGCTTGCGAGGGACCGGGAGCAGTGGTTTTCTTTTGTGCAGACTCTGAATGTGCGGGCACAGGCCGCCGGGATCCGTGCTCTGATGGTGGTTCCCTATGGTGAGGCGCTGGTGCACCCGTGGTATTGGGAAGGACTGGCGGGCTTAAGCGCGCAGCCCTGGATGGACGTGGTGGGAGCGCAGACAAACTTAAGCTTTTCTGCCGGGGAAGCGGCTGCGGCGTTTGCGGCTGCCGGGGGAGTGCCGGAGAAACTGCGGCTTTGGGCGACGTTTCATCCGGAAATGACGACGATTCTGCGTTTTACAAAAGCTGTGAAGGCGCTGCTGGACGTGGGCGTAACGGTCTGTGCCGGGGCGGTGGCGGCACCGTCGCGTCTTAGCCTGCTCAGGGAGCTTGCGCACAGTCTGCCGGAAGAAGTTTATTTCTGGCTGAACCGGATGGATGGCCTTGGGCGGCCTTACACGGAAGAGGAGAAGCGGGCGTTTCAGGAGATCGATCCTTATTTTATACGGGAAGTGACAAAGACAGCGGCGGACGCTGCCAGGTGCGCGGGAAGGATTTTTGCAGAAGGGGACGGAAGGCTGCGCGCCTGTAATATCGGTCCGGCGCTTAATTTTCGTCTGGAATCCATGCCCAAAGAGCAAAAGCCTCCGCTGTGCAGGAGAACGTATTGTTCCTGCTACCTTGCTTATGGCGGCAGGGAAGATTTTCTGAACCGGGCATTGTTCGGCCCGTATCCGTTGTTTCGGATTCCGCGTCGGCCGAAGGCTGCTTTTTTTGATATCGCAGGCACGCTGACGGAGGGCGGGGGTGCGGGAGGGCGAAAAAAAGACCGGAAGTGTGTCCCGGCAGAGACTGTTGCGGGGCTTAAAGCGCTGTCCGCGGGAAAAACGGCCCTCTTTTTTGCGACGACGCTGCCGTATGACGAGGCATTGTCGCGCTGCCGCGATATCTGGTATCTGTTTCGCGGAGGTGTCTTTGCGGGCGGGGCGCATATTGTCCTGAAAGGACAGGAAGAAAAGAGAGAATATTTTTTCTTTTTAAAGGAATCCTGTGTTTTGGAATGCAGACGGAACAGGGAGAGATTTCGTTACCGGATTTTAACGGAGCGAAGCGGCGGAAGGCCGTATAAGATCACGCTGTTAAGGCCCTCAAAGGCGCCGTGGCAAAGCGGGGAGGCAGAGACGGTTTTTCAGGCGCTGCCTGCCGGGGAGCGGGAGCGGGTGCGCTGCTTTGTGGAGGGAAACTGTCTGCAGATTGTGGCAGCCGGGGCGGACAAAGCGAACGGTGTAAGGATGATCTGTCAGTGGACGGGCCTGTCAGCAGATGAGGTTTTTGCGGCGGGGGATTCGGCTGACGGAGAGGATAAAGAGATAGTGAGACGCTGGGGGTGACGGAATGGATGCAGGTTATCTGCTGGTGACGGCGGGGGTCATCCTGCTGGATTTTAAGATCAAGCGCTATGTAGACAAAGCGTATGTCTGTGGCGAAAGCCATGTGTGGGAAGGAATCCGTTTTCCTTCTGCAGACAGGAGACGGCGCCCCGACGGCCCCGGGAGGGGAAGGGCAGGCCGGATTGTGATTGAGAAATATTATAATAAAGGCGCCACGCTCAATTTTCTGGAGAAGCGGCCCGGGCAGATGCGCGTGATCCATGCGTGTATGCTCCTTGCTGCCGGCGCCGGCTATGGCGTTCTTTTATGTTCGCCGGGGAGGGTGCCGGTTAAGTCGGGGATGGCGCTGCTTGTCGGAGGCGGCGCCTCTAATCTGTACGACCGGCTCGTAAAAGGGCATGTAGTGGATTATTTCCGGGTTGACGCCGGGCCCGGGCGGTTTCGGCGGATTATTTTTAATATCTCGGATTTCTGTATTTTTGCCGGCGCGCTTCTGGTGGTGGCCGGTGTGGCATGGGAGAACGTGTGAGAACGGACATTTCGGGCGCGGCGTCTGCGCAATGAAACGTCTGGGCATGGAGGAAAGTGACATGACAAAGGAAACCTATATCCGGATCACAGGGCGGCTCAGGGAAAACCCACGCAGAGTCTGGCTTCTGGAAGCGGTGAACCGGGTTCTGACAGGGATCGTATTTTTTTTATATCCGTTTTATCTGTGCCGTCTTTTTCTGGATAAAGATCCGTTTCTGCCGCGCGCCGTTCTGGTTCCGGCAGTCTCGTTTGCTGCGGTCAGCCTGTTCAGGAGAATTTTTAATGCGAAAAGGCCATATGAAAAATTTGATATTCCTCCGGTGATAAGGAAGGACACGAGTGGAAAGTCGTTTCCGAGCCGCCATGTGTTTTCTGTGTTTATGATCGGGATAACGGTTTTTACGCATTATCCCGGCGCCGGTCTGATGCTCGGAGTCATCGGTGTGGCGCTCGGGGCAATCCGGGTTGTGGGCGGTGTGCATGAACCGCGCGATGTGGCCGCAGGAGCGGTGGCGGGGATCCTGTGCGGTGTGGCCGGGTACTATCTGATCTGAGGCAGATCTGTTGCGGCAGCAGATCAGGGGCCTTGCGGATGGTTCATGATGCGGCTGTCCGGGAATATTTTTTGCGGTAAGCGCTCGGCGTCAGTGCAAAGCGTTTTTTAAACGTCCGGTTAAAGTAGGAGAGGTTTTCGAAGCCCACCTCGGAGGCGATCGCGAGGATCGAGGAGTCGGAGGAGACCAGAAGCCTGGAAGCCATTGTCAGCCGGTATTCGTTGAGGTAATCAATAAAGGAGGTTCCCATCGTGTTTTTAAAATACCGCATAAAATGGGACGGGCTGACGCCGGACGCCTCTGCGGCGTCGGCGATGGTGATTTTGTTCATATAGTGATTTTCGACATACTTTAAGATAAGTTTCATTTTTTCGAGCGCCTTCGGGCGGCTTCTGGACGGTTCTGCCGGGCACAGCCGGTTGTAGAGGAGATAAAACAGCCTGAAGAGCTGGCTTTTGATAAAAAGCTGATATCCGGGCGGGTTTGTGCCGCAGATCTCGTCGTTTGCGTCAATGCAGGCTGCGATCTCATCGTAGCAGGGAGAACCGGGCGCAAATAAAAGAGGGATGCCTGTGCTGCCGGAGAACAGGGGACAGAGGTAGCTGCTGCTGCAGGTGTCTGTTTTTTTTGAGATGAGAATATTGGGATGAAAGATGATATTTTCGTATTCCATGGATTCCTGTCCATATTGTCCGATGGAGTGGAGCTGTCCCGGCAGGATGAGCGCGATGGTGCCGGCGGTCACCATGTACTGTGAAAAATCGACAGTGATCGACCCGATGCCTTTTTTGATGTAGATGATTTCCATCTCATCATGCCAGTGGAGCGGGACGTGCGAAAAGTCGAGCGGAATGGAACACGGGTAAGTGATGTAGGGAAACAGCGGGTCGCCGTGTGGTATTTTTTCCTGGTAGTTTTCATAGCATAATATGTTCATGGCAGAACTCCTTTCCCGGCAGGATGGCGGGGCAGCGTTTCCGGCACGTCTGTGCGGAATGTGGATTGCCCGTTATAATGATAGAATTGTACCACTTTACCTTAGGATACTACAAGAAAAATCTGCCACGTGCTCTTATAATGATTATACAACAGTATCCCATATGAAACAGAATCACAAAAATCAGGAGGGAATCATGAGTTTAGAGGAAATCATTACAGCGAGATATGAGAAAGAGATTTCGGAGTGCACAAATGAGGAGATTTATTATGCACTTCTTGAGATGACCAGAGGGATGGCGAAGGAGCGTGTCAGCAGCGAGGGAAAGCGGAAGCTTTATTATATTTCGGCGGAGTTTCTGATCGGAAAGCTGTTGTCGAATAATCTGATTAACCTTGGTATATACGAGGAGGTGAAGTTGCTTCTCGCGGAGAACGGAAAGAGCCTTGCAGAGATCGAGGAGGTGGAACCGGAGCCTTCGCTCGGAAACGGTGGTCTGGGCCGTCTGGCGGCCTGCTTTCTGGATTCCATCGCGAGTCTCGGCTTAAACGGGGACGGCGTGGGGTTAAATTACCATTATGGTCTCTTTAAGCAGGTGTTTGAGAAGAATTTGCAGAATGAGACGCCGAACCCATGGATAGAAAAAGAAGGGTGGCTTACAAAGACAGATATTTCTTACCGGATTGTATTCGGTGGCTTTGCACTGCAGTCCAGGCTGTATGACATCGATGTGATCGGTTATGGAAACCGCACCACAAAGCTTCATCTCTTTGATGTGGAGACCGTGGACGAGAGTATTGTGGGAGAAGGGATTTCGTTTGACAAGACGGATATCGCAAAAAATCTGACACTGTTTTTATATCCGGATGACTCGGACGACGCGGGACGTATTCTGCGCGTGTATCAGCAGTATTTTATGGTCAGCAATGCCGCGCGGCTTTTGATCGACGAAGCGCTGGAGCGTGGCAGCAATCTGCATGATCTGCATGAATACGCGGCTGTCCAGATCAATGACACGCATCCGAGCATGGTGATTCCGGAGCTTATCCGGCTTCTTATGGAGCGCGGTATCTTAATGGATGAGGCGATTTCGATTGTTTCAAAGACCTGCGCCTACACCAACCACACGATCCTGGCCGAGGCGCTGGAAAAATGGCCGATGCATTTTCTGGAGAAAGCTGTGCCGCAGCTTCTGCCGGTGATCTATGAGCTCAACAGCCGTGTGATCGGAAAGTATGACGATCCGTCGGTTGCGATCATCGATGAGAATAAGCTTGTCCATATGGCAAACATGGATATTCATTATGGCTACAGTGTCAACGGAGTGGCATACCTGCACACTGAGATTTTAAAGAATGCGGAGCTGCATCATTTTTACGAACTGTATCCGGAGAAGTTCAATAACAAGACGAACGGCGTGACATTCCGCCGCTGGCTGCTTCACTGCAATCATGAGCTTGCGGAGCTGATCGAATCCTTGATCGGGCCAGGATTTAAAACGGATGCGGCCGGACTGGAAAAGCTGGGAGCATTCACGGAGGATGAGGCGGTTTTAAAACGTCTTCTGAAGGTAAAGAAAGACAGCAAGACAGAGCTTAAGAATTATCTTGCAAAGACACAGGGGATAAAGATCGATGACGAGTCCATTTACGACATTCAGATCAAGCGGCTGCATGAGTACAAGCGGCAGCAGATGAATGCGCTTTATGTCATCCACAAATATTTTGAGATCAAAGACGGGAAGAGGCCTTCGCGTCCCATCACCGTGATTTTTGGCGCGAAAGCGGCTCCGGCTTACGTGATTGCAAAGGATATTATTCACCTGATTCTCTGTCTGCAGGAGCTGGTAAACAACGATCCGGAGGTTTCGCCCTATCTTAAGGTCGTTATGGTGGAAAATTATAATGTGACGCTGGCGGAGAAACTGATCCCGGCGGCAGATATCCACGAGCAGATTTCGCTTGCGTCAAAAGAGGCGTCCGGAACGTCCAACATGAAGTTTATGTTAAACGGCGCCGTGGCAGTCGGAACGCTGGATGGTGCGAATGTGGAGATGCATCAGTTTGTGGGGGACGACAATATCTATATTTTTGGCGAATCTTCAGAGACGGTGATCGGGCGCTATAAAAAGGGCGATTACGTGTCCAGGGATTACTATGAGGAAGATGAGGATATTCAGCGCGCGGTTGATTTTATCGTAAGCGAAGAGATGCTGGCCGTGGGATGTAAGGAGAGTCTTGAACGGCTTTATAAGGAACTGCTGAACAAGGACTGGTTTATGACCTTCCCTGATTTTAAGGATTACGTGAAGACGAAGGAGCGCATGTATGCAGATTATGAGGAACGCATGGCATGGGCGAAAAAGATGCTGGTCAATATCAGCAAGGCAGGATTTTTCTCGTCTGACCGGACAATTGCGCAGTATAATGACGAAATCTGGCATTTGTAAGATGCCTGAAGGAAGGCGCATGTCTGGATAAAGAAAATGCCGGGAGCCGTATAAACGGTGTGTTTATGCGGAGTCCCGGCGTTTTTGAATTTGTGGTATTCGTTTTCGGGATCAGATCGGTTATCTGACATAATTGAAATATTTTATAAATAGGATATAGGGGCGAAGGATACAGTCTTCTGACCGGGTAAGACGGAACCATGGAGATATGGTACGGCAGTTCTGGCCGTTTTACAGAATAGGGAGGATTCTTATGCGGTATATTGATATGCACTGCGACACACTTGCAAAAGCCCTGATGCAGGGGAAGGATACGGTAAGAGAGCTTGAGGGGACGATGACGGATGTCATGCGTCTGAAGGAGGGCGGCGCCTGCGCGCAGTTTTTTGCGATGTTTCTGCCGCAGAATATGGATCCGGCCTGGTTCGGGCAGGATACGGCGCCGGAACCCTGGGAGCTGCTTGAGAAAATGTATGCGGTTTTTCAGAATACGCTTGCGGCCTGTGATGATCTGCTGGCCCCGGCGTATCGTTATGCGGATCTGGTGCGCAACAGGGAAGCCGGGAAAATTTCGGCATTTCTGACGATTGAGAACGGGTATCCGGCGCAAGGGAAGCCAGAGGCGTTAAAGCGTTTTTATGAGATGGGGGTGCGGCTGATAACGTTAACCTGGAACGATCCGAACTGTTTCGGGTTTCCGCATTCTGCAAAGCCGGAGGAGATGAAGCGGGGTCTGACAGATTTTGGAAAGGAAGCGGTTTCTTATATGAATGAGCTGGGGATGCTTGTGGACGTCTCTCACCTCTCGGACGGCGGATTTTACGATGTGGCTGAGATTTCGGAAAAGCCGTTTGTCGCGTCGCACTCCAACTGCCGCGCGCTTTCGCCGTCCACACGGAATCTGACGGACGGGATGATACGGGTCCTGGCCGAAAAGGGCGGCGTGGCCGGGATCAATTTTGAACCGTCATTTCTGAATAAGGATACCTCGGATCCCGCCAGCCGGATTGCATGTATGTGTGATCACATCCTCCATTTCATAGACAAGGGCGGAATCGGGTGCGTCGGAATCGGGACGGATTTTGACGGGATCAGCGGAGTGTCTGAGATTGCGGACTGCGCAGAGATGCCGCGGCTGTTTGAGGCGCTTCGTGCACGGGGGCTCCCGGAGGATGCTGTTGAAAAAATTGCATATAAAAATGTAGAGAGGGTAATACGGGAAGTGATGTGAGAAATCGTTATTGCAGTCCGGAATCCAGGTAGTGGCGCCAGGTTCCGGTATTGTGAAAAATACACAGGAACTGCTTGCATTTGTGGACAATTTATGGTAGCATGAAAACGTAGCAGGATGCTGAAAAAATCGTTATTTGTAAGAATGATACAAAGAGAAAAGATAACTTCTCGGAGGTCGGGCAGGGTTGTATTTTTTTTGGAAGAGATTGTTAAAAAATTAACGGCGTTTTTCAGCGAATTTAATGTAAGAAGGAGACGAGAAAATGGCAAAGAAAGTAGTTTTAGCAGGCGCATGCCGTACCGCGATCGGTAAGATGGGCGGAGCTCTGAGCAACACACCGGCAGCTGATTTAGGCGCAATCGTTATCAAAGAGGCTTTAAACAGGGCTGGCGTGAAGCCGGAGCAGGTTGATGAAGTGTTAATGGGATGCGTTATTCAGGCGGCACAGGGACAGAACGTTGCGCGTCAGGCTTCCATTAAAGCTGGTTTACCGATCGAAGTTCCGGCAGTTACCTTGAACGTGGTCTGCGGTTCCGGGTTAAAATGTGTCAACGAGGCGGCGACCATGATCATGGCAGATCAGGCAGATATCGTTGTTGCCGGCGGTATGGAGAACATGTCTATGGCTCCGTATGCCATGACAAAAGCTCGTTTTGGATATCGTATGAACAATGCGACGATCATCGATACGATGGTGAATGACGCGCTGACGGATGCGTTCAACCACTATCACATGATGATCACAGCAGAGAACGTATGTGATAAATACGGACTGACCAGAGAGGAGCTCGACGCATTTTCGGCAAACAGCCAGCAGAAATGCGAGAAGGCGATCGCTGAAGGTAAATTCAAAGACGAAATTGTTCCGGTTCCGATCAAGGTCAAGAGAGAGATGGTTGATTTTGTGACAGACGAGGGTCCGCGTGCAGGGACAACGGCAGAATCTCTTTCCAAGCTGAAATGCTGCTCCGGAAAAGAGGGCGGACTTGTGACGGCAGGAAATGCTTCCGGTATCAATGACGGTGCGGCAGCGATCGTGGTCATGAGCGAGGAGAAGGCGAAAGAGCTCGGCGTGACGCCGATGGCAACCTGGGTAGCCGGAGCACTCGGCGGTGTTGAGCCGGAGATCATGGGTGTCGGACCGGTTGCTTCCACCAGAAAAGTACTGGCAAAGACAGGTCTTTCTATCGACGATATGGATCTGATCGAGGCGAACGAGGCGTTTGCGGCACAGTCTGTCGCGGTTGCCAGAGACCTTGGATTTAATATGGACAAAGTGAACGTGAATGGCGGCGCGATTGCGCTGGGACACCCGGTGGGCGCTTCCGGATGCCGTATCCTTGTCACACTGTTACATGAGATGCAGAAGAGAGATGCGAAGAGAGGTCTTGCGACGCTGTGCATCGGCGGTGGAATGGGCTGCTCGACGATCGTTGAGAGAGATTAGGTTTAACAGACGAATCTTCCCGGGGGCTGCGCTCCCGGGGAATTGTGCTGGATATTACAGATTTGATGCCTTATTATTAAATTTTAGGAGGAACGGAAATGAAAGTAGGAGTTATCGGTGCAGGAACCATGGGTTCCGGAATTGCGCAGGCATTTGCGCAGACAGAAGGATACGAAGTATATCTGTGCGACATCAATGAAGAGTTTGCGGCAAACGGTAAGAGCAAGATTGAAAAAGGATTTGCCAAGAGAGTTGCAAAAGGCAAAATGGCGCAGGAAGATGCGGATAAAGTGCTGGCAAAGATCACGACAGGAGTAAAAGATATCTGCAAGGACGCAGATCTGATCGTTGAGGCGGCGCTTGAGGTGATGGATGTCAAGAAGCAGACGTTCAAAGAGCTTCAGGACATCGTTCCGTCTGCCTGCATGTTTGCGACCAACACTTCATCCCTGTCCATCACGGAGATCGGTGCGGGTCTTGACAGACCGGTGATCGGCATGCATTTCTTCAATCCGGCTCCGGTTATGAAGCTGATTGAGGTGATCAAAGGCGAGAATACGCCGGATGAGATGAAAGACAGGATCGTTGCCATTTCCAGGGAAATCGGTAAGACTCCGGTAGAGGTTAACGAGGCGGCAGGATTTGTCGTCAACAGAATACTGATCCCGATGATCAACGAAGCGGTTGGCATCTACGCTGATGGCGTTGCTTCTGTAGAGGGCATTGACACGGCGATGAAGCTGGGTGCAAATCATCCGATGGGACCGCTTGCGCTGGGTGACCTGGTTGGTCTTGATATCTGCCTTGCGATCATGAATGTGCTTTATGATGAGACAGGCGATCCGAAATACCGTCCGCATCCGCTTCTCAAGAAGATGGTCCGCGCCGGCAAGTTAGGCCAGAAGACAGGAAAAGGTTTTTACGATTACAGCAAATAGGGAACATTTGCCGTAAGAGTATCCAGCCGACGAAAAGTCAGAGACGGGCAGTCCTGGAAACGCGGTGTGCGCATCCTGCCGGACGTGTGCGCCGGCATTCCATGTCTGCCTGTAAATGTCGCTGTCTGCCGATGCGTCGGCGGACAGTGACTGCAAAATATTGGGAAAAAGAAAAAGGAGTAAAATAGCATGGATTTCTCTTTAGATAAAAAACATGAAATGGCGCGTTCCCTGTTCCGGGAATTTGCGGAGACAGAAGTAAAGCCTCTTGCGCAGGAGGTCGACGAGACTGAAGAGTTCCCGATGGAGACCGTGAAAAAAATGCAGAAATACGGTTTTATGGGGATTCCGGTTCCGAAGGAGTACGGCGGACAGGGATGTGATCCGCTTACATATGTGATGTGCGTGGAGGAGTTGTCAAAAGTCTGCGCTACGACAGGCGTTGTCGTTTCCGCACATACTTCTCTGTGCATCGATCCGATCTTGACTTACGGTACGGAAGAGCAGAAGCAGAAATATGTAAAACCGCTCGCGACGGGAGAGAAGCTCGGTGCGTTTGCACTGACTGAGCCGGGCGCCGGCACAGATGCGCAGGGAGCACAGACCAAGGCAGTCCTGGACGGTGACGAGTGGATCTTAAACGGTTCCAAATGCTTTATCACGAATGGAAAGGTTGCGGATGTTTACATCGTAATCGCGATCACAAGTGTAGTGACGGACAAGAGAGGCAGAAAGAAAAAGAATTTCTCTGCTTTTATCGTGGACAAGGGAGCGCCGGGCTTCTCCTTCGGAACGAAAGAGAAAAAGATGGGTATCCGTGGTTCTTCGACCTATGAGCTGATTTTTGAGGACTGCAGGATTCCGAAGGAAAATCTCCTCGGGCCGGAAGGAAAGGGTTTCCCGATCGCAATGCATACGCTTGACGGCGGACGTATCGGTATTGCGGCGCAGGCGCTGGGCATTGCAGAAGGCGCGCTTGACCGTGCAGTCGCTTATACAAAAGAGAGAAAACAGTTCGGGCGTTCCATTGCACAGCAGCAGAATACACAGTTCAAGCTTGCCGATATGGCTGCAAGAATCGAGGCTGCACAGCTTCTGGTATATAAAGCTGCAATGGCAAAAGCGACACAGAAGGTATATTCCGTGGAGGCTGCAAAGGCAAAACTGTTCGCGGCAGAGACTGCAATGGCGGTGACAACAGAGGTTGTCCAGCTGTTCGGCGGATACGGCTATATCAGAGAGTACGATGTGGAGCGCATGATGCGCGATGCAAAGATTACCGAGATTTACGAAGGAACGAGCGAGGTTCAGCGGATGGTAATCTCTGGCGCATTGCTGAAATAGAACATTGACATTAATATAGAATAAAAATAAGGAGTGACAATACCGTGAAGATAGTTGTATGTATTAAACAGGTACCGGATACCAAAGGCGGCGTGAAATTCAACCCGGACGGTACGTTAGACAGAGGTGCGATGCTTACAATCATGAATCCTGACGACAAAGCAGGTCTGGAAGCAGCGCTTCGCTTAAAAGAGCAGTACGGAGCAGAGGTAACTGTGGTTACGATGGGACTTCCGAAGGCAGATGAAGTACTCCGCGAGGCTATGGCGATGGGAGCAGACAAGGGAATCCTTGTGACAGACAGAGTACTGGGCGGAGCGGATACCTGGGCTACTTCCACGACGATTGCCGGTGCGATCCGCAATCTGGAATACGACCTGATCATCACAGGCCGTCAGGCGATTGACGGTGATACCGCACAGGTCGGACCGCAGATCGCTGAGCATCTTGATCTTCCGGTGATTTCTTATGCACAGGATATTAAAATCGACGGGGATTATGTGATCGTGCAGCGCCAGTATGAGGACAGATATCATGAGCTTAAGGCAAAGATGCCGTGCCTTATCACCGCGCTTTCCGAGCTGAATGTGCCGCGCTATATGACGCCGGGCGGAATTTTTGACGCATACGAGAAGGAAGTCACCGTATGGGGAAGAGCAGACTTAAAGGATGTGGACGACTCTGATCTTGGATTAAAGGGTTCACCGACCAAGATCGCGAAGGCTTCCGACAAGGTACGCAAGGGAGCGGGCGAGAAGGTGGTTCTTGACACCGAGGAAGCGGTTGCTTATCTGATGGGCAAATTCAAAGAGAAACACGTTATCTAATAAAATAAGGAAAAGTGGTGAATAAAATGGGCTTAGAAGAATTTAAGGGAGTATTTGTCTATGCGCAGCAGGTGGATAACAAGTTAGACGGTGTTGCGTTTGAATTACTTGGAAAAGGAAAAGATCTGGCAAAAGATCTGGGCACAGAGGTAACGGCTGTTCTGGTCGGCGCCGATGTAAAAGGTCTTGCGGATGAGCTGGCTGTTTACGGTGCTGATAAGGTTATCGTTGTGGATGATCCGGAGCTGAAAGAGTACCGGACAGAACCGTACACGCATGCGCTGGCTTCCGTTATTAACAAATACAAACCAGAGATCATGCTGGTAGGCGCGACCGCAATCGGACGTGACCTTGGCCCGAGAGTATCAGCAAGGGTGAAGACAGGTCTCACAGCAGACTGTACACTGCTCGAAATCGGCGATTTCCCGCTGGTAGCACAGCCGGGGAAAGAGGCGGAGCAGAAGCACAATCAGCTTCTTATGACCCGTCCGGCATTTGGAGGAAATACGATTGCTACAATCGCATGCCCGGATAACCGTCCGCAGATGGCAACGGTCCGTCCCGGTGTTATGCAGAAGATTGCTCCGATTGAAGGCGCTAAAGCAGTTGTCGAAGAGTTCAATCCGGGATTTACGCCGAATGACAAATACGTGGAGATCCTCAATATCGTAAAGGCTGTAAAGAATACGGCCAATATTATGGACGCGAAGATTCTCGTTTCCGGCGGGCGTGGTGTCGGCTCGAAAGAGAACTTTAAGATCCTGGAAGATCTCGCGGAAGTACTTGGCGGAACAGTGAGCTGTTCCCGTGCCGTGGTGGAGAACGGGTGGCAGCCGGTAGATTTACAGGTGGGTCAGACTGGAAAGACTGTCCGTCCGCAGATCTATTTTGCAATCGGTATTTCCGGTGCAATCCAGCACGTAGCAGGTATGGAAGAGGCAGATCTGATTGTCGCTGTCAATAAAGATGAGGACGCTCCGATCTTTGATGTCGCTGATTATGGTCTGGTAGGAGATTTAAATAAGATTGTTCCTGCACTTACAGCAGCTCTGAAAGCAGAGATGGGCAAATAATAAGGCAGTGCAGAAAATCAGAATGAGGTGGAATGCGGCGCAGATATGTCTGTGCCGCATTTTTTGCGGCGGCAGCTTCTGGACGGCGATATACTGGCTCATTTCCCCGGCTTTCCAGTTCTTTTCATAAAATACACCGTGAAAAAACGGAGCATGAGACGCGGGAGTACAGTAAAAACCGTCTCATCTGTCCGATTGGGAATTGCTTCTGTATGAAAAGTCCGCTATAATGTTTCACGAGGCCGCAGAGCGGCAGGTGTCCGGCTCTGCATACAATATGTAGCGGCCGGGAACAATTGAATGAGACGAAGGGAGAACGACCAAATGTATACAATGGAAGATATCCGGGCAGTTGACCCGGAGGTGGCGCAGGCCATTTCCAGTGAATCTGAGCGTCAGAACAGCCATATTGAACTGATAGCGTCGGAAAACTGGGTGAGTCCGGCTGTTATGTCTGCGATGGGCAGCGTGATGACCAATAAATATGCGGAGGGGTATCCGGGTAAGCGGTATTATGGCGGCTGCGACTGTGTGGATGTCGTGGAAAATCTGGCGAGGGAACGTGCAAAAGAGATTTTCGGCTGCGAATATGTCAATGTGCAGCCGCATTCCGGCGCACAGGCGAATATGGCGGTACAATTTGCCATGTTAAAACCAGGAGATACTGTGATGGGAATGAACTTAGATCACGGCGGCCATCTGACGCATGGCAGTCCCGTCAATTTTTCCGGGGCTTATTTTCACATCGTTCCTTATGGCGTCAATGACGATGGATTTATTGACTATGACAAGGTGATGGAAATTGCGATGGAGTGCAGGCCTAAAATGATTATCGCCGGGGCCTCCGCTTATGCGCGGATCATTGATTTTAAGAAATTTCGCGAAATTGCAGACGAGTGCGGCGCAGTGCTGATGGTGGATATGGCGCATATTGCGGGACTTGTCGCGGCGGGACTTCATCCGAGTCCGGTTCCGTACGCCGATGTTGTGACGACGACGACGCACAAGACGCTCCGCGGCCCGCGCGGCGGCATGATTTTAAGCAGCCAGGAGGCGGCGGACCGGTATAATTTCAACAAAGCCGTTTTCCCTGGAACGCAGGGAGGTCCGCTGATGCATGTGATTGCGGCAAAAGCAGTCTGTTTTAAGGAGGCGCTTCAGCCGGAATTTAAAGTATATCAGCAGAATATCGTTGATAATGCAAAAGCGCTGTGTCAGGGGCTTTTAAACCGCGGAATCCGGATTGTGTCCGGGGGGACCGACAATCACCTGATGCTGGTGGATCTGACAAATTATGATCAGAGCGGAAAGGCTGTCGAGAAGCTTCTCGATTCAGTCAATATTACCTGCAATAAAAATACGATTCCGAATGATCCAAAGTCTCCGTTTGTGACGAGCGGTGTGCGCCTGGGGACCCCGGCGGTGACATCGCGCGGAATGAATACGGCAGATATGGATCAGATTGCCGAGGCGGTGGCGATCATGATCAGGGAAGGCGAAGCCGCAGCGGACCGCGCAAAGAAAATTGTGAAGAATCTGACGGACAAATATCCTCTTAGGTAAAAAACGGTTTTATCCAAAATACTGGCAGAAGTTCCGATCCATTGCATGACTGCAGCGGACCGGAACTTTTTTGTTGCAGACGCCGTGCTTTTGTCCGGGCCGTGTATATCCTTTTCATAGCTATAAATGCAGAAAATTCCTATGAAATTAAAGAATTTTTAATGTAAATTCCAAAAGAAAAATGATATAATCCTGTGTGTAATATGGGGAGATTGTGAGATGAAAAGGTTTATAGATAACGTCGGAAGCAACACGGAGGTGGCAATGAAAAAGAAAAAAATTGCAGTTTTTGCAGGAATTATGGTTGTGATTGCAGCAATCGGAGGGGCGGGCTTTTATTTTCGGGATACGTTAAGGGATGTGATCCCTTTTTTCGGACAGGGAAGCGCTGATGACAAGGTGTATGTGCAGAAGGTTTCGAGGCTGATGAACCGGAACACGGGCGTTTCCAACCGCTATAATGGGATTGTGGAAACACAGGAAACGTATGAGGTGAACGTGGATTCTTCCAGAACCATTGAAGAGGTTCTTGTAAAAGTGGGGGACACGGTGGAAGAAGGGCAGAAGCTTGTCGTTTACGATACGAGCGATATTGATCTCCAGATCAGGCAGGCGCAGCTGGAAAAGGAAGGGATCAACAATGAGATCGCGAATTATAATAAGCAGATTGAAGCGTTAAAAAAAGAGCGCGACGCGGCGGATGAAGCCGACAAGTTTTCTTATACCACAGAAATCCAGTCGCTGGAAAATTCGATTGAACAGAGCCGGTTTGATCTTGACAGCAAACAGCTTGAGATTGATAAATATCGGGAACAGCTCGCAAAATCTTCTGTTGTCAGTAAACAGAGCGGTGTGGTAAAGGAGATTAACGAGAGCGGCATGAATGGCAATGGCGATTCGGCGGCGTTTATGACGATCTTAAAAGCCGGGGATTATCGGGTAAAAGGGAAGATTGACGAGCAGACGGTCTGGATGGTTTCAGAAGGACAGGAGGTCATCATCCGCTCAAGAGTGGAGGAAAAGACCTGGAGAGGAACGATTTCCAGGATTGATACGGGCAATACGAGCTCCGGCAGTAACAGCGACGACTACTATGGCGGTTCTGACAGCGCGGAGTCAGCGACAAAATATCCGTTCTATGTTGAGCTGGATTCGGTGGAAGGCCTTCTTCTCGGACAACATGTGTACATAGAGACGGATGAGGGGCAGGAAGAAGAGAAAGATGGTTTGTGGCTGTTTGCGTCTTATATCGTAATCGAGGGTGATGAGACGGGGCCGGGGATGGATAATATTTCCGGGCAGGAAGACGAGATGTGGGATGACCGGGAGAATGAAATGCCGGAAGACATGGAGGATATCCGGGATACGGAAGATTTCGGCGGCAGCGGGGATGGAGCGGATAATCCCGAAGAAGATATGGAAGCTGTAAGCGAAGGTACGGAAGAAGGGATGGAGAGCATCCGTGACACACAGCAGGCGGAAGAGGATGTGCAGCCCGATCCGGCGGATCAGACAGACGGGATTGTGGTCAACGGTCACACACAGGGGTATGTCTGGGTTGCAAATGAGAGAAATCGTCTGGAAAAGCGCTATGTGACGCTGGGAAGATACGATGCAGATCTGGATGAATACGAGATTCTCTCCGGGCTTACCGAAGATGATTATATCACATGGCCGATGCCGGGTCTGTACGAAGGTATTACGACGGTGACGGATGAAGAAGAGGTGGATTATTCGTCGCCGCTGTACAATCAGGAAAATACGGAGGGCGGAGATTCTGTATGGGAGGACGAAGGCTTTGATCCTGCTTCCAGGGAGACGGAAACCGAGCTTGAAGATTTGTATGATGTGTTCAGCTCCGAGATGGGGTTTTATGAGGAAGACCTGTATGACACGGAGGTAGACGAATGATATTGAACCTGCAGAATATTTTTAAGGATTACCAGCAGGATAAGCTGGTGGTGCCGGTGTTAAAAGATGTCTGTCTGACTGTGGATGAGGGGGAATATGTTGCGATTATGGGACCTTCCGGTTCTGGAAAAACGACGCTGATGAATATTATCGGCTGCCTGGACCGGCCGACGAGCGGTGTTTATGAACTGGCGGGTGAGGATGTGCTGAAATTAAAAGACAGGGAGCTTTCCGATCTGCGCCTGAGGAGCATCGGGTTTGTATTTCAGAGCTTCCATCTGATGCCCAGAGAGTCTGCGGCGGAGAATGTGGCTCTTCCTCTCAGCTATGCGGGCGTCCGCAAAAGAGAACGCAGGGAGAGGGCAGTGGCGGCGCTGGAACGTGTCGGTCTCGGGGAGAGAGTGGACTTTAAGCCGACGCAGCTTTCTGGCGGGCAGAAGCAGAGGGTCGCGATTGCGCGCGCAATGGTGAATAACCCTAAGATTCTGCTGGCAGACGAACCGACCGGAGCCCTGGACTCCAGGTCGGGGGAACAGATTATGGAGCTGTTTGAAAGGCTCAATGATGAGGGGGTTACCGTTGTTATGATTACACACGATCCGAAAATTGCACGAAATGCAAAGCGTATGGTGCGGATCATCGACGGCGTAATCTTTGAAGGAGACGAAGAGGAGGGAGCGTCATGAAAATAAAGAAAGTGGTCGTGCTTCTTCTGGTATTCGTGCTGGCAGGCGGCTCGGCGGCGGGCGGCATTTACAGTTATAAATCTTATCAGGACAAAAGTCGTGTAGTTGAGGTTCAGCCGGTGTCCAGTTTAAACTGGGGGTATTACGGTGATTCCGAGACGAGTTACGGTATGGTGACAAACGATTCCGCGCAGGAAATCTATCTCGACGGCAGCAACAGCGTGGAGTCCGTGTTTGTGGCGGAAGGCGATACCGTAAAGGAAGGCGACCCGCTTTTGCAGTACGATACGGATGAGGTTCAGATTGAAATCAAAAGGAAACGGCTTGATATTTCTACGATAGAGAACAATATTGCGATTGCCGCTCATATGCTGGATGTGCTGCGGCAGACGAAACCGGTTGATAAAGAACAGTTTGAAAAGGATCTGTTTTCATTTTCTGAAAAGCGGAGAAAAGAGCTTGAGGATGCGATTGAAAAGCTGGAAAACCTTCCGGAAAAAGACGAGAAGGATAACCGGATTTTTAATTACGTCACAGAGGATTCGGTTCCATACAATGTAAATACGGCGGACGGCTCAGAGCAGAATCCATACATATATTACTGCAATGAAGATGTGTATGCATATGGCAGTTTTTTAAACTCCATCCGCGCAAAGAGAGACGGAACGCCGGGAAAATATGTCAGATTTATCATCTGTAAGAAAGATAGTAACGGGCAAATGGTGATGGAGGAAGCGCCGGGCGATACGCAGGAGCCCGGGGAGAGCGAACTGCCAGATCCCTGGGGCACACAGGAGCCGGGAACGAGCGAGACGCCCAGTGAGACACAGGAGCCGGGAACGAGCGAGACGCCCAGCGAGACACAGGAGCCGGGAACGAGCGAGCTGCCGGATCCATGGGGAACGCAGGAACCGGGAACGAGCGAGACGCAGACGCCGGGCGAGACGCAGGAGCCAGGAACGGACGAAAACCCAACGCCGGGCGAGACGCAGCAGCCGACGGATACACAACAGCCGGGCGCGGGCGAAAGTACAGAGCTTTCGGGCGAGCAGACGGCGGACAATCGGGCTTTGTCGGCGAAAAAGATGGTTGTGAGCAATCCCGTCCGTCTTTCGGGATATATGATGAATGATAACGATACGATGATTCCGGTGCCGGATGAGGATATGATTCCAAACACGATTGTTTTTAATGGAAACAATTTTCCGACCGTTTATGACGATGACAGAATGTGGTATGTTTTTACGGGAGAGGAAGTAGGAGATCTCGTACAGGATCTGCTTGATCAGATTGAGGAGGAAGAGGACTGGGAAGAGCCCGACGGCTATTCGGAAAAGGAACTGGCGGAGGCGATCGATGAAAAGCAGGAGGAGCTAAAGAGGCTGGATCTGGAACTGCGGCAGGAAAAGCTGAGACTGGAATCTCTTGAATCTGCGGCTTCAGACGGTGTGGTTTACGCGAAGCTGGACGGCGTCGTCAAAAGTGTCGGGGATCCGGACGATGAGGACGGAGGCGGAGCTTTCCTGGTGCTGGCGGGGGACGACGGCCTCTATGTCAGCGGGACGATCAGCGAACTTCTTCTGGATATGGTAAAGCCGGGGACGGTGGTGACTGCCAATTCCTGGGAGAGCGGAAATACGTTTCAGGCGACGGTCACAGAGATTTCCGACTATCCGGTAAGCGGTAATTCGTGGGGAGACGGAAATCAGAATGTCTCCTATTACCAGTATACGGCATTTATTGAGGACAGCTCGGCGTTGAAGAACGGCGAATATGTAGATCTCTCGATCGCGACGAATCAGACGGAGTCGGATTCAGAGGCGATTTACATTGAAAAAGCATATGTAAGGCAGGAAAACGGGCGTTCTTACTGCATGATTGCGGATGAGAATGACCGTCTGAAAAAGCAGTATGTCGTAACGGGAAAAACGGTGTATGGTTCTGCGGTCGAGATTAAGTCGGGACTGACGGAGTCGGACCGGATTGCATTTCCATATGGGAAAAATGCGGTTGAGGGAGCGGCGGTAACAGAGGATGCCGGGCTGCAGATGTTTAATTAGGGAGGAGCGTCATGTTTGAAAACATAAGGTTATCTTTTCAGGGAATCTGGTCTCACAAGATGCGCTCCTTTCTGACAATGCTCGGCATTATTATCGGTATCGCTGCCATTATTGCGATTGTCTCGACGATAAAGGGGACCAATGAGCAGATCAAACAGAATCTCATTGGCTCCGGTGAAAATACGGTCGAGATCAATCTGTATCAGGGCGACTGGCAGTATGAGATGGAGTATAACGGGATTCCGCAGGGCGTTCCGCTTGTGACAGAGGATGTGCTGGAGCAGATCCGCGATATTGCGAATGTCAGGAACGTATCCAGCTATCTGAGCAGACAGGATTATAACGGCGTCTTTTATCAGAATACGCCGCTTTCCGGCGGTTATGTCAAAGGAGTCGACAACGGCTATTTTGACACCTGCAATTATATCGTGCAAAAAGGCAGGAGCTTTGTGGATTCGGATTTTCGTGCTTACCGGAAAGTCGCGATTCTCGACGGCGATTCGGCGGACGCACTTTTTCAGGGCGAGGATCCGATCGGGAGAACGATTGAGATACAGCAGGAACCGTTTACCGTGGTAGGAATCGTGACAAAGGCAAAAGTGTTTGAACCTGTGATCAATTCGATCGATGAATATAACACGTATTTTTCGGAGGGGACGGCGGGCAGTATTTATGTGCCCAATACGACATGGCCGGTTATTTATCAGTATGACGAGCCGCAGAATGTTGTGATACGTACCGACAGTACCGACAGTATGACGAAGGCAGGAAAAGAATGTGCGGATCTTCTCAACAGCTTTCTTTCGACGAAAGATGAAACGATCCGGTACAAGGCAAAGGATCTTCTGGAACAGGCGCAGCAGATTCAGGAGCTGAGTGGATCCACAAACCGGATGCTGATCTGGATTGCCGGGATTTCCCTGATTGTCGGCGGAATCGGCGTTATGAATATCATGCTTGTCTCCGTCACGGAGCGCACGCAGGAGATTGGTCTGAAAAAGGCGATCGGAGCGCGTAAATCGAAAATTCTGGGACAGTTTCTGACGGAGGCGGCTGTGCTCACAAGCCTGGGAGGGCTGTTTGGCGTGATCGTGGGAATTGTGCTGGCGGAAATTATTTCCTATATCAGTACGACGCCGGTGGCAATCTCCGTCCCGGCAGCTGTAGGGGCAGTGGCGTTTTCCATGGTTATCGGAATTGTGTTTGGCGTGTTTCCTTCATATAAAGCGGCGAATCTGAATCCGATTGACGCGCTGCGGCACGAGTAGACGGCGGGGGTTCGGGACAGAGACGGAGGTGGAAGCGGTGAAAAGGATTGTGATGGTCGAGGGCGGCGTGGAGACGCTTGCCTATTTTTCCCGACAGATGGCGGAGCAGTTTCGCCGGCGCGGATATCTGGTTTTTTTCTATGACCTGAAAAGTGAGGCGGACAGTTCGAGGAGACTGCGAAAGTTTATCAGGGTGGGAGAAACGGTTCTTGTCACGTTTAATTTTCAGGGTCTGGAACAGGAGGCGGGCGTTTACCGTGTGCGGGAAGGCTACGTGTGGGATGCGTATGACATCCCATGCTATAATATTGCGGCGGATCATCCTTATTTTTACCATGACAGGCTTGCGGGGCTGCCGGAGAGATACCGCCATGTCAGCATCGACCGGTTTCAGCAGAAATACTTCAGGGAATTTTACCCGGAATATAAGGAGGCAGGATTTCTGCCGCTGGCAGGGACGAGGCTGCCGGATCCGGAGGCGGAGCGTCACATGGATGTTGTGTTTACCGGAAATTATACAGAACTGGAATTTTTTGAACCTTTTATTCATTGGATTAACGAGGAATATGCGCAGTTTTACAGGGGCATTCTAAGAGAGCTGATCGATTGTCCACATGAGACGGTCGAGAGAGCCGCGCTGAGCCATTGTGAGCGGGAGATGGGAAAGGTTGCGAACGAGGATCTGCGCGGAGCCCTGCACAAGATGATTTTTATTGATCTGTATATCCGCAATTACTGGCGCGGGCTGGCGGTGAGACGTCTGGTGGATGCAGGAATCAGGGTAGACGTCGTCGGAAAGGGCTGGGAAAAGCTGGAATGTGAGGGAAGGGAGAATCTGGTCATTCATCCGCAGACCGATTCTGTCACCTGCCTGCGGATGCTGATGCAGGCAAAAGTATCCGTCAATGTCATGCCCTGGTTTAAAGACGGAGCGCATGACCGGGTGTTTAACTCCATTTTAAACGGGGCTGTCTGCGTGTCGGATACGAGCAGGTATCTGTGCGGACAGCTCGCGGAAGGGGAAGGCATCTGTTATTTTGAACTTGAGAATCTTCAGGAACTGCCGGGGATTGTGAAGGAGCTGCTGCGGGATGAGGAAAAGCGTAAAAAGATTGTCGCAGCGGGGGCAGAAAAAGTGAGTCGGGAGCATACATGGGCGGCACGCGCCGACGTACTGGCGGACTGGATAGAAAGCGAGTGGTCGGGAAAAAGGGAAGGAGAGTAGATGCCCGGGCAGGAAAATAATTATGAAAAACTGAATCTGCAGCCAGATATCGGTTTTGATATCCGCTTTGTGACGATGAAACACAATTCGCCGTTTCACTGGCATCGGGAACTGGAGATTTTATATATTCTCAACGGCCATGCGACCGTCAATATGGACGGAGAGCGGTATGAATTAAAACCTCTGGATGCGATTGTCATGGACTGCGCGAAAATACATGAAGTACTGTACGCCCTGCCCCAGACGATGGGAATCTGCATTCATGTTTCCAGGCAGCTGATGCGCCGTTATCTTCCCGATGTGGAAGCGTCTGGGATTTCCTGTGCCGAAAAAAGGCTGACGGAGGAACAAAGGCCTTTTTATACCGAAATTTGCGGGTATTTAAAGGAACTGACGGTGCTCTATGTCGACCAGAAACAGACGTATCAGCTTCGGAGCACGGCGCTGATTCTCAATATCCTTGCCTGCCTGACGGAGCACTTTGGTGTTCTGGCGGCGAATGCGTCACCGGTTGCAAAGGCCGGAAACATGGAGCGTTTAGAGCGGATCTGTGATTATGTGGAGCACCATTATGCGGAAGAGATCACGCTGCAGGAGGCGGCGGATGAGCTGGGGCTGAACAAAGAATATTTCTGTCGCTTTTTCAGACAGAATACCGGGACATCGTTTATCCGGTATGTCAATCAGGTACGGATTGATCACATTTATCAGGATCTTCTGTATACGGACGGAAGTATACAGGAAATTATGGAGCGTCATGGTTTTTTCAACCAGAAATTGTTTTACCGGATGTTTAAGGAGCGCTATGAATGCACTCCGCGGGAGCTGAAAAGGATGACGAAAAACAGTCCTTTTTTATAAAGATGACAGATATGACAATTGGGGTTTACAAATTGCAGAAAAAATAGGATAATAGTATCGATAGTATCAGTTAACCGATGATATCGCTGCTGTAATGCAGTGCGCCGCCATGGCGTTCGGCGCGTTTCGTTGCAATGGCACGACAGTGGGTGGGGAATACAAAATGGAGATCAGACGATTAGGAGGAAACAGAATCAGATGTGCACTGACAGAGAGTGAGATCAGGGCGATGGGATTTGATATCGACAACATCATAGAAAACAGTGAGGTTACGCAGCAGTTTATGCGGAGTGTGCTCACGAAAGTGGAGGAGCAGGAGAATATCAGTCTGGAAAATGTATCGCCGGTTGCCAGGGCGGAGCTTCTCCAGGATCACAGCATGGCGATCACGTTCGGCGGCGATTCGGATCATCTTTATAAAAGTCTTGTGGACACGGTGAGCCAGCTCGTGGGCCAGATGGAGCCGGGAAAGCTGGAAGAGCTCATCCGCCAGAGCAGGGAGGCAAAACAGTCCGATGCGAAGCAGCCGGGAGAAAAGCACGGGACGGATCGGAAAAAGCGCTGGAATGAGCCGATGCAGTGCGCGCTCAGATTCGTGTCGCTGGAGCATGCCGTCCGTATGAGCAGGGTCTGTTTTCCGGACAGGAAGCCGAAAAGCAGTCTCTATAAATTTGACGCCGCGTATTATCTGCTGCTTGACTTTTCTGGATTTTCGAAGGAGGAGATGCGCCCGTTCGCGCTCGGTGCAGCAGAGTACGACAGCGGACGTATTTCAGAGGATACGCGGATTGCACATATCAGGGAACACGGAAAGTGTATCGTAAAATCGGATGCCCTCGGAATGTTGATGCAATTGTAAAAAAGTGATAAAAATATTTTTGTAAATAGACAAATCTCTCAAAAGAAGCGGTAAAATTTGTTAAAAATGCCGAAGAACTTTGTGTGCCATTTTCTACTATATATGCTATGATGTCAGAGGCAGATCTACAAGATGTATGGTATATGTGCCGACGAGATATCATGACGGAAAATGGAGAGGGATTATGAGCAGAGAGCAGATTTGGGAACTGGAAGAGAACAAACGCAGTCTGTTAAAGCAGGCATACCGGATGAAGCAGGAATGTCCGCATATGTCGCCGGTGGGACTTCAGCATGAACTCTATGTGTCGATTCTGTCGGAGGTCCGGGAAATTACCGCAAGGATACAAAGCTATGCAAAAGCGTAAATATACATAAGGGCAGAGAGGGCGGCCATTCCGCGGGGCGGAGGAGCCCTCTTTTTTTGTTTTGTGAGATAAGGCCTGCCGCGGGGATGCGAACGTGCGTGCATGGAATATGCCGCTGTGCCCGGCACAGCGAGGTGTCTGCGTCTTTACGGGGCCTGAAGTGGGAGCCGGTGCGGGTCTGTTTTGCCCGCATATGGGAAACCATTTTATATGACATGGAAAACGGTGGCGTCGGAGGCAAATCTGATACTGGACATATCAGTGAGAAGGAGTATAATAAATACGTGTCAGAGTGCCGTGGGGCATTCTGGCGCGAAAGGAAAGAGGTGTTTGGATGAATGAGATTATTAACCGGCTGAATGAAATCGAAGAAAAGGCAGACGCCATTATTTCCGACGCTAAATCGCGCAGAGAAAGGCGGATGCAGCAGCTTGAGGCCGACAAAAAGAAAATTGACGCGGAATTTGAACAGGATGAACAGCGCGCCGCGCAGGAACTGAAAGAGAAGCTGATCAGAGAGGGCGAAGAGCACATCAGAAGAAGCGCCGAAAAAAATCGAAAAGCGATTCTGAAGTTTGAGGAGGCGTTTGCGGAAAAAAAGGAAGAAGTTGCGGAAATGATTTTCAGACAGATTGTACAGTGATCTGTGCGGCAGAAGACTGGCGGCACGGACAGAGGGGTTAGAGATGTTAGGTGGTTTATTGCAATACAGCGGACTGGTGACAAAGGTTAAGGCGATGCACAAAAATCTGCTTTCCAGAGAGGAACTGCTCCGGATCACAGAGTTTGAGACGGTCGAGGAGCTGATATCGTTTCTGCGGGAAAACGGCAGCTATGCGCCGACTTACCAGAGCCATGAAGAGATTCAGCACAGAGCGCAGGTGGAGGCCGTGATCGACGATTCACTATACTCGGATTACGGAAAGCTGTACCGGTTTGCAGGGCGTTCGCAGCGGCAGGGGCTTTCCATACTTTTCCTGCGGTATGAGATTAATATATTAAAGACATGTCTGGAATATGCATGCCAGGGGGAAAGCGAGAAAAATCTTAGCTATCTGAACCTGTTTTTTGACAGGCATGCCTGTTTTGACACGGGTGCGGCAACGCGGGCCGGAAGCATAAAAGAGCTGGCGGCAGCGCTTGCGGGCACACGATACGAGGAGATCATGGGGCATATTGTAAATGACCGGGAGGCTTCTTATGCAGAATATGCCATGCGGCTGGATATCTATTATTATCAGACAGTCTGGAAGCAGAAAGACGGGCTGAGGGATGCAGAGATGCGCGAGGTCATCAGCCGTATTTTAGGTACGGAGATCGACTGGCAGAATATTATGTGGATGTACCGGTTTAAGCAGTTTTACCACAGCCGGCCGGAGGATATTCATACCAGGATGATACCGATCCGGTATCGTCTGCGGCCAGGCGAGGTAAAGCGTCTGCTGGAAGCGGAGAGTCCGGAGGCTTTTCTGGCCGTTCTGGGGGAGACGGCATATTTTACAGAGAAGGATTCCGTCATCCGCCTGGGAGATGAGGTCACGTTTCGGAATGTGATGGATAAAACTTACAAACAGGTGTGCCGGAAGCATCCGATGTCGATTGCGCCGGTGTTCGGATATCTTTATGACAAAGAGAATGAGATCGACGATCTGACGACGATCCTGGAGGGAATCCGCTATCGGATACCGGCGAGGGAGATCCAGGAGCTGATTCTTCCGTCGGCAGGATAGCTGTCTGATGCAGACCGGAGAAAAGGACAGGAAGGAGTTATGAGGTGGTAGAGAAGATGAAGCTGCTTCACATCACAGGGCCGCGGGATGATATTGACCGTGTGATGGACACATATCTGAGCAAATATGAGATTCATTTTGAGAATGCGGCGGCCAGCCTGGGCAGCCTTGTGGATGTTCGGCCCTTTGCCGGGACCAACGTTTACAAAGAGGCTTTTTCCAAGGCGAAAAAGATGTGGGAATATATAAAGGGCGAACCGACTGCGGGGATGGAGAAGATGAGGCCCAAGGAGGCGGAGCACATCATAGAGGCGACATATGGCCTGTCGGAGGAGATCATGCGCCGTCAGGAAGAGCTCCGTCTGAAGAGGCTTCAGATCACGGAGCTTATGGCGCAGCTTGAGCCGTTCCGCAGGCTGGATTATGAGTTCCGCAGGATCCTGGAATTTCATTATATTGCGTTTCGTATGGGACGAATCTCGCGGGACGATTATCAGAAGATGGAAAATTATATCCACGAGACAGACCATGCATTATTTTATGAGTGCCACAGCGATGAAAATTATGTGTGGGGGGCTTATTTTGTGCCGGCTGTCTATAAATCAGAAGTGGATGCGGTGTGTATGTCGTTTCATTTTGAGCGCGTATATATCCCCGCTTCTTTTGACGGGACGCCGGATTCTGCTTATCTTGAGGCGGAGCGCGCACTGCGGGAGAATGAAAAGGAGAGCGAGGCGCTCAGAACAAAGCTTCGCGAATCCCTGAACCGCCATCGCAGAAAGCTGGCGGGGGCATATTTCTGCCTGGAGCGCTATTGCCAGAATTATGATGTAAGAAAATATGCGGTCTGTACAAAGCAGCAGAAGGATATGGAGGACGGCGGCGTCGGTGAATATTACATTCTGTACGGCTGGATGAGCGAGAGAGACGCGGACCAGTTTGAACAGGAGGTTGCAAAAGACGGGCAGATTCATGTGATTGAAGAGGCGTGGGACGGGCATATAAGCGGCGCCGTTCCGCCGACAAAGCTGAAAAATCCCGGTATATTCAGGCCGTTTGAGATGTTCGTCGAAATGTATGGCCTTCCCGCCTACAATGAGATGGATCCGACGATCTTTATAGCGCTGACCTATACGCTGATGTTCGGTATTATGTTTGGCGACGTGGGTCAGGGACTGGTCCTGGCGGCCGGAGGCCTGCTTTTGTATCGTATAAAGCACATGAATCTGGCGGCGATCGTATCGCTGGCGGGGGTCTGGTCCACGGTGTTCGGTTTTCTGTATGGGAGTATTTTTGGATTTGAGGAGATACTGCATCCGATCTGGATGCGGCCGATGGAGAATCTGATGACGACGCTGATGCTTGCGATCGGTTTCGGGATGTTTCTGATTCTGGTCGCCATGGTGTTAAACCTGATCAACGCCGTACGCGCAGGGCAGACGGGCAGGCTTCTCTTTGATCAGAGCGGAATCGCGGGAATCCTCTGTTATGGTTTTGTCGTGTTCTGTGTGGCGCTTTATGCTACGGGACATGCGTTGCCCGCGACGGGGCTGATCGCAGCTTTTCTGATTCTGCCGCTGATCGCCATCTTCTTAAAAGAGCCGCTGTCACATCTGGTTGAAAAGAAGGGGCATCTCTTTCCGGAGGGCAGTAAGGTAATGTTTTTTGTCGAGGCGCTTGTGGAGCTGTTTGACGTGGTCTTAAGCTATGCCACGAACAGTATTTCTTTTGTGCGTGTCGGTGCCTTTGCGCTGAGCCATGCGGGGATGATGGGCGTTGTACTGACGCTGGCAGGCTATGAGAGCGGTTCGCCGAATATGGTTGTGATCGTGCTGGGAAACATTGTGGTCACGGCGCTCGAAGGTCTGATCGTGGGAATACAGGTATTAAGGCTTGAATATTACGAGATGTTCAGCCGGTTTTACAGGGGAACGGGAAGGCCGTTTAAGGGGTTCTTTGCTTCAAAGTAATCCGCCATGAAGGAAATAGATCGAAATATACTTTCACAGTAATGAGGAGGAAAAGAAAATGGCAGTAAAAATGACGATTGTCGCAATTCTGATTTTTAACATGGTGATTCCGTTTCTGGGATCTTATCTGGAAAGACGCAAAAGGGGCTGCGCGAAAGCTTCCCTGGCGGTCAATCTTCTGTTGTTTTTCGGCACGGTTGCTGTTGCGGATCTGATGCTTTTCGGCGGACATGTCTACGCAGCGGAAAGCGGGGCGCCTTCTGCGGACGGATGGCGTTATCTGGCGGCGGCGCTTTCTACCGGAATCGCCTGTGTGGGCGCGGGTATTGCCGTGGCAAGCGCGGCGAGCGCGGCAATCGGGGCGCTTTCCGAGGATTCCAGTGTTATGGGTAAAGCGCTGATTTTCGTTGCCCTGGCGGAGTCTATCGCACTTTACGGTCTTCTGATTTCGTTCTCCATCCTTGGATAAGTTCAGCGGGAGGAAAATGGGGATGAAAATGTTTCTGATCAGTGACAATGTGGATACGTATACCGGCATGCGGCTTGCCGGTGTGGAAGGCGTCGTCGTCCACAGAGAGGAAGAGCTTATGGAGGAGCTTGAGAAGGTCTTTCTGGATAAGGAGATCGGTATCGTGCTTCTGACGGAGAAGTTCGGGAGAGATTTTCCGGAGATCATAAATGAAGTCAGAGTGAGCCATAGGACACCGCTGTTTGTGGAAATTCCGGACCGCCATGGAACCGGGCGGGGAAAGAATTTTATCACGGATTATGTAAACCAGGCGATCGGGCTTAAGCTCTGAACGCGGGCTTTGGCATGGAGGTGCGGCAATGGAGATAAATGAGAAACTGGATATTTTTTTTCGGGCGGCGATCGATGCGGCAAATAAACAGAGCGGGGAGATTCTGAGGGAACAGGAGAGCGTTTGTGAGGAGAGTCTTGCCGAGTACAGAAGGATAAGGCAGGAGGAACGTCAGGCGCGCGTGCGTCTGCTGGAGGAGAAGGTCCGCAAGGAAGTGAACCGCACCGTCGCCGAGCGGCTGTTAGGTCTGAAACGGGAATACCAGGGGAGGCAGCAGGAGCTCCGCGCCGAATTGTTTGAGCGCGTGGAGGAGAAGCTTTTTGCATTCCGGCAGACACAGGAGTACAGGGCCCTTCTCGTGCGCAGGATTGAGGCGGTGAAAGCGTTTGCGGACGGCGGAGATGTGACGGTGTATATCGACGCGGCGGACGCGGGGCTTATACAGGAGCTGGAGCAGAAAACCGGGTGTGCCCTGACCGTTGGCAGTGAAAGCTTTGGCGGCGGTATACGGGCGGTGCTGCGGGAGAAGAACATCCTGATGGACGAGTCTTTTGCCAGCAGACTGGCGGCAGAGAAAGAAAAATATTCCTGAACCTTTTTGTGCGTGCGGCGAAGAGAAAATCACAGAAAGCCCGGGCGGCATACGGTGCATCCGTGAATCGTAACATGGGTTTGGGAAGTGAAGGGGATGTGAAAACAGCATGGGTGTAAAAGGAAAAATCTATGGGATCAACGGCCCGGTCATTTCCATCAAGGGGAATCTGGGTTATAAAATGAATGAGATGGTCTGTGTCGGCGGGCGCCGCCTGGTGGGGGAGGTTATCGGCCTTTCCAGAGAAGAGACGACAATTCAGGTTTATGAGGAGACATCGGGACTTCGCCCCGGGGAAACGGTAGAGGGCATGGGAAATGCCATCAGCGTGACGCTGGCGCCGGGGATTCTTAAAAATATTTTTGACGGCATCGAGCGGCCGCTCGAGGTGATCGCGGCCAGGAACGGCGCGTTTATCCCGACGGGGGCGCAGGCGGATGCGCTTGATAAGGAGCGTCTCTGGCAGACGCATATCACGGTGCAGTCCGGTGATTTTGTCACAGAGGGAAGTGTGATTGCGGAAGTGCCCGAGACGAAATCGATTGTGCACAAAGTGCTGCTTGCACCCGGCATGTCGGGTGAAGTCGTCCGGACCAGAGAGGACGGAGAATATACGATCGAACAGGAACTCGTGGTCATACGGACAAAAGAGGGAGAGGAGAGGTCTCTTTCGATGACGCAGAAGTGGCCGATCCGCATTCCCAGGCCGGTTGCAAAACGGTTTCCGGCGGACCGGCCGCTGGTCACGGGACAGCGCATTCTGGATACGCTTTTTCCCATTGCCAAGGGCGGGACGGCGGCGCTGCCGGGCGGATTTGGTACGGGAAAGACAATGACACAGCATCAGCTTGCCAAGTGGTGCGACGCCGATATTATTATTTATATCGGCTGTGGAGAGCGCGGCAATGAGATGACAAATGTGCTGGAGGAATTCGGCGAACTGGTCGACCCGAAATCGGGAAATCTGCTGATGGACCGGACAGCGCTGATCGCCAATACTTCCAATATGCCGGTGGCGGCGAGGGAGGCGAGCATTTATACCGGAATTACACTTGCGGAATATTACCGGGATATGGGATATCATGTGGCGATTATGGCGGATTCGACTTCCCGCTGGGCGGAGGCGTTAAGAGAGCTTTCGGGCCGTCTGGAGGAAATGCCCGCGGAGGAGGGATTTCCGGCTTATCTGGCATCAAGACTTTCGGCTTTTTATGAGCGGGCCGGCTATGTGCAGAACTTAAACGGTACGGAGGGAAGTGTGACGATTATCGGGGCGGTGTCGCCGCAGGGCGGAGATTTTTCCGAGCCTGTGACGCAGAACACGAAGCGGTTTGCGCGCTGCTTTCTGGCCCTGGATAAGGCGCTTGCCTATGCGAGGCATTATCCGGCCATCAACTGGCTGACAAGTTATTCGGAATATATGGGAGACCTTGCGGCCTGGTATGGAGAGCACGTGGGAAGCAGTTTTGTCTATTGCAGGAATCAGATTTTAAATATTCTGACAACGGAAAACAGGCTGAACGAAATTGTCAAGCTGATCGGGAGCGATGTCCTTCCGGACGACCAGAAGCTTGTGCTTGAGATTGCGCGTGTGATCCGGCTCGGGTTTCTGCAGCAGAACGCGTTCCACGCGGAGGATACGTTTGTGCCGATGGAAAAGCAGCTTAAAATGATGGAAGTGATTCTGTATCTGTATGATCGCTGTAAGGCTCTTATTGATCTGAGTATGCCGATGGCGCTGCTGCGGGAGAGCGATGTGTTTGAAAAGATCATTTCTATCAAATATGACGTGGCAAATCAGGAGCTGGACCGGTTTGAGGAATATCATACAATGATCGATGCTTTTTATCAGCATCTGATTGCGACGGAAGGATAAAGCTTGGATGGAGGAAGTGTGTCAGTATGGCGATAGAATATTTGGGTTTGAGTGAGATCAACGGGCCGATGATCGTGGTGGAGGGCGTGGAGGGCGCGTTTTACGACGAGATAGTGGAGTTTGGCGTCGGAAGTGCATACACCGGAGGAGCGCCTGTGGAGGCACAGCAGAAAAAACTGGGGCGTATTGTAGAGATTGCCGGAGATAAGGCGGTGATCCAGGTGTTTGAGAGTACGGCGGATATGTCGCTTCTGAACACGCGCACGAGGCTGACCGGGCGGCCGATGGAGATCGGGCTTTCCGAGGATATTCTGGGCAGGACGTTAAACGGACTTGGGAAACCGATCGACGGGCTGGGACCGGTCCGCACGGAGGTTTTCCGGGATGTCAACGGACAGCCGATGAACCCTTGCACCAGGGAGTATCCGAGAAATTATATCCGCACAGGAATCTCTGCGATTGACGGACTAACGACGCTCATCCGGGGCCAGAAACTGCCGATTTTTTCCGGAAACGGACTTCCGCACGATGAACTGGCGGCTCAGATCGTGGAACAGGCCAGTCTGGGCGAGGACGCCGGGGCTGCGGACGGAGAGGGAGAGTTTGCAATCGTATTTGCCGCGATGGGAGTAAAGTACGATGTCGCGGAGTACTTTAAGCGGACTTTTGAAGAGTGCGGCGTCAGTTCTCATGTGGCGATGTTTTTAAATCTGTCCAACGATCCGGTCGCGGAACGGCTGATTACGCCAAAGGTTGCGCTTACGACGGCGGAATATCTGGCGTTTGAGAAAAATATGCATATTCTCGTGATTCTGACGGATATGACTTCCTTTGCGGAGGCGATGCGTGAGGTATCTTCACTGAAAGGAGAGATTCCGAGCAGGAAGGGATATCCGGGGTACCTCTACAGTGAGCTGGCCTGTCTGTACGAGAGGGCGGGGATTGTAAAAGGTTCGGAAGGGTCAGTGACCCAGATTCCCATCCTTACGATGCCAAATGACGATATCACGCACCCGATTCCCGATCTGACGGGGTATATCACGGAGGGGCAGATCGTGCTGGAACGCGCTCTGCACCAGAAAAATATTTATCCGCCTGTCAATGTATTGCCGTCGCTCTCGCGTCTGATGAAAGATGGAATCGGAGCAAAGTATACCAGGGAAGATCATCAAGATGTGGCGAATCAGTTGTTTTCGTCATATGCCAGGGTCGGAGAGGCCAGAGATTTAGCGAGCGTGATCGGGGAGGACGAGCTGTCGCCGATTGATAAAAAGTATCTGGAGTTTGGAACTGCCTTTGAACAAAAGTTTGTGGGACAGGGGAGAAATGAAAACCGGACGATCGAGGAGACGCTTGCGGTCGGCTGGGAGCTTTTACACATCCTCCCGAAAGAAGAGCTGGATCGGATTGATACGAAGATTCTTGAAAAATATTGGGATGACGCGTCATGATCGTCCGGGAGCCGAGGGATCCGTATCCCGATCCGATCTGCATTTTGCCGGCTGCAGTCTGATCGGGGAGACGGGAGATAAGCAGAAGCCAGAAAGGAGGAGGACGGATGGATCCGAATACATTTCCGACAAAAGGAAACCTGATACTGGCAAAAAATTCTCTGGCACTGTCAAAGCAGGGATTTGATCTTATGGATAAAAAAAGAAATATTCTGATCCGGGAGCTGATGGGCCTGATTGAGGAGGCGGCGGATATTCAGGAAGAAATCGACACCACATTTACCAATGCTTACCGGGCGCTTCAGAAGGCGAATATCCAGATGGGCATTCACGCGGTGGAACAGATCTCGCTGAGCGTTCCGGTCGAAGATTCCATCCGCATCAAAAGGCGGAGTGTGATGGGCACCGAGATTCCGAAAGTGGAATATGAAAAAAAGGAGCAGAGACCAGCTTATTCTTTTTATCACACCAAAATGTCGCTGGACGAAGCGTGTCAGCAGTTTGTGAAAGTCAAAGAATTAACCATCCGGCTCGCTGAAATCGAAAATTCCGCGTATCGCCTTGCCTATAATATCAAGAAGACGCAGAAACGGGCGAATGCGCTGCAGAATATCACAATTCCAAGATATGAGGGACTGGTGAAGGAGATTCAGGAATATCTGGAAGAGAAGGAGCGGGAGGAATTTACAAGGCTTAAGGTGATAAAGAAAATGAAAAATGCGGCGGAGCAGATGTGAAAGGTTCTGTGGAGGCCTGAGGAGCGGAAGGTGCAGGGTAGAACATGAAGGAAAAGAGAGATATTTTTGACCGGCTTATGGCGCTGCCTGTGCTGTGTATTTTTGAGCCGTTTTATAAAAAACATAAAGAAGTGCTTTTATACCTTTTTTTCGGTGGGGTGACGTTTGTCATCAGTGTTGTCTCCTATGCGTTTTTTAACCGGACGGCAGGGATGAACGAGCTGATCGCCAACCTGTTTTCGTGGGTGCTGGCTGTCCTGGCCGCATACCTTACAAACCGGACGTGGGTGTTTGCGAAGACGAGTTCCACTGTGGCCGGGGTGGTGAAAGAAATTCTGCTCTTTATGTCGGGGCGCCTGGCGACACTCGCGGTGGAGGAGGGGATTCTGCTGGTGTTTATCACATGGCTTGGCTTTGACAGTATGACGGTAAAAGTAATCGCCCAGATTGTGGTGATTTTGTTGAATTATGTGATCAGTAAATTGTTTGTTTTTAAAGGGGAGGCTTAAAATAACGAAATTCAGAGACCTTATCTGCCTGATAAAAAGTAGAGCATTTGCAAGATTTGCGCGTCAATATGCGAGGAAACAGGTGAGAACTCATGTTATAATGTACATATTAACGAAAACGAACGATATCATGGCTGTGATCTTTGTTTAATATGTAAAATGAGGAGGGCTCTGAATGGAAGAGAGAACGACAAAGTGCTCTGATCAGGAGTGGCTGGACCAGGTATTTGACAAACTGCTGGTCAAGATGAAGGCGCAGTGCGAGCGGGTGGGGAGCAATATTCCCTACACCACCGGCGCGGACGGAAAGTATCACGATATCACAGAAACGCCCTGGGGAAAAACGCCGGATGGCGGTACCCATGTCAGCTTCTGGACCAACGGATTCTGGCCGGGGATGCTCTGGCAGATGTATGAGGCAACTGGTGATGAGGCATATAAGACCGCCGCGGTGGGGGTGGAAGAGCGGCTGGAGGAAGTGCTGGGAGATCCGGAGTCGGTGGGGCATGATCTGGGATTTCTGTTCCTGCAGTCCTCTGTTGCCAACTACCGCAAAACCGGAAATGTGCAGGCAAGGCGCCGCGGGCTTCTGGCCGCGAGCGAACTGGCCTCCCGCTATAATCTCGACGGGCGATTTATCCGCGCCTGGCCGGGGCCGCGTCATAACCGGATGTCTGAGATGATGGGAGGCGGCGACATCCGGGGCTGGATGATTATCGACTGTATGATGAACCTGCCTCTGCTTTACTGGGCGTCTCAGGAGCTGGACGACCCACGTTTTGCCAAGATTGCGGTCAGCCATGCCAGAACGGCGCAGCAGTACATTGTCCGGCCTGACGGAAGCTGTAATCATATCGTGGCTTTCGACCCGGATACCGGCGAGTATCTTACCAACCCTGCCGGCCAGGGCTATAAACAGGGGTCATCCTGGAGCAGAGGCCAGTCCTGGGCGGTGTATGGTTTTGCGTTAAGCTACCGTCACACGGGCGATATGTCTTTCCTGGATACGGCCAAGCAGTGCGCTCACTACAGCATTGCCAACATGGCTGTCAGTGACTGGCTGCCTCTGGTCGATTACCGTCAGCCCGCCGAGCCGCTGAAATATGACTCCACCGCTGCCATGTGCACCGTATGCGGTCTGCTGGAGATTGCGGGCCATGTGGATGAAAATGAGGCACGGTTCTACACCAATGCGGCATACCGCATTCTGCGGGCGTGTGATGCCAGGTTTGCGGACTGGGATCCAAAGCGGGATGCCATCACCACCGGCGGTACGTTTTTCTACCATGATCCGACCGGCGAGAACACAGAAGTGCCTATCATCTATGGCGATTACTTCTTTATCGAGGCCATTCTGCGCCTGAAGGGAAAGGATTTGTTTGAGTGGTAATGCCAGGGTTTTTGGATAACTTCCGGCAGTTTACAATCTTTCTGCAGAAAGCGGGATGGAGATGCCGGGTATCCGGAGAAATTCCCGGACAAAAATGACATATAAAGTACAATAAGACAGAAGGCATTGGCGGTATCCGCCGGTGCCTTTTTTTGTTGTCTGATTTGTTTCAGGGTGACAGGAACTATAGTTCCTGTAAAATACACCAATAATTCCTTGTGAAAAGTGTAGAAAAATGTAAAAATATGTCTGATACTACAAATATTTCAGAAACTGTGGGATGTGAAATGAAATTAACTGGAAACTGGACGGGAAGCAGAAAGGAAATACGGCGTCATATACAGTTCTCTTTATTATTGACAGGTATACTTCTGTCTATATTTTTTTGCCTTCCAGTCGACGCAAAAGAGACGCAGGACGACAGGAATACCGTTCTGTTTCTGCTTGATACGAGCAGCAGCATGAAGGAAAATGATCCCGAACGACTTGCCATTGACAGCATTGCGCAGTTTGTCTATACACTTCCTACAAATTACAGAACCGGGTTTGTGGCGTACAATTCGGACATTGCGGCGGAGTGCGCTCCCCTGGAGAGCGGACAGCGAAGCCGTATTATGGAGCTGGCGGAACAGGCTGCATACACGGGATACAGCAACGCGGGGGCCGGTCTTTCGCTTGCGACGGAATATTTAAAGTCAGAAGGGGGCGGGGGTAAACATATCGTACTGCTCTCGGACGGCGAGATTCTGATGGAGGATGACGCGGGGACGAACGAGTCGCGCCGGATGTATGCGGAAGCCGTGGAAAAAGCAGAGAAAGCGGGGATACGGATTCATGTTGTCGGTCTGGGCGGCGGGATGGAGGATATGGACAATTCCATTTTTGAAGCGGCGGAGCGCACCGGCGGCGGAACGTATTATACGCCGCAGGCGTTTGGGATTCAGAGTGCAATCGATACGATTCTGAACGAGGAACTTCAGATACGGCAGTCGACGCTTGCAATTGTGGATGCGGACGGCGAAACGGAAAACATTTCGGCAGACCTGCCGTATGCACATGCAGATAAAGTGAGGATTCTCCTCACAAGTACAGCGCCGATACAAAATCTCAGTACCAATTTCCAGGCAGAGAGCGCGAATCAGGTGAACGGCGGCAGATATTCGCTGATTGAGCTGAAGGATCCGTACGGGACAAAGCTTTCTATCCGTTTCACGGGGACTGCAGGCAGTCAGGTACGGATTAATGTCGTTCCGGAATACCGGGTTATCCCAAAAGCAGAAGTGTTTTATACAGATGTAGTTCCGGAGGATGAGGATGCGACAGCTTATCACCGGACAGCAGAAGTTGTCTATACATTTTATGACCTGGACAATCAGGATATACAGCTGTGGACTGAGCAGACGTTTGAGCACAGAAAATTTAAAGTCACAGTAAACGGGGAGCAGGAAGAGGCTTCGCTGCGCGCCGGACAGCTGACGCTTACGCGCACCGTGGAGAAGACGGGCGGGCTTAAGGCCAGGATGGATTATTCCGGACTTCCGGTCAATGTGACAGGAGTGTCTCACGTGGAAACGGAACTTGCAGGTCCGGCTTCGCTGCCCGAGGAAGAAGAGCCGCCGTATGTTCTTATGTTTGCCGGAGCAGGACTCCTTCTGGCGTTACTGGCGATCGTTTTATTTCTGATCTGGCACAGGATCGGGAATAAAAACGTGCCAGAGCCGCGGGAAGAAAGGCCGGAGCCGGGCAGATACAGTTATGCCGGGAAGCTCAATATCTATATCACAAGGACGCCGGACGGCTGTGACATACCGCCGCTGTCTTACAATCTGTTCCGTCTTACGGAGGGCAGGGTGATTTCGCTTGGAGAAGTGCTGGAGCGCTGCGGCGTGGCAGAGCGGTTTGCGGGGGCGGAGACGATTTATTTTAAGCCGGGGGCGGACCGGTGTGTTATCCTGACGAACAATTCCGACGGTACCGTGATGAAAAACAGGGAGATTCTTATGAAAAAGAAAAGTTATCTTCTGGTTCCGGAGGAGAAGGTGGATATCACGTTTGAGGATGAGACCAGCGAGCTGATGCTGCAGTATAAAGAGTTAATGCCGTCCGAGAGACAGGGGACATGAGTATAAATAAAGGAGCGAGAAAAATATGGAGATCATCAATCAGACGAACCGGACGCTTCTTCTGGATGTCATCAATCCGCAGCAGCTGGATCTGCTCACGCTTGTGGGCGACGTAAAAGGCATTGACAGCCTGGACGATGACAAGATGAAGGAAATCAATCAGTATCTGGAGTGCCGCAGTTACGAGGAGGTAGAGCGGAAGTTTACGCCGGTGGTGTGGTCGTTTTTTGATGCGGCATCACAGTCCGTTAAGTACACGCTGGAAAAGCCGGAGAATATTCCGGAATCCATGCTGACGCCGATTCATGTCAATGAATCCGAGAATTTTCAGCAGGCCATCCTGTCCGTGATGCGGTCCAGAAAAGCGCAGGGACTGATGAATGTCGAGTTCAGTTTTGAAAAAGTACTGGAAATGATATCACCGAAAAAGGTTATGGAAGATATCAGACAGGTGAGAAAAGAGATTCAGTACAATTATAAAAAGTATTCCGAGCTTGAGGAAGGGGATCCCCAGAAGCTTGACATGGGTGATAAGCTGAATCTTCTGTTTGAGGATGCCAGCAAAAATTATAACAACGTCATGGCCATGCTGCCGCTTGCGATTGAAGATATCAAGACGAGGCTGCTTCTCGGGGGCGGAGAGCAGCAGAACGGAGGGCAGGCCGTTGTTCCGGGATATCTTTCGCTGGGGGACGGCGGAGAGCTGAAAGTTCTCGAAGCGCCAAAAACGGACACGACGGCGCTGGCGACCCTGGACGACAATGTCAATACCGGTCTGATGGAGGTAATCCGCGAGGATTATCAGGCGGTGAACGACAATCCGAATACTTATGTGCAGAACCTGGTGGTGCGCACCTTCTGTCCGCTTGCGTCGACACAGCAGAGTGAGATCGATGTGGAGACAGAGGTGGCAAATTATAACAGTTATCTTGATTTTTACCGAACATCCAAGGATAACTTTATAAAAGTGGTAAAACCGCTCCTCGAGCGGCTGCTTGGAATCCGGATGTTTTTTGAGCAGTATCAGACAAAGTCAAGAGGTATGAAGCCCACGCTTGTGGTGGCCAACATATCTCCGGAGATGCTGGCAAAGAGCGCCAATCTTCCGCGCCTGATCACGTATCTGAATACGACGAACAGTAAAAACAATTTTAACGATACAATCTGGTATGCGATTTATCCGAACGTCGCCTGGAGCCAGAATGTGACGAATAAAATACAGCGTGAACGCTTTAAAGGAAATGTCAAAAAAGTCAGTACGGACGTGTACAGTATGGAAGCGCTTGCGACGCTTCTGGATGTGCTGAAGGACTACCGGATTGAGACATTTTTCTCTTTTGAGAACCGCGAAGAAACCACATTCAACGCGGTTGCGGCGGAAGGTATTGAGAAAATGATCGATAAATGCGCGCCGCTGACAGGAAAACCGTTCAGTGAATTTGCAATTCCGGTCCTGCCCAACTTTACGGTTATTCCGAAAAACAAATCGGGCGTTATGCTGGACAGTAAAATGAAAGTTTCGGACAACGGCGCACAACTCTCCGAGGCAAAAGAAGATGTAATGCGTCTGTGGATTGAGGGTGTTTACATAGGCGGCGCATATGTTGCGGCGGGATTCCGGGCGGCGTGCCAGTGTCCCGAGTTTTTAAAAGATCATTTTCTGAAGGCGCGGGCGCTTGTATACGGTGAGCTTCCCGGTGTGCGTTTTGATATTGAAGCGGCGAACAATTCGCTTCTGGCTTATACGACGATGCCAAAGGAGATTACCGGTTTTACAAACAGTATCAAATCGCAGATCAATCAGAAAAACTTCGGATGGGTTTTTGCATCGGAGAACGCTTCGCTAAACGGTGAGAACATCACGAATATTACGGTATATAAGGCCAGAAATCTGCTCTATGATCCGGACAGTTCTACTTATGAGGCGGTTTATAAAACACAGGTCACGACATATATTGAGCGGATTTTAAGGTATGTGACAAGTGATTTTAAAGAGGATAATATAAAGAATTTCTTTTCCAACAATCCGCAGAGCCAGAAAAGCAGATGGCTTGCAAAAAAGGATTGTCTGAACGCAATCATCACAGAGGGAGACAGTCTTGAGTACAGCATCGATGAGGTGAGCGGGGTGTGTGAGCTGACGATCTCCTTTAACGGCAGTCCGAGGAATCTTGAGGTTCAGATTAACCGTTTATCTTCAAGATAAACCAAAGCAACAAAAATCAATATGAATGGAGGAAATGGATATGGGTTTCAGATTGACAATTGACGGTTCCGGCCCGGTAAATTTGAGTGAGAGATGCGTCACGAATGTTGAGTTTCGCTCTGAGATACCGGAGGATTCCAATGCGAGGGCGACTGACAATGGCGCCGCGATGAAAATCTGGGGTAAGATGCTGTTCTCCCTTGGCGCAGAGGCGGAGGATTCTACCGTAAATCTGGCACAGTGGAGTGTGGTGCCGAGCGATTCGGCGGACTGCTACCGCAAAGTACAGGTTGACGTTGTCGCTGCCGGACAGATTGTACGCCAGTTTACGCTGCCCAACGCGTTTGTGATGGAGTACAGTGAGGAGCAGGACGATGAGACGGGCGTGGGTACGTTCTATCTGCACGTAAAGCAGAAGAAGGACCTGACGGATCAGACAACCATTGAAGGCGGATTCAGCCAGTAAGGGAGGTACAGCAGATGTCATTAATCGTAAAAGTGGATGGACAGGAAAGTTTTGAAGTTGCCAAAGAATGTGTGAAAAAGGTGAAATTCCAGACGGAGATCCCGCTCGATTCCAACGCGAGGACGAAGGATGTCGGATGCTCACTGGAGATTGAAGGCAAGATTCTGGTTTCGACGGATGGGGATCCGTTTGATTCAACCAGACAGCTTGGCCTGTGGTCGATGGTTCCGGCGGAAGACGCGACGGCGTACCGTCAGGTTACGGTGGAAATCATTGAGGCAGGGCTGGTTGAGCGCAAGTATACCTTCCCGCGTGCGTTTGTGATCGATTACCGTGAAGTATACGGTGACACAGACGGAATCGGAAGATTTAAGATTCTGATCAAACAGAAGAAAGACAAATTAGATCTTGTTACTGTGGAAGGCGGGTATGCCGGCGCCTGAAGTTCTTGTAATCCGGGGGCACGTCTGTAGAGGACGTGCCCTTTTGGAAATTTGTCTGGTTTCCAAAGCGTTTCGGACAGAAGATTTTTGGAAACCGGACAATGGAGGTTATGGAGATTAAATTATGGAGAATCTGTACCAGGTGCTTGGCATCGCGGAGAATGCGCCGGAGGAAGAGATAAAGGCTGCGTACCGGAAGCTGGCGAAAAAGTATCATCCCGACGCGCACCCGGGCGATGTGGCCTGCGAGAAAAAATTTCGGGAAATCAACGAGGCGTACAGTGTTTTAAGCAGTCCGGAAAAAAGAAAGAAGTATGATGAAACACACGGACGCGCAGGGGGAGACAGTGAGCCGGATTTTCGCCGGGACGCCGGAAGAAGACAGCAGAGCGCGCGGCCTGCGGGGGTCGATTTTGAAAATATTCACAAGTCGTTTGAGCAGTTTTTTGGCTTTAATCCGGAGACGAAAGATGTGACGAACGAGCAGAAGCTAAACCCCGGGGCAAAGAATCCGCTGGACACAACGGATCTCTTTGAACGGTTTATGGGCATCAAGAGGTAGGGTATGAGAAAGCAGATAAACGGGATGATTGCCGCGTTGTTTTTTGTCATGACGCTGCTTCTGGCATTTCTGTCGGACTTAAAGACGGCGTGGCCTTTTCTGATTCTGGCTGTCGTGGGTATGGTGCTTCACATCTGGTGGGTGATTGAGGCGGGAATAAGGGAGCGCAGGAGTGCGGAGCAGGATGCAGACGGTATAAAGGCGCCGGACGGCGTGGTGACGGAGATTGTTCTTCTGGGAGAGGAGGACAGACGGGTTGCCTCCTGGGATATTTATGGAAAAAACGGGCTTGTGATCGGAAGAGACGTCGGAGAAAATCATGTCTCCATCAATCTTGAAAACTCCGCATATGCGAGCATGATCGATATTGAACATGCGGTTCTGAACTATTCGGGGGACTGCTGGTATGTTGAGGATATATCGGAGAAAAACGGTGTCAGCATCCAGAAAAGTGACGGCAGAAAGTATAAGCTTTCTTATGGAAAGCCGTGCAGGCTGGAGAGCGGCGATATCATATACATTGCTCTTACGCGTCTTCTGATTGTCTGAATAGAAAAAGACGTCTGGAGAACAAAATTTCCGATGAGACGGAGGATGGCAGTAAATGGGAGAGTCCAACTTAATCCGGTGCGAAAACGGGCACCTGTTCAGCAAGAAAAGATATGGGACGGTCTGTCCGTATTGCAACATTGAGACGGCCACACAGGAAAAAAGAGAGGTAAACAAGACCGAGATCGAGATCGAAGAGGAACTGTTCAGGGAAGATATCAAACCGGTCTGTGGCTGGCTGGTCTGTATATCGGGGCCCAGGCAGGGAAAAGATTACAAGATCGTGCGCGGTAAAAATTTTATAGGGCGTGCGGACGATATGGACATCCAGATTCTGGGTGACAATGAAATCGCAAGAAGAAACCACGCCGTAATTGTCTTTGATCCAAAGAAAAAGGAGACGGTACTTCTGCCGGGGGATTCCAATGGCCTCGTGTATCTGAATGAAAACGCAGTCTATACGCCGATGGTTTTAAGTTCCTACGATAAGATTGAGATGGGGGTATCAACGTTTGCCTTTCTTCCGTTCTGCGGCAATCATTTTATGTGGGGGGAAAAGGAAAACGCAGATGGATAGCACCTATTATATCGTAATTGTACTGGGTACGGTGATTGCCATACTGGAGATTTTTAAATTTGCGTACCGGCCAGGGCGCAATGAGAAAAGGGTAACGGATATCGGTTCCTGTATGACGATTGGCAGCAGGGACGTGCAGGAGGATGCGGCCGCGTCGATGGAGAGTGGGGCCGGGATTATGGCGGTTCTTGCAGACGGAGCGGGCAAAACGTATGGGGGAAGGATTGCGGCAAAGATTGCGACGGATACCTGTGTAGAGATTTTTAAGGATTATAATGCATTTAATAATCCACAGTATTATTTCCGCAAGGCGTTTCACTGCGCGAACAGAGAGATTTTAAAGGCAGTCGGGGATGAGAACCGCGGGTCGGCAGGCGCGGGATGCGTACTGTTGCGGGACGGATACCTGTACTATGCGCTGGCGGGTAATGTAAAGATCTGCGTTTTCAGGGATGGCGCGCTCATCCCGGTTTCCACAGGACATACGGTGTCGGTTCTCGCGGAAAAAAAATTTCATGAAGGGAAAATTTCCCGGCAGGAGGCGCTTGTACTGCTGGAAAATCACCGGCTGTACAATTATCTTGGAAAAGATGATTTTAAGGATATCGAGTTTTTTGACGCGCCGGTCCGGCTGAAGGCGGAAGATATCGTGGTGCTGATGAGCGACGGTGTCTATGATCTTCTGGGCGTAAGGGAGGTGGAGCGCGTTCTGGCAGGGGAAGGGACATGCCAGCAGAAAGCGTTGGAAATAATTGAGAAAGTAAACCAGGATGCTTCCGACGACAAAGATAATGCCAGTATTGTGTTGATCGGTACAAGATTGGAGTCATGAAATGAGAAAACAGAATTCAGAGTTTTTGACAGCATTTACTTCGGAAGCAAGTAGTGATTTGAAAAATACCGACTATTTCGGTTTCGTGGAGCTGGACGACTATGCATGTTATGTGATCGCAGACGGGATTGACGATCAGCTTGAGGCGTCAAGCGCAAAGCTTGCAGTTCTGACAGCGGTTGCGGTATTTTCGGAAGCGCCGTCGATGAGCAGGCGGACGATGAAGAAGTGTCTGAGGGCGGCAAACAAGGCGTTGCTGGAGGCAAAGAGCAAAACGAAATTAAAGGCGTCCGTGATGATGGTGGTCACGGATTATGTGAAATTGCGGTATGGACAGGCAGGCAATATCAGACTGCGTTTATACCGCAATGGTTTTGTAAAGGAGAAAACCACAGACCAGTCGCTGACCATGGATATGGTGGCGGAGGCAAAAGTTCCGCAGGATAAAGTGGCAGTACACGAGGAGAGGAACAATCTGTATGCCTATCTGGGACAGGAGAAGGATTTCCGGCCGCGGATCTCGAAGAAAATTGCGCTGACAAACGCCGACGCAGTGGCTCTTTATACGGGCGGCGTGTGGGAACATGTCGATGAGGGAGAGATGGAAGACGTTTTTACGGACGCGTCGGACGACCCGAAGGAGACAGTGAGCAATATCGAGGATCTTCTGCTCTCAAGACAGCCGGAGGATTTGAAGAAATATACGTTTGTCGTCATATTTGCAAACAAAATTTTTACCGATCCGAACAAAAAGAGGAAGATCAAAAAAATTCTGGCGACAGCAGCAGCCATTCTGATGACGGTGGCAGTCGTCGTGGTGATTATCGCAATTTTCTATAACAACTGGCAGAAAAAAAAGGAAAAGTTAAGGCTTGGCTATACGGATACAATCGAATACATCCAGATGGATAATTACGTAAAAGCGCAGGAGAGCTGCGGCAGGGCACAGGAGCTGGCGGAGGATGTGCGTGATGGGAAGATGCAGACGGAACTGGGCAATTATCAGAAACTGATCGAAGCGGTGCTCGCGGCGGAAGAACAGCTTGACAGCGGAGAATATGCACAGGCGCAGGCGACATTTAAGGAGGCTGCAAAGCGGGCGCGGTACGTGGACAGTCTGGGGCTTGACTATATAAACGGGAGGCTGGCGCTGACAGCAGACTACATATCGGTGTATGATCTGCTTTCCCTTGGCGATACGCTGGTTTTAAACCTTCAGTATGACAAGGCAGAGGAAAAATATATGGAGGCAAAGGTGACGGCGTCCGGGATTTATTTTGAGGAAGGAAGAAAAGCGGCAGTGGAGGCGCTGGAGGCGCTTTACGAGGAGCAGAAAGCACAGGCTGAGGCAGAGAGCGAAGCGCGCCGGGAGCAGCTCGCAAAAGAAGAGTCCGCCGCTAATTATATGGCACAGGGGGACGCGGCATTTACGGAAGGGGATTTTGACAGTGCACGGGTGTTTTACACTGCGGCGCTGCAGAAGTATGAAGAGCTTGACGATCAGGCGCAGCAGGAGGTTGTCGCCGAAAAGCTGGAAGCGGCGGGGAGTAAGATTACGTCGAGCAGCAGTCAGAAGGAGGAGGCCGGAGAGTATGTGGCACAGGCCGAAGAGGCGATGGAGGCCGGGGATTACAGCGGAGCCAGAAAATACTATCTTCTGGCAATGGATATTTACGCAGCGCTAAAGGATGACGAGACGCTGGAGGAAATAAAGCGAAAGATGCAGATTCTGGATTTAAAAGAGAACGAACGGCGGGCGGCAGCGGCAGAAGCGGCAGCGGAGACTGCCGGGGGAAGCGGTAATCCAGATGCGCCCGCAGGGCAGGAAAATACGGACGGCGGAGCCGGAGGGGAGAGCCCGGACAATGGGGCCGGGGAAGTGAGCCCGGACGGCGGAGTCGGTTAAAGAAGAGCAGAGACAGAACGTTCCCTGGAAGGGAAGCCAGAATGAGGGGAAGCCGGAAGGCTGAAAGGAAGAAAACCGGAAACAGGATCTGAGGCGGCAGTTCACGGGAAAGCCGGAAGCGGAGAGGGGATGTGCGCATGGGATTTTATGATGAGTTTGATATGGAGGCTTATATCGACAAGCGGATGCTTGAGATCACAGAACCGGGCGGGCGTGTGCTGTTTAAGCAGGTCGTGGGAAATCTGCTCAGAGAGCTGTACCAGTACAATAAGGATGCATACCGCGGGCTGTGCGATCGCGTGCTCTCGGAGGATGTGGCCGGACAGGGGGCGTATGCGGTCCATGTGGCGCTGACAGATATGGCCCGTTACGATGAGACGGATTTGTTTCTCTCTCCCATGATACCGGAGGATACAAAGAAAAAAGAAATATTGTGCGCGGATGTAAGAGAAGCGCTTGGCAGACGGGAAAGAATGCAGTTATTTACGGTGTTTATCAGGGCAGACGCATCGGCGCTCTATGGTATTCTCCGTGAAAAACGTCAGTTTCAGGGTGTGATAAAGACAGAAAACCGGGAATACAGGGGAACATTTGAGTTGAAACGGAGTGAAAAATATCTGAAACGCATAGAGCGCCTGTACGAAATTTTTACGGCCAATAACCAGCCGTGGGTCACAGTCTGCGGGGCGTACCTGATGAAACTCTTTGACGTATACTTAACGGACGCAGAGGAGATTGGAAAAGGGGAGGAGATACAGAAGATAGAAGTAGACTTTGAGGAATATTCCGGGCTGGTCAGCCATGACGTGATTCCCCTGTGGAATCTTAGGGAATTTCAGGAAAAGACCAGCACATATCCGGACGCCGCAATCGATAAAATCAATTATGAACATCAGATTTTTGCCCACCGCCTTAAGGCGGACTGCGAGTATCTGGTGATCAACAGGGATGTGGAAATTACCAATATCCGCCGCGTAAAAGGCGACCTTCTGATCTCCTGTCCCGTGGAGAGCCCGGTCGAGTGGTCTTTCTATCAGGTCAGCAGAAGAAACGGCCGGCAAAGATATCCATACCCGCCTCTTTCCAACGAGTGCAAAGAGAGTTTTTCCGGGAGTATCACGGAGATGTACCGCAAAAGCATTAAGACAAAGGCGGAGATGGCGCGTCTGATTGAGTCGTTCCCTGCAGGAGACTGCCTGGAATTTAAAGGATGCGCCATTGAAAAGGAAGCGCCGGACGGGTGGGAGGCCTGCAATTACAATATGGATGAATTTATACACGATGAGATCCGCGTCGGCGGCGCGCAGCAGATCCTTCTGATTTCTTTTGCGGCAAAAGATTCGGAATTATATCTGAATGAGGATATGATGAGCTTTCTGGTCACACAGGTGCAGAAAATATTTCCGGAGTATCAGTGTATCGGGCGGCTTGAGTGAGGAAGGAGGGAGCGGCTTGAATTTTTTATGGGATATCGCGCTGCGGGCACAGCAGCAGGGAAGGCGGGAGGAAGAGCTGTTTTTCTGCCAGGCAGAGGATTACAGCCCGTTTTATGAACAGGCTTTTTCCTGTCTGAACGAGACGGGTGTCAATGGCGATACGGTGGAGCTGAATCTCTTGTATCGGTTTGCGGATATCTTTCAGTATATTCTTGCAGAAGAGGAAGGAGAGTATCCGCAGTTTAAGGCCCGCCTGATCGATGCGGCACTCCATGTGATTCTGCACACCGATTTGTATCATGGTGTCACCCGGCGGGAGATTTATATACATAAATTGATGGAAGAGCTGGAAAACGGAACTTTCTGGCGGGAGGCTGCGGAAAAATACAGGTGGGTTCCGCCCCACAAGCGAAGCAGGATTGCGACGCTGGTGCTCAATCAGATGCAGACCGGGGCGTCTGTGATGCTGTTTCGCCGGGCTCTTGTGGTGCTCTTTCCGGACGCCGTCCTTTATCAGCTGAAAGCAGAGCCCGAAAAACTGCTCTTATATTTAAAAGAGAGCAGATCGCAGAGTGCAGAGCAGCAGCTGACATTTATTGAGGAGCTGTTTCTCCCGCTGCACTGTCATCTGCGCGTGTTCTGGAGATATCATTTTGGTATTATCGGTGTCGATGACGCCATGCGTCTGGATGAAATTGCAATTTACTGACAGCGGGGGCCTCTGAAGGTTTTCGATCACATAGAATCGGGACAACGCACACCGCTGTACGATCCGTGTGGCGTCAGAATGCGGAACAGGCTTGCGCATCCGCGCAAAGCGTGCAGTAAACACGCTTTTGGTCACGGCGGCGTTAAAAATGCTGGCAGGAGTCTGCTGCAGAAGGATACGGAGAAATGAACAGATATACTTACACACTGAATCAGAAAAACAGAAAAACAGAGAAATTCCGGTCCTACACGCGGGAAGAGCTTGAACTGATGACGACGTTTCAGCTCAGAGATATCTGCTGGAAGGAGCAGATTGTAAATGGCCTGCAGGCGCCGATGGACAAGGATGAGCTGATACGGCAGATCATGCGTTTCAGAGGAAGAAAGAAAGATCTGTTTATCGAGCGGCAGAGCGACGAGGGTGTTGCACGGATAGAAGAGCTTCTGAAAATGGCCGGGATTCATACGATGCCTCACTCCATCAAGGGTTGCGCAAAGCTTGTCGTCTATGAAGATATGGCAGTCACGTATTTCGATCGTTTTACGATCGGCTACCGTCCGGAAATAGCAGATACGAACGCTCTTCTCGTGAGCGGGAACAAGGTCTGCGCTATTTTTCAGGTGCGCCAGTTTAAGGAGCAGACGGACTGTCTGTATCTGACGAAGTCGGCGGAAATCAGATGTGCGGAGTCGGCGGTAAAAAGTTACCGTCTTTACTGCATGGACCGCGCGCAGTCGGAATGGCTGTACCGTCTCCACGAGACCGATTATGACACGCTTCCGGAGCACCTGAATGTTTATGTGGTTCCGGTCATGGACTTTAAGGTACGGAGCCTGCTTGAGATCCATATGCCTCTTGCGATTGATTTCGGCACATCGAACACCACGGCGGGAACATATCTGGATTCCGGATACATGGAACAGCTCGCGGGGGATCCGGTCAGGGAGAGCCTGCGTGAGAATGACGTGAACTATGTGACTTATCTGTGCGGAGATGAAGATGGGGACGAGACACCGATTCTGCCTTCTGTCGTGGCGGTGACGAAGATTGAGGGAGACGACGTGCATTATGTTTTCGGTCATCGGGCCGACCGTCTGTTTCATATGAGTTATATCGATGAGGGATTTTGTGTTTTTTATGATATCAAGCGCTGGATCAGCGCCCCGGAGCAGGAGGAAGAGCTGGTGGACAAAAGAGGACATCGGTGCTTCGTAAAGCGCAGGGAGATTATCAGGGCATTTCTGGAATATGTCATCGACTGTGCCACACAGCGGTTTAAGTGCAGATTTACCAGGCTCCATATTTCAGCGCCTGTCAAACAGAAAAAACTGTTTGTCCGCCTCTATCGGGAAATTCTGCCGGATTATGAAATTGAGGAAGAGGATATGCTCGATGAGGGAGTGGCCGTGCTTTACAACTCCATTTCCGACCTGATCGCACAGAATAAGTTCACAAACAATGAGGCGAGGCGGGCGCTGATCATCGACTGCGGAGGCGGCACGACCGACCTTTCTTCCTGTTGCTTTATCATCAATAACCAGCGGGTGGCCTACCGGATTCAGATTTCAACTGCTTACGAGAACGGTGATACGGATTTTGGTGGGAATAATCTGACTTACCGGATTATGCAGATGCTGAAAGTGTCGCTGGCAAGGCAGCTTGACGATGCGGACGGACCGATGCCGGACGATATCATAGAAGGTATGGGGGAGGATATTTTCCGGCGCGTCGACGCGGAAGGGATAAGGCAGATTTACCGGGTTCTGGATGAGGAGTACGCCAGGGCGGAGAGGGTGATTCCCACCAGGTTCCGCGACTATGAGCACAGGAGCAACGCGGAGTATTATGCGGTCAAAAATAATTTTTATTATCTTTTCGGTCTGGCGGAGCAGATTAAAAAGGCATTTTACGGGAAGAAGGAGACGCTGAGGATTGCCGTTTCAAGCGTGAAAATCACGGAAACGGCGACATTCTGCCTTCTGGCCGACCGGTTTAAATTATCGGCGCTTGAAAATGGCAGATTCCAGGTGATCAAGGATATTCCGACGGTATATTTCAGTATCCGCATGCTTGACGTCCTCCTTCGGGCCGATATTTACGGGATTGTCAGAAAATTCATTGAGACTCCGTACGAGAGCGGGGATTTGCAGGAGTATTCCATTATGCGGCTGACCGGGCAGTCCTGCCGCATCGCGCTGTTCCGCGAGGCGCTTAAAGAATTTATTCCCGGAAAGATTATCGAATCGTCAAAACGGGAGCGCGGCGGCCTGGGCGGCTACGAGCTGAAGCTGATGTGTCTCGACGGGGCTGTTAAATACATCCGGGATAAACGGTTCGGATACGCGGACGTCAGCATTATCAGCGAACATGCGGCGTTTCCGTATGCCATTACGGCGTTTACGCACACGGGAGAGGAGAAAATCCTGATACAGGGGATGGAGCGGGGAAATACATGCGGTTATATTTCCAGAAATATGGCTGATCTGACGTTACAGCTCTTTTTAAAAGATACGGAACAAAATGTCCGCTACCAGTATCACTGTGCAGTCAATCCCGATACGTTTGGCTATGCGGAGGCAGACGATATTGTGAAAGCGTACGAGGGCGGGATTGTACAGGACGATGTGGACGCCATCGTGGAGCGGGAACTGCGGTTCTTTGTGCTGGCGGACGAGGAGCGCTGGGGGTTCTGCGTTGTTCCGGTTCTGCGTCGGAATGAGGAACTGATGCTCGGCGAAGAGCAGTTTTTCCTGTTTGAGACGGAGGGGTGGCTGACGAATTTTTTTGACGGGACGAAATGAGGGACGGGTAAAGAAGGAGGGAAAGACGCGTGGGAAAAGCTTATGTGACACATGGAGCGAAAGCAAGGTGTACGTCCGGAACCATGTCAAATTATATCAACACGAAGAATGGCCACGGCGTAGTTTATAAAGGACAGCCGCTTCTGAATGCGAATGATCATATTCCCGGAGTGAATATCATTGACTTTGGAAATTGCGCCAATATGCAGGGGTCGAAGTGTGTACCTGCCACGCCGCTGGCCTGGCAGTTTTGTAATACGAAACATCTGATTGACGGAGCTCCGGCGCTTACGACGGACAGTAAATGCGTGTGTCTGCTCGGCGGTATGATCAGTATCGAACCGGAAGGAGGAGCGGGATCGGGAGGTACGGGAAGCACCTCATCCGGGGGAGGTGCAGGAAACGACGGGGCAGAAGGCGGGGAGTCGGGAGAGAACTCCCAAAACACAGAGACAAAGGATGCGGGAGCCCAGGAATCTTCAGGTGTACAGGAAGCAGCAGTGGAAAGCGCGGATCCGGATGGAGGTGATACGATCACGGTGTGGGAGTTTTTCCTCCCGGTTGAGTTTGTGCGGGTGACAAGGAAAAAGAAGGTCGGGAAAACAAAGAAAGACGGGAAAACAGAAGAGGTGCAGCAGAAAAAACCCGATGAGAAGCTTTACCGGCATACAGAAGAGAAGGTAGGGCAGATCAAGACGACCAAGCCGGAGTTTGCTCCTGCCGTAAAAAAATTCAAAGAGGTTTTTCAGAGACAGAAGAAACGCTATAAAAAAATCGGGGATATATGTGGAATGCCGCCGGAACTGATCGCAGTCATCCATTATCGTGAAAATACGTCAGACTATCTTAAGGAGACTTTTGGTATTTACGTGCATAACGGGCAGAAGCTGGGAAGGAAGACAACGATACATCCAGCCGGATTATTGTTTCACGATTTTGACAAAGCGGCGGAGCATGCTTTTTCCGAACGTAAGTGGCTTTTGAAAAAATACTATCTGACGGCAGATTCAAAGGACATCGTTGCGATGATGTGTTTTGCAGAGACTTATAATGGACTGGGGTATTTCAGGGGCGGGAAAATCAGTCCGTATCTCTACAGCGGAACAAATGTCTATACCAGTGGAAAATACATAAGGGATCATGTGTATGACGAAAATGCGGTGGACAAGCAGGTCGGTGTTTATCTCCTGTTAAATTCGATATTGGGGTCTGGCAGTCAGGAGACGGGAGAGAAGACCGAAAAAAATGGGGAAAACCAGGAAAAACCGGGCGGAGTCCGGGGAAAGAAAAAGATCATAAAGAAATAGGAAAGAAAGACAATGTAGCGACGGAGGAGGCCTATGCTGGTAAAAGTAATACCTCAGCTGGAGGACGGATTGATTTTAAAAAGGCAGATGTTAAAGGCGATTGCGGACGCGGCTTTCCTGACAAGTGAATATCTGTACAAAGGGTATGCAGACGGCATACTTTCGGGGTGTGGGCCTAAAGTTGCCGCGGATATGATTGTCATAGAGGAAGGAGCCGTATTGCTCGGCGGTCAGATTTTCCTGATCAGGGAATCTCCTGCCGTCTCCTATGCGCCAGCAGATCGGACGATGGTCCTTAAGATGTGCTTTTCGAACGAGGTGCGGGATGCGGGCTGTATTTATCGTGAGATGGACATTAAGCTGACGGAGCAGACAGCGGTGCAGAAAGGGGAACTGGAATTGTGCCGGTTCAGGCTGCAGGAAGGAGCCGTTCTGCGGTGCAGGTATCAGGACTTTGAGGACCGGAGTACGGAGTATGACACGTTAAATACCATTCATGTTCCTTATGCGGCCATGGGGCAGGCGACGCTCTCTGCCGGTATCACGAGGGCATTTGCAAGGGAATTGCTGGAGGTTTCCGGTATCAGTGATTTTGACGCTTTATTCTGTCTGCAGATTCTGGGACAGAGGGGACCGGTCGGAAAAGAGGCGTTGAAAGGATATATCGGGCGCAGAAAAAAAGAGGAACTGACCGATCTGTCCAATCTGAATATATACCATGAACTGACAGAGATCCTGCGGCAGGCAAAAGGATTTTCGGCAAAGCCGGAAGCGAAAAAGTCTGCACAGAGAAAGTGGAAAGTGATGGTGGACTAGGAAGGAGGGCGTATGATCGACGAAGAAATCATAAAGCAGCGGGAAGAGATGGAAGCATTCGAGCGACAGCGGTTTTCAAAGGAGACAGAGGAAGCGGAAAAACACCAGTCTGTTTTTGACGGGGAGATTCTGATCCATAAAGTACCAGTCACGTTTGCGGAGCGGCCGCTTTTTTCAGATAAGGTGTCGATCTGGATGCCGGAAGATTTTGAGGCGTATACGCCGGAGATGATCGCCGCAGTTTATCTGCTTGGCAATAAGCCGGATATGGTGTTCGGAAACAGTTATCTGAATTTTTCCGTCGGATTTCGCTACACAGAGCATAAGGTTCCGGATGCGTTTATGGGAGATTTTCCCAAGATTGTGCGTCTGGTTCTGGAGCAGTCAGGGCCGAAGGTGCGCATTCTCTCGGAGAAAGTCAGAAAGACCGAAAAACATACGATATCCAGCCTGGAGCTGATTTCGCATACCATAGAGGATACGGTATATAATGTGATGTTTTTCTGTTCGCTTGACGAGCGGGTACTGATGGGTTTTATTAATTTTAGTTTTCGGTTTCTGGACCGGTATAAGCCGATTGCAGAAGAGATGCTGCAGTCGTTCCGGTTTCTGGACGAAGAAGAGACGTCCGGGCGCACGCAGGAGAGAGGAGAGAGGTAATGGAAGTTATTTCACATGCAAATATCAGTGTAAGCGGATTTCCGTTCCGTAAAATTGTATCGCTTTTCATCCGGCATGCTCCGAACGAGCATGGGACAGCGGAGGTCGTTGGGGAGATCAGAGCGGATGAGGCGCAGGATATTGTAAAGCGCACGGATGAAAAAACCGTGGTATCGATTACGACGACTGCGGACGGGCAACCGGAGAGACTTTTTACCGGAAATGTCGGGAATCTGACCATGCAGCGGGAAAATAAATACAGCCGGGTCACGCTGAGACTGGTCGCGGGAAGCAGCCGCGCGGATACCAGAAAGGAAAACAAAAGTTATCAGGACACAGGAAAGACATACAGCGATGTTGTTTCAGAGGCCATCGCAAAAGAAGCTGATCTTCATATGGAGGTTTCGGACAAGGCAATCGGGCAGATGGTGATGCGATATGATGAGACTGGCTGGGAATTTGCAAAGCGCATGGCATCCAGGCTGAATGCGCCGCTGGTTGCGGATATTTTTTCGGATCGGCCCCAGGTTTATGTCGGGATGCCGCCTGCGGGAAGAAAGATTGCGGTAAACGGCACATTTTATTCCTATGGGAGTGAGGTCGGGCAATATGCGCAGACGAAAGGGGCGATGGCGGAGGATTTCGCGGGTGAGTGTGTGGAGTCGGATCAGTACGCTTATGTGGGAGACAAGATAGCGCTGAACGGAAAGGAAGCGTTTATCAAAAGTGTGAATGCAGGTCTGAAAGACGGGATTCTGCATATCCGCTATGGCGTTCTGACTGCCGCAGGTTCTGCGGCCCCTATGGCCGGGATTGCAGCTCCGAAGGTGAATAACCGGGCCTCCGGAAAGATGGTAAAGGGAACGGTAAAGGCGGTGGAAGGGGATAAAGTACAGGTTCATCTGCTCGGGATCGACAATAAATATGACGATAGTGGAAACTGGTGGTTTCCGTTTTCAACGGCATATTCGTCCAGCGACGGCAGCGGGTGGTATTGTATGCCGGAGGTGGGCGACGAAGTGCGGATTTTCTTTCCGTCCGGAAACGAGGGAGAGGCGTTTGCCGCAAGTTCGGTCTGTGCCGATCCGCCCAAAAATCCAAAACATAAGAGCTGGAAGGCGCCGGGCGGCAAGGAGATTCTGCTGACGGACGAGGGCATGTACATCATCGGAAAGTCCGGGAAAATCTATATCACCCTTACGGATGAAAAGGGAGTGGAGATTCACAGTGATAAAAATATTGCCATCTCGTCGGAGGCAAAGATCAATATCAGTTCTGCAAACGAGATTCATGTCATGGCGGAAAATCAGATCACCATCGGAACCGAGGAAGCATATCTGGACCTGACAAAAGGTACGGCGACCCTGGCCGGAGACGAGGTAGTGATCAATTAAAGGGGGATGTATGTCACAAACCTATCTACAGATGTTCAAAGATCAATTTTACCCGGTGGTTTTTATGGAGGCGGCAAAAAAGACAATTGTTTCTTTTGGTGAAAATGAAGAGCGGATTGTTGAGAGCTGGAGGAGGGAACTGAGTCTTTATCTGGAAAGAATCGCTGCTCTCCAGCAGAAAGAGCAGGCCGGGCCGATAGCGGAGATTACGGTTTCTTTTATGTATACGTCATTGTATGAAGGGAAAGCAGTATTCAGGGTGGACAGTTACGGAGACGAGGGAAGGGTTTACGGAGAGAGCATGGCGGCGGCGTTTCTTTCGGCAGACTGGCTGGTGCAGGAACTGCCGTCATTAAAAGAAGAGCTTGCAGCCTGTGCCGCGAGGGAAGGACTGCGTGGCGTTGTGCGTCCCGCAGCGTTTGAGGTGCTGGCACTTCGTGCCGTGCGAAGTCTGTTGTACTATTTTGCAGGACGGTTTAAATACATCGTCACAAAAGTACTCGATGAGAAATACCTGGCCCGGCTGAAGAAAGGAGAAGTTTTTGTCATATGCATCGGCGAGTATCTGGACTGGCAGAATACGGTGTTTGCAATTCTGCCGGAGGTGGATATTTTTAACTGCGGCAGGGATACAAAACTGCAGTTCCGGCATTTTCCGGCGATTGTTTACCGAAGAAAGCAGTTTACCGATCTGAACCTCAGCCAGTCAAAATTTACAGACTGTACTTTTGAGGATGTGGTGATCGGGGAATGCTGTATGAATGACTGCACGTTTGATGGATGCAGCTTTAACCGGGTCACGATAAGCGGCACACAGATGGCAGGCAGCCTGTTTATTGACTGTGTCATCCGTGAGGCGAAGTTCGAGGAGGTTGTTTTCTGCGGGGATGGTGTCAGGGGACATGAGGCTGAATACTTTGCGCCTGTCGAATTTGTGGGCTGTACGTTTTCACAGGCGGATTTTAATGACTGCAGACTTGGCGGTGTGAATCTGACGGAATGTGAGGCGAGCGAGGTTGTGATTTCGTCCGGCGACGCCGCGGGATCGGATTTTATAAAAATGGAAGGTGTCGTTGTGAGCCAGAGGAGCGGGGAGGAAGCGGATGGAGTATTTTGAATTGTTCCAGAGCGGGGCGGTGGAGAATCCGGTCCGGATCACGGGAGTGGATTTTGAACCATACCGCCGTGCCTGCGCGGTGCAGAACAATCCGGCCGGGGGAGATTTTGATGTGCTGGACGATATGAAGGCGGCTTTTTTCAGCGGACAGGAATCAGAAGAAATCTGCGATATATTGGAGGACCCGGTTTTTCTGATCTCGGAAAACTTAAAAGCGGTGTTTGAAATGTATGACAAGGATATCCGGTTTAAGGCGATCCAGTTACTCCCCGTGGCGGAGGAAAGCGGGCTTTATCCACTGTACTGGGTACCCCGGATTGCGGCGGCAGACTGTCTGCACCGGGAGTCGGCCATCCAGGACAATGGAATGGTATCAAGGCTGGTGCTTGACGGTGCAAAAATGATGGGCAGCCATATTTTCTGTGTCGGGGGGATTCTGGAGTATAAAGTGGTGATCTCTCTTCCGGTGGCGGAGAGCATTCTGAGAAGAAGAATGTATGGGATCGGGATCCGGAGAGCAGAGGTGAAATAGATAGGAGGCGCAGTTATTTTTCGCTTGCTATACGGGACGGGAGGTGTGAGAGATGGCGGCAAAAGAGGAGCAGACCACTCTGGGAAGCCTGATACTTCAGACGGGGATTGCCGTAAAGTATATCAAAGATGTGAGGATAGAAGAAGCGGCGGATAAGCACGGCAGGATGAAGGTGCGGTTTCTGACGGATGATAAAATGGAAGACACAGATATGGTACGTCTTGACGGGAGCGATATCACGCTTCGGACGGAAGACGGAGAGAATGTTTTCTGTGGAAAATGTGTCGGGTTTCATCTGATCAGAGGAAATCAGTATGCGGAAGTGGAGCTTGCTGCAGAGACGGCGTCGGTTTTAAAAGACAGAGACAAAAACAGCGTTACGTTTCAAGGGGAGAAAAAAACGCTGGACGATGTGCTGGCGAAGGGAATCGGGCGTGGGTCGCTGGTGCAGATTGATCAGAATATCACGATTGCTGATATGCTCTCCCAGGAAAATGAGACGGACTGGGAGTTTGGGCGCAGAATTGCAAATCAGTATAAAAAGCAGTTTTTTGTCAACAGTAAGACGGCGGGCTGCCAGATTCATGTCGGGAGAAAGCCGTTTGCCGAAAAAGATCCGGGCAGGGTCCTGTACGCTTCCGTGGGCCGGGACGTCGTGAAAGCCAGGGCAATACAGCAAAATGTCGATCCCGGGGCTTGTGTGTTTGAGTTTGAGGAGACGACGCTTGCTGTCTGTGACCTGACGATCGGAGCCGGATATGCGGTTACGCACCAGGGGCGGAGCCAGATGGTTATCTCCAGTCTTATTACGTGTAAAAAGGGACTGTTACAGAATGAGATTACACTCGTGAACCGGGAAGGCGTGATGCCGGAGGCTGCGGTATCGATGGAGACCATGACGCGTTCCGGTGTGCTTACGGGGACGGTTCTTGAAGTGAAGGGGACAGACGTCAGGGTAGATTTTGGCTCGGAGGGTGATTCGCCGCGGTGGATGCCCTATGCCAATGCCGTAAACAATTACTTTTACTGTATGCCGGATGTCGGCGATTCTGTATTTGTCTATTATGAGACAGGTGACAGCGGCAGGATCGTCTGCCTTGGCAGTAAGCATGTCAGACAGAGTCCCGATTTTGGCAGATATCAGGATAAAATGTTTACGGCCAATAACCGTATGATCAGATTTGGCGATAAAACTTTAAGTCTGGTGGGCAATAGAAAGGAAGCGGACGGTTACGGTGGAGAACAGGCAAAGATTATTTTTAACGATGAGAACGGAATTGAGATCTTAAGCACAAAGGATATTACGCTTCTGACGACAGACAGCGGAAATATTACGATTCAGTCGGTGCAGAAAGGGTTTAAAGGACCAAAAGCGGTACAACAGAAGTTTGATGCGATGAATACAGCCGGCAATGCACTGTATATGGCATGTGGCGGATCGCCGGCAGATTATAATCTGATGGTGTACCGGATGAAACAGGAGTGGGGAAGTCTTGTAGACGATGTGACGGAGCTGATCAATTCTCCGGGAAAACTTCTGGGTACGCTTTCAGATCTGGCAGGAGCCATCGGCGGATCGGAAGGAACACAGGATGAGCAGGAGGCGCCGCAGTATGAAGACGGTGTGATCAGCATTCTGGCGTTAAAAAAGGCTGATTATACGGTCGGTTCCACCTGTGTCTCTTTTGGGGACGGCGTGATACAGATTAAGGCGGATACGTTTTTAGAACTCGGGACAGACCGCTCCAAAACATATGAATTAATGGACGCCAAACCGGTTTCATGGACGGATCTGATTCTTGACGTAGTGCAGCTCGGGCTGGATATCGTGGGAATGCTGCCAATCCCTGTCGTGTCGACTGTGGCAAATCTGGTTAACGCGGGGGTTTCATTAGCCAGGGGGGATTACATCGGAGCTGCGATGTCGGCCGGCTCGGCCGTACTGTCGCTGGTTCCGGGAGCTAATACGGTGGCGGTTGGCGCGAAACTTGCGCTCAAAGCGCCGAAACTGATCAGGATGGTTGGAACAATAACAAAAACGGCGAAGGCTCTGGTTACCGGGGCAAAGATGGTTATGGCAGCCGTTTCCGGGCTGACATTCTGTGCGGCGGCGGATAAACTGATTGACACGGTTGCAAATGGCAGGTTTGATCCCGCAGATCCGGAGTGCTGGAGGGACGTGGTTGGCGTCTTAAGTGGAGCGGCGGGAGTGGTTGGGAGTGCGAGAGATCTTAAGGACATTGGAAAACGCGGAGGGGGGACGAGAGGGAATGAAGCCCCGCGGACGCAGACACAGACACAGCCGCACCGGCAGACGCATTCAGATACCGGCGCGAGAAAAAAACAAACTGTGGACGAGATACCGGACAGCCGGGTGACGAATGGTGATCCGATTGATGTGGTGACAGGCAGTTTTCTGATGGAACAGTGCGACTTTGTGATCAATGATATTACGGGGGTCTGTGCCGTTGAGCGTATTTATGAGTCCTTGCTTGCAGGGGAAGATTCTCCGGTCGGAAAGGGCTGGACGTTAAGCCTGTTTATCGATGTTTTTGTGTATGACGACAGAGTAGAAATCCGGATGCCGGATCATCACACGGAAACCTTTTTAAAGACAGCGGAGGGATTTCGCAGCCGGCGGGGCGGGACGAAAAGCCTTACACTTAAGAAAGACGGTGAAAGCTATCTTCTGTGGGAAGAAAAGACTGGATTATTAAGAACGTTTGACGCTGCCGGAAAACAGATATCTGCCACGGACAAAAACGGCAATCGTACAATCTATCACTATGCCGGGGACACGCTGCGAAAGATCGTTTTTGCAAGCGGACAGTATCTGGAGTTTGTGTGGCAGGGAGATAAGATTGCTTCCATGGAGGACTGTATCGGGCGCAAGGTTACTTATCACTATGACGGCGCGCTTCTGACAGGGGTGGAGATGGTCAACGGCGGAGTGGAAAAGTATGCCTATGATGCAGGAGGCCGTATCACGGATGTGACGAACGCAAACGGCGTTCAATATATACATAATGAGTACGATCATAAGGGGCGCATCACCAGACAGACGCTCTTTAACGGGCAGGAATATATCCTGCTCTATGCGGACGACGATCGGACCAATACCTGGCTGGTGCCGCAGAATAACAAAGAAATCCGCTATATTTACAATAAAAACAGGCAGCTGATCCGGACGGAATATCGGGACGGGACAGTAGAAGAGTTTGGATATGACGACTGGGAGAACCGTGTCTGGGAAAAGGACCGGTCAGGTGGTGAGACGCATCGGACTTTCGATGAATATGGCCGTCTTTTAAGGGAAGAGCAGCCGGACGGCCTTGTGCTGTCTTACGAATATGATGCCGACGGAAACCAGATCCGGATGTGGGATAACACAGGATATGCCGCCTGGTATACCTGCGATAAGCATGGAAACCGGATCAAAGAGATGGAACAGATTGATGCGTCGGTACAGCGCACAATTACTTACGAGTACGATAAGTATGGCCGTATCACGGCGCTTACCGATCCGAATGGAAACAGAGAGACATATGAATATGACAGCCGTTTCTGGGAGGCGTCTGCTTTTGTCACTGCGACAGGAAACCGTTTTGTATATGGGATAGACAAGGCAGGGCGGTGTGTGACAATCACGGACAGCGACGGAACGAAGGAGTATGCTTATAACAATTTTGACATTGTCTGTATGGAAAAAAATCCCCTGGGTGATGTGACCCGCTATATTTATGACGGTGTCATTGATCTCGTCGGCGTGGTGCGGCCAAATCATTATGCTCCGTTGTCGAACCACGAGAAGAGGGAGTGTTTTACATACGATCCTCTTCACAACCAGATTTCGCGGACGGATGAAACCGGGGCGGTGTTTGTGACATTGCGCGACGGGGAGGGAAATATTGTGAAAGAGATCCACCCGGATGCATACGAGGCGGGGGGAAAAGACGGAAGCGGTATTGCGTACACGTATGACGAATACGACCAGCGCAGCAGAATCTTTTATCCCGACGGGGGGACGGAGCGCAGATGGTATGACGCTGCCGGTAATCTGACCCGGGTGTGCAGACCCGGACAGTATGACGCGGCAGCCGACGACGGAGAGGGATACTGTTATGAGTATGACAGAGGAAAACGCCTGACACAGATCACTGCGCCGGACGGGAGTGTGCGGAGGCGTTTTGTGTATGACCTGCATGGGAATCCGGTAAAAGTGATCGATGCCAGGGGGATGCACACCGGGGAGACGGATGAGGAACGTATCGGGGAGTTCTCTGTCTATAACTGTATGGGCTGGCTTCTGGAAAAACGGCAGCCGGTGACGGAGGAGAACGGCCAGGTGTACTACCGTCTCATCCAGTATCGGTATGACAAGGCAGGAAACCGTATCTGTGAGCGGCGTTTTCTGGATTATCAGACGAAAACAAGCGCGAGCGGTGTCGTGCAGACGATTTCCTGCCGGTATGATGCGGATAATCGACTGATCCAGGTGAATGACGACGCCGGTGCAGTGCTTGAATATGGCTATGACGCTCACGACCGCTGTATCAGGGAGAGACGAAAAATAAGCGACGGGGTAAGCCAGACGTTCCGTTATGTCTATGACGCTGCGGGCAGGATGACAGAGTTTATCCGCACTGCGGATAAAAGCGGATGCGGCAGACAGAATGTTTCTGTGAAATACGAGTATGACAGGAACGGAAACAATACGAGAACCGTTCTTGCTTCGGGATGTGAGGTCCTGCGCGAGTATGACGCTGCGGACCGGCTGATTCTGGAGCGCCATGTGGATAAGAATGGAGGTATCGACAATACAACCCGTTTTTCGTACGACAAGGCGGGCAATCTTGTCTGTATCGCGGATAACCAGGGCAGAAAAACGCAGATGGAATACGATCTGATGGGCCAGGAGGTGAGACGTACAGACAAAAACGGAGGAGTCACCCGGTATTATTATGACAAAAACGGACGGCTGGTTTCGGTTATACGGCCCAACGAGTACAGGCGTGCAGGGGAAAACGGAGCCGGAGAGACGTATACTTACGATGCGGACGGCAATGTTCTGACGGTAGTCCGTGCGGACGGCGTTATTCTGGAGAGCAATACATATGACGAAGACGGGCGGCTGCTTCGGACAACAGACGCTGCAGGGGCCGGGGCTGCTTTTCAGTATGATATCGGCGGGCGGCGCATTGAAGTAAGGTCAGCCGGAGGAGCCGTGCAGAAGTACGAATATGACGCTTTCGGAAATGTTACGGGGATTGTGGACGGCGTCGGCAGCCGCACACAGTATATCGTGGACAAGTGGGGAAGAGTTGTGCAGGTCAGACACGCGGACGAAAGCAGTGAGTTTTACTCGTATGATTATGCCGGGAATATCACGCGGTCCACGGACGGAGAAGGAAATACCACCGTCTATGAGTATAACGGAATCAATCAGATGGCTGTCCGGACTGATCCGCTGGGAAATCAGGAGATTTACGCATATGACGACGAGGGACGGCTGTGCAGAAAAACCGATCGAAACGGCGTGGTGACCCGGTATACCTACAATATTTACGGAAGTCTGCTGGGACGCAGAGCGGAAGGTGCGACAGGTTCCGACGTATCTGAATGGTATGAGTATACGCCGGAGGGGCTTTTAAAGTCGGCTGTTTCCAAGAGCAGTATTCGCGGCAGGACGATCGGGATGCGCTACAGTTATATATATGATGAGATGGGAAGGCTTAGGCAGAAGTTGTCGAGCGGCCGCATCCTGCTTGAGTTTGCTTATGATCTGAACGGAAACTTTGTCAGACAGACGGACGTTTCCGGAAAAGTGACTGAATACCGGTATAATCTTTTTGACGAAGTAGAGGAAGTGTGGGATAATGGAAAGCAGATCGCAAAGTACGGCTATAACCCGGACGGCACGATAAAGACGCTGCGTTGCGGAGACCTTTTTACCGAATATGCGTATGACGCAGACCGGAATCTGGCAGGTATAAAAACGGTAATGGGAGAAGAGGTGCTGGCGGAGGAACATTATCTCTATGACGGGAATGGAAACCGCATTCAGAAGCGGCAGAGGCAAGGTGTGACCTCATATGTTTATGATGTGATGAACCGCCTTGTGGGTGCAGAGTATCCGGAGCGCACGGAAGAGCTGTTTTATGACAGGGCCGGAAACCGGACAATGAGAGTGCTCAGTACACGGCCGCATGTCGGCGGAGAGCAGTACTGCAGTGTCGCAGAGGATGCTAAAACGTTGTTTTCCGGACCGGAGCGTACCGAGGAGAGGTATCAGTATGACAGTGCAAACCGTCTGATACAGTATGAAAAGGGCGGGAAGACACACAGATTTGAATATGATGCGGGCGGAAATCTGACAAAGGACGACAGAGCCACGTATGAGTACGATGCGTCTGGCCGCAATGTCGTGGCAGAATTGTTTGACGGGAATATCCAGATCAGTCATTATGACGCGGAAGGGCTGCGCCATGAAATGGAAGAGAACGGCAGACTGGTATCCTTCCTTTTCCGCGGGACAGAAATTGTGGCGGAAGAGTCGGGGACAGAGACGGTGCGCTACATCCGTGCGGACCGGCTGGTGGCGTCAGATGCGGAAGCGTCGCGGACGTATTATCATTATGCATCAGACGAGATGGGGAGCATCACCCATGTGGCTGAGAGCGGGAATGTCGTCAATTGGTATATGTATGACGCGTGGGGCAGTCCGACGGTCTGCGAGGAGAAGATAGAAAACCGTTTCCGCTTCAACGGGCAGCAGTATGACGGGGTGACCGGGCAGTATTATCTGAGAGCGAGATATTACAATCCTGTGATCGGACGGTTTACCCAGGAAGACAGTTATCTGGGAGACGGATTAAATCTCTATACCTACTGTGCAGGAAATCCGGTGTCCTATGAAGACCCGGACGGCCATGCCTGCCAGAAAGGCGCGGATCGGGTAAAAGGAGCACAGGGCAAAAATAATGCCACAGGCCAGAAGCCCAAAAAGACGTATCAGACATACACGAAAACCAATCCCCAGACGGGTGAAGTGTATACCGGACGGACGAGTGGTTATGGAACGCCGGAAGAAAATATAGCGAAAAGAGACAGGAACCATCACAAAAACAAAGATGGATTCGGGCCGGCAGTGCTGGATAAGACCTCTGATAATCCGGATGCGATACGGGGCAGGGAGCAGGATATGATCGATTACCATGGCGGTGCGAAGTCAAAGGGCGGAAGCTCGGGGAACGATATTCAGGGAATCTCGGATGGCAATAAGAAAAGGGATACGTATCTGAGAGCTTCCCAGGAAGAATTTGGAAAACCAGGTGAATAAAAGCAGGGGGCAGGAATGGGCTATACGTGCAGTCTGAACAGAGTGGAAATACGTGCGGATTTAACGGCAGCGGAGGCGGAAGAGATAAAGCGTGATGAAAAAATAAAATATATTCAGATCGGAGCGGCGCTGCCGCCCGAAACATTAAAACGGATCAACCATGTCATTTTATCCGCGAGAGAAGATGTTATGTTCAGGGTATACGGGTTCCGCGGTCAGGTGTGCGATCTTACGTTTCTGGAACTGCTTGACAATGTCTGTGATTTGTCGGTCGGGGAGATGGACGCTGTCAGTAACCTTGTTTCCATGGGAAAGCTGCCACGCTTAAAAAAGTTAAGAGTAAGCCTTGGACAGCTGAACGATCTCTCTTTTCTGGAAAAGGTGACAACCGGCCTTACCGGGCTGATGCTGGGCACAGGAATTGCGAACAGTAAACTGGAGCTGGATGTAATCGGGCGGTTTAAAGACCTTGAGTCGCTGTTTGTGTATAAAATCAATCGGGGATTTGAGGTGATAAGGCATCTTGGGGGACTGCGGGATCTGACTGTCAACGCGGCAAAAAGAAAGGATTTTGCTTTCCTGCAGGATACCGGGGTGGAGAGGCTGTCTCTGGGGATGATAAAGGATTTTGACAGCACATCTCTGTATGGGAATACTACAATAAAACGGCTTGAGCTGTGGAAGATCAGCCAGCTGGAAGATGCAGATATCCTTCTGCATCTTCCGGGGCTTGTCCATGCACGGTTTTATCAGATGAGCCGGATGGTGCGTATACCGGACTTAAGCGCCTGTGCCGGGCTGAAGACGCTGATTTTTGACGAAGTGAAGAATCTGGAAGATCTTTCCGGACTGGAAACGCTTCCCGGTATCGAACAGATTGAGCTTTATGGGGCAAAGGCAGCCGATCCGGCTGTTGTCGAGCGCATATTAAAAAATCCGCCTTTGAAAAAAATGATCTGTCAGACGGGAAGTGTGAAGAAGGACAGACAGATTGCGGAGATTATTAAGGCATATGGGAAAGCATAAGGCGGTGCGCCGGTGCTTTCTGTCCGGTTTTTTTTCATTTCTTTTTTTGTCACACCGCATGCGTCTGGGAGGGATTCCCGGCCGCATGCGATCAGATGCCATTCGGTATCCTGTTTTCTGATCTCATTTACAAAAAAAGCTCTGTTTAGTATAATTAACACAATGTCCGCAGCATGGGATGTCATGGACAGATCAGATGGAGTCGAAAACGTTTTCTGATGCCGCGTCCGGTTCGCGGAAAACGTGCACACAGCGTGCAGAGTACAGGGATAATATCGGGGTATTCTGCGCAGAAATGGGGCAGACCATGAAATTTCTTCATATCTCAGATTTACACATCGGAAAACGCATCAATGAATTTTCCATGATCGAGGATCAGAAATATATCTTAAGCCAGATTCTTGCCATCGCAGAATCTTCCGGCGCAGAGGGGGTAATTATCGCAGGGGATATTTATGACAGGCCGTCGCCGTCCGCGGAGGCGGTTCAGGTGTTCGACTGGTTTCTGACCGGTCTTGCGGAGCGAAAAAAAATGGTTTTCGTGGTCAGCGGCAACCATGATTCCGCCGAGAGGATCGCGTTTGGCTCCCAGCTTATGAGCGGGAGAGGGGTTTATGTGTCCCCGGTTTACAGTGGAAAGACGGAAAAAATCGTACTGCAGGATGCGTACGGGGAGATTTTTGTGTATCTTCTGCCTTTTTTAAAGCCGGCGGTTATGCGTCATTTGCTGGAAAAGGAAGAGGAAAACGCAGACGCCGGGGCAGGGGAGGAGGTGCCGGACAGTTATCATAAGGCTGTAAAGCTGGCGGTGGAGCGCATGGAGGCAGACGCCGGAGCGCGCAGCGTTCTCGTGGCGCATCAGTTTGTGACGGGAGCGGGGCGGTGTGAATCGGAGGAGATCGCAGTCGGCGGTCTCGACAATGTGGACGCCGAGGTTTTTGATGCGTTCGACTACGTGGCGCTCGGACATCTCCACAGTCCGCAGTCGGTGAAACGGGAAACGGTGCGCTATTGCGGAACGCCGTTAAAGTATTCTTTTTCCGAGGCAGAGCAGGAGAAATCCGTCACGGTGGTGGAACTAAAAGAAAAGGGAAATGTGAAGATTTCCTGTATCCCGCTGGTTCCGGTGCGCGACTTAAGGAAGATCAGAGGAACCTATCTGGAAGTAACTGCGCGTTCGTTTTATCAGGGGATGAATACAGAAGATTATGTACAGATTACACTGACAGATGAGGAGGATATCCCCGACGGGCTGCAGAAGCTGCGCATTATTTACCCGAACCTGATGCGTCTTTTGTACGACAATAAGAGGACGAGAGAAAACAGAAAGGTGGAGGCGGCGGAGGAAACGGGGCGGAAATCGGAGCTGGAGCTGTTTCAGGAATTTTATGAGCTGCAGAACAATCAGCCGATGAGCGAAGAACAGACTGTGTTTGTAAAACAGATGATTGAAAATATCCGGCAGGGATAAGTGAAGTGCAGGGACGGGCTGCCGGAGAGACAGGAGTGTGGGGATGAAACCAGTAAAGCTTACGATCAGTGCGTTCGGCCCGTATGCGGGAAAGACAAAGATTGACTTTGAGCGTCTGGGCCGGCAGGGAATTTATCTGATCACCGGGGATACCGGGGCCGGGAAGACGACGATTTTTGACGCCATCACATTTGCACTTTACGGAGAAGCGAGCGGGGATGTGCGCAGGGCGGAAATGTTCCGCAGCAAATACGCCGGAGCCGATGTGCCGACCTATGTGGAATTTACGTTTGAGTACGGGGGCCGGCGCTATGTCGTAAGGCGCAATCCGGAATATCAGCGTCCAAAGGACAGGGGAAACGGTTATACGACACAGAGAGCAGACGCGCAGCTTTTGTATCCGGACGAAAGACAGCCGGTCACAAAGACGAAAGAAGTGACGAAAGCGGTCACGGAGCTGATCGGGCTTGACTGCAGACAGTTTACGCAGATTGCAATGATCGCCCAGGGCGATTTCCGAAAGCTTTTGTTTGCGGGGACGGAGGAGCGCTGCGGCATCTTCCGGCAGATTTTTGGAACAGGGCTTTATCAGAAGCTGCAGGGGGAGCTGAGAGCGGCGGCCAGGGGGCAGGAAAATAAATACAAAGAACTGCGCCGCAGTCTTTCTCAGCATATGAGCGGCATTGTCTGCACGGGAGACGGGCCTTGTGCCGTGAAAATGGAGCAGATGAAGAGGGAAAAATCTGACGGCTGGACAGGGGAAGGGATTGCGCTGCTTAAGGAGCTGTGCGGGGAGGAAGCGGCGGCTTTAAAACAGCTGGATGAGACGATGGAAATACTGGAGAGCCGGATTCTGGAGGAAGACAGACGGATCGGGGATATCCATAAAGTAAAGGAGCAGCAGAACGAGCTGTTAAGAAAAGAAGAGCAGCAGAAAGAACAGCGGCCGCGGCTTCTGGCGGCCAGGGCTTTATATGAGAAGGCGGCGAGGGAGGCAGAGGCCTGCGAGGCTCTTGTGCTGCAGATCAAGGAAGAGCAGGGGCATCTGCAGATCTTTGACAGGCTGGAACAGGAGTACGGGCGGCAGCGCACAAAAGAGCAGGCCGCAGAAGAGGCAGACAGGCGAAGGGGGGAGCAGGCGGCAGAAAAAGAAGCGTTGGAAGAAATGCTGAAAAGAAAACAGGAAAATCTTCGGGCGCTTGCGTCTGTCGGGGAGGAGCGCGCGCGGCTGGAACGTGAAAAAGAAGACATACGGCTTTTTACCGGCGGGCTTGCTCAGCTGAGGGATGGCTGGGAGCAGGAAATGCAAAGGGAGCGGCAGACAGAAAGTCAGATTGATGCCACCGGGAAAGAAGTGAAGACTCTCGCAGAAGAGATCCGTGACGGCAGGGCGCGCATGGAAGCGCTGGCGGGCCGGGACGCCGTATTGTCTCTGACAGAAGAAATGCGAAAGAAAATCGCGGAGCAGAGCGCGGTCCTAGAGAGAGCGGCAAAGGAGCTGGAAAGGGCGGCCGGTCAGGCAGAGCATGAAAAAAAGAATCTTGCCCTGCTGTCTGCCCGCGAAGCGGCGCTTAAAGCTGCGGAGGAAGAGCGGAGAAAAGAACTGGATGTTTGCAGGGATGCAGCCGGGACGGAGATTCTCTGCCGCAAAAACACGCAGGAGGCAGAAAAGAAACTGGAAACATTCCGGGAGCTGTCAAAGGGACTTGCGGGAGTAAAGAAGGAATTTAAGGAGGCAGAGGCTGCGTGCGAAGCGGCGCGGGCCAGAGTAAAGGCATGCAGGGAGCAGCAGGGGGTATACGCAGGGGAGGAGGAAGAGAAAAAAGATGTCGATGCACATCTGTTTCTCCTCAGGCAGAAAAGAACAACACTTGCCGCGCACAGAGAAGCGCAGGAAAAGCTTCTGGCGGATTTAAAGCGGATGGAAGAGGGCAGGGAGAAACTACTCGTTTTACAGGAAGAGTACCGGCGCGCAGCGACGGAAAAGGAGACGCTTTTTCAGATATGGAGGAAAACGGAACGGCAGTTTCTGGACGCACAGGCAGGTCTGCTTGCACGTGATCTGATAGAAGGGGAGGCCTGTCCGGTCTGCGGCTCCACGCACCACCCGGCTCCGGCAGAAGCGCCCGAAACCGTGCCGGACAAAGAAGAACTTGACCGGTTAAAGGAAAGGCTTGCAGAAGTGGAGCGGAAAGCGGAGCATTTCAGCGCGCGGGCAGGGCACATCGGGGAAGAGTGCACCTGTCAGGAGCGGCTCATCGGGGAGGCGGCAAAAAAACTGTACGCATCCCTGGGACAGTGTGCCGAAGCCGGGGAAGGCGGTGTGCCGGCCGGCGGAACGGAGAGTAAGGCGCCTGTTTTAGGGGAACAGATCAAAATGGCCGGCGCCTGGATCAGGACAGAGGAGAAAAAACTGGATGAGGCCATTCGGGAGGCGGAATCGGATGTAAGAAGAAATGCGGAGCTTAAGGAAGCCATAAAGGCAGGCGCCAGGGAGCTGGAAAAGCTGGATTCTCTTTTCCGGGAGAGGGAGCAGGCGCTGGCCCTGGTCCGTGGGCGGCTTACGGAGCAGGAGAGGCAGTGGGAAGACGGCGTTTCCAGAATGGAATTGCCGCGGGAGCATGGCCGGGAAGAAACGGAAATTGCTGCTTATCTTTGTGCAGAGCTGGAACAATGTGCAAAGCGCCAGAGAAAGGCGGAAGCGGACGGGCGGCGTTTTGTGGTTTTAAAAAAGGAAGAAGAAGAGGCACAGGCGGAGAGGGAGCGTCTTAGGATGCAGATTGCATCGTGCAGGGAGCGTGCGGCAGAGCTTGACGGCCAGGAGAAGGGCAGACAGGGACGGGTTACGGAAGAGACTGGGCGCTCCATAAGCCTTCTGAAAGAGACGGCTCAGGGAGAAGAGACGTGCGTGCCGGAAACGATTTCCGACATTCTTTGCGCACTAAAAGAGAGGCGGGAACGACTGGAACAGCGCATTGCACAGTTTCAGAAAGAGATTGCGGACCGGAATCAGATGACTGAGCAGCTGCGGCAAAAAGAGGAGTGGTACAGTGTCTGCCGGGAAAAGGCGGATAAGCTGATGCGGGAGTCTGAGCGAACGGCGGCGCGGCGGCAGGAGAAAGCGGCACAGCTTTTTGATGCGCTTCGTGCGTGGCGGCCGCAGCTTAGTGAGAAGTATGAAAGTGCCGCAGCGCTGTCTGAGGACGAGCTCAAAGAGATTGCGGCCGGTGTTTCTTCCGAGCGGAAAGCGCAGTCGGCCATGGTTGAAATGGCGTTGCAGGAGAACCGGGAAAAAGAGCAGAAAAGGAAGGAACTTGAGGAACAGATTCCTGCCATACAGGAGAAAATGAAAGTGTCTGAGGAAGAACTTTCGCGGGCGGAAAATGAAGCGGCCAGGCGGAGGGCAGAATGCGACGCAGGGATGGAGAAGATCGCAGAGCTTGCGGCGCAGGCCGGCACAAAACAGAAGTCAGAAATTATGGACCGCATCCGTGCGCTTACAGAACAAAAAACAAGGCTGGAGGGAGCACATAAAGCGGCAGAGCAGGAATATACACAACAATGTCATGAAAAGGAACGTCTGTTTTCGGCCATCGAACTGCTGAAGCGGCAGATTGCGGCGGCGGGGGAGGCGGGGCAGGTTTCGGAAGAAACAGTCGTCGCCAGAAAAACGCAGTGGCAGCAGGAGAAGAAGGAATGCATGGCGCGCCGGGACAGAGAGTACAGCGCATATACGACAAACTGTGGAATTTATGACAGGGTGAAGATGGGGCAGGATGATATCACGGCGGCCGAAGCACGTTACGCCTGGATGAAGGCGCTTGCGGACACTGCCGGAGGGACGCTTGGCGGAAAGCAGAAGATTGAGCTGGAAACGTATATTCAGATGACGTATTTTGACCGGATTGTCCGGAGGGCAAATATAAGACTTCTGACAATGAGCGGGGGACAGTATGAACTGAAACGTGAGACCGGCGGGGAGAACCGGCGGGAAAAGGCCGGGCTGGAACTGTGTGTGATCGACCATTATAATGGGACGGAGCGCAGTGTGAAGACGCTTTCCGGCGGAGAGACATTTCAGGCATCCTTATCCCTTGCGCTCGGACTTTCGGACGAAATCCAGTCTTACGCAGGCGGAATCAGAATGGATTCCATGTTTGTGGATGAAGGGTTTGGCTCTCTGGATGAAGAGGCGACAGGGCAGGCACTGAAGGCGCTTGAGGGACTGACGGAGGGGAACCGGCTTGTGGGGATTATCTCCCATGTCTCCGGGTTAAAGGAACGGATCGAGAAAAAAATCATTGTCACGAAGTGCCGGAACAGGGACGGGATCGGGAGCACCGTCAGGGTAGAGTGAGTGAAAGAAGACGGACAAAAGGAACAGGACAGAAAACGGGAGGAAAAACATATGCGCACGAGAATTTTACCAAAAATGTTAAATGATGAGGTGGAACAGTATCTGAGGGAAAACGATATTATTATTGTTCCGGTCGGAACGGTGGAGATGCACGGAGGATTTCCGCTTGATTCGGAGACGACGATCAGCGAGGCGTATGCCCTTAAAATGGCGGAGGCGTGCGACGGACTGATTCTGACGGGACTTCCGTATTTTTATGCGGGGGCGACGGCGAGCGGGAGGGGAACCGTGCAGGTCAGTATCCGCGAAGGAATCGATTACCTTGGCGCAATCGCAAAGAGCCTGCTCAGACAGGGGTTTCAGAGACAGATTTATATCAGTTTTCACGGACCTGCACATATGACCTGCAGTCCCATGGTGCGGGACTTTTTTGACGAGACGGGCGTGCCGATACTCTACATCGATCTGTCAATGCAGATGATGAAAAACGGGCGTGATCTGTTTCAGTCCATGGACAGTTTTCACGCGATTACCGTGGGCGCTTATCAGATCATGGGGCGGCTTGCGGACATTCCGCTGACAACAGAGTACACGCACACACAGAAACAGTCCTGCAGCCGGTTTGACGATATCTTTGGGCTCGCTTATCAGAGTGCGGCAATCGGATATTGTTTTGCGGAAAAAACAGATCATATGAGTACGACGGCCATTCCGGACGAGGCATTCCGGGAGAAGCTTGCAGGCGAAGGCGCAGCGATCATTGAAAAAATGGTGGAACGGATGGATATGCGGCACATCACGGAGGAGATGCGGGCGCTGGCGGATTACAACCGCGAGGTGGAGGAAAAATGTCCATGGATGCCGTCTGGTTTTAACCGGAAAAAATCAGTCCGCTGAGAAACCGATACAATTTCTGCCAGTGAAGAGATTGTTTTTTTCATAAAATCGTGCAGAATGGCAAAAATCACATTTTGCACTTGTAAAAGTCTGGTATTTCATGTTATGTTAATAAGCGAAATGAATTTTTTTGTGTGAAATCTGTCATTTTTCTGTTTTCTGGATCTGCTTTTTGATCTGACAGATTTCGCGCTTTCTGGCAGATTTTCGGGGGTATCTTCGCTGCAGGACATGTTTTTTGCACAGGTATTTCCGGCTCCTTTGGGAGTAAATTGCAAGTCCATTGATAGAAAAATTCAAAGGCAGGTTTTTACATGGATTTATTTGAATATATGAGGGAGCAGAGCAGAGAAACAGAGGCTCCTCTGGCGTCGAGGATGCGTCCGCTCACGCTGGACGAGATCGTGGGGCAGCGGCATATCATCGGAAAGGATAAGCTTTTGTACCGCGCCATCAAAGCGGATAAGCTGAGTTCCATTCTTCTCTACGGGCCGCCGGGGACGGGGAAGACGACGCTGGCGAAAGTGATTGCGCGCACGACCAGCGCGGAATTTCTGCAGATGAATGCGACTTCAGCCGGCAAAAAGGATATGGAGGAGGTTGTCGCCCAGGCAAAAAACAATCTGGGAATGTATGGAAAAAAGACGATCTTGTTTATCGACGAGATTCATCGGTTTAACAAAGGACAACAGGATTATCTTCTTCCCTTTGTGGAGGACGGGACGGTCATACTCATCGGGGCAACCACGGAGAATCCTTATTTTGAAGTGAACGGGGCGCTTTTGTCGCGGTCGGTTATCTTTGAGCTGGAGAGCCTCACGAAAGAGGATGTAAAGGAGGTGATCCGCAGGGCAGTTGCCGACCGGGAGAGAGGACTTGGGGCTTATGGAGCCGTCATCGATGAAGATGCGCTCGATTTTCTGGCAGATATGGCAAACGGAGATGCCAGGGCGGCGCTGAATGCGACGGAGCTCGGTGTGCTGACTACGGAGCGCAGTGCAGACGGGGTGATACACATTACGCTGGCTGTTGCCAGCGAGTGCATACAGAAGCGGGTTGTAAAATATGATAAGTCCGGGGACAATCATTATGATACGATATCTGCGTTTATCAAGAGTATGCGTGGTTCCGACCCGGACGCGGCGGTCTATTACCTTGCAAGGATGCTCTATGCGGGTGAAGATATCCGCTTTATCGCCCGCAGGATTCTCATCTGTGCTTCGGAGGATGTCGGCAATGCGGATCCTATGGCGATTGTGGTCGCGTCGTCGGCGGCACAGGCGGTGGAACGTATCGGGATGCCGGAGGCACAGATTATACTGGCTCAGGCCGTGACCTATGTGGCGAGCGCGCCAAAAAGCAATGCGGCTGTCTGCGCCATCAGCGAGGCGATGGCGGCGGTAAAGGATACGGTGACGGCGCCCGTTCCGGTGCATTTAAAAGATGCCCATTATAAGTCTGCCGCAAAACTGGGGCACGGTCTGGGTTATAAATATGCCCATGATTATCCGAATCATTATGTCCCGCAGCAGTATCTGCCGGATGGTCTTACGGACCGGCAGTTTTACAGGCCGTCTGAAAATGGATATGAAAAAACGATCCGGGAATATTATCAAAAAATAAAGGGAATCCGTCAGGACGAATCGGAAGAACAGGAGGAGATTTAAAATGCAGGCTTATCAGGAAATGACAAAGGAAGAACTGCTCAAGGAAAAAAAAGGGCTTGAGGCGGAATACAAGCGGTTTCAACAGAGGGGGCTGCAGCTGGATATGTCAAGGGGAAAGCCTTCACAGGAGCAGCTCGACCTGTCGATGGGGATGATGGATGTGCTCACGTCCGATATGGACCTTGCGTGCGACGACGGCACGGACTGCCGTAACTACGGTGTTCTGGACGGAATCCAGGAGGCAAAAGTTCTTCTGGGCGATATGATCGAGTGTAATCCGGACAATATTATTATTTACGGAAATTCCAGTCTGAATATTATGTACGATACCGTCTCCCGCTCCATGACGCACGGCGTCATGGGAAACACACCGTGGTGCAGGCTGGATAAGGTAAAATTTCTGTGTCCTGTTCCAGGCTACGACAGGCATTTCGCAATCACAGAGTACTTCGGCATCGAGATGGTTAATGTGCCGATGCTCTCCACCGGCCCCGATATGGATATGGTAGAGGAACTGGTGAGCAGCGACGAGCTGATCAAGGGAATCTGGTGTGTGCCGAAATATTCCAATCCGCAGGGGATCACGTACTCGGATGAGACGGTGCGCCGTTTTGCGAGACTGAAACCGGCGGCGAAAGACTTCCGCATTTACTGGGATAACGCGTATTGTGTGCATCATCTCTACGATATCAATCATGACCATCTGATCGAGATTTTACAGGAGTGTAAACGTGCGGGAAACCCCGATCTGGCATATAAATTCTGTTCCACCAGTAAGATCAGTTTTCCGGGCTCCGGCGTTGCGGCCGTTGCGGCATCTCCGAATAATCTTGAGGATTTCCGCAAACAGATGAAAATACAGACGATTGGCCATGACAAGGTGAATCAGCTCCGCCATGTGCGTTTTTTTGGCGATATTTACGGGATCACAGAGCATATGAGGAAACATGCGGATTCCATGCGCCCCAAGTTTGAGATGATCGCGGATATGTTTGAGCGGGAACTCGGCGGACTTGACGTGGGAAACTGGTATACGCCGAAGGGCGGTTATTTTATCACCTATGAGACGCTGCCTGGATGTGCAAAATCTGTCGTAAATAAGGCGAAAAAGGCGGGTGTTGTGATGACTCCGGCGGGAGCGCCGTTTCCGTACGGCAAGGATCCGAAAGATTCTGTCATCCGGATTTCACCGTCGTACCCGAGTCTGGAAGATCTGACGATTGCGGCGCAGATATTTGTGGTCTGTGTAAAACTGGCGAGTATCGAGAAAATTCTGGAAAGTAAATAGGGAAATCAAAAGCTGTCGTATCTGTGTTTTTGCAGATACGACAGCTTTTTTAAGAAGGGAGCGGATGGCGTTTTCTTTTTTTGCCCGAAGGTACCCTCCGTGAACAAGAGGACATACGGTTTTGTACTACAGATTCAAGGAGGCTATGGACGTAGGTATGAAAAAGTTTTATAATATATTCTGGGAGAGGTAAGAAAGAAGGAAAGAAAGATTTGGGAGGCAGTCTGCTTGAGGACGGGTCGGAAGAATTTCTGGAATGTACAGATCTGAGCTCACAGGTCCGGATTACGGCGTGCGTGACCGCAGAGATCAGGAAGCTGTTAAAAATGACAGAAAAACAGCAGGGGAATTATAAAAGACAACTTCTGATGCTGATGCATGACGCGGTAAAAAGAAATGATACGAAAGGATTGTTTACGGAGCAGCAGGCATAACAATTGTAGATGGAATAGAAATAGTATTATATTGAAAAATTGCAGATAAATATACGGGAGAACATAATATGGGAGAATTAAGATGGCTTCATTTGTCAGATTTTCATACAGGAAAGGACAATTATGGACAAATAAAATTGTTTAAAAGCATTCATGCCCATATGGAAGAACAGAAAGAAAAGGGTATGGTGCCAGATATGATTTTTATCACTGGAGACATTGCTGATAAAGGTATAAAAGATGAATATACTTTTTTTATAAATCATTTTTTGCTCCCTATTGTTGATATTTATGATGCATTGCCGAAGATATTTATTGTCCCCGGAAATCATGATGTAAACAGAGAAAAATGCGGTGTTGCAGCTCTTTCTTTATATGATGTGCCTCAGAAAAGAGTCGATTTTTTTGACACAGATGACAAAGGGCTGGAAAAGAGGCAGGAAATTTTTGAGCGCTTTTCCGGATTTCAAAATGGTTTTTCAATAGATGATTTGTGTTTTCCAGTAGAAAATATTTTTAAAAAGGAAGCATGCTTTTTCACTATATGTGAAAAAGGAGATCATAATGTTGGCATTGCAGGAGTTAATACAGCATGGTTGTCAAATTCCGATAAGGATAAAGAGAAACTTTGGATTGGAAAGTGGATTTTACAGGAAGCTCTGGAAAAGCTGGAAGGGTGCGAGCATAAACTGGTTTTGGGACACCACCCTCTGAATTGGCTGGAAGAGGAACAGAGAAAGCAGGTTACTGCTTTACTGGCAAAGAATAAGGCAATCTATCTGCATGGACATATGCATAAAAACAGTGGAGGGTATACAGTAAGCAGTCATTCGGGGTTTTTATCCATTCAGTGTGGCGCGGCTTTTCAGGCAAGAGAGGACGAAATCTATTATAATTCCCTATATTGGGGCTGTCTGGATTTTGATGAAAATACAGTTAGTATCAGGCCCAGACGTTGGTCGGCTGATAATGACAGATTTGTGCTGGATGCTTCTGGAAATCTTCAAGAGGATTTCAGAACAGAAGGTACAGATACCTGGGTGTTTTCCTGCGCAAATTTTTGTATAGGGATGGAAAAAAAAGGAAAAAGAAAAAATGTAGAAGTAAAAGCACCTCCTGGCTGGCATCTGATTGATGAAAAATTTATTAAAAAAAGAAAAGAACCGGATAAGGCGGACATTCTGAAATATTTTGATGGAAAAGAGCCATCTTATGATGATATTTTTTCAACTTATATACCACTTAGAAAGATTGTACACGATTTACAAGAAGAATTTGTAAAATGTAACGAGAAAAATCAGACCAAATGCGTTTTACTATCTGCGGCTGGCGGGGAAGGAAAGACGACAATCTTGTTACAGACAGTTCGGGAACTGTGCAGAGAAAATGGCTGGCGGGGGCTGATTTTGCGCTATCCGGAAAAGGATATGCAGATCAATGAAGAACAGCTCTTAAATCTTACAGCGGAAGGAAACTGGATTATCGGTGTGGATAATTGTTTCTCTGTTGCGGATAATTTGTTTGGACTGTTGAAAAAATTAAAGTTGAGAAGGCATCAGCACATACATTTTCTGTTGTGTACCAGAGATACAGATTGGATTAACAGTGATGCAGACAGACTGGACTGGCGCAGCATAGTGAGTTTTAGCCGGCCACGTCTGAAAGGAATCAGCGAAGAAGATGCGGAACGATTTATAGATGCATGGAAAGTGCTGGGAGATGAGGGACTCGGGAAACTTATGGGATTAAGTGAGGCAGAGGCGAAAAAACGCCTGGTGCAATCTTCAAGGAATGAAGAGATTAACGAGCCGGACGAAGGGGCATTGTTGGGAGCGATGCTTGCGACCCGGTATGGAGATGGGCTGCATGACCATGTGCGGGTTATGCTTAAGCGTCTTAATAATATATCACTTTATCATGAAACGCTACTGGATGCCTTTGCATATATTGTGGCAATGCATTCAGAAAAGTTGTATTTCTTGTCAAAACCTGTTATGGCACAGCTTTATAATTGTAAGGAAAGGGAAGTTAAGAAAAATATTCTGGGTCCATTAGGTGATGAGGCTGCCAGTACGGTAAGCGGAGATATGATTTATACCCGTCATGGTTCTATTGCAAAAATCGCGAGAAAGATACTGGATGAGGAGTTTCATTATGACTTTGATGAAATCTTTATTGAAATGGCACAGGCAGCTATAGAGGCGTCCAAAAAAGGAGAGTACATAGAGCGTTTGAAAAACTGGCGCTATATGTCAGATCATTTTATGAATTGGAACAATACACTGGCCATTCGGATGGACAGGAAGATATTAGAAATGGATCCATTTGATACATACATAATTGTGCATTTATCAAAATTATACAGAAAGGTAGGTCAGCCCGGGCAGGCAGTACAAGTATTCAGGGAAGTTAACTATGTAGTGGAACATCGTTCTTTCTTTTGTGAATGGGCTTTAATTGAGGCCAATATAGGGAATAAAGCAGCAAGTGTATGCTTGTCTGCGATTGCTTTGTCAGATGAGGTGGAAAGGAAAATGATTGATATAAAAAATGCACATATTAATTTATATTCCATCGCACTGACATTTCTGGAATTATATCGTATATATGGGAATGAAATTTATTTTTCAGCGATGGCTTCCGCTTGTTGTTTATACGAAAAAATCGGCAGCAAACAGGAAAGAACAAAACAGTTGGATATGTCTGAACAGGAGAAAATAAAGTTTGCAGCATTGAATATGGAAGAACAAAAGTTGGAAAGTGAATTAAAAAAAGGAATTTCAACGGCAGAGGCGATTTGTGAAGTGGATTTTGGCGAGGGAACACCTAAAATAGTAAACTTAGAATATCGGAAATTGTTTTTGCTAGGTGGCATCATTATTTAAAAATTATATGTTTTCCAGAGCGCAATGAAAGAGAGAGGTTAAATCCTGGCTTGTAAGCGAGAGCTATGAGCAAACTTTATTTAGCCGGTAACGCTCTGTTTATACAGATGAGTGTGGTTTTGTAGGACGGAATATAAAAAAGGCTGCCATTTCTGGCAGCCTTTCACAATTAAGCCTGTGTCTGTGTCGGATCCGTAACCTCTTCGGTTTTGTTTCCCTTTTTCCAGTTGTCAAACTTCTCTACGACGGCGTCATAAGTACGCTGGGAGATGTCAGGAAGCTCCTTGCCCCAGGCGCCGGTAGCCTGCTTAAAACCTTTTTTGAAGGCCTCAAGAAGCTCATCTGCCTTGTCCGGATCGTTGCCGGAGAGCGCTTTCGCGAAATCAAGAATACGGTCGGATGTCTGTTCCACACCCCAGTAGCCGTCCTCAGCGATATCGGCCTGTGCCTGTGCTTTGGTCGCAGCGTCTACGGTAAACTTACCATCAGCGAGAAAACGCCACATGGAGTCTGCTTTTCCGATAGCCGCGCCCTGCTTTGTCATCATCTTCTCGACGAGACTCTTAAGCTGTGCCGTGCGCTGTTCTGCGTCCGCCTTCATCTTAGCCACGAGAGCGGTATTCGGTTTTTTGGTAACGGTGCTGGCAGAAGTCTGCTTGTCAGAACTCTTCTCATAAACGGCAGCAGTTTCATTTTTTGTACTCGTGCCTGTGTTCTTCTCTGCAGTATCCGTCTTTTTCGGCGTGCTGTTGTAGGCTGGCGTCTGTACGGAACCTGCAGCATTGCTTACTGAATTAATAGCCATGATTCATTCCTCCATTCCTTTGGAAACTGTTAAAGTCAGCAACCTCGCAGTAAGGCTGCGCGGTATCAGACTCTCGCGGCATTCGTCAGATGTCTGCTTTGCATCCGTCTGGCGCATTGTCCGCATGAATAAAATTGCTGTGTCTGTGTGACACAGAGACCGCCTGCATCCATGCATGGCCGATCTGTTGAAAACCGATATCCGCTCTGCGGGCTGTATTCTGTTGAGACTATGATACGATGGCAGAATGGTTATCGTCTTTGTAAAATATATCGGTATTGATCACAGAATACTTTAGGAAAAAAATAACAGAATCTTGACGTAACCATGCGATAATGGTAGAATGCATATTGTATACAGAATACAAAATAATATGTTATGGAACAGATACAATGGCGTCTTCTGTCCGCAGAGAAAGAGTATGGGCAGATCTGGATGTGCACAGAGGTACAGAGAGGTAGAAAATGAAGGAGATTTCTGTAAAGGCACTGGCTAAAATTAATCTTGGACTTGACGTGATCCGAAAGCGGGAGGACGGCTATCATGAAGTGCGCATGGTGATGCAGACCGTTCATCTGTTTGACCGTCTTGAAATCATAAAGACGAGAACGGGAAAAATCGCATTGACTGCGAATCTGTCTTTTCTTCCCACAAATGAGAATAATCTTGTCTATAAAGCGGCAAAACTTCTGGTGGACGAGTTTCAGATTAAGGACGGTCTTGCCATAAGGCTGCAGAAGCATATTCCGGTGGCGGCAGGGCTGGCAGGCGGGAGCACAGATGCCGCGGTGACCCTGTACGGAATGAACCGGATGTTCGGACTTGGACTTTCAAAGAAGGAACTGATGGAACGGGGCGTAAAAATCGGGGCGGATGTTCCGTACTGTCTGATGCGCGGAACGGCGCTTGCGGAGGGGATCGGTGAAAAGCTTTCGGCGCTTCCTCCGATGGTCAAATGTCCTGTTCTGATCGCAAAACCGCAGATCAACGTGTCTACAAGGTTTGTCTATGAGAATCTGCGGCTGGGCGATGGAATCACGCACCCCGATATAGACCGGCTGATCGCAGATATTCATGCTAAGGATCTCTCCGCCATCGCCTCCGGCATGGGAAATATACTTGAGACTGTGACGATTCCCCATTATCCGGTTATCGCGGAGATGAAAGAGCATATGCTTGAGCACGGAGCGGCCGGCGCTCTGATGAGCGGGAGCGGTCCCACGGTTTTCGGATTGTTTGACGGGGAAGAAAAGGCGGAGGCGGCATACAATGCAATGAAAGAATCGGGGCTGGCAAGGCAGGTTTATCTGACAAGCATTTACAACAATGTGAGATAGGAGGCAGTTATGAAAGAAGAATTGACTCTGAATATGAATGCGTATCTTCCGCTGCGGGATGTCGTGTTTCATACGCTGCGGGAGGCGATTCTGAAAGGGGATTTAAAACCGGGGGAGCGTCTGATGGAGCTGCAGCTGGCAGCCAGGCTTGGCGTGAGCAGAACCCCGATCCGGGAAGCCATCCGAATGCTGGAACAGGAAGGACTGGCAGTCACGATTCCGAGGAAGGGCGCGGAGGTCGCAAAAATGACGGAGAAGGACATGCAGGATGTTCTTCAGGTGCGCGAGGCGCTTGACGAACTTGCGGCTTCGATCGCCTGTGAAAAAATCTCGGAGGAGGAGCTTGGCAGGTTAAGACGCACGATGCATGAATTTGAGGAGTATACAAAGACGAAAGATTTAAAGCGCATCGCGCAGGCGGACGTCCATTTTCATGACATTATCTATCAGGCGACCGGAAACCCGAAGCTTGTCAATATGCTGAATAATTTAAGAGAACAGATGTATCGCTATCGGGTGGAATATCTGAAAGAGGAAAAAAATTATCCTGTCCTGATCAGAGAGCATTGTCAGATTATGGAGGGACTTTCAGAGAAGAATAAAGAAAAAGTGACGGAAGCGATGCACAAACATGTGGAAAATCAGGTCGCTGCAGTCAAAGAGATCATAAGAGAGCAGGAATAAAGCGATAAGTCTTGATTTTTGCGGATCATGCGGATAAGATATTGAAAGAGCCGCGATCATTGCCAGAGAAGAAAGCGGCGCGGAAATGAAGAGAAAGCATGTGTACATGGAGGTAAATATGGATTTAGTCAGTGTCAGGGATTTATTCCGGAAACAGGAACAGTATGTGGATACAACCGTCACGATCGGCGGGTGGGTCAGAAGTATCCGCAATTCGAAAAATTTTGGTTTTATCGTGGTTAACGACGGTACGTTTTTTGAGCCGGTACAGGTTGTGTATTCGGATGTACTCTCTAATTTTGCGGAGATTGAGAAACTCAATGTGGGGGCGGCGATTCTTGTGACAGGCAAAATGGTCGCCACACCGGGAACAAAACAGCCGTTTGAGATTCAGGCCGCGGAGATTACCGTGGAGGGCGCATCGACGCCGGATTATCCATTACAGAAAAAAAAGCACAGCTTTGAATATCTGCGGACCATTTCACATCTGAGGCCAAGGACAAATACGTTTGAGGCGGTTTTCAGGGTGCGTTCCCTGGTTGCTTATGCGATTCATAAGTTTTTCCAGGAGAGGGATTTTGTCTATGTCCACACGCCGATCATTACCGGGAGCGACTGCGAGGGCGCGGGAGAAATGTTCCAGGTGACGACGCTTGATTTAAAGGAGCTGCCGAAAGATCCGAAGGGCGAGGTTGATTATGGAAAGGATTTTTTTGGCAGACCGACGAATCTGACGGTGAGCGGCCAGTTAAACGGCGAGACGTATGCGATGGCATTTAAAAATATATATACATTCGGGCCGACGTTCCGGGCAGAAAATTCGAATACGACCCGGCATGCGGCAGAGTTCTGGATGATTGAGCCGGAGATCGCGTTTGCGGATCTGGATGACGACATGATGCTTGCGGAGAGTATGTTAAAATATATTATCCAGTATGTGCTCGACAACGCGCCGGAGGAGATGGCGTTTTTTAACAGTTTTATCGATAAGGGGCTGCTCGAGCGCCTGCACAACGTTGTAAATTCAGATTTTGCCCGTGTAACATATACGGATGCGGTTGCTCTTCTTGAGAAGCAGAACGATAAATTTGAGTATAAAGTTTCCTGGGGAGCGGATCTGCAGACGGAGCATGAGCGCTATCTGACGGAGGTGGTGTACAAAAGGCCGGTGTTTGTGACCGATTATCCAAAGGAAATCAAGGCTTTCTATATGAAGCAGAATGAGGATGGCAGGACGGTCGCGGCGGTGGACTGTCTGGTGCCGGGGATCGGTGAGATTATCGGCGGCAGCCAGAGAGAGGATGACTATGAAAAACTGTCGGCGCGCATCCGTGAGATGGAGCTTGACGAGAAGGATTATGAATTTTATCTGGATCTCCGCAAATATGGCTCCGCACGCCATGCGGGATTCGGGCTTGGTTTTGAGCGGTGTGTGATGTATCTGACGGGAATGACGAATATCAGGGATGTGATCCCGTTCCCCCGGACGGTAAATAACTGCGAGTTATAGTGCAGGCGGGCGTCTGAAAGGAGCGTTTTAAGGCGGATCGCACTGTGTGCAAAAGGACAATGCTGTTGAGCGGCATTGTCCTTTTCTGATCCTGGAAAAGCAGTCTGTTTTTCGGGATTGGGCAATTTCGATTTAGATTTTACAGACAATGTATGTTATGCTGAGTTCCGGAAAGGAGTGCGGTTGTCATGAATATGGTGGTAAAAAAAGTAGTGGACTATATTGAAACACATCTTGATGAGGAGCTGGCGCTTGATAAAATAGCCGATGCACTGAATTATTCGAAATTTTACGTTGCCAGAGTTTTTCATAAGGAGACAGGAGGTACGGTTTATAAGTACATACGTGGGCGCAGGCTGACGCTTGCGGCCGGCAGACTTGTTAAAACCGACAGGCCGATCGTTGAAATCGCCTATGAGGCACATTACGACTCACAGCAGGCTTTCACGCAGGCTTTCAGAAAGGTGTATGGGTGTACGCCTAAAATATACAGGAAAAACGGTGTGTTTTATCCAAAGCAGACGAGAATACATATGCTGTGCCTGACGAATGCACATTCATTTGTGAACGGTATGACAGGAGGCAGAATGGCAGTATGAGTACAATTCCTTATGTGGTAAAACAGACAAGTCGTGGGGACCTGAGCTACGACATTTTTTCAAGGCTCTTAGCCGACCGGATTATTTTCCTGGGAGAGGAAGTAAGCGATGTTTCGGCGCGTGTGACGGTTGCGCAGATGTTATTTTTAGAAGCACAGGATCCGGAGAAAGACATCCAGTTATATATAAACAGTCCGGGAGGAGCTGTGTCGGCCGGATTTGCCATCTATGACACGATGCAGTATATAAAATGTGATGTTTCGACAATCTGCATAGGGCTTGCTGCCAGTTTTGGGGCTTTTTTACTGGCAGGAGGAACAAGAGGAAAACGCATTGCCTTACCGGATGCGCAGATTATGATACATCAGCCTGCGATTCATGGAAATGGTATTAAAGGACAGGCAACAGACATAAAAATCATATCTGATCATATACAAAAAAGCAGGGAACGCTTAAATGTTATCCTGGCCGCAAATACCGGGAAAAGTGTTGAAGAGGTTGCTCTCGCCACAGAACGTGATTATTATATGTCTGCAGACGAGGCACTGGATTTTGGTTTAATTGATACAGTCATAAAACGGCGATAGTCAGAGCCATGTAATACCTGCACATCTTCTTCAGGGTTTTTTATAAAAAATTCAGAATATCTGTATTGACATTCCCATATAATAAGAGTACTATCAGAGCAACAAGTAGTTTTTAAAACCATGTAACAAAATATTGGGAACTATAATATAGAGCAAGGAGGAGGAAATGCATGCAGATTACAATAAGAGAACCGGGAAGCGCAATTACACATTTTATTGCACTGATGATGACGGTATTTGCGGCTATGCCGCTTCTGGCGAAGGCGCATATGTCGGGGAGCAGTCTTAATGTCGAGGCGATGATGATCTTCATGGGGAGCATGGTGCTTTTGTATGGTGCGAGCACGCTTTATCACTCTGTCGTTGTGCCGGGGAAGATCTTAAAGATTTTTAAAAAGCTGGATCATATGATGATTTTTGTGCTCATTGCAGGTTCTTATACGCCGGTCTGCCTGATCGTGCTGGGGGGAAAATCGGGTTATGCGCTTCTGGCGGCGGTGTGGGGGATTGCGGCGGCCGGGATGGCCATTAAGGCGCTCTGGATTAACTGTCCGAAGTGGTTTTCGTCCGTGATTTATATTGCGATGGGATGGGTGTGTCTTTTTGTGTTTGGCGAACTTCTCGTGACGCTTACGAAGGAGGCTTTTTTGTGGCTTCTGGCCGGAGGTATTATTTATACGGTGGGCGGTGTGATCTATGCTTTAAAACTGCCTGTCTTCAATTCCAGACATGTGAATTTTGGAAGCCATGAGATTTTTCATCTTTTTGTGATGGCGGGAAGTATCTGTCACTTTATCTTTATGTATCGTTTTGTCGCATGAGGGAGAATATGGAAAGATGAAACAGCATGGGGATCGGAGCAGACGAAGGGTTTTGCTTCTGCCCGCAGATTCAGGGACAATCATGTCAGAAATCGTACAAAAAGTAGTGTGCAAATATGTTCTGCGTGATATAATGGCAGAGTGGCAATGAATGAAAATGTGTGCACATGGAGGTAAAAATGAGATACTTTTTGGAGAATGAAGTTCTGGCTGTAGAGATCGATTCTTTTGGCGCCGAGTTAAAGTCTGTGAAGCGGAAGGCGGACGGACGTGCGTATATGTGGTGTGGGGATCCCGCTTACTGGGGGCGCACATCGCCCGTCCTCTTTCCGTTTGTGGGAAGTGTGAAAAATAAGGAGTACCGCTATGAGGGCAGAACTTATGCGATGGGGCAGCATGGGTTTGCGCGGGACATGGAGTTTTCCTGTGTGTCGGAGGCCAAGAACGTTATCTGGTTTGTGCTTTCCTCAACGGACGAGACGTATGAAAAATATCCGTTTGCGTTCCGGCTGCACATCGGATATGAACTTTCGGGAAATGAGGTCAGGGTTCTCTGGAAAGTTGAAAATACGGATGAAAAGACGATGTATTTTTCGATCGGAGCGCATCCGGCGTTTCTGTGTCCGGTTCACGGCGAGGCGGACAAGCTGGGATATGGACTGAAATTCGGCGGGCTTTCGACGGAACTGCACCACCATGGCAACACGGCGGACGGAATGGCAGTGATGGAGGATGAAGTGCTGCCGCTTGTGGACGGTGCTGTGCAGTTTACACCGGGATTTTTTGACAAGTGTACCTACATGGTGGAGGGGGAGCAGACGAAAGAAGTCTCGCTTCTGGATAAAGAGGGCAAGGCCTATGTGAAGGTTCTGTTCGATGCACCTTTGTTTGCGATCTGGTCTCCCGAGGGCAGAAACGCGCCGTTTGTCTGCATTGAGCCGTGGTATGGGAGGTGCGACGCACAGGATTTTGACGGAAGCTTACAGGAGCGCGCGTATGGAAATGAGCTTTCGTCGGGTGACAGTTTTGCCGCGGAGTATCGGATGCAGTTTTCCTGAATCTGTAAACATATTGCCGGTCTTATGTGCATATATTGTGATATATCACAGTTGAGACAGGTTGGGGCGCAATGAATCTGAAACATAAAATGAAATCCAGGGATGCAAAGAGTAATCCGGTCACGGCGGTGTGCGCAGCGGTTTTCGTGATGTTTATTATAAGTGGACTCCTGCTTCTGCTTCTGGCGCTGCTTCTCTATAAGATGGAGCTGGAAGAGTCCGTTGTCCGGATCGGTATTATCGTCATTTATGTCCTGGCCGGTATTGCGGGCGGTTTTCTGACAGGAAAGATCATGCGGGAACAGAAATACCTCTGGGGTCTTGCGGCGGGGATGATTTATTTCGTGCTTCTGTTTGCGGTGTCTGCGGCGGTTCGCGGCGGATTTGACCTGGATCTGACGCGGGCGGCGACGACGATGATACTCTGCGGGGCATCGGGAATGGCAGGCGGGATGATCAGTTAATTTGTGTCCGGGATGGAATTTCGCGAAAAGGAGTACAACAGAAAAACGGAATGAAAAAGAAAAAAGTATGGATCTGTATGCTGCTGGTCTGTATCGGCCTCGGCGGCTGCGGCAAAGATGCGGGCGAAGAAAAAGCGACGGACGCAGACCGTGTGGTCCCGATGCAGACAGATACGGAAAACGGTGAGGCAAAAACAGAAGAACCGGAGGAGACGCGGCAGCCGGAAGAAAGAGATACGGGTGAGCCGGAGGAGATGCCGCAGACGGAGGAAGACATGGAGACCGGCGCTGCGCTGATTCCCGAAAAAAAGGATTCCTCCGGAGACACACAGGTGCCGGAAGAGGCAGTGAACTCACAGGAGCAGCCGCAAGACACACAGGTGCCGGGCGGGGGGAACGCGGGGAGCGAGGCATCCGCGCCGGATAATGCCCCGGCGGACGGCGGAGCGGATATGTCTGTTAACCAGGAGAGCCGGCGGCTGGTCGTGATTGACGCCGGGCACCAGGCCCATGGCAATTCCGAAAAAGAGCCGGTCGCGCCGGGGGCGTCCGAGCAGAAGGCAAAAGTGGCTTCCGGCACACGCGGCGTGGCGAGCGGCCTCGCGGAGTATGAGCTGACGCTTGCGGTTTCGCTGAAATTGCAGGCGGAACTTCAACGGCGCGGTTATTCCGTGACGATGGTGCGCACGACAAACGATGTCAATATCAGCAACAGCGAGCGCGCAATGGTCGCGAACAATGCAGATGCGGACGCATTTATCCGTATTCATGCAAATGGTTCCGAAGATCCGTCCGTAAACGGGATTATGACGATCTGCCAGACGGCGGCAAACCCGTACTGCGGGGCGCTTCATGACCAGAGCTATCGTCTGTCGGAGGCGGTTTTAAACGAGGCGGTAAACAGTACCGGGGCGAAAAAACAACATGTCTGGGAGACGGATACAATGAGCGGTATCAACTGGTGTACGGTTCCCGTCACGATTGTCGAGATGGGTTACATGACAAATGAGAGCGAAGATCTGGCGATGGCGTCCGGGGATTATCAGGACAGGCTGGTCAATGGGATTGCGAACGGACTGGATCTGTATTTTAGCGGGATGTAAAGGAAGGTGTCTTTCCCGAAAGTGTTTTTCCCCAAAATGCTTTTCAAAAAATACTTTTCTTATGAAAGACGATGTGCTATACTATACGGGTATTCGCCCTGTGTGGGAATAAACTGCAAGGGATATCGTGCAGAAATGAAATGATAAAGGAGAGAAGATCATGAAACATGTAAAGACATTAAATACCAGAAAACTGCAGAACACGGTGAAAAAAGGCGGCTGCGGCGAGTGCCAGACTTCCTGTCAGTCGGCATGCAAGACCTCCTGTACCGTGGGCAACCAGAGCTGCGAGAATAAGTAAAATCTGCGCATGGCGTTCGTGTGATGGAGCTGCGGACCGCGTGGTGCGTGTGGAAATGCTTAAGTTTATCATCAATATTGACATCTGCAAACGACCGTCCGCGTAGCGAGCGGTCATTTGTGCGTTTTCGATACACCGACGCGGCGACGCCTGTCGCTGCGATCATGGAAAAAGCGGTCCGGAAAGAGACGGACACGCCAAGAGAGGGAAAGAGAGGAACTGTTTGAGTGGTTCATCAGTATAAGAACAACGGCTATGCTATTGTACTCGATGTAAACAGCGGTGCGATACATGTAGTGGACGATGTCACATACGACATTATCGATATCTGTCGCCGGACAGACGGAGAAGAGCGCCTGAAGGGCGACGGCGCTTTGAAAACCGCGATTCTGGAGGCACTTTCGGACAAGTATGGGAGGGAAGAAGTGGAAGAGGCTCTCGCGGAGGTGCAGACGCTGATTGCAGAAGGGGAGCTGTTTACGGAAGATGCGTATGAGAATTATATCACAGATTTTAAAGAGAGACCTGTCGTCGTAAAAGCGCTTTGCCTGCATATCGCCCATGACTGTAATCTTGCCTGCCGGTACTGCTTTGCGGAAGAGGGGGAATATCACGGCAGAAGGGCGCTTATGTCCTTCGAGGTGGGAAAGAAAGCGCTGGATTTTCTGATTGCGGAGTCCGGCAAAAGAAGGAACCTGGAAGTGGATTTTTTTGGCGGAGAACCGCTTATGAACTGGCAGGTGGTCAAAGACCTGGTGGCTTACGGGAGAGAGCAGGAAAAGATTACTGATAAAAAGTTCCGGTTTACGCTGACGACAAACGGAGTGCTTTTAAACGATGAGGTTATGGAGTTCTGCAACCGTGAGATGGCAAATGTAGTCTTAAGCATTGACGGCAGAAAAGAAGTTCATGACAGGATGCGGCCTTTCCGCGGAGGTGCGGGCAGCTATGAGAATATTGTGCCGAAGTTTTTAAAGTTTGCGGAGAGCAGGGCGCAGGAAAAGTATTATGTGAGAGGGACGTTTACGCATGAAAACACGGACTTTTCCAGGGACGTCCTGCATCTTGCCGATCTGGGATTTAAACAGATTTCCGTGGAACCGGTGGTGGCGGACCCGAAAGAACCATACGCAATCCGTAAAGAAGATCTGCCGGAGCTTTTTGCGGAATATGACAGGCTTGCGGCGGAGATGGCGAGGCGCAGACAGGCGGGAGGGCCGGACGGGGATTTTCATTTCTTCCACTTTATGATCGACCTCGAGGGCGGTCCGTGCGTGGCGAAGCGCCTTTCCGGGTGTGGTTCCGGGACAGAGTATCTTGCGGTGACGCCATGGGGGGATTTCTATCCATGTCATCAGTTTGTCGGGAATGAAAAATTTCTGCTGGGAAATGTGGACGAGGGTGTGAAAAATACCAGAATCCGCGATGAATTTAAGTGCTGCAATGTCTATGCGAAGGAAAAGTGCCGTGACTGTTTTGCAAAATTTTATTGCAGCGGCGGCTGTGCGGCGAACGCCTACCATTTTACAGGGGATATAAAAGGGGCGTACGACATCGGCTGTGAGCTTCAGAAAAAGCGCGTTGAGTGTGCGATTATGTTAAAAGCGGCAGAACTGGATCCGGTCGCTGCCGGACAGAAAGGAATAGGAGAATGAAGAAGAGTAAAGGAGCAGTCATACTGGCTGTGATTCTGGCATCGATTGTCGGACTGAGCTATTATGCGTCGCTGATTCTTTCCTCCACCGGGATCGGTGAGACAATGAGCATTCCGCTGGGCCTGGATTTATCCGGCGGTGTGTCGATTACGTATCAGATCGTAGATGAAAATCCGAGTGCGGAGGATATGAGCGATACCATCTACAAGCTGCAGAAGAGGGTGGAGAGTTATAGCACGGAGACATCCGTCTATCAGGTAGGGGATGACCGGATTACCGTTGAGATTCCCGGTGTCACGGATGCCAATGAGATTTTAAGAGAGCTCGGCAATCCGGGTTCGCTGGAATTTCAGCTTCCGGACGGAACGGTCTATATGACAGGGGATCATGTGGCGAACGCACAGGCTGAGACCGTGACGGACGCGTATGGGAACAAAGAGCACGTCGTAGCGCTCACACTCACCGACGAGGGAGCAGGGCTGTTTGGAAAGGCGACTTCGGACAATGTCGGGAAAGTTCTGCCGATCGTGTATGACGGCGAAGTGATCAGTTATCCGGAGGTGCAGTCAGCGATTACCGGCGGAACGGCGCAGATTTCCGGCATGGGGACGTTTGAGGCTGCGGATGCACTGGCGACGCAGATCAGAATCGGTTCTCTTTCGCTGGAGTTAAGAGAGCTGGAGTCGAGTGTGGTCGGGGCGCAGCTTGGAAGCCAGGCCATTTCTTCCAGTTTAAAGGCTGCTGCGATCGGCCTGGTTCTGGTGATGGTTTTTATGATTATCATGTACGCGGTGCCCGGTGCGGCGGCGGCCCTTGCGCTCGCCGGATACACGGTTCTTGTGATCGCAACGCTGTACTTGTTTGAAATCACGCTGACATTGCCCGGAATTGCAGGTATTATCCTCGGCATCGGTATGGCGGTTGATGCAAACGTCATTATATTTGCCCGCATCCGTGAGGAGATCGCGACGGGAAAAACGGTCAGTACATCGATGAAAATTGGCTTTCAGAAGGCAATGTCGGCTATTCTCGACGGAAATATCACGACGCTTCTGGCGGCGGTCGTCCTTATGGCGCTGGGTTCCGGCACGGTAAAAGGGTTTGCCTATACGCTGATGATCGGTATTGTCCTTTCCATGTTTACGGCGCTTGTCGTGACGAGGTGGATTCTGTATTCCCTGTATGCGCTGGGGCTGAAGGATGAAAAGTTTTATGGGCGCGCCAGAGAGCGGAATACGATCAACTTTCTCGGAAAGAAAGGCGTGTTTTTTGCCGTTTCCGTTGCCGTGATCGCGGCGGGCTTTATCGGAATGGGCGTGCACAAGGGGATCAGTGGAAGTACGTTAAATTATGGTCTTGATTTTATGGGCGGTACGTCGACGACGGCCGATTTCGGGAAAGAGTTTACGATCGAGCAGATTGAGAGCGAGATTGTTCCAAAGGTGGCGGAGATTACCGGGGACAATGATATTATGGCGAACAAGGTCGAGGGCACAACGCAGATTACGGTCAAGACGCGCACGCTCACTGTGGAGGAGCGCGAGGCGCTGGATAAGGTCCTGACAGAGGACTTTGGAATTGAACCGTCCACGATCTCTTCCCAGAGCATCAGCTCCACAATCAGCGGGGAGATGCGCTCCGATGCGGTCGTCGCGGTGATCGTGTCGACGGTCTGCATGCTGATATACATCTGGTTCCGGTTTAAAGATATCCGGTTTGGCGCAAGCGCGATTGTCGCCTTGATACACGATGTACTTGTGGTCCTGGCAGTCTATGCGCTGATGCGCATTTCGGTGGGCAATACATTTATTGCATGTATGCTCACGATCATCGGTTATTCAGTCAATGATACAATCGTCATCTTTGACCGTATCCGTGAAAACCTGGGAAAGAGGACGGGAAAGCAGACGCCGGAGGTGCTCGCAGAGGTCGCCAACCTAAGTCTGACACAGACGCTCTCACGGAGCATCAATACCTCGATTACGACCTTTATCATGGTATTTATGCTGTTTGTTCTGGGTGTGTCCAGTATCCGTGAGTTTGCACTTCCGCTGATGGCAGGCTTAATCTGCGGCGCATACTCTTCCGTCTGCATTGCAACCGAGCTGTGGTATGTGATGAAGCTGCGTCTGGGGAAAAAGAAACTGCTGGAAAAGTAAAGACTGATGTTGAAAAAGGCTGTCAGAACATACAATTTGTTCTGACAGCCTTTTTTGGGGACACCGGGCAGTCTGTAAAAGCAGTCCGGCGGACGTAAGTGCCGGGCTGGCGTCAGACTCTTGCGAGCCCGTCCACGTTTAAGACGACACCTGTGACGTAAGATGCCATATCGCTTGCAAGGAATAAAAATGCGTTTGCGACATCTTCCGGCTCACCGATTCTGCGCAGCGGAATATTTGCGATCAGCGGAGCGATATGCTCTTTGGGAACGGCCTGCATCATATCGGTGTTTGTGATGCCCGGCGCCACTGCGTTGACGCGGATGCCGCTGGGACCGAGCTCTCTGGCAAGCGATAAGGTCATACCGTTTACCGCGAATTTACTTGTCGGATACGCGACGCCGCCTGGCTGTCCCGTGATGCTGACGATGCTGCTCGTGTTGATGATACATCCGCTGCCGCGTTCTTTCATTCCTTCGACTACGGCGCGCACACAGTGGAAAACGCCTGTCACGTTTAATTCCATTGTCTTTGCAAAGGCTTCCGGGGCGTAGGATGTGATCGGGTCCGATGCGGACACGCCCGCGTTGTTGGCGAGAATGTCGATACGTCCGTATTTTTTCTCTGTCTGCGCAAACGCCGCTTTCACGTCTTCATAGTCTGAGAGATCGGGGCTGATGCCCTCCACAGGCCAGTCCGGATTTTCTGCGAGCAGTGATGCGACTGCTTTTTCTGCCGTCTCGGGCCGCGAGCCGCAGAGCACAACCGTTGCGCCGTTTTCCAGATATTTCTTTACAATGGCATACCCGATGCCGCGTGTGCCTCCCGTTACGACTGCGATTTTTCCTTTTAACATGTTCCTTCCTCCTTGAAAAAAATTTTGATTCAGATAATGCTGGAATGCAATGACTGTCTTTTGAATGTGGCGGACGTTACGGCGCCGTCCATATTTCGTCGATGCCGTCCTGTTTCCATTGGTTGTTTTCTTCTGTGTAATTGTCCGCCAGAAGATACTGGTACTGGCTTGCGGTTTTTAAAGCGTCATAGACATAGCGCAGCGGGATACGGCTGCGGTTGCGCGTCGGGCTTCCCGGGTCTGACAAAAAGACGGTGTCTGTATCCGGATCGTAAAGCCAGACGTTGACGTAATGTCCGCCTGTGTTTTCCCAGTAAGTGTCGTCGTCGCTGCTGCAAACGAGCACGACGGCGCCCTTTGTCTTAGAGATCTGCTGCCGGAAGGTCTCGTAGTCTCCCGGCTTGTTGGAAAGCGTGCAGTGAAAGCCGCATTTTTCCAGAGTCGTTTTCATGTCGCCCCAGCCGATTGCGCCTGTTTTTCCCGTTGGGGAATATCCCGACACCTGTCTGGCATATTCATACATATCCCAGGGGGAGCAGTCGTAGTCTGTGAGGGTGCCATAAAGGTTTGCCATACAGCAGAGGCCGCAGCCAAAATTTCCGAAATATCCGCCTTTCACATACTCGTTGGCCCATTCGCCGGACCAGGGGCGCCTTTCTTCCCAGGATTTTGGTCCCTGCAGAAACGAAAAAACGGCCTCCTGCGTTAGATAGCTTCTGTTTGCGGACGCTACGAGCTGACCGCCGTTTTTGGCGACTTCTGCCATCGGATGGATAAAGAATTCTTCGAGCACTCCCGCGTAGGGTGAAGCCACGGGAGCGGTTTCCTCCGCCATCACACGCTTCATCTCTTCCAGCTTCATTTTCTGCCAGAAGGAAGAACCCAGCAAAACAAGGCAGAACAGGCATAATACCGATACGGCACAAAGTTTCCGTTGTCTCATTGTTTGTATCTCCTCATTTTGTGATAGTACTTTGCCGCCGCAGATATCGGCGATGTCTGCGGCGACAGTTCTTTTCCATAGATAGCTTCCCTTACTATGTTACATTCTATCCGTATTTTCTTCAAGTATTTCTTTACGGAATCTTCTTTTTTGGTTACAATAGGAATGATGAAAAAAGCCGGAATATACGGCAGGAAAGAGGTATTCTATTATGAAAAATCCAGTCATTACCATTGAGATGGAAGACGGCGGCGTGATTAAGGGAGAGCTTTACCCGGAAGTAGCGCCGAATACGGTAAACAATTTTATCAGCCTGATTAAGAAAGGATTTTACAACGGTCTGATTTTTCACCGCGTGATCAAAGGTTTTATGATTCAGGGCGGCTGCCCGGAGGGAAGCGGTATGGGAGGACCGGGCTACTCGATCAGGGGCGAGTTTGCGCAGAACGGTTTTGCGAACGAATTAAAGCACACGGAGGGCGTTTTCTCGATGGCGCGGTCCATGCATCCGGACTCTGCGGGAAGCCAGTTTTTTATCATGCACAAGACGTCTCCGCACCTCGACGGTGCTTACGCCGCGTTTGGAAAAGTGACGGAGGGGATGGATATTGTCAACGCGATCGCGGAGACGGCAACCGATTATTCGGACCGGCCGCTGACTCCCCAGAAAATAAAAACCGTTGTGGTCGAGACGGCTGGTACGGATTATCCGGAGCCGGAGACATGCTGAGATCGTCCTTGCACGCCGCGGAGCGGCTGTTTTTCGTATGAGGGGTCGAAAAAGGAAAGAGGATAGAAAATGGATATTATCGCAAAACTTTCAGAGGAGCTTGGAATCAGACGCCCGCAGGCCGAAGCAGCGGTAACGCTTATCGACGAAGGGTGTACGATTCCGTTTATCGCCCGCTACCGCAAGGAGGCGACTGGTGCGCTCAATGACGAGGTGTTAAGAAGTCTTGGCGAGCGTCTGAACTATCTGAGAAATCTCGAAGAGAGGAAGGCTGCTGTCCTCTCCGGCATCCAGGAGCAGGGAAAGCTCACGGAAGAGTTAAAGGAGCAGATTCTTGCGGCGGAGACAATGGTGGCGGTGGAAGATCTCTATCGCCCTTATAAGCCAAAGCGGAGGACGCGCGCTTCGATTGCGAAGGAGAGAGGCCTGGAACCGCTTGCAAATCTGATTACGCTGCAGATGCTGCACACCCCGCTTGAAAAAGAGGCAGAAAAATATGTTGACGCAGAAAAAGGGGTGGAGACAGCCGCGGACGCGATTGCAGGGGCAAAAGATATCATCGCGGAGGCTGTTTCGGACGATGCTGAATCGCGCAGCCGGATCCGCGATCTGACAGTAAAAAAAGGGCGTATGGTCTCTGTGGCGAAAAACCCCGAAGCAGAGTCGGTCTATGAGATGTACTACGAATTTGACGAGCCGGTGGAAAAGCTTGCCGGACATCGTATTCTTGCCATCAACCGGGGCGAAAATGAAAAATTTCTCTCTGTAAAAATAGAGGCTCCGGTCGAAGAAGTGCTGGGCTATCTGGAAAGAAAAGTGATCACGCGGAAGAACGAGGAGACGGCTCCCGTTCTGAAGGAGGTTGTCAAAGATGCTTACGATCGCCTGATCGCTCCGGCGATCGAGCGTGAGATCCGCAGCGATCTGACGGAGCGCGCCGAGGACGGAGCCATCAGAGTATTTGGCAGAAATCTGCATCAGCTTCTGATGCAGCCGCCGATCGCCGGGCAGGTGGTTCTGGGGTGGGATCCCGCTTTTCGGACCGGATGCAAACTGGCCGTTGTAGATCCGACCGGGAAGGTTTTAGACACTACCGTAATCTACCCGACGGCACCGCAGAATAAAGTGAGGGAAGCAAAGGCGGTGCTCAAAAAGCTGATATCAGAATATCATGTCACGCTGATATCGCTTGGAAACGGGACGGCGTCCAGAGAATCCGAACAGGTGATTGTGGAACTGTTAAAAGAGATACCAGAGAAAGTGTCGTATATTATTGTGAATGAGGCGGGGGCCTCCGTCTATTCCGCCAGTAAGCTGGCGACGGAGGAGTTTCCGAACTTTGATGTGGGGCAGAGGAGCGCGGCGTCCATGGCCCGCCGTCTTCAGGATCCTCTGGCGGAGCTGGTAAAAATTGATCCGAAATCGATCGGCGTCGGGCAGTATCAGCACGATATGAATCAGAAAAAGCTCAGTGCGTCTTTAAGCCAGGTTGTGGAGGACTGCGTCAATAAAGTAGGAGTCGACTTAAACACGGCCTCCGCGTCCCTGCTGGAATATGTGTCGGGCGTCAGCAGGACAGTTGCAAAAAATATAGTGGCATACCGGGAGGAAAACGGGAGTTTTGCCGCGCGTTCCGGTCTTAAAAAAGTTCCCAAACTCGGGCCGAAAGCGTTTGAGCAGTGTGCCGGTTTCCTGCGCATCAACGGGGGAAAGCATCCGCTGGATGCGACCGGGGTACATCCGGAGAGCTATGAGGCCACAAAAAAGCTGCTTGAGAAGCTGGGATATACGCTCAAAGACGTCGGTAACCGCAGTGTGGAGGGCATTTCGAAAAAGATTGCTGACTATGGAAAACTGGCGGATGAGCTTGGAATCGGTGTTCTCACCCTGGAAGATATCGTAAAGGAGCTGGAAAAGCCGGCCAGAGATCCCAGGGAGGACATGCCAAAGCCGATTTTAAGGAGTGACGTTCTGGAGATGAAAGATCTTACGCCGGGGATGAGGCTGAAGGGAACCGTCCGCAATGTCATCGACTTTGGTGCATTTGTCGACATCGGTGTCCATCAGGACGGGCTGGTACATATCTCTCAGATGTGCGACCGATTCATCTGGCATCCGCTTGAGGTGGTCAGTGTCGGCGACATCGTGGAAGTGAAGGTGATGAGTGTGGATCTGAAAAAACAGCGTATTCAGCTCACAATGAAACAGAACGGATAAATATCTGCCCCCGAAGCATAATAATGGGGCTGCCGCACTGATTACTCAGTGTGATATGATACCTCCTAAGTAGACAAGGTAAATAACCAAAATCTACTTAGGAGG
>CANSSP010000002.1 GCA_947649645.1 uncultured Roseburia sp. | reverse complement strand
AGTACGTCCGCGAACTGTTCCAGTCGCTCCCCGTGAGGGAGCGTGGATTGAAATGATCGGAACACTCAGTACGTCCGCGAACTGTTCCAGTCGCTCCCCGTGAGGGAGCGTGGATTGAAATGGTGCTGCTATAAATATGTCAGGTGGTGCTATCACGTCGCTCCCCGTGAGGGAGCGTGGATTGAAATTTGATGACCTTGTCGTCTACACCTGCGACCGTCAGGTCGCTCCCCGTGAGGGAGCGTGGATTGAAATAAACAGATCGGTAGCCGCCATCATTGTTTTACCTGGTCGCTCCCCGTGAGGGAGCGTGGATTGAAATTACTGATGTCACCCTGTCATCCAGACTCTCGATTGTCGCTCCCCGTGAGGGAGCGTGGATTGAAATCCGATGTCAGCGTTTAGAAAGACTACGGATAAAAGTCGCTCCCCGTGAGGGAGCGAGGATTGAAATATTTTTCCACATGTCTTCGAGACTCCTCCCAGGCCGTCGCTCCCCATGAGGGAGCGAGGATTAAAATCTTGTGGTATCTGAATAGAGTTACAATCTGGTAAGGTCGCTCCCCATGAGGGAGCGAGGATTGAAATTTTAGTTAAAGGATAGCATAAAGCAGAAGAAAGTTGTCGCTCCCCATGAGGGAGCGAGGATTGAAATAATATCTGCTGCACAGGCAATCCGGTGATTCCGTGTCGCTCCCCATGAGGGAGCGAGGATTGAAATAGATTAGTCCGTCTGCAACTCCGCATCAGACAGGTCGCTCCCCGTGAGGGAACGAGGATTGAAATATGAATGACGGAAAAAGAGGCAGGGATGACCGTGCCGCTCCCCGTGAGGGAGCGAGGATTGAAATCTTGCATATCATGTGGTGGTTTGGGAATGGATTATGTCGCTTCCCGTGAGGGAGCGAGGATTGAAATCATATATCCATACATCCCTTACGCTTTCCTTATAAGTCGCTCCCCGTGAGGGAGCGAGGATTGAAATCTTGCCGGGCTCGGATTTGGCGCGGCGCAGATACTGTCGCTCCGCGAGAGGGAGCGAGGGTTGAAATATTGCGGGTTTCCATATGTCGATGATTGCGTCTATGTTGTACCTGCTGAGGGAGCGAGGTGTGAACCGCAGGAGGCAATGAACCGTCGGACTGCTCCTGCGGTCGCTCTTCCCCAAGGGCTTCTGGATGGAAGTTTCTTATCCATAGCGGCCGTCTGTATATATTTCCGCTGGAATGCATTTTTGCGGGCGTGGGGACGATTGTGAAAGATACGACGGGCTCTGTTAAAACAGATGATCTCGACGTCTGACCGGAAATATTGAAATATGGCGCGCCTCTGCAAGCTGATCTGCCCGGAATGCGGAGCGTCATCTGGCGGAACAGGTGAAGTGCTGTTTATTGACAGATACACAATTTTACAGTACACTTTCCTATATAGTAAAAGAAAAACAGGTTTGTGACTTCTTCGAAGGCTTTTCTGAAAAATTCTATGGATGGATTTTTTGCGCTCAAGAGGAAGTTTTTTATTTTGGGAGGTTAAATATGGGAGGATATCAGTCGCTGTTCGGAGAAAAAGAAAAAAATTGTCTGTATCCGTTTTTCTGGCAGCATGGAGAGAAACATGAAGTGCTGGGTACATATCTTGATAAGATAGACAAAGCTGGAATGAAAGCCGTGTGCATTGAAGCACGGCCGCACCCTGATTTTGTCGGTCCGCAATGGTGGTCTGACATGGATTATATTCTGACAGAATTAAAGAAAAAGGATATGAAAATGTGGATTCTGGACGATTCCCATTTTCCAACGGGGTTTGCCAATGGAAAAGTGAAAGAAAACTATCCGGAGTATCTGAAGCAATATATCAATTGCCGGCGCTATGATGTACAGGGGCCGCTTGTCCAGGCAAGAATCGATCTGCGTCTGCTAAAAGGAAGAATCTGGGATAAGCCGGAAGAGGATGTTCAGATCCTGGGTGTTTTTATGGCCAGGAGGGCAGAAGATACAGAGGGAGATCCTGTCAATGAAGAGACAATGACGGATATTTCAGAGTGCATGCGCGCGAAAGATCGTTTATTGACGGTTGATATTCCGGCCGGAGCTTACAGTATATTTGTGGTTTTCGAGACGAAACAGGGAGCGGAGGAAGCTACAAAAGACTACTTAAATCCTCTCGTGAAGGAGGCGACACAGATTCTTATTGATGAGGTGTATGAGCCGCATTATACACGTTATCCGTCCGAGTTTGGCAGCACGATACTTGGTTTTTTCTCGGACGAACCACGCTTTGGCAATGCAAAAGGAACGGAGTGTCCGATTGGAAAAGACATGCCGCTTCCCTGGCGCGAAGGTCTGGAAAAAGAGCTGGGCTTTGAGCGGAAATACCTTCCGCTGTTGTGGACGAAAGCAAAAGGGATGGAAGGAGAAATCCGTTTCCGGTATATGGATCGGATCACCACGCTGTATCATGAAAACTTTACAGAGGTACTCGCCGGATGGTGCAGACGGCACGGCGTGTGGTATCTGGGCCATACGATTGAGGACAATGGAGCCCATGCCCGGCTGGGCTATGGAACCGGCCACTATTTTCGCGGGCAGAAAGGCATGCATATGTCGGGTATTGATGTGATTGGGACACAGATTGTTCCAGGGATGAATTATCATCATGACGCTTTCAGCACCGGGGGCAGCAATGGAGAGTTTTATCACTATGCCCTCGCAAAGCTGGGAGCTTCGGCAGCGCATCTGGATCCGGTCAAGGGCGGCAGGGCGATGTGTGAGGCCTTCGGGGCATATGGCTGGAATGAGGGATTAAGGTCCATGAAATGGATTGCAGACAGTCTCATGGTGCGTGGAATCAATTACATTGTTCCACATGCGTTTAATCCGGCAAAATTTCCGGACTGGGATTGTCCGCCTCATTTCTATGCACATGGACACAATCCGCAGTTTCGTTATTTTCCTGTGCTCAGCGGCTATATGAACCGGGTCATGTCGGTTTTTAGGGACGGAGTATATCCGGCAAAGGTAGGTCTGTTTTATCCGGCGGAGATGGAATGGGCAGGGGCGTACATGCCTGTAGAAAAGCCCTGCCGGGAACTGACGGCGCATCAGATTTCGTTTGATATCGTTTCAAGGGATTATCTGAAGCAGGCTGTGGTGGAGGAGGGGAGATACCTTATCAATGGAAATGCGTTTGAAGTACTGGTTTTTCCGGCGGGAAGGTGTCTGCCCGGGGACATCATTCCTCTTTTGAAAGAAATGGCGGAAAAGCACATTCGCGTTATTTTCCTTGAAAAGTTTCCGGCCGTCATCCTGGGAGGCCGGGAGGAAAGTTTATGGGAGGATGTAAGAAAAGCGTGCGAGGCTGTGCCGCTGGATGAACTGGGGGCGTATCTTGGTTCATACCAGGCGCTCGAACTGGACTGCGGACAGAAAGATCTGGTCGTAGGGGAATATGTGCGGGAAAACAGGCATATTTACATGTTATTTAATGAGAGTGTCACGGATACGCTGACAATGGATATTCGTTTCCGGCACAATGGATATGTCTATCAATATGATGCGTTTGAAGACACGCTGTATCATGTGACTTCCAGTCAGATATGTTTAGTGCCGTATGAGTCACGCATTTTTATTGTGTCGGAAGAGAAGCTTGCCGCTTCCGGCCAGAAAATGTGCGGGAATCCTGTGTCGATTCCCATACCGGAAAAATGGACGGTGCGGTTTGCGGACAGTTTTGCCTATCCCGATTTCAGTGAAGAAGTCGCTCTGCACACGCCTGGATTTATCCAGAACATAGCAGGGTATGAAGAGAAGGCCGGCACGGTACAGTATACGTCTGAAATGGAGCTGCCGCCATTGAAGCGCGCGTTTCTGGATCTGGGAAATGTGTATGAGACGGCCGAGGTTTTTGTGAATGGGATATCGGCGGGAGTCAGGCTGTGCAGACCTTACCTGTTTGATCTGACCCCTTACCTTAAGGCAGGCAGCAACCGGTTGAATATTGAGGTTACAAACACGCTGGGAACACAGGTCAGAGACGCGTTAAGCCACTATCTCCCGATCGAACCGTTCGGAATTGAGGGAGAGGTGACGTTGACGTGCGAGATATAAATTTGTCTGAATGACGGTATGGGCGGAGATAAAGGAGTACTTATATGGTGATGGGGCACAAAAAGGTATTGACAATTCGGGAAATTTAAGGTAACTTTATACCAGTAAAAGAAATAAATAGGTTTGTAACTTCTTCCGAAGGCTTTCCCGAAAATTCTTTTGTGATTTTTTGGTGTGCCCGGAAGAAGTTTTTTTGTTGTTTTAAAGTGTCCGTTCTGTACGCAGGTGCAGAGGGAACGGTGGATAAGGAGGAAAAAGAAATGTTTGGATTGTTCAAAAAAGAGGAATTTAAAATTGTGGCGCCTGTCAACGGGGAACTGATTCCGCTTGCTGGCGTAAAGGACAATGTATTTTCACAGAAGGTCATGGGCGACGGATTTGCGGTCATTCCCACCGACGGTACAGTTTCCGCGCCTTTAAGCGGTACGGTGGAGAGTGTCTTTCCGACGGGCCATGCGGTGGGTATCTCGACAAAGAGTGGAATCGAATGCATCGTTCACATCGGGCTGGATACAGTTGAATTAAACGGCGAGGGATTTCGGCCCATGGTCGGACAGGGGGATAAGGTAAAGGCAGGGCAGCCTATCGTAGAGTTTGACAAAGACCTTCTGGAGCAGAAAGGGTATAACATTACAACAATTGTCGTATTTCCGTCGGGATATGAGCAGGCGTTTGACCTTGGACAGAGAACAGTGACGTCCGGAGAGACATTGATTTAAAAAAGAGGATAACGTATGGCTTTTATATCAGACAGAAGCCCGGGTTTCGATATTTGTAAATGCTTAAGCTGATTTATATTAATTTCATAAAAAGACAAATAAATAAGTGAAATAATTAAGTTATAGTAACTAAATTATTTGTTGACAAGCGATAAATTATCCTTTATCATAGGGGTATGGAAAAGAGATGGTGTCTTTTGTGATTTTGACGGCTTCGGGTGCCAAAGGGCGTTCAAGGGGAGATAATGAAAGTCATTCGAAATATTAACAACAATGTAGCGGTATGTCTGGATGATAACAATCATGAAGTGATTGCGTTTGGAAAAGGTATCGGTTTTCAGAAGGCGCCTTATGAGGTGGCACTGTCGCAGATTGACCGGACTTATTACAATCTGGAACCTCACTATATTGCCTTGCTGAACGAGCTTCCGGAAGATGTGATGGATGTGAGCTTTGAGATCGTGCAAAAGGGGAGCGCATACCTTGGGGTGGAGTTTAACAGGGCTTTCTGGTTTTCGCTCTGCGATCATATTCATTTTGCGATTGAGAATCTGAAAAAGGGCATTGTCCTGAGCAATCCGATTCTCAATGAGGTCCGTCATCTGCATGAGAAGGAAATGCTGCTGGGAAAATGGGCCGTCAGGCACATTGAAAAGAGACTGTCTGTACGTCTTCCGCAGAGCGAAGAGGGAAATATCGGTCTTCATTTTATCGATGCGCAGCGGCAGGTAAAACAGAAGGCCGAAAAAGACGATATCGAACATTTTGTTGAAGACATCACAGATATCGTCGAGAATGAAATGAACATCATCGTCGATCGGAGTGATTTCAGTTATTCTCGTTTTGTGACGCATCTTAAGTTTTTGCTGAAGCGGTCGGACCGGATCAGCGAGTCAAAATCCGAGACGGAAAAGATGTATGACAGTGTCTGTGACGAGCTTCCAGAACTGGAAGATCTGATCGAAAAAATAAAAGAATATATCACGGCAGTTTTGCACATTGAGCCGGGAAAAGAGGAGCTTCTGTACCTGATGCTTCACATCAACCGGCTTTGTGCAAGAGATGGATTGTAACCCGAAAGGGGCTTTACCTGATGCGCGTTCCGGCAGGACTTTTATTTGTCGTGCCCGGACGGCATCAGGTTTTATTTTGGGCTGATACGGGACAGGAAGGCGCGCATCCTGCCCTGATAGCATAAATAAGAAAAGGAGAGGAAAGAAAAAGCATGGCAAAGTATACGGATTTTTGCAATCAGATTCTTGAAAAAGTCGGCGGAAAAGAGAATATTTCCGGCGCGGTTCACTGTATGACAAGATTGCGCTTAAACCTTAAGGACAGGTCGAAAGTGAACATTGACGAGGTAAAGGGGATAAAGGGTGTCCTGGGGGCACAGTTTTCCGGGGAACAGTTTCAGATTATAATCGGGCAGCACGTTTCGGAGGTTTATCCCGAATTTTGCGCAATTGCCGGTCTTGGTGCAGCGGAGGCGATCGATGAAAATCTGGATAAGGAGCCTTTTGACATCAAAAAGGTTCCGGCAAAAATGCTGGATTATATTTCTGGTTCCATTGCTCCGATCCTTCCGATCATGATGGGTGCCGGATTTTTTAAGATGTTTTATGCGATTCTCGGGCCGGATCTGCTGAATCTTCTGCCAAACGAATCACAGATGATGCAGACGCTCTATATCGTCGGAAATGCCGGATTCTATTTTATGCCCCTGTTTGTTGCCTGGGGAGCGGCCAAAAAGCTGAACACCAGCGTTGCGCTGTCAATTCTGCTGGGCTGCCTGCTGGTTGATCCCAATGTGATCAATATTGTGACAGCCGGGGAGGCTTTCCGCATTTATGGTTTTATTCCGATGCAGTTAAATAACTATACGCAGTCGGTACTGCCTACGCTCCTTACCGTCTGGGCGTTGAAATATGTGTTCCGGTTCTTTGACAGGTATGTGCCCAAAGCGGTTAAGATCATCGGTGTCCCGTTCTGCACACTGGTAGTGATGGTTCCGCTGATGTTCTGCGGCCTGGCGCCGGTGGGCAACTGGATTGGTATGCTTTTATCCGGCTTCTTCAGCGGTCTGTATAAAATTGCCGGTCCTCTGGCTATCGCGCTGATCGCAGCTTTCTGGCCCTTTATGGTTGCCACCGGTATGCACATCGCCGTCATCCAGATTGCCATGTTAAATATTACGTCGCTGGGCTATGATCCGATCGTACTGGCGGGATCCAATATTGCCAACTATGCGCTGATGGGCATGACGGTAGCTTACTTCCTGCGCACCAAAGGCGAGGAGAAGCAGATGGCCAGCGCCAACGTGATCACGCTGATTGTGGGCGGTATCTCTGAGCCTACGCTGTTTGGTATTCTTTTACGCAATAAGCAGGCCATGGTATGCCAGATTGCAGGCGGTTTTATCGGCGGCCTCATCGGGGGTATTATGGGAGTGGCTGTTTACACGCTCGGCGCTTCCAATTTCCTTACCGTTCTGCAGTATGCGGGCGGCCCGGGCGCTAACTTTATTAATGCGATTATCGCCTGTGCGGTGGCCTTTGTGGCATCGATGGCTGTGGGCATTGTGCTTGGCTTTGGCGACGGCGCCGGTCTGAAAAATTTCAAAGGAAAAAAAGCGGCGAAATAAGTTTAAATAAACAGAAAAGGAAAGGTCGGGGAGTTTCCCCAAACCTTTCCTTTTCCGCAAAATACCGGCGGTCCCGGCACTGCCGGCAGAGTGGCTGCCGGAGCGTGCAGCGGTTGTCAGACAGAACGGCGCAGGATCAGCCGTGTATTGATTTCGATTTTGATGTGAAACGGGCTTTTGTCTGCGATGGCTGTAAGTAATTGCTTTACTGCCACGGAACCCATGTACGTTTTGGGCACATCGATGGTGGTGAGCGGCGGTTCGACGAAAGTGGAATATGGAATATTGTCGAACCCCACGATGGCGATATCGTCCGGTATCTGGTAGCCCATTTCCTTAAAGGCGCGGATGGCGCCGATGGCGATTTCGTCATTGTCTGCAAAATAGCAGGCGGCAAGAGGTTCTTTGTTTTTTAAAATTTCCAGCATATCCGCATAAGCGCCGTCCACGGTAGGGGCGAGACGGTGGACGATGGATTTGGAAGCCGGCATGGCATTTTTGCGCACGGCATTGAAAAATCCCAGGCTGCGCTCATTAAAATTAACGATATCGCAGGCGGAATGCAGATAGCCAGGCTGCTGTCGTCTTTTTTTGATCAGATAATCGGTGATGGTTTCGGCGCTGTCTACGTTGTTGATGGCGACACAATCTACGTTCAGGTTGGGAAAGTAAGCGTCCAGCAGAACGATGGGGATGCCAAGCCGCTCAAAGGGCAGGACTTCATTTCCCGACATGGTGGTGCCAAGAAGAATAATGCCTTCATAATGATAAGAGTGGATGGCGTGCAGCTGTTCCTCCAGATTATCATAGTCGTGGATGTGATGTACATAAAGCTTATATCCTTTTTCACGGATCGTGGTTTCTACGCTGACGGTCAGATCGGAAAAGAATGGCGTATCAAAGATCATGTTTTTATGGAAAAATATAAAAGCGATGGTGTTGGACCGGGCTTTTTTGCCATTGACGCGGGTGAAATCATAGCCCATTTCCATCGCGGCATCGATGATTCTGTGCCGCATTTCGGGGCTGACGCCCGGTTTATTGTTTAAAGCCATGGAAACGGCCGCGGCAGAGATTCCCATCTTCTCGGCAATCTGTTTGGCGGTTACTTTCATTCTGACACCTCGGTTCTGTCGAAATTACTGGATCATAATATCATATCAATTATACACAAAAATCTATGAAAAGAAAGCTGTAAAATAAAAAGGAGGGCTGTTTGTGATTAAAAAGATACAGGAAATCCCTGTGAGTGCGTCGGATTATCCATTTGCGAGCGCAGCGCGGTATCTGAATCTGGAGGCATATGGATATCAGGAAAAAGAGTATTACATGGACGGGACGGCCAATGTGTATCAGAGTGTGGGCAATACCGGAGAAGTGGAAATACGGTGCCGTGATGCAGAATACAGAAACCGGCTGATTGTCCGTGCACCTTCGGACCCCGGCCGGGCAGGCGGCAACGTGGTTGTGGAAATCATCAATCCGACATCTTTTATGGAAATCGATCGGATGTGGATACTGGGATACCAGAAATTCCTGCGGGACGGGGATATCTACGTGGGGATCACAAGCAAACCAAATACCATTGCGAAAATGGTGGAATTTAACGAAGCGCGGTATGGCAGCCTCTCCTGGAAAAACCCGACGGAAGATATGCCTTTTCCGTTTTCAATGGAGGATGTAAGGAAGAGGGGAATCCTTCCGGATATCGACATCCGCTATGAGCCTGGCCTTTTCTGGGATATGCTGACAGACCTGGCGTGGCTTCTGCGGGGCGATGAAGAGAGGAATCCGCTCCGTGCAGTGGCGCATCGAAGTCTTTACCTGACGGGCTGGTCCCAGTCGGCCTGCTATCTGTTCCGCTATTTAAACAGTTTTGCATATCGCGATGAGGTAAAGCGGGACGGGCAGGTGTTTGACGGTTATCTGGCGGGCGGAGGCGTGCGGAATCTGATTATTCCGGTGAATCAGTATGAAGCGGTGATGGATTATGACTTCCGGCTGAAACGTGTCGAACACGTGGAACAGCCTTATATTTCGGTTCAGACGGAGAGTGAAAACAGCGCATGGGATGCGTTCCGCACCAAAAGAGCGGACAGCGATTATCCCGGCTTTTTGTATCGGGAATATGAGGTGACGGGGGCCAGCCACGATACCATGTTCAGCTATGTGAATTATTATCGGGATGATGAGGATTTAAAGCGGATCAGCCATCTGCCTGTCTATGTGGGAGAGCATGCGGCCGGAAATGACTATCCTTCCTGGATTTTATTCGGGGCGGCGTTCCGGAATCTGTTCCGCTGGGTGAGAGAGGGCGCAGGACCCGGCCGCTGTGAGAGGATTCCGGTGGATGAAAGGGGAGAAAACAGGAAGGATGTTTTTGGAAATACGAGAGGCGGTCTGCGCACCTGTCTGCTGAATTATCCCACCGGCCGTTATCACATTACAAGCACGGTCCCTAAGGGAGCAAGCTTTCTGGATCCGGAAGCGGAAAAGGATCCGCTGTTTGGGTATCAGGAGGCATTTTCACCGGCCTTTTTGAGGGAGCTGTACGGAAGTCTGGATCATTACAGACAGCTGTGTGAAGAGGATACAAAAGAGCAGATAGCAAAAGGATTTGTCTGCAGGGAGGACGGGGAGGCGCTGGTTGCGCTGGCTGTTTCCCTTGCGAAGGAGAGGGGGCTTACATGATGGATACGGTTCAACAGTACAGGGCGGCGGTGCTGACCTTTGAGAGCGCGCTAACGTACGCGAATCCTTTTCTGGACTGCGTGATCTCGGCGGCGTTTACCGGTCCGTCCGGCCGGACGATTGTCCGTGAGGCATACTGGGACGGAGATCGTATTTACCGCATTTCTTTTGCGCCTACGGAGACGGGGAACTGGAAGTATTGCCTTACTGCTCCGGAAGAGACCGGGCTGAATGGAGCAGGCGGGGAAATTGTATGTGTCCCATATACCGGGGAGCTGGCAGTTTACCGGCACGGATTTCTGAAAGTCAGCGAAGACAGGCGTTATTTTACATACGCAGACGGGACGCCGTTTTTCTGGCTCGGAGACACGCACTGGGAGTTTTCTTACAGGGAAAAATGGGATGAATCGAACCATCCGGGCATGGACAGCATGTTTAAGGGTATGATCGACCGGCGTTTTGCGCAGGGTTACACGGTATATCAGACGAATTTAAGAAGCGACGCGCTGATGGGCGGCGATGCATATTACTGGCAGAGCCCGGGCCTGCCGAATGTGAAGTTTTATCAGGAGGAGCTGGACCGGAGGATGCACTATCTGGCGGATAAGGGTATTGTAAATGCATTGGGCTTCGCCTGGTTTATGTCGATTGAAAATAATGTGGAGACGTATCAGAATCTGGCGCGGTATATCATGGCCCGCTATGGCGCGCTGCCCATAGTGTGGACGCTGGCCGGAGAGACGGGCGGCTACGATAAGGCCAGGCAGCCGTTTTATGTGGAAGAATGGCGGAAAGTGGCCCTGTATGTGCATGAGCGCGACAGTTATCATCATCTGATGACGGCGCATTATACAAATGAGCGCCCGTTTGCCTCCTATTATCAGGAAGAGGCGTGGATGGACTTCACGCTCAACCAGGGCGGGCACGGCGATTATGTCGTGAGCGTGGACGACTACAAGGCGTTTTTAAAGGAGCACGGCGACAAACCGTTCGTGGAAGGAGAAGCGCTGTATGAGTACTGTTCCACCCTGGAGGAAAACGGGAGCCGTCTGTGCACGGACGCGATGGTGCGCCGTGTGGCCTATCTGACCATGCAGGCGGGCGGCTGTGGGTATACCTATGGCGCCCAGGGAATCTGGGACGTGGTGTGGGAGAAGGGACAGGAGAACGCCATGTCGGTTTTCAACCGGTATGATGTGACCTGGAGCGAGGCCATCGACGGGCCTGGCGGAGTGCAGATGGGTTATCTGCGGAAATTTTATGAAGCGCAGAAGTTCTGGGAGCTGTATCCGTATCAGGCGGGGGAAGAGCAGGAGGGAAATCCTTTTGGAAAGAAGCTGCCGCTGATTACGGTGTCGAAGGATAAAAAACACTGGGTTTTTTATTATCCCGAATCGACAAGGAGAAGCGGTGACATTGAGGGGTTTCATCCGGGCGTTTACACGATGCAGTGGTTTGATCCCCGAAGCGGCGAATACGATGCGGTTATCCACGAATTCGAAGTAGAAAAAAATACATGGAGAATCCCTGCAAAACCAGACGCAGGCGACTGGTGCCTGGTTGTCAGGGAGAAACAGGAGGAAGTATGGCAAAGATAAAGATTGGTCTGGCGCCCACCAGAAGAAGCATTTTTTCGGCTCCGGCTGCCGAGGAATACGCCGGACTTACAAGAAAGAAACTGCAGCAGATGGGAGTTTCTTATGTCGATATCGACGATATAGCCGACGACGGGCTGTTGCATGACGATGCGGACAGGGCAGCGATCTGTGAGAAGTTTAAAGCGGAAAAAATAGACGGATTGTTTTTTCCGCATGGCAATTTCGGAACCGAATATGAAGTGGCACGCCTGGCAAAGGAACTGAATGTCCCGGTTCTGCTGTGGGGGCCCAGGGACGAGAGGCCCGATGAAAAAGGAATCCGTCTGCGCGACAGCCAGTGCGGTCTGTTTGCCACCGGGAAGGTGCTGCGCCGTTTCAGGGTTCCTTTCACTTATCTGTGCAACTGTGATCTGGAAGATCCGGAATTTGAGAGGGGAATAAGGAATTTTCTTGCCGTCTGCAACGTGGTAAAAGCCTTCCGCAGAACGCGCATCCTTCAGATCGGGCCCCGCCCGTTTGATTTCTGGTCAACCATGTGCAATGAAGGGGAACTGCTGGAAAAATTTCATATCCAGCTGTCGCCCATACCGATTCCGGAGCTGACGGCGGAGATGAAAAAAGCAAAGGCAGAAGGGAACGCCGTTGCTGCCACGGTTGCTTACTGCAGGGAAAATTTTGAGATCGCGATCAACGACGAGCAACTGGAGAATGTCGCTGCCTTAAAGGTTGCCATGCGAAACCTGGCAGAAAAATATGGCTGTAACGCTATTGCAATTCAGTGCTGGAATGCCCTTCAGGACGAGATCGGGATTATGCCCTGCGCGGCAAACAGCCTGCTCAATGAAGAGGGGCTGCCTGTGGTGTGTGAGACGGATATCCACGGCGCCGTGACGGCAATTCTGGCGGAGGCAGCCGGTATGGATGAGGCGAGAACCTTTTTTGCAGACTGGACGGTAAGACATCCGGACAATGACAATGCGGAGCTGCTGCAGCACTGCGGTCCGTGGCCGATTTCCTGCGCTTCCTGCAGACCGACCATCGGCTATCCGCTGGCGTTTGATCATCCCGGCGCGGTGGAAGCGCTGGCGAAATCCGGCGAGATGACGCTGTGCCGTTTTGACGGGGACAACGGGGAATATTCACTGCTTCTGGGAAATGCAAAGGGTGTGGACGGCCCTTATACGAAAGGCACTTACGTGTGGGTTGAGGTGAAAAACTGGAAACGCCTGGAGGCAAAAATTGTAGAAGGGCCGTATATCCATCACTGTGTGGGGATACACAAGGATATTGTGCCTGTTTTGTATGAGGCGTGCAAATATATTGGTGTAAAACCGGATCTGTATGATGACAATGAAGAGGCCGTGAAGGCGTATATTCGGGGAGAATAAGATGGATGCATTGACGAGAAAGAGCTATGAGCTGAGACGGGACGTTATTGAAATGATACATAAGTCGCAGGCCGGACATGTGGGCGGAGATTTAAGCGTGATCGACATTCTTACGGTTTTATATTTTGATATCATGAATGTAAATCCGGATAACTTTAAGGATGATAATCACGACCGTTTTCTTCTGAGCAAGGGGCATTGTGCCGATGCCCTGTTTGTAGTGCTGGGGGAAAAAGGTTTTTTTGACAAGCAGAGAGCGATTGACACGTTTTCACAGTACCAGTCTGAGTTTATCGGACACCCAAATACCGATGTGAACGGCGTTGAGATCAATTCCGGTTCTCTGGGGCACGGTCTTGCCGTCGGTGTCGGCATGGCGCTGGCTGCAAAAATGGATGACAGGACTTATCGTACCTATGTAGTGCTGGGTGACGGGGAAATGGCGGAAGGATCCAATTACGAAGCCATGATGGCGGCCCGTCAGTATCAGCTGGATAATTTATGCGCTACCGTAGATTTAAATCGTCTGCAGATCAGCGGAACGACAGATCAGGTGATGTCAAGCGCTCCGCTCGCGGAGAAGTTCGCCTCTTTCGGCTGGAATGTCATTGAGGCAGAGGACGGGAACAATTGTGCACAGCTTGTGGAGGCATACAAAAAAGCGGCAGCTTGCAAGGGAAAACCTTCGGTTGTGATCGCACACACCGTAAAGGGAAAGGGCGTTTCTTTTATGGAAAATGAAAAGAAGTGGCACCACGGCGTGATGACACAGGAAGAATATGAGCGGGCAGTAAAAGACATTGAGGAGGTGCTGGCATGAATAAAATCACAAACAGGCAGGCGATCTGCGACTGTCTGCTGGAAAAAGCGAAAAGCGACAGAAATATTGTTGTTGTCTGTTCCGATTCCAGAGGATCCGCTTCCCTGGCGCCTTTTGCCGAAACATATCCCGGACAGTTTGTGGAAGCAGGCATTGCGGAGCAGAATCTGGTGGGAATATCCGCAGGGCTGGCGGCCTGCGGCAAGAAGGTGTTTGCCGCCTCTCCTGCAAGCTTTCTGACTACCCGCAGTTATGAACAGGCAAAGGTGGATGTGGCATACTCGGGAACCAATGTGACGCTGATTGGCATCAGTGGCGGCGTCAGCTATGGTGCGCTGGGCATGACGCACCATTCGTGTCAGGATTTTGCGGCTATGTCGGCGCTGACGGGCATGCGTGTTTACAATCCCAGCGACCGGTTCCAGACCACAAAGCTTATCGAGGCATTGCTTAAGGATACAGCTCCGGCCTATATCCGTGTGAGTCGTTCTGCCACGGAGGATATCTATGACGAAAATATGGATTTTACGCTGAACAGGGCAAACGTGATCGCAGACGGGAAAGATGTGCTGCTGGTGGCCTGCGGAGAAATGGTTCCGTATGCGAAAAAGGCTGTGGAACAGCTTGGTGAAAAGGGGATATCCGCCGGACTGATCGATATGTACTGTCTGAAACCGCTTGATGCGGATACGCTGGTGGAAAAAGCCAGGGATGTGAAACTGGTTGTGACCGTTGAGGAGCATGCGCCCCAGGGAGGGCTGGGAAGCGCAGTGGCCCAGGCGCTTTCTTCCCGCTGTCCCAGGCGTCTGGTAGAGAAGAATCTGCCCGATGAACATCTGATTTCGGGGACCAATCGGGAGATGTTTGCCTATTATGGCCTGGATGACGCCGGTATTGTAAAATCTGTGGAAGAGGCATTATGAGTTACGTGATAAGCATCGATCAGAGTACGCAGAACACAAAGGCGGTACTGTTTGATCACAAGGGAAATTTGTTAAAGCGGGTCGATAAAAAACACAGGCAGATTGTCAATGAGCAGGGATATGTATCCCACGATCCCATGGAGATTTATTTTAACACGCTGCAGGCCGTGTACGAGGTGATTGATTCTTCTCATGTCAGCCGCGATGAGATCCGCGCGGTGGGCATCAGCAATCAGAGAGAAACAACATTGATGTGGGACGAAAACGGCAGGCCGCTGGCAGACGCCGTGGTCTGGCAGTGCTCCCGGTCGGTCGGCATTGTAAAACGCTATGAAGCGTACCGGGACGAGATCTACGATATTACCGGTCTGGTTCTCTCTCCCTATTTTCCGGCGGGAAAGATGCGCTGGCTTATCGAGCATGTAAAGCCAGAAGGAAAATACCATCTGGGGACGATGGACAGCTGGCTCGTCTACTGTCTTACGGAAAAAAAGGTGTTTAAAACAGACGCTTCCAACGCCTCCCGCACACAGTTGTTTGACATTCATGCGGGAAAATGGTCGGAACGCCTGTGTGAGCTGTTTGAGATTGACATGGATACCCTGCCCGAAGTATGTGACAGCAATGCCTGCTTTGGTTATACGGATTTTGCCGGCTGCCTGGATAAACCGATTCCGATTTATGCCGTTCTGGGCGATTCCCATGCGGCGCTGTTCGGTCAGGGGTGTCATGAAAAAGGACAGGTAAAGACGACGCTTGGAACCGGCTCTTCGATTATGATGAATATCGGAAAAGAGTACAAAAAGAGCGGAAACGGTCTGACTACTTCGCTGGCCTGGCGCATGGACGGCGTGACCGAGTATGTGCTGGAGGGAAATATCAATTACGCCGGCGCCGTGATATCATGGCTGCAGAACGATCTGGGTCTGATTGAAAGCCCGGATGACACGGCTGCCGCCGTAGAAAAGAGCAATAAAGAGGATGAAACCGTTCTGGTTCCGGCGTTTTCCGGATTATCGGCGCCATACTGGAATGAAAACGTACGTGCCATGTTTTATGGTATGAGCCGGACCACTTCCAGAAACGAGCTGATCAAAGCCGCCGTGGAAAGCATTGCCTATCAGATCACAGATATTCTGAATGCGATGGCGGATGACAGCAGGCTTATGTTATCGGAAGTGAAAGCAGACGGAGGGCCCAGTAAAAACGAATATTTAATGCAGTTTCTGAGTGATATCGCAAAAACCACGGTTCTCGTCTCCCTGGAAGAAGAGCTGTCGGCCATCGGCGCAGCCTATATGGCAGGGATTGCGGCCGGCGTGTATCAGAAAGAGGATATCTTTGCACACCGTGAATACAGGGCTTATCATCAGAACAGTAAGCCCGACGTCTGGAAAAAGCGTATGGACCGCTGGAATGAAGCTGTTCATATCTTGTTACGATAATATAGGAGGAATCTTATGCTTCAGATTGCAGAAAACAAAAAAAATATATTAAAGGACGGGCGCCCCTTTTTTTATCTGGCGGATACCTGCTGGTCGGCATTTACCAACATCACTGACGACGAATGGGATTATTACCTGTACAGAAGAAAAGTGCAGGGATTTAATACCATTCAGATCAATATTCTTCCCCAGTGGGACGCTTCGGTCACAGACCTGGATTACAGACCTTTTGTAAACCAGGATCCACAGTGCCTGAATGACGCGTATTTTCAACATGCAAAAGAGATGTGCGTAAAGGCAAAACAGGAGGGATTTGAGCTCGCCCTGGTTGTCCTGTGGTGCAATTACGTGCCGGGTACCTGGGCTTCTAAAATGTTTCCGGACGGAATCCTTCCCTTTGACTGTCTCAGAAATTACGTGCAGAAGGTGCATGAGGTTTTTACCGGGCTGGAGCCGCTTTATGTGATCAGCGGCGATACGGATTTTCCCGAAGAGGAGACGATTCGGTATTATGTACATGTGGCGGAGATTTTAAAAGAGCTGGCGCCGGAATGCCTGTTTACGACCCACATCAGGGGAAGATATTCGGATATTCCCGACGAGCTGTACCGGCTTCTCGACCTATGCTTTTACCAGAGCGGACACAACGCTGCGGATCTCACCATGCCGTATACGCTCAGTGAAACGATGCAGGAAAAATACCCCGGGAAACCGTTGATCAATTCCGAGCCCTGCTATGAGGGCATGGGATATTCCGGAAATCTGTATGGCCGCTGGAGCCGCCGCGACGTCCGCAGGGCCGCTTATGTCAGTGTTCTTTCCGGGGCCTGCGCCGGCATTACCTATGGAGCGGCAGGTATCTACAGCTGGCATAAGGTAAAGAAAGGGTTTTCGAGTCTTCTGGGAGAGGGGTTTGATATGCCGGCATCCTGGGAGGAGGCGATGGCGTTTCCCGCATCCTGGGATTATGGATACTTTAAAATGTTGATGGAGGAACTTCAGGTTTTTGCGCTTTCGCCCAGACAGGATCTTCTGGTGAATCCCACGACGGATATCAGGGTGGCGCAGAATGGTTCCGATCTTCTTCTTGTGTATGTGCCGTTTAATACGAAGGTGCGGCTCAATATGGATCTGAGCGGCTGGGATTTTACGGTGATCGATCTGGCGGAACGTTTTACGGCATATGTAGATCATGAGATAAAAGAAGGAAAAACGATCGTAGAGATGCATCCTTTTAGGGAGGACGCCCTGATCGTGGCGCGCAGGAGATAGAACCGGAACACATGGATTGCAGAGAGCAGATGACAGGCGTTTGTAAATTTGTCTGTCATCTGCTCTTGTTTGTTTTTAATGCTTTATGGTACAATAACAGTGTTGATTGCAGGACGGGATGAAAGATGTAAGTATCGGGATAGAAAGAACAGCCCGGAAGAGAAAAAAGTAAAAAACCGTTGCTGAATGCGGAAAAATTACTTATAATGAACATAATAGAGCGTAAAACGCATTTATGGAGGAGTGATTCGAGTATGAGGGGCAAAAATGAGATCCTGGTCGTGGATGACATTAAAATGAATCGTATCACGTTCACGGACATCCTGAAAGACAAGTTTGATATTGTGGAGGCGGAGAACGGTGAGATTGCGCTGCAGAAACTGGCCGAACGCAAAGAGTCAATCGCGCTGATCATTACAGATCTGATGATGCCGGTTATGGACGGGTTTACGTTTCTGGAGGAATTTGGAAAGGTGGACAGCTATAAAAATATTCCTGTTATTGTCGCAACGACAAGCGACGATATGGCAAATGAGTGCCGCTGCCTGGAGCTTGGGGCCTGGGATTTTATTCCAAAGACGTTTCATCCCGAAATCATCCGTTTCCGCGTGCTGAATGCAATTGACAAGAGCAAAGTCCGCGTGCTTGAATACGACAATCTGACAGGCATTTATAATCACTTAAAGTTTTTCCAGATTACCAGAGAGATGCTGGATGCCGCCGGTAATGAAGATTATGCCTTTGTCTATCTGGATATTGACCGGTTTACCATGATCAATTCCTTTTACGGTTCGGTGGAAGGCGACCGCCTGATCTGCTATCTGGCAGATGCGGTGAAAGAGATTATGGAGTCTTCCGGCGAAAAGTGTACATACGGGAGAATTGGCGGGGACGTCTTTGGTATCTGCCTGAGTTATAATAAAAAAGAAGAACTGTTAAAGATGGTCGAGACGATCAAAAATAAGGTAAAGAGCCAAGCGGTTCACTATTATCTTGAGATATCGGCGGGGATTTATCTGATCAATGACAAAGAGATGGAAGTGTCCATGATATTTGACCGGGCATCGATGGCGGCAGAGCGGTGCAAGGGCCAGTATATCGTGCACAATGCTTTTTATACGAATGAAATGGATGCCTGGCTGCAGAGGGAGCAGCGGATTATCAATGAGATGGATACGGCTTTGCTTGAGGAGCAGTTTGTCGTCTATTTTCAGCCGAAATATGAGCTGGAAAATCTTACGCCTTATGGGGCGGAGGCTCTTGTGCGCTGGCAGCGGCCGGATGGGACGCTCGTTCCGCCCGGGGAGTTTATTCCGATTTTTGAGAAGAACGGGTTTATCATTAAGTCAGACTATTATGTCTGGGAGAGAGTATGCCGTTTTATACGCAGGGAACTTGACGACGGGGAATCTCCGGCGCCGATTTCGGTGAATGTGTCACGGGTCAACCTGTACAACCCTAAGTTTCTTGAGTCGCTGATCAATCTGGTTGAGAAATACAAAATTCCGCCCAGATATCTCAATCTGGAGCTGACAGAAAGTGCGTTTTCCGATAACACAGAGATGATTCAGGAGGCGGTAGACTATCTGCACAGAGTCGGTTTTACGATTATGATGGATGATTTCGGAAGCGGGTATTCATCTCTTAATATTTTAAAAGATATTAATCTGGACGTACTCAAGATTGACATGAAGTTTCTCTCGAAAGGCCAGACGGCCGACAGCAGGGGGACGAAGATTCTGGAGGCCGTTGTGAGGATGGCGCAGGCACTGAAAATGCCAGTGATCGCGGAAGGCGTTGAGGAGCGACAGCAGGTAGATTTTTTAAGCAGCCTGGGATGCAATTATATTCAGGGGTATTATTTTGCGGAACCGATGACGATTACACAGTACAAAAAGCTCATCGGCAGAGCGGCGGAAGAATAAAAAACAGCGCGGGACATTCTGACCCGCGCTGTTTATTTATTACACGGGCGTCCAGAGGATCATATCACCATAGCTGCCGGCTGACCGGCGGGACAGGGAAAAATCTTCCCCGGCCGATTTGTGATAAAAGTGTCATATTGGTTCATATAATATGCTAAGCAGTCAATTGGAGCAGGGCGTATGGATATCATGCTGTTTTTATCGGATGTGATGATACCGCTTCTGATTTTTAGTATTGTCGGTTATGGACTGATGGGAAGGCATCATATTTATGAAGAGTTTATTGAAGGAGCGAAAGACGGATTTGAGACGGTGATTGGAATTATGCCGACGCTGATCGGGCTGATGGTGGCAGTGGGGATTCTCAGGGCGTCCGGATTCCTGGAGGCGATTGCCCTGGTGTGTGGCGTCTTTACGGAAAGAATAGGGTTTCCGTCTGAGCTTCTGCCGGTCACGGTTGTCAAGATGTTTTCTTCATCTGCTGCGACCGGACTCCTTCTGGATATTTTTAAGGAATACGGTGCCGATTCTTATCTTGGCCGGGCGGCTTCCATTATGATGAGCAGTACGGAAACGATTTTTTATACGATGTCCGTTTATTTTATGACGGCAAAGATAAAAAAGAGCCGCTATACGCTGGCGGGAGCGCTTCTGGCTACGCTGGCCGGAACGGTGGCCAGCATATTGCTGGCCGGGCGGATGTAGGGTGATTTTCATACATAAAAAAAGCAGGCGGTTATTCGCCTGCTTTTTTGGAATACTTATTCGTTTACATTGTAGCTGTGGAGATATTTTTCCTGTTCTGCCGTCAGAACATCGATTTCTTTTCCGAGGAAGGCAAGCTTGCGCTTTGCCACATCGAGATCAACCTCTCTGGGTACATCGATCAGTTTTTCTGTCAGCTCTGTTCCGTGCTCGACCAGATATTTTGCAGAAAGGGCCTGGATGGCAAAACTCATGTCCATAATTTCGGCAGGATGTCCGTCGCCCGCGGCCAGATTGACCAGGCGGCCTTCCGCCAGCACAAAAATCCACTGACCGGTTGGAAGCTTATAGCCCATGATGTTCTTCCGCTGTTCTCTTGTCTCGACGGCAATTTTGCGAAGCCCTGCCATATCGATCTCGCAGTCAAAATGACCCGCGTTGCAGAGGATTGCGCCGTCCTTCATCACTGCAAAGTCTTCTGCGTCGATGACTTTGTCACAGCCGGTTACCGTCACAAAGAAATCGCCGACTCTGGCAGCTTCGTTCATCGGCATTACGTCAAATCCGTCCATTACGGCTTCGATGGCCTTGATCGGGTCGATTTCTGTCACAATGACACGGGCGCCTAAGCCTTTGGCTCTCATGGCTGTTCCTTTTCCGCACCAGCCATAGCCTGCAACCACGACGATTTTTCCTGCAACGATCAGATTGGTTGTCCGGTTGATGCCGTCCCATACAGACTGACCGGTGCCGTAGCGATTGTCAAACAGATGTTTACAGTCGGCGTTGTTGACACGGACCATCGGGAATTTTAACTCGCCCGCATGGTTCATTGCCTCCAGGCGGATAATTCCGGTTGTGGTTTCTTCACAGCCGCCGATAATACCAGGAATCAGCTCCGGCATGTGGCTGTGTACCATATTGACAAGGTCGCCGCCGTCGTCGATAATAATGTTGGGACCGGCTTCGAGTGTATGGCGGATGTGTGTCTCATATTCTTCCGGTGTGCTGTCATACCAGGCGTGAACTTCCATTCCATCCGCTGCAAGAGCGGCGGCCACATCATCCTGTGTGGAGAGCGGATTGGAGCCTGTCACATACATTTCGGCGCCGCCCGCCTTTAAAACCTTGCACAGATACGCGGTTTTGGCTTCCAGGTGTACAGAGAGCGCAATTTTTTTTCCGGCAAAAGGTTTTTTCTCTGAAAATTCTGCTTCCAGGGTGCGGAGCAGATCACAGTTGCGCTTTACCCATTCGATCTTGCGTTCGCCGGATTCGGCTAAATGAATGTCTCTGATTTCACTGTTCATATTGTGTCCTCCTGTTATATGGAAATGAATTCAGCCGAATTTTTATTATAGTGATGGTCGTCTGTCCTGTCATCACTCTGATTTTTATACTGTAGCACAAAATCGGTACAAGGGCAAGTGGCTGTTCCGGCAAATAAAATAACTTTTTTTTCATGTATGCAAGGAAAGGTGCGTTTGTATCGTATTATAAATGAGACAGTAAATAAAGCAGGAAGGAGACTGATCATGAAAAAAGTATTGGTTTTAGGGGCGGCTATTCTTGTGGCGGTTGGTATTTCGGTACCGGTGATTGCCGCAGGCATACATCCGGGCAATGTCCAGAAGGGGGATGAGATCCCGGATACGGATATTGTCCTTTCACAGGAAAGCGCTGCTGCGCTCGGCCCGGCGGTAAACATTGCGGCAGAGTTGAAAACGATGGCGGTGGAGCAGGCGCCCAGGGCAGAGATTGAGCAGGTGGCTGAGGTGCAGCCCGAGAAGCAGGCGACACAGGAGACACCGACCGTTGTCAGGACAGAAACCACAACGACGGCTACAAATTACACATGCAGTTACTGGGTGGATGCAAACGGAGACGGGATCTGCGATCACTGCGTCGGCGGAAGCAGCCACAATGCATGCGGTTACTGGGTAGATGCAAATGGAGACGGGATCTGTGATCACTGTGTCGGCGGCACTTACAGCGGTCAGGGATGGAGCGGCGGCCATCATGGCGGCAGACATCACGGAGGACGTCATCACTAAGGAAGAGAACGGGGATATCCTATGCACAGCGAACAGGAGGTAAACCGCGCAATAGAATTATATGCTGACATGATTCGCAGGATTTGCCTTCTGCATCTGAAAAATCATGCTGACACGGAGGATGTGTTTCAGGAGGTATTCCTAAAATACATCCTCTATTCTGGTGTCTTTGAGAGTGCGGAGCATGAGAAAGCATGGTTTATCCGTGTCACGGTCAATGCCTGCAAGGATTTTATGAGGAATATCTTCCGGCGCAGTACGGTTCCGCTTGACGCACTCTCTGAGGACGCGGCGAGCGTGATGCCGGAACAGATGGAGGTCCTGCAGGTCGTGCTTTCCCTGCCGGCGAAATACAAGGATGTCATATATCTTCATTATTATGAGGGATACACGGCAAAAGAGATCGGGACCATATTGAATAAAAAGGAAAATACGATCTATTCGCTCCTGTCGAGGGGAAGAGAATTGTTAAAAAAAGAGTTGGGAGGTGAGGGGATTTGAGCAATAAAATTCAGCAGGCATTTGAGCCGATTCGTGCGACTGAACAGATGAAGGATACTGCGGTTCTTATCCTCTCAGAAAAGGTGATGCGGCAGTCCGGTCAGAGAACCGGAATGTTTTTTCGCCCCCTGGCTGCCATATGTTCAGTTCTCGTCCTCTGTATTGGAATCGGAGGATGGTATTTGTGGGAGAAGCCTGTTTCCTATGTCAGTCTGGATGTCAATCCTTCCATCGAACTGACCCTGAATCGTCTGAACCGCGTGACCGGAGTGGAGAGCAGAAATGAAGCGGGAGAATCTGTGCTAAAGGATTTGCGGCTGATGGGGCGTGACTATATTGAGGCTGTGGAGCTGTTGGTAGAGAGCGACGGCATGCAGGAGTATCTGACTGTGGACGCAGACCTGATCCTTACGGTGGCGTCTCCGAAAGAAGAGGAGATTCTGAATGCGCTTAAAAGCAGTGTGGTTTCGACACACTATCAGGGAATGTGCAGACGGGCGGATCTGGCGAATGTCACGTCGGCACATGAATGTGGGATGTCGCTTGGAAAGTATGAAGTCTATCAGAGGCTGTCGAAGTACGATAAGAGTATTACGGCGGAGGAATGCCAGCATATGACAATGCATCAGCTTCATCTGAGACTGTCACAGTATGACGATGACTACATTGAATCTCATAGGTGTGACGGGACTGCGGAGAGCGCCGACGGCTGCGCGGAAGGAAAGCATCACTGTGAGAATGGTTCTCATCATTAAAAATAATCTGAAAACGGCAGACAGAGGAGATAAGTGAAATCGCCCTGTCTGCCTGTTATTTTGCATACAGGAAAGTGCGGGAGAGAGAAGAAATGCAATCGGACAACCGTTTTCGTCCGCCGTTCCGTCAGCGCCTGATCCATCGGCAATCTTATAACTTGTTTTTATGCGCATCCTGCAATGACTGGTACATTCCTCCGCGGAATGTTATAAAAATGTACGCTGACAGCAATTCTTTCTCGCATTGTATGGATTTTGAAATCTCGTTCATGATACCTTCCACGATTCCACCCGTATAAAAATTTGTCAGAAAGGTTTTGTACTCCGTTGTTATCTGATATCCTTCCTCATCGATTATTTCCTCAATGAACGATTTTATTAATTTCTGGAGGCTTGCGAAAATAAAGGAATGGAGCTGATTTCTGCCGGTGGAATTATAGACGTTATTCAGGCTTGCGTGGTTATTATGGATATAATCAAGAATATGGCCGACAATCCTGTTGTGATCCGTAAGTAAATCATAATGGTGCATAATCTGGATTGTCTCCTGCTCCATGGTCCAGTCGAGCAGCGCGAAAATGTCTTCGAAATGGTAGTAAAATGTTTTTCGATTGATTCCGCACTGGCGGGTCAGCTCACTGACAGAAATTTTCGAAAGAGGCTTTGTCTGAAGCATCTCTTTAAACTTTGAAGCGATCATCTCCTTGCGCTGATCGGAAACATTTTTATAAGGCATAGTATTCTTCCTTTTTCTTTACCCACTTTTCATGAAATGTCCGGTTTTGGCCCAAAATTACACAGTGGTTTGTTTCTGTCCGTTTTTTTCTGATTTCATTCATGATACCATATACGAAATAAAAAGAAAAGCATAAAAGATACCGCAAATATTATAGGAGATAAGCGATGAAAGTTCAGACAGAAGTCGGAGACAAGTCACAGTATATTGCACATCAGTTTAACGACAATACCATTCGGTTTGTTTTAAAATATCCTTGCAGGATCGATGCGCAGCGATTAGAGAAGGCTATGGAAGTAATGGTTCAACGTCTTGATATTTTACATAGTTCTTTCTATGTCGGAATATGGGGAACCAGGTGGGATGTAAATGAGAACTATGAGACAAGTGGATTTATGGACGTGAGCGAGGCCGAGGGAGATGTGCTGGAAGCGGCAAAGCAGGCGGCGCTGCTTTCCGTCGATTATTCCCGTGCAGTCCAGGTGCGCTGCTGTCTGTTTTCTAACCAGTCGGAAAGCGCCTTTGCGTTCCTTGTCGGTCATATGTGTGCCGATGGGCGGGACGCCGTTTATTTGCTGAAAAAGCTGATAGAAATCTATAATGCGCTCTCTGAGGGAGGGACAGGGGAAGAGGTTGCTCTGAAATCGGGGAACCGTTCGGTAAAGCAGTGTTACTCCGGAGACCCGGAAATGCTTTCTTTTGATGTGGATAAACTGATACTGAAAAAAATATCTGAAATCAAAAGCGCATACTGTTACCTCACGGAAGAAGAGGGAGTTCCTGGCATCGCAGAGTGCATTGTCCCGAAGGAAAGTATTTCCAGACGGCGAAAGCTGGTGAAAGATGCCACTGTAAACGATGTTATTCTCGCAGCGTATTTCAGGGCATATGTGAAGCAGATGAATTTAACCGTTGATACCCCTGTCGGGATGGCGTCCATGATGGATCTGCGGAAATACATTCCGGAAAGCGATTCTGCGGGGATAGCAAACCTTTCGGGTCCCATCAGCATCAATCTTGCCAGTGGCATTGGTTCTGATTTCGAATACACTTTGTCTGAGGTAACGCGGCAGAATACTGCCTTGAAGAAAGACAAAAAGGCAGGGCTGGATTTTATTCTTGCCATACAGAAAATGTACAAGGTAATTCCTTTTCCGCTGGTTGTCCGTGCCGGTGAAAAAGTATATGGCAATATGTCCATTGGCATGACAAACCTCGGAAACATAAAGGGAGAACAGCTGGTATTGGAAAAAAATGCTCCGGACGCGCTGATTTTTGCAGGCCCAAGGAAGAAGAAACCTGCCTTGCAGCTTTCTGTGAGCGGTCTTGACGGGGAGGTACGTCTGTGTATTGTTTCTGAATGTACGCCGGAGGAACTGGCGCAGCTGGAAAATCTGCTTGAGATGATAACCTGGGAAATTGAGGAGGCATAAGAAAAAGAACAGCGCCTGCAGTTCTGAATCTGCGGGCGCTGTTCTTTTATAAAATTCTATTCATCCCATCTTTTTGTCTCGCAGACCTGTCCGGTGCTTTCAAAGCCGGAAATCGTCTCTTCAAGACTTAAATAAGTTCCCCTCATACTTCCGTCGATCAGTCCGAGCTTCTGCAATGTGTAGGAGCTTGCAGTGCTGAAATCCACGCCAACACGCAGGACGACTTTTCCGTCCGCAAATTCTGCGTGAGAGGTCACACCCTCCAGATCCTGAAAATCAGACAGGTAGAGGTCAAGCATTTCCTGCTGTTCTTCTTCGGTATACTCGGAGACGTCAAATTCCTGCTCCATATATTCGATCATACCGATAATGTAGTCTCCTTTGGCTGCGATGTACATGACATCTGTGATCCCGTCCTCGCTTCCCGTGCAGGAGGTGATGGTGGTATCCAGGTATTCCAGGAAGTCTCCGGTGATACGGTCCAGGAAGCTTTCGTTGGATTTGGTATCCATGACAAATTCTTTCTCTACGATATCGATCACGGCGTATGCCTCGCTGGATTCCCCCTTCTGTGCGTTTGTGACGCCGTTTTCCAGCCAGGAGGTGACGCCGCGGAACTCTTCGCCGCCACTCTGCACTTCGGCTGCGATGGCTTCTGCCATCGCGGCTTTGATGGAAGTGTCAAAGTCTTTTGCTGTGATAGAGGCGAAATACTGTGTATCTGATTTCTTTGCCGGTTCTTTGATTTCAATGTCCGTATCTTTTACGGCTTCGACAACCTTTTGATATAAGGATTCTTTTGCGGAAGAGCCTCCCGAACTCTGCGCGTCCAGGATCGGAAGCCAGGGGCTGTCCTCCTGGAGGAACGCTTTCTGTGCTTCGGCGTCCCCGTTCTGGAAAGCAGTCGTAAATTCCTGCAGTTTTTCGTATCTGGTCGGCGTGTTGCCTCCACATCCGCACAGACCGGTTCCCAGTCCAAGGATCAGTAACATACAAATACTTTTTTTCATGATTTTCCCTTTCCCCATTTCTGCGCTGCTTCTTTTAATATTTCAAAACGGCGGAGGCAGCGCAGCCGCAGTTCTGGTTAATTTAAAATAGAAGTGGATCCGGCGTTGTTGTGAAAATGGTCACACCGGATCAGTTTTCTAATTTTAACAGTTTGTAAATGCCTGTGATCAGTCCGACGGCTACAACAAAAAAGATGGCGACACCGAGTATAAAACGGACAAAAAACACAAGATACCGGTGCGATTCAAGCCACGCGTCGTTGATGCAATAAAATTCACTCTCGACAGAGGCATCGTATTTTGCGCAAATCTCACGCAGGGCAGGCTGTGCCTGGGTGTTTACGCGCTGTCTGCGGCCCACCGGGAGCGTGACGTCTCTGCCTGTTTTCAATTTTTTGATGTCTTCCAGCGGAATCTGTGCCAGAATATAGGTCTGATCGGGCAGGCCTATCAGGCAGTATTCCGTATAGTCCCCCATATAGTCCAGCCAGATGCTCGTTGTAACCGGCCGCCGTATGGTTCTCATCCGCCTCGTCGTCCGCTGGCGGTACTCTGTCACCCAGGGGTTGCGGCCTCCGATACCGGTGCAGATGATGTCGGTCGGTTCAATGGTCACATAAGACGTTTCCCACGTGTCCTCCCATGCGGCGGCAGTTTCGATTCTTGGAATATCGGCTGCAGCAGGGGTTCCGATGCAGACGTCCGGATATCCTTCTTCGGCAGCCGCAAGCGTGGTCTCGGGCTGCGAACCGCACAGCAGGGCTTCGACTGCGATAAAGCGCGCCGAAAGGTATGCGACAACCAGGGCAAAAATACAGATAATGATATCAAGAACTTTTTTCATGTGTTCCACCTGTCCCATATTTCATTTTCCATTCGTTCAGAAGACCGGCAAACGGCTCATAAGAAAAAAGATAGCGGCCTCTGAAGTCTTCCGAACCTCTCACGAGAAGAAAGTCCGTGAAGTCCACCTGCTTTGTATTACAGACACTGCATCGGTATATGACTGCCCTCACGGCGCGCTGTCCCGAGGGGATGTCATCCAGGGAAGCAATCGGTTTTAAGCTGTGAAGCAGAAAATGCTCGGCATTGTCGTACGTATCGCCAAAGAAAACGGGCAGCAGAAACAGATAAGGCTCTGTCTTTTCTATGTACATCTTTCCCCGGCATTCCGGGCATTGGGCAGTCCCGCGTGCAGTGTGGATAATCAGTCCGATAAGATGAATACAGAACCAGACCACGCCGATTAAGGCGATCACCGCCATTGCCTCCGGAAGGTAATATAGCCATCCCATCAGCGTCTCCCTCCCGCAAGCCGGTCGCCTGCGCGCATCTTTGCCTCGGCAAGCAGCGCGACGAAGGTATCTGCTTTGGAAATCGCTTCTGCGCCTTCACGTGACTTTGCAGTAATGATTTTGTTTGAAATCAGGGTCGGCATGGAGATTTTTTTCCCGTCCAGACGAAACTCAAACCGATATCCCGACATGGCCGAACCTGCGCTTCGGATACTGTCGATTCTGGATGCGGAAAAAATCTGTATCTCGAAGGGGTTGTATGCAGATATAAAACCGATCATCCCCTGATCTGTGTCTATGTAGAGAATGCCGCCGCGGCTTTCGAAGGAACTGTTGAAGTGCCAAGGCAGATCTGGAACCTTTTTCCTGGTTTTTTTCACGAAAAATCCCAGAAATCCGCCCCATGAGATCGACATCAGAATCCAGAGCCAGATGACAAATGCTGCCACTGCCGACATTGCGAGCGCGATGGTGAGATCAGACTCTCCCATCACAAATGTGATCACAAAACCGATTGCAAGAGGCAGAATCAGGGCGATTCCCAGCACAATCAGCAGATAAGAACGGCCTACCCGCACAAATCGTTCTGTTTCTCTTGTTTCCATAAAATAAACTCTCCTTTTTGTATATTCCATCCTTCATTATAACGCGGGCAATACAAAAAGAAAAGGTATTTCCTGCAATTATACATTTTTAACAAAAAACAGAAATCATTTTTGTGGATGATTTTGAATGAAAATGATTGACTATGACTGAATCTGAAGCTAAAATGAAAAGCATAAGATAACAGAATCTGAATGTATATAAAAATTGTAGAGGTGATTATTTGCTGACGGAAGAAAGATTCACGAAGATTCTTGAAATTATCAACAGTACGGGAAGTGTGACGGTACAAAATCTGATGGCCGAACTTGACGCTTCGGAATCTACTGTGCGAAGGGATCTGACTGCGCTGGATGCGGACGGACGACTGACAAAGGTTCACGGAGGGGCGGTTTCAAAAAATATGGTTTACCGGACCAGCGACGATGAGGTGGGACACCGGAAGGAGCAGAATCGTGAGGCGAAAGAGCGGATCGGCAGATATGCGGCGGGACTGATCGGGGACAATGATTTTGTCTATCTTGACGCGGGGACGACGACGGAGCGGCTGATCGCGCATGTTGCGGGCAGGCGGATGACGTTTGTGACCAATGCGGTTACGCATGCGAGGCTTCTGGCAGAGTATGGGCATACGGTCTATCTTCTGGGCGGAGAGTTTAAGGCGGTGACGGAAGCCATCGTCGGAGAAGAAGCGCTCGAGGCACTGGAAAAATACAACTTCACAAAGGGGTTCTGGGGGGCCAACGGGATCAGTCTTCAAAAGGGCTTTTCCACCCCGGAACCAAAGGAAGCGATGGTGAAGAAACGGTCCATGATGAGCTGTATGGAACGTTATGTTCTTGCGGATGCGAGCAAGTTCAATCAGATTTCCAGTATCACATTTGCATCGTTTGATAGTGCCATGGTGATAACAACCGGGCTGAAAGAGGCTGCGTATCAGAAATGTGAAAATATTATTAACATAGAATAAATCAAAATGGGACAAATGGCACAAGTGCAGTCTTGCTTCGGGCGTTTGCTGGTGGTATGATATCTATAGACATGGATGGACCGATCGGCTGCAGGTAATCCGCTTATATTTTGCAGCGCTGACACAGGTTCTGCAAAGGGACGGGTGTTGTCGGGCATAATCAAAAAGGATGTTAAATGAAACTTTAACAAATAATTTTAAGTAAAGGAGTAGCAGATATGAAGGAATTTAAGTATGTAGTGAAAGATCAGGAGGGAATCCATGCGAGACCGGCCGGCTTATTTGTCAAGGAAGCGGCGGCATTTCCCTGTGCGGTTAAGATCTGCAAAGGCGACAAGGAAGCGGACGCAAAACGTATTTTCGGAGTGATGGGGCTCGGCGTAAAATGTGGAGAAGAAATCACGATCAGAACTGACGGTGAGAATGAAGAAGAGGCAATTGCGAAGCTTAGCAGATTCCTGGAAGAAAATCTGTAAAAACCGGATATGGATTTTATGAGGCATGCGTCTGCGGACGCATGCCTTCCGGGCATCCGGGCGCCGCAGAACCACAACGCGGCGCTTTATGGGCCGCGAAAAAATGATTGGAGGCAGCAGATCATGCAATTGGAAGGAAAAAGTGTATTTGGCGGAATTGCAATCGGTAAATTGTCCGTATACAACAAAAAAGATAACCAGGTAAAGCGCAGAAAGGTGGAGGATGTGGCCGCCGAGGAGACACGGTTTTCCGAGGCGCGGGAGGCAGCAAAAGAACAGCTGAAAGGGCTTTACGAGAAAGCGCTGAAAGAAGTCGGCGAAGTCAATGCGGCGATTTTTGAAGTACATCAGATGATGCTGGATGATCTGGATTATGTGGAATCCATTATAAATATGATACGGACCCAGGAGGTCAACGCGGAGTTTGCGGTGGCTGTCACGGGCGATAATTTTTCAAAAATGTTTGCGGCGATGGATGACGATTATATGCGGGAGCGCGCCGCGGATGTAAAAGACATCAGCAACCGTGTCATCGCCGTCCTTCAGGGAACCGGGCAGGGGCAGATCACGGGAGAGGAACCGGTGATCCTTCTGGCAGATGACCTGGCGCCCAGCGAGACGGTGCAGCTTGACAAGTCGCTTGTGCTTTCTTTTGTGACAAGACACGGCTCGACCAATTCCCACACGGCGATTCTCGCCCGGACAATGAATATTCCGGCGCTGATCGGTGTGGATTATCCCGAGACTTTTCAGACGGCGGCACAGGAAGAAAAGAGTCTGGACGGAGCCTTTGGTATCGTAGACGGCTATCAGGGGATACTTTATGTCGATCCCGACGAGGAGACGATTGCAAAGTATCGGAAGATAAAAGACGAGGACGAGGATAAAAAGCGCCTTCTGCAGGAGCTCAAAGGGAAAGAGAATGTTACGCTTGACGGAAAAAAGATCAATCTGTATGCGAACATTGGCGGCGTTGCCGATGTGGCAAATGTGCTGGCGAACGATGCCGGGGGAATCGGTCTGTTCCGGAGCGAATTTCTCTATCTGGAATCGGAAGATTATCCGGGCGAAGAGACGCAGTTTGCGGCTTACAAGACGGTGGCGGAAAATATGGCCGGTAAAAAGGTGATTATCCGTACACTGGACATCGGCGCCGACAAGCAGGTGGATTATTTCCAGATGGAAAAAGAAGAGAATCCGGCCATGGGTTATCGTGCGATCCGTATCTGTCTTGACCGCAGGGAGATCTTTAAGACGCAGCTCCGCGCCATTTACCGTGCAAGTCATTTTGGTACGATTTCCATTATGTTTCCGATGATTATTTCGCTGCAGGAAGTAAAGGAGATCAAGGAGATCGTCGCGCAGGTGAAAGCGGAGCTTGAAAACGAGGGTATCCCATATAAAGATTGCGAGCTTGGAATTATGATAGAGACGCCGGCGGCGGTGATGATCAGTGATGTGCTGGCGAAAGAAGTCGATTTCTTTTCGATCGGGACAAACGATCTGACGCAGTATACGCTGGCAATCGACCGTCAGAATCCGAAACTGGACAATATCTATGATTCTCACCATGAGGCTGTCTTAAGAATGCTTCAGATGGTGGTGGACAACGGGCATGCGGGAGGATGCTGGGTCGGCATCTGCGGCGAACTTGGCGCAGACACGACACTGACGGAGACGTTCCTTAGGATGGGATTTGACGAGTTGTCGGTATCCCCGTCGATGGTGCTTAAGGTACGCGACAAGATAAGGAATGCAGATCTTTCGAAAAATTAATTTCCGGCGGACGGACAGAAAGAAAAGGCAGGGCGCACACGGATTGTATATGCAGTCTGTGTGCGCCCTGTTTCATGTAAAGCAAACGCGGCGTGATGGAATAGAGGGCTTTTGTACAGGGAACGATAAGCAGATGGAGGAATAGGAGAAATGAAGGAAAGCAGGAATCAATACTTACTTTTAAAACAGGGGACGATTCACGATGCCGTGACCAGGGAACCGTTTGTGGCGGATATTCTTGCGGAGAATGGCAGGATTGCAAAGATTGCTCCGGTGATTTCCGGCGGACGGGCCGATGCGGTAAAGGTGATCGATGCGGCGGGGCTTAATGTTTATCCGGGATTTGTGGACGCGCACTGTCACCTTGGTCTGGACGGTTATGCTGCCGGTTTTGCAGGGGAAGATTTCAATGAAACCGGGGATCCGGTCACACCGCAGCTTTCTGCAGTTGATGCGGTTAACCCGCAGGACGAGACGTTCCGGATGGCCAGGGAGGGCGGCGTCACCTGTGTTTCGACCGGGCCGGGGAGCTCCAATGTGATCGGAGGAACATTCTGTGTGATTAAGACGTACGGAAACCGTATTGACGATATGATCGTAAAAGAAAAATCTGCGATGAAGATTGCGTTTGGGGAAAATCCTAAAAACTGTTACAAGAACAAAGGGGTTTATTCCCGTATGTCTGTCGCGGCAAAGCTTAGGGAGACGCTTCATGAAGCGATTTTTTATGACAAAAAGAAGCGGGCGGCCGGCTATCCGGACAACATTGATTATGGGAAAATGCCGCCTTACAATGCGAAACTGGAGGCCATGCTGCCGGTCATCCGCGGTGAGATTCCGCTGAAGGCGCATGCACACCGCGCGGACGATATTTTTACGGCTATCCGGATTGCGAAAGAATTTCATCTGGATCTGCGGATCGATCATGCCACGGACGGAGCGCTGATTGCGGACGAACTGGCGAAAGAAGGATTTCCGGTTGCCATCGGGCCGTCCTTTGGACACGCGACGAAATATGAATTGAGAAACAAGGGATTTGAGACGCCGGCCATTCTCGCCAGAGCAGGATGTAAGGTGTCCATTATCACAGATTCACCTGTGATTGAGCAGCGCTGCCTTCTGTTGTGTGCGGGTCGGGCGATGCTCTATGGGATGAAGGAATCTGACGCGTTAAAGGCCGTGACGATCCATGCGGCGGAGCACATCGGCGCGCAGGAGCGGGTCGGCAGTATCGAAGAGGGAAAAGACGCTGACTTTGTGCTGGTGCGCGGGAATCCGTTCGCGGTGGATACCCGGATTTTGTATACGATTATCAATGGAATCGTTGTGCATAAAGGGTAACAGATTCTAAAGATTCTATGAAATAACGGTTCCGCTCTTGACTTTAAAATCCCAAGAGCATAGAGTTGAAGAGAGAGTATGCTGTGGCCGGAGACGGAGGCAGAGGGAGAAGAGGGGAAACGTTTATGAAAATATTGGTGACGAATGACGATGGAATCCGGGCGGAAGGCATCCGGCATCTCGCCGCCGTGGCGGCGGAGCTTGGTGAGGTGTGGGTGGTTGCGCCCGAGTTTCAGTGCAGTGCGATGTCCCAGCGCATTACCGTGCACGGTGAGGTGACGGTGAAAATGACAGAATTTCCGGTGGAGGGTGTCAAAGGCTATGCTGTCGGCGGAACGCCGGCAGACTGTGTGAAAATCGGACTGGCGTATCTGATGCCGGAAAAACCAGATATCGTATTTTCCGGTGTCAATCACGGATATAATGCGGGATATGACATCGCTTATTCCGGAACGGTGGGAGCTGCGATGGAGGCGCTGATGCAGGGGGTGCCTGCGATTGCTTTTTCCAGCCAGTCCAACGGAGTGTATGAGGTTCTGGAGCATTTTATCCGCTCCATCACCAGAGATCTGCTTGGCCGTCCGATCGGGGCGAATGAGATCTGGAACGTAAACTTTCCCGGATGCAGCCTGAAGGAGTGCAGGGGGATCTGCGAGGTGGACGGGACGGCGGGCCATGCGTTTTTCCTTGACCTCTATGACAGAACGGACGCAGAGGACGGAAGCTTTACGCTGACGCCGGTGGAGGCACCGATGAAAGAAGCACAGGGAGACAGTGACGTCAGCGCTCTGCTGAACAATTATATCACGATCGGAAAGATAAAAAATAATCTGATAAGATGAGGAGATTTATGAAAAAAATAAAAAGTGTTCCGGCTGTGTTCTTTGCAGCTGTTCTGTTGCTGCAGATACTGGCGGGGGTGGACGGCGTATCCGCGGAGGAAAAAGAGAAACGGCTTGATCTGCTGTTTACGCATGATACGCATTCCCATATAAATAGTTTTTCCACAGTTATTGACGGAAAAAATGTGACAGTCGGTGGTTTTGCCCGGATGAAAACGCTGATAAACGAACAGAAAGAAAAAAATCCGGACACTCTTATTGTCGATGCGGGCGATTTTTCAATGGGGACGCTGGTGCAGACGGTTTATGAGCAGGAAGCGGCCGAACTTCGCATGCTCGGCGAGATCGGCTGCGACGTCACAACGCTTGGAAATCATGAATTTGATTACCGTTCCGGCGGACTGGCCGATATGTTAAAAAGCGCGGCGGTATCCGGAGATCCCATACCGGAGCTTGTCGTCTGCAATGTGGACTGGGAGGCCATGGAGAAAGCGGGGATGAGCGAGGGACAGACGCTGATCGCGGAAGGGTTTGCTACATATGGTGTGAAAGATTACGTTGTTCTCACAAAGGGGGACGTGGACGTTGCTGTACTGGGGGTATTCGGGATGGATTCGCTTGCCTGTGCGCCCACTTGCGAATTACTGTTTAAAGATCCGGCGGAGGCTGTGAAGGAGACTGTGGAGGAGATCCGGGCGGCCGAAGACGTTGATATGATCGTCTGTGTGTCGCATGGCGGAACCTGGGAAGATGAGAGTAAATCCGAGGATGAGAAGCTGGCGAAAAGTGTCCCGGAGCTGGATCTGATTGTAAGCGGACATACGCATACGGAGCTTTCAGAACCGATTGTTCACGGAAATACGTCGATTGTTTCGGCGGGAGAGTATGGGAAGCGGCTGGGTTCGCTGTCCATGGAGCAGGAGGACAGCGGCAGGTGGAAAATCACGGAATATGAACTGCTTGCGGTCACGGAAGAGATTACGGCGGATGAAAAGACGCAGGAAAAGGCAGATGCCTTTCTGGATGCGGTAGATACCGGTTATCTTTCGGCATTCGGCTATACCAGAAAGCAGGTTCTCGCAAGAAATGAGGTGACGTTTGCCACGGTTGAAGATCTGCAGACGGAGCATACAGAGCAGAACCTGGGAGATCTTATGTCCGACGCATATGCCTATGCGGTGACGGCATCGCCTGATTTTGACGGTGTCGGGGTGGATCTGGCGGTAGTGCCGAGCGGTACGGTGCGCGATACCTACACGAAAGGCGATATCACGGTCGAGAGCGTGTACAATTCCTTTTCTCTGGGGACAGGGCCGGACGGAGTGCCGGGATATCCGCTGATCAGTGTATGGCTGACCGGAAAAGAACTGCGGACAGCCGCCGAGATCGATGCGTCTGTTTCTGATTTTATGACGACCGCAAGGCTTTATATCAGCGGTCTGCACTTTAACTACAATCCGAATCGCCTGATTTTAAACAAAGTAACGGATCTTTATCTGGTTGATGCGCAAGGCGGCCGCGTGGAGGTCGAGGATAAAAAATTGTACCGTGTTGTGGCAGATCTGTACAGCGGACAGATGCTGGGCGCCGTCACGGATATGTCTTACGGGCTGCTTTCCATTGTTCCAAAGCACGCGGACGGGACACCGATTGAGGATTTTGAGGATGCTATTATATATGAGGGCACAAAAGAATTGAAAGCGTGGGATGCCATTGCGCGGTATATGGCGTCGTTTGCGGATGTGGACGGGGACGGTATTCCCGACGTGTCGGACTATTATAACACACAGCATGACAGAAAAGTGGTGGAAGAGAGCCGCAGTATGGGAGATCTTTTGAAAAATCCCAGCAGATACGCAGTTATGTTTGTCATTATCCTGCTGATCTTCATTTTTCTGGTTGTCTTACTGGCGGTTCTGGTGATAAAATTGATAAGACGCATGAAAAAGAAAAACGCCAATAGAATAGGAATAAGATAGACAAAGAGGATACGGGAGAGAGAGAATGAGCGCACAGGATAAGACGGAACAGGTTTTACGGGAAATTCACATCCTGCTTTCCAGGAGTGAAGTTTATGGAGAAAATATAAACCGGGTGATCGTGGATAAAAAGCAGATGTCGGATCTGCTTGCCCGTCTGAGCGCATCCATTTACATGCTGATGGACGAATATGAGCTGACGCAGCAGAGCCGGGACGCCGCGGACAGAGAGGCGCGCAAACGCGGAGAGGAGATCGTCTGGGATGCCAGCCGCAAGGCGGAGGACGTCTATGCCGCTTCCGTACTTTACACGGATGAGGCGCTCTGCCGGGTGCAGGATATCATGCAGGAAGCCGCTGATTCACTGAAGTCTGTCTATGAGAAAATGAGCGACGAAATGAAAAAGGAACGGGATATTGTGCGCCGTGACCAGTCCGAGCTGAAAAGTCATCTGCAGGACCTGGTGGATACGGAGAAGTATTTAAAGCTTATCGAAGATCGGAATAAGGAGATCAAAAAAGAAAAAGAGCGGGAGAAGGAAAAAGAAAGGGAGAGGGAAAAAGCGAGGGAGAAGGAAAGAGAGCGCGTGCGCGGGGAAAAGGAGGCAAAATCAAAAGGCACGCAGTCTTCAGAAGCGCCGCCGTCGGAGGATTCACAGCCGTCGGAAACGGTGCCGTCCAAGCAGACGCCCGCGAAGGATACCGGTGAAGCAGAGCAGGAAAAGAAGGATGACAAAGAGTCTGTACAGGGACCGCAGCCTTCAGCGCCTTCGGCAGAAAAGTCGGATTTTAAGATTGTGAAGCCGGAGATCAGGGTGAATCGCGCGTATTTTGACAAAGTCGGGATCCCGATGGAAGAGGCGTTTTCCGGGATCGGAGCAGACGAAGAAGATTCTGCAGAGAAGCAGATTACGCCGGAGATCAAAGTAAATCTGGACGCGGAGTATTTCCGCTGGAAGCAGGAGGCAGGAGAAGATCTGGCGATGGAAAAGAAAGTAGAGAAGCATTCCCTGTTCGGAAAGCTGCTCCGATAAAGTCTGGTACAAAAAACAGCAGAGAATACACGACGGTGGTATTCTCTGCTGTTTTTAATTTCTAAGGATGCGCCTGCGGCAAAATTCCATATATCGCCAAAAGTAATTATGGTATAAAAATTCTGTGATTACAAGAAAAACGTGTCGATAAGAAAAGAGAAAAACCTACGTCCATCAATTGTAAAAAAAAGTTTAAAATGGTAGAATATCCTTGAATTAGTGCGTATTTCGTTGAGGGGCGGTATATAAAATGAGAAAAAATTCAAGGATTAAAAGTCTTAGAAAACGAGAAAAATTAGTAGAAATATGTCGAAAGCTGGCGAAATATGAGAGATTGTATGTGGTCAGCGGATGTCCGGTTGATATTCTGCGGTATTTTACGATGACGCTGATCGTCCCGGGGGCTTACTGGTGTTTTGTTGCAGGGATACCAGGAGACTGGCGCGCCATTGTGATTTTTTATCTGATGTTCGATCTGCTTTATACACTTTCGTGGGCCGGACGGATATCGTCTCAAAAGAAATGGGAGGAGGAGCCTCCGCTGGAAGAGGGAGGCGAGAGCCTGGAGAGTATCTTGAAAAAAATAAGAGAGCTTTCTGATGAGGTACCCATGGAGTATGGGCAGACGGGTGATGAGAACGGAGAATGGACAGATTTATTTCATAGATAGACATGTTTTTGCAAAAGCTTTATAATAGTTCCTGTCAGATATATGAACAAGGAAGGAGATAAAGCAACACATTATGTTATTTAATTCCATTGAATTTGTCCTCTTTTTTCCGGTCGTTGTACTGGGCTATTTTCTTATGCCGGCAAAATGCCAATCGATCTGGCTTTTGCTCGCGAGTTATTTTTTCTATATGAGCTGGAACCCGAAATATGCGCTGTTAATGTTATTTTCTACAACTGTGACATGGCTTTGCGGGCGTATACTGCAATCCATAAAGGAGAGGCAGACGGATGCGGATGTCTGCAGGCGCAGGATGAAGTGGTGCGTGGCGGCGGGGGCCGCGCTGAATCTGGCCGTTCTGTTTTATTTCAAATATTTTAATTTTGCAATCGAGAATGTTAACCGGGTTTTGTCGTCCGCGCATGTGGACAGGCAGTTTGCGACGTATGATATTGTTCTGCCGGTCGGTATCTCTTTTTTTACGTTTCAGGCGCTGGGATATACAATTGATGTGTACCGGGGAGAGACTGAAGCAGAGAAAAATTTCCTGAAATACGCGCTGTTTGTGTCATTTTTTCCACAGCTTGTCGCAGGGCCGATTGAGCGGTCGAAAAATCTTTTGAGGCAGGTAAGGGAAACACACCGGTTTGATTATGAGAATTTACGCGACGGCGTTTATCTGATGCTGTGGGGGTATTTTCTGAAAATGGTTCTGGCTGACCGGATTGCGCTGTTTGTGGATACCGTGTATGGGAATATGAGGACTTATACGGGGGTGTATCTGGCCTTTGCTACGTTTTTGTTTGCTTTTCAGATTTATTGTGATTTTGCGGGATATTCCACGATTGCAATGGGAGCGGCGAAGATTATGGGATTTGAGCTCATGGAAAACTTTCGCGCGCCATATTTCGGGGAAAGCGTCGCCGGATTCTGGCAGCGCTGGCATATTTCGCTTTCGAGCTGGTTCAGGGATTATCTGTATATACCGCTGGGCGGAAACCGGAAAGGAACGTTGCGGAAATATCTGAATATTCTGATTGTCTTTTCGGTGAGCGGACTCTGGCACGGGGCCGGATGGACTTTTGTGATCTGGGGTCTCTTAAATGCCGTCTATCAGATTATCGGCGGGATGACCCGGAAAGTCAGAGAGAGGGCGGCGGATGTTTTTTGTCTTCATACGGACAGCTTTGGGCACCGGCTGGCACAGATAATCGTGACGTTTGTGCTGGTTGACTTTTCGTGGATTTTTTTCAGATCAGGTTCCGTTGATCAGGCCGTGCAGGTGATTCAGTCAATTCTGCATCACCCCAATTTATGGATTTTGTTTGACGAATCGCTTTCATGTAAAGTTATCACCAGAAAAAATTTTGTTGTTATGATTGTCGGGCTTCTGATACTGGCTGCGGCAGATTTTCTCAAATACAGGGGAGTCTGTGTGCGCGAGTTTATTAAGAAGCAGGATTTCTGGTTCCGGTATCTTGTAGTGGTCGGGTCTGTCGTGCTGATTCTGATTTTTGGCATCTGGGGGCCGGAATACGATGAAGCCGGGTTTATCTATTTTCAATTTTAGAGGTGGCGGAGATGAGAAAATTTTTACAGTCGGCTGTGATTGCAGTCAGTATCGTGCTGTTTGTAATGCTTGCCGCGCGGTTTCTGCGCAGGGACGAAGGATTTGTAAAAAATCATGATTTTTATGAGACGGATGAGGCGTATGATGTGATCTATCTGGGCAGCAGCCATGCCGTAATGGGAGTTCTCCCGATGGAAATATGGAATGAATATGGAATTACTTCTTTTAATCTGGCCAACAGCGGGCAGAAGCTGAATGGAGATTATTGGATTTTAAAGAATGCCCTGGAACAGAAGAGGCCAAAGCTGGTGGTTCTGGACGCCTGCCTTGTCACTTTTGATCAGAAATGGGAGGGGAGCACGGTGAATTTCCTGCATGAATCGCTGGATCCGATGCCGCTTACAAAGACAAAAATCCAGGCGATTCTTGATCTTATTCCACGAGATATGCAGATTGCGTTTTTCTGGCCCTTTTCGCTGTACCACAGCCGCTGGGAAAGTGTGAACAGTGATTATTTTGTCAGCAAGGTTTCTTATCAGAAAGGAGCCTATGAAAATACGGATCATATGAAACCGGCGGTATCTTCCATGCAGGAACTGGCGACGCTCGAGCGAACGCAGGCTGACCGGACTGAGACGGTGGGGAAGGAGTATCTGCGGAGATCAATCGAACTGTGCCAGGAGCTGGATGTGCCGATCGTTCTGACGATGATCCCGTTTTACGGGAGCGAGGAGGAACTGCGGTATGTGAACAGCGTCTATGAGATTGCAGAGGAGTATGGGATTCCGTTTCTGAATGGACTGGAGGAGAATATCGTGGATCCGTCCTGTGACTTTCTTGACGGCACACACCTGAATTCATCCGGCGCCAGGAAGTGGAGTTCCTGGCTGGGGGCATATATGAGAGACAACTATCAGCTTGCGGACCGGCGTCAGGATGCGGCGTACGCGGCATGGAACGAGGATTACAGAAATTACAGGCTTTATGAAAATATGCAGCTGAACAGTACGAAAGAGCTGTATCCTTATCTGATGCTTCTGGCGGATTCCGGTTTCAGCAGTGAGATAAAAGTGGCGGCGGGGTCTGAAATCTATTCGGACGATCTGTTCTGGAAACTTTTAAAAAATGCCGGAGGAATCGAAAAACCGGTCGATTCTTCTGTGGAGCAGATTTTTTGGGTTGACAATTTTAAGGAGGGGGCCGGGCCGGCAGCAGAAGAAAACGCAGCCGTTTCATCTGACGCCGGTGCCGATATAGAAGTGACGGTGTATGACAGCCGGACAGGGGAATGCGTCAGTCACACTACATTCCCCGGCGCGGCCGGCACGTGACGCAGCCGTTTCATCTGGCGGGACATCCCCCGGCGCTTAGGCTGCAGCGCGGCGCGTCAGCTCTGTGTGGGAGTTTTCTGCAGCAGCCGTTCGTGCATGAAAAACATCAGAAGGACGAGCAGAAACAGATAGACGGGCAGTAATGCCACCGTAATGTGCGCGGCGATCCAGCCGAAGACGGGCGGCATAATACAGGTTCCGACATATGCGCTTGCCATCTGGACGCCGATGATTGCCTGTGACCGCTCCGCGCCGAAATGCGCCGGGGTGGAGTGAATGACACAGGGATATACCGGAGCGCACCCCAGGCCGATTAAAATCAGGCCGGCCAGAGAGACGGTGTCGGTGAGCGGCAGGAGCAGAACGGCGATGCCGGCGGCGATTATGGTCTGTCCCAGGCGGATCATCTGTGTATCGTTCCGCTTCATTGTGATAAAGCCGCTGGCGGCTCTGCCGACGGTGATGCCGATGTAGAACATGCTGGCATAATTTGCAGCCATTTCGACGGAAACGCCCTTATGTAACACGAGATAACTGCTTGCCCAGAGCCCCGCGGTCTGCTCCAGCGAGCAGTAGCAGAAAAACATCAGCATAATTTCTTTTGCACCCGGAATCGAAAATATTTCTTTTAGAGAAAGCGCTTTTCTGGAAGCTGCGGTTCCGGTATCTTCTTTTTTCCACAGCGGCAGACTAAAAAACAGGATCAATGTGAGGGCGGCCTGGAGGATTCCGATATAAAAGTATCCGGCATTCCATGGCCGGCCGCCGGTCAGAGCGTATCCCATGATGTAGGGGCCGGTGGAGGCCCCCAGTCCCCACATACAGTGCAGCCAGCTCATATGGCGGCTCTCAAAATGCAGCGCGACATAGTTATTGAGCGCCGCGTCCACGCTTCCTGCACCCAGACCGTAGGGAATGGACCATAAAATCAGCTGCCAGTACTGGTGGCTGAAAGAAAATCCGAAAAGGGCGATAGCTGTCATCGCCACACTTATGGCTGTGACTTTTCCGGCGCCAAGGCGCCGGGTGAGGCGGTCGCTCTGCAGGCTTGATGTGATCGTGCCGAGCGAGATGAGCATTGAGAGGATTCCGGCGTAGGAAACCGGTACGTTAAATTCTGGATACATCATGGGCCATGCGGCACCGAGCAGGGAATCCGGCAGGCCGAGACTGATAAATGCCAGGTAAATTACAGCCAGTAGAAGTTGTATCATGGTATGTTTCCTCCGATTTATAAATGATGACAATTTGTGCATCATCTTATCATTTTCATCTGCTTTTTGCAATCATCAATGCTTTTTAAATAAAATGATATTTTATAAAATATTTATATTGTTTTCACACAATTTTAGCACTCATCTATTGACAGTGCTAACAATAAGGTGTATAACAGAATTACCGAATAGGAAAACACCTACGAGGGGAACCTAATAGAAACCACAGTGAAACATATTTCATTTTTTAGAGAAAGAGGGTATGCGTTATGTTAAGACCAGGTATTTTCAACGACAATTTTACGGACAGCTTATTTGAAGATTTTTTTGACAACATGTTTGTACCTGCCAGGGGGATGCGGACGGCCAGTGCGATGAATACTGATATCCGGGAGCTCGCGGATGCGTATCAGATCGATATGGAGCTGCCGGGATTTACGAAGGAAGATGTGAAGGCAGAATTAAAGAAGGGCTATCTGACAGTGCAGGCTTCACGCACGGAAAATAAGGATGAGAAGGATGCAAAGGGCAGATATGTCCGCAAAGAGCGCTATTCCGGCAGTTACAGCAGAAGTTTCTATGTCGGGGAGAACGTGACGGAAGAAGATATCCGGGCAAAATTCACGGATGGTATTCTTACGATGACCGTGCCCAAAAAGCAGGCGCTTCCGGAAGCGGAGCAGAAGAAGTTTATCGCGATTGAAGGGTGAGCCGGCCGATCGGTTTTCCGGATTGTGCCCGGGGCAGGATAAATAAGTCAGAAAATGTCATGCAGAAGGTGAGCCGGCTGTGTGACATTTTTTTGGTGAAATCATTTCAGCAATAAAACATAGATTGAAAGAAAAGATATAAAGTGGTATATTGAAGGATATAGAATCGTTGGTCAATGCAAAAGAATATGGGGATAAGAGGATTTTGGGAAAATGTACAAGAATAGGGGAAAAGTGATAAGGATTCTGGAGGAATATGCCGTTCTGACAGTGGCGACGCTTGTTATGGTTGCAGGGATTTATCTGTTTAAATTTCCAAACAAGTTTTCGTTCGGAGGGGTGACGGGTTTTGCCGTTCTGCTTGCGGCTGTCATGCCGGTTTCGCCGGGAACGATTACATTTATCCTTAACATGGCGCTGCTTGTCGTCGGTTTTCTGTTTCTGGGGAAGGGATTTGGGACAAAAACGGTGTATGTGAGCCTGCTTACGTCTGTGGGCTTAAGCCTTGCGGAAAAGCTGTTTCCGCTCGAGGCGCCGCTGACGGCCCAGCCGGTTCTTGAGCTGGTCTATGCCGTTGTGCTGCCCGCGTTTGGTTCTGCGATTTTATTTAATGTGGGCGCGTCCGGCGGAGGAACGGATATTATCGCGATGATTTTGAAAAAATATACAAAGCTGAATATCGGGGCGGCGCTGTTTTTTGTGGATCTCGGTATTGTAATCGCAGCCTGTATGATATTTGATGCGCAGATCGGACTGTTTTCGCTGTGTGGCCTTCTTGCGAAGTCGCTGGTGGTAGACGATGTGATTGAGCGCGTCAATCTGTGCAAATACTTTACGATTATCTGTAATGAGCCGGAGCCCATCTGTGATTTTATTATGCATGATCTGGAGCGCAGCGCGACGGTTTATGACGCGCAGGGCACATATGAACATCATAAAAAGACGATTATTATCACGATTGTAAACCGGGGCCAGGCGGTGGAGCTGCGCAATTTTATCCGCAGAAACCAGCCGTCCGCGTTTATCGCGATTACCAACAGCAGCGAGATTATCGGAAAAGGGTTCCGTGGGTTTAATTAAAGGAGGAAGATATGCTGATCAGTATACTGGTGACGGTTGTTTTCGGGGCAGTCTATTTTTATCTGAAACTGCCGGCTGTTAATCTGCATACAGCCGAATTTTATACATTTGTGTTTGCTCTGTGCGCCGTTTACTGCGCCTGCAGCCTGTTTGTGACCGGGTTTAAAGCGGTCGGTGTGAAGGAATACGCGAAACATCTGATCCGGAAATGCACGATCCCCGTTGTCGTGGCGGCGGCTCTGGCTGTGATTGCGGTTGTGGGAAATCTGGCCGGAAATGTGCTTTTCCGGGCAAGGGATTATGCAGAGCTTCTTAAGATGGAACAGGGAGACTTTGCGGCCGAGGTGCATGAGGTGAGCTGGGATCAGATACCGATGCTGGATGAAAATTCGGCCAATACGCTGGCAAACAAAAAGATGGGAGAGCTTTCCGACCTGGTATCCCAGTTTGAAGTGGACGACAGCTCGGCGCAGATTAATTACCGCGACATTCCTGTGCGCGCAACCTATCTGAATTATGGCGATATTATTAAATGGTGGAAAAATCGCGGGGCGGGTATCCCGGCTTATCTTCTGATCGATATGGTCACGCAGGAGGTTACGGTTAAACGGCTTGAGGAGGGGATGAAGTATTCTCCGTCAGAGCTTTTTAACCGGAATATTTACCGCCACCTCCGCTTCCGTTATCCGACGAAAATATTTTATGACGTCAATTTTGAAGTGGACGACGACGGCATACCTTACTGGTGTGCCACGACAGTCACAAAGACGATCGGACTGTTCGGAGGGACGGATGTCACGGGCGCGGTTTTGGTCAATGCGGTCACGGGAGAGAGCGCGTATTATCCGATCAGCGAGGTTCCTTCGTGGGTAGACCGTGTCTGCAGCGCGCGGCTGATTATGGAGCAGTATGATTATTACGGAATGTACCAGAGCGGTTTCTGGAATTCGATTCTGGGGCAGAGTGGATGTACCAAGTCTACGTCCGGTTATAATTATATCGCCATGGACGACGACGTGTGGGTGTACACCGGGGTCACCTCGGTGGGCGGAGACGAGAGTAATCTCGGCTTTATCCTTGTAAATCAGCGCACGAAAGAGGCGCGCTATTATGTCTGTGCCGGGGCAAATGAAAATGCGGGTATGAACTCGGCGCAGGGTGCGGTACAACAGTACAGTTATATGGCGACATTTCCGATTCTTCTGAATATCGGCGGGGAACCGACTTATTTTATGGCGTTAAAAGATGCCTCTCAGCTGGTCAAGATGTATGCCATGGTAAATGTCAGTCAGTATCAGATTGTGGCAGTCGGGAATACCGTGGAGGAATGTCAGGAAAATTATGCGCAGCAGCTTAAGAAAAACGGGATAGCGGAGGTGGAGGCCGTGGAGCCCGTCGACCAGAAAGAGGCCAGGGGAAGAGTGGCGGAGATCCGCTCCTTTGTCATGAACGGAGACACCTGGTATCTGATCCGCCTGAAGGACGAAAACGTATATTATCAGATCAACGGCGGCGAATATCCGGCTGCTGTCATTTTAAACGTGGAAGATCTGGTGACAATCTCTTACGAGGCGGGGGATGGTGAGATTTTAAATGGTTTATCCCTCGAGCGAAAGTAGAACGAATGGGAGAAGAAGAAAGGAGGCATGAAGCGCTATGAAAATATGGGAGGATGAAAAACAGTATTATATACGGTCCGCCATGAGCAGAAATTCCGGACAGGAAAACGAGGAACTTAAGAAAAACCTGGATAACATTGACTGGTCCGTTCTGGATCATATCGCCGATAAAGACGTGACGGGCCAGAGGGGGTGTTTTGCTCCTCTCGCGGCGGTGGAGCTTGCTGAGATACAGGCGCGCGGTGCGGAATTTAAAGAGATCGGGTTAAAGGCGATCAGGGAGGGGCGCGTAGGCGCAGTTCTTCTGGCGGGAGGCCAGGGGACCAGACTCGGTCTTGAAAAGCCAAAAGGAACGTTAAACATCGGAATTGACCGGGAGCTGTATTTATTCGAGCAGCTTGTGCGTAATCTGACCGATGTGACCGACGAGGCCGGCGTGCCGGTTCCGCTCTATGTGATGACGAGCAACATCAATCATGACGATACGACGGCGTTCTTTGAAGAGCATGCATATTTTGGCTATCCGAAAGAATATATAAAGTTTTTTGTGCAGGAGATGGCGCCGGCCTGTGACTATGAAGGGCGGGTTTATCTGGCTTCGCCCACAAAAGCCGCAATGTCCCCGAATGGAAACGGTGGGTGGTTTGGTTCGATGGTAAAGGCAGGGCTCCTTGATGATCTCCGTGAAAAGGGGATAGAATGGCTCAATGTATTTGCCGTCGACAACTGCCTGCAGCGGATCGCAGATCCGGTATTTGTCGGTGCGACCATTGCATATGGCTGTGAGAGCGGGGCGAAGGTGGTGCGCAAGGCGGCGCCGGATGAAAAAATCGGCGTGTTGTGTACGGAGGATGGAAAGCCGTCCATTGTCGAGTATTATGAGATGACAGAGGAAATGGAGACGGCGCGGAAAGAGGACGGAACGCTGGAATATGGGTTCGGCGTGATTTTAAATTACCTGTTTTCCGAGAAAAAGCTGGAGCAGATTGTTGACCAGAAGATGCAGGTTCATGTGGTGGAAAAGAAGATACCACATATTGATGCAGACGGCAGAATGGTAAAACCGGATGTGCCAAACGGTTATAAATTTGAGGCGCTGGTGCTTGATATGGTGCATATGATGGACGACTGCCTGCCGTATGAGGTGGATCGTGCAAAAGAGTTTGCACCGATCAAAAACCTGCACGGCGTCGACTCTCTGGACAGTGCGCGCGAGCTGCTCAAGGGGTGTGGAATCGCCCTGTAATCGTTATTTTTCAGCTTCATACAGGGTCTGCAGACGTGGCAGGAGCGTCTGCAGGCCCTGTAGTTATAAATGAAGAAATCCGTCAGAGTTTCTTGTTTTCTGGTATATCACTCTGTCGGAGGAGTCCGGCAACGGATGTCCCGGAGCAGTGGTCAGAATATTTATGGAGGTGCTTATGAATAGAAAAAGAGGCTGCGCAGAGCGATTTTTAGCCTGTGGCATGGCATTTGCCGTGCTTTTTGCCGGCTGTGGCGACAAAGCAGGTTCTGTTGAAGACTATATCGGAGTACAGGCTGCAAAAGAGGCGGCGTTAAAAGAGGCTGGTTCTCAGGCGGATAATGTGATTTTTTCGTCGGTGGAACTGGAAAGCGAGGATGATATTTTTTACTATGAAGTCGTTTTCACAGAAAATGGGATGGAACATGAATATGAGGTCGACGCCCTCACGGGGGCGGTGACAGGCGAGCGTCACAGGCCGGCAGATACAGGAGGCTCTGTCTCGCAGAGCGGAGGAAATGCAGCGCCTGATTCCACAGGGCAGAGCGGAGGGGATTCCGATGCGGCGCAGGGAGAGGAAGCTTTAGAGGATATACGGCAGGGTACGGAGCGGCAGACGGATGAGGGGCAGAATACAGGGGACGGCGGTGATGCGCAGGGCATTCGTTCCGAGGAGGCGCTTTCCATCGCTCTGGAGCATGCGGGGCTGCGTACCGGCGATGTGCATTCCAGTGAAGTGAAGCCGGATATGGAAGATGGCGTGCGTGTTTTTGACGTGGAATTCTGGTCCGCCTCCGGTACGGAGTACGAATATGAGCTGAATGCAGCCGACGGCTCGATTCGCAGTTTTGAGATCGACGCAGAAGCGTCCTACCATCATGGCGCGGCGCAGGGGGCCGGCATGATTTCCGAAGAGCAGGCGCTTGCATATATTCTTGCTCTGGTTCCTGGGGCGGAAGCGGAGGATATCACTGTGTATCTGGATACACATGATGACGGGGCGAGATATGTCGGCCGTCTGTTATATGACAATATGAGTCATGAGATTGAAATCAGTGCGGCAGACGGAGAACTTCTGGAGTGGGACGCACAGATCCTGCAGTAATCCCTTATCGCAGATTCTGGCAGCGGCGTCCGGGGTTACTGCAGGTTTTCGGTAAATTTATTTTTCGGTGACGGCACCGTCAGAGGAGATTGCTGCTCCGGAAGAGATCCGGTTGAGATATCGGCAGATTTCCTCTCCTCTGGCGCCGTCGGCCAGGCGGGTCATGCCTTGCGTGGCATAAACGGGAAGAAGGCGGAAAGATGTATTGCCAGAAGCATCGACCGTCACTTTTAAGACGGCGGAGCGGTCGATGGTCTGGCCAAAGATAAAATTGCCAAGACTGTAAAAAACCGGTCTGCCGTCTATGTATGATACGCCCTGCAGACAGTGCGGATGGGAGCCCACGATCAGGTCTGCACCTGCGGCGATACATCGCTGTGCGATCGCTGTCTGATAACTCTGGGGATATTCTTCATGTTCTGTGCCCCAGTGTGGATAGACGGCGAGGAAATCACAGGTTTTCTTTGCTTCTGCGACAAGTTCGATCAGCCGGGTATCGTTATAACAGGAAAAAAGTCCCGGCGCACTGTTTTCTATCTTCCAGCTCCCCTCCGGAATCACACGGGAAACGCCGAGGAATCCAAAGCGCTTTCCGTTTGTCTCGATGACCTGCACTTCTTCTGCCCGTTCGATGGTTTCTCCGGCGCCTGCGTAAAGGATTTCTGCGCTGTCAAGCGTAATAAAAGTGTCGGAAAGCGCATCTTTCCCGTAGTCGAGTGTATGATTGTTTGCCAGGGTAACGACATCGACACCCATCTCCTTTAACGCATTTATATATGAAGGACTGCAGCGAAATGTAAACTGCTTGTCCGGTGCAGGCATACCGCGGTCGCTGAACGGAAATTCATTGTTTATCATAAGGATATCGGCGCCGGTCAGTTCCTTTAGCAGGTCATCGTCGATGATGCTGCCGATACCGCCTGCGTCATATCCGGCCTTGAATGCGTTGGCAAAAAGCACATCGCCGGTAAAGAGGATTGTCGTCGATTTTTCTTCCGGAATGAAGTTATCGGTATTTATCAGGTTTTCTACCGATATCCCGGTGTACGGATTGTTTTCGCGCGGCGTATCTGCAGTCTGTGGAGTATCCTGTTTTTTTTCCGTATCCTGGTTTTTTGTGTGTGGCGCACGGTCGGTCTGTGTGTGTGATGTGCGGTCCGTGCTCTGGCCGGAGCCTTTCAGAACACACAGGCCGACTGTGCCTGCCAGAATTACAATTGAGAGTACATAAAGTACCATACGAACTTTTTTGCTCATAAATCACCTTATTTCTGCGTTGCTTTTTGCACATATCGGGTTTGTGGATGCAACGCAGACACAAACCTGTGAGTCAGAAGGTTTCCGTGTTCCCGGCCCGAGGGCTTAAGGGTTTTTCAGTTCGTATTTTTTCACATGGATTCCGTGCAGGAAAAAACATTGTGATGTGTGCTTTTGTGTATTTTATAATTATAACGTCTATTTTAGGGCAGCGGAGCAATAAAATCAATCTTGTATTTGTTTGAAATGGCATTATTGAAATAAAGTATCCAATATGCTATAATTTCGAGCTAAAGGATTAAGAGTCTGTTAAGATGAAATAAGGGGGATTGTCGGTTTTGTGTGGTCTCCCGCCTGATCTGAGTATCTGCTGAATTTATGAAATGGCTAAGGAGGATGGCATGGGTGGAAATCAATTTTTGTGGCAGGATAGGTTCAATATCGGTGTGGATATTATTGACAGGGAGCACAAAAGACTTTTCAGTATCATGAATAAGCTTTTTTCTTATATGGAAGATGGGGAAAAGAGCCGGTGGGTTTGCGAGGAAGGGATTAAATTTTTTAAAGAGCACGCCATGAAACATTTTTCGGAAGAAGAAGTGTATATGGCGTCGATCGGTTATCACGGATATGATATGCACCGGCGTCTTCATGACAATTTCAGAAAAAAGACGCTTCCGGAGATCGAGCGGGAGTTAAAGGAGACAAAATATGCTCCCGAAGCCGTAAAGCATTTTCTGGGCGTGTGTGCGGGATGGTTAATCGGCCATACGATGACAGAGGACAGGGCGATCACGGGGAAGGCGGTAAGCAAGTGGGGCGGGCTTCTGCCGGAGGAGCAGCAGGCGGCGATGAAACGGGTAATTATCCAGCTCCTCCAGGATTTGTTCTGTCTGCAGGCCAAGGTGATCAGCGAGAGCTACGGCGGTGAAAAATTCGGAAAAGGGGTATATTACAGGCTTGCATATGGCTCTAAGGACGGTCAGACCTGGGAAATCTTTCTTGTTTTTGAAGAGCGCCTGCTTGTCAGGACGATCGGTGAGCTGCTCGGTGAGGAATCCGAAAAGCTGAGTACGATGATGATGAATGCGACAAGGTATACGGCGCAGCAATTTGTGGACCGGGTGAGAATCCATTTTCCGACAGCCGAGTTATTTGAAGTAAAGGAAGAAAATCTGCTCACTTATGAGCAGTTTCAGAGGGTATTCGGAAAGCGCAGCCCGCAGTGCAGTCTGCTCTTTGACACAGGGGAGGGTTATTTTGCCTATTGTGTCATGGCGCCGCATCTGCTCGAAGAGACCGTCGGACCGGCAATCAAGGCGGACAATGCGATGGTTGAGATTGCGAATTATCTGAAAAACAACGAGGCGGGAGGACGCAGGAAGGTGCTGGTGGTAGATGACTCCAATGTTGTGCGGCATGCAATGAAGGAACTGCTCGGCAGGGATTATGATGTCTCGATGGCGCCGTCGGGGCTGTCAGCGATACGTTCTATGATTCTTGACAGGCCGGACCTGGTTCTGCTGGATTATGAGATGCCTGTCTGCGACGGAAAACAGGTGCTGGAAATGATACGGGCGGAAAAAGAATTTGCGGATATTCCGGTTATTTTTCTGACGGGTACGGCCAATAAGGAGCATATTCAGAAAGTGGTTGCCTTAAAACCGGCGGGTTATCTCCTGAAAACAATGAAACAGGAACAGATTAAGGGATGTATTGACGAATTTTTTCAAAAGAGTACAGGCGGAAGCGCTACATAATTCCACAAAAACGGAAAAAAGGCTTGAAATCCGCGTGGAAGCGTGTTAGAGTAATTCATTGTGATATATTATAAAATAAATTCCTTGCTCGCCACAGAAAGAGGCGGGCCAGAGACCAGAAGGAGGAAACATTCGCATGAATAAGTATGAATTGGCGCTCGTTTTAAATGCAAAGATCGAAGACGATGCGAGAGCGGCCGTGCTGGAGAGGGCAAAAGAGTATATTACCCGTGCAGGCGGTACGGTGACAGAAGTAGAAGAGTGGGGTAAGAAGAGACTGGCTTACGAGGTACAGAAGATGAATGAAGGGTATTACTATTTCATTCAGTTTGAGGCAGACACGAAAGTCCCGGCGGCGGTAGAGCAGGATGTCCGTATTCTGGACAACGTTCTTCGTTTCTTATGCGTCAGAAAAGACGAGGCGTAATAGAGAGGAAATCAGATGAATAAAGTGATTCTTATGGGACGGCTGACAAGGGATCCGGAGGTCCGTTATTCCCAGGGGGACCAGTCAACGGCGATATCGCGGTATACGCTTGCCGTGGACAGGCGGTTTAAGAGGGACGCGGATCAGCAGACCGCCGATTTTATACCGTGTGTCGCGTTTGGACGCGCGGGGGAGTTTGCGGAGCGCTATTTTCGCAAAGGAACCAAGATTGCGGTTACCGGGCGGATTCAGACCGGGAGCTATACCAACAAAGACGGCCAGCGGGTTTATACCACGGAAGTGATTGTGGAGGAGCAGGAGTTTGCGGAGAGTAAAAATGCGGGCGGCGACAGCTCTGGATATGCTCCGGCAGAAAGACCGTCCCCGAGCAGCGCGGCCGGCGACGGTTTTATGAATATCCCGGACGGAATTGACGAAGAGTTACCGTTTAATTAGACGATACAGGAGGTAAATATCATGGCTTTCAATAAATCGACAGACAAAGAAGGCGCTCCGGCAAAGAGACGCCCGATGCATAGAAGAAAAAAGGTTTGTGTTTTCTGTGGCAAAGACAATGTGATCGATTACAAGGACACGAACAAGTTAAAGAGATATATCTCGGAGCGTGGGAAGATTCTTCCCCGCAGAATCACGGGAAACTGTGCAAAACATCAGAGAGCTCTGACGGCGGCGATCAAGAGGGCGCGTCATGTGGCTCTGATGCCGTACGTGTGTGAATAATCCGCAGAAATTCTGCGGCGGGAGAAGGTCCCGAAGCTTCAGGCTTCGGGACCTTTTTCTGACAATTGATAACAGCCTTTGCCCGCCTTGATCAGCCGGCCCTGCTCATGCAGTTTTTTTACTACCCGCTGCAGCTGGCGGCGGCTGCATTGCAGCCGGGTGGCGGTATGTTCCATTCCGATCATCATCTGATCGGGGCAGTCATTTTTTAAGTAGTAGAGCAGACGGTCGTCGAGGCGGGAAAGTACGATTGTGTTGCGTGCGACGGACATTTTGTTCCGGGAATTGCAGCGCAGGAGATACATCAGAAATCGGCAGTCTTTTTCCAGTATTGCCCGGTTCTTTTCCATGGAAAGTGCAAGTGCGGTGACGGGGGTGACGGCTTCTGCGTAAAAATGCGGGATCGTATTCAGCGCAAATTCCATGTCGCCTAACAGGCCGGTATTGTTCATGACTGCCATGGTTCTTCTGGCCCCGTTTTCGTCGAGATAATAGAGGACGACGCTGCCTCTGACAGGGAAAAGAAAATAAGCGATGTCTTGTCCGGGGCGGCTTAAAAACTCTCCGCGCCGATATTCAATCAGAAAAAAACCGAGTTTTTCGGTGCAAAACTGTCCGGACAGATGCGACGTTTTCAGATATTTTTCGACGAGGGATTTTTCATAAATTTTTTTCATTTCCTGTTCTCCTTCCCATTTTGTTGTGACATATGTCACGAAATTTGTCAATATTTTTTGATACAATAAATCAGGATGATAAAAATAAAGATTAGGAGAATATGGTATGAAAAGAGAAGAAACGAAAAAAACCCAGGTGAAAACAGCAGCACATTGTTTGAGAGCGTTCCGGTTCCCAGAGCTTTTCTGACACTGGCCCTGCCGGTTGTGCTGTCAAAGATTGTAAGCCTGATCTATAATATGGCGGATACCTTTTTTATTGCCCGCACGGGGGATGCCGACCTTGTGGCCGGGGTATCCATCTGCGCTCCGGTTTTCCTGCTGATGATATCCCTTGGCGATCTTTTTGGCCTGGGAGGCAGCAGTGTGATGAGCCGTCTGTTTGGGCAGCAAAGAGACGAAGAAGGGAAAAGGGTCAGCGGATTTACCTTTTACGGAGCAATCATGGCGGGAATACTGGTGGCTTTGGCGATGCTGGCTCTGCGCACGCCGGTTCTTAAAATGCTGGGCGCAGAGGGAAATGTGTTTTATTATGCCAGTCAGTACTATACCTGGATAGCGCTGGGGGCACCGTTTATCATTCTGACCCTGGTTCCGGTGAATGAGCTGAGAACCGAAGGGCTGGCGAATATCGCGATGGCCGGAAGTATTGTCGGGAGTGTGGTCAATATTATTCTGGATCCGGTTTTTATTTTTGGTTTCGGCATGGGAGCGGGCGGAGCGGCGGCAGCTACCGTGCTCGGCAATGTGGCGACCGATATTGTGTTTATCGGGTGTATCTGCAGGAAGAGCCAGAAGCTGACAGTGGATCCGCGGCTGGCAAAAGTGGATCTGGCAGTTGTGGGCGCTGTGCTTGCGATCGGGCTTCCTGCCAGTATCAATAATCTGATGAACAGCTTTGGCACAGCGCTTTTAAACCGCAGTCTCGTGACATACGGAGCGGATAAGGTCGCCGCAATGGGAATTGTCAGTAAGGTGAATATGCTGGTGACAATGGTGATGATCGCGACGGCTTTTGGCGCCCAGCCTCTGATCGGTTACAATTATGGCGCAAAAAATAAGGAGCGTCTGCGCGCAATATTAAAATTTGACCTGTTGGTACAGCTGGCGACTGCGTTTGTGGGCGGTGCCATTCTGATGGTGTCTGCGCCGCATATGATCCGGCTGTTTATGGATGATGCCGGTATTGTGGAAGCGGGGGTTCCCATGCTGCGGCGTCTGCTTCTGGGTTTGCCGTTTACCGGCGTATTTCTTGTATGCAGTACTTTGTTTATGAGCGCCGGGAAATCACTTTGTACGCTGACACTCTCTGTGAGCCGTCAGGGGATCATTTTTGCAGTTGTTTTACTGCTCCTGTCTGTCAGCCTGGGATATACAGGCGTGATTACCGCTCAGCCGGTGGCGGATCTGTTGTCTGCCCTGCTGGGGGCTGTACTTCTTAAGGCCGGTAAAATTGAGATTTAAATTCTGAAAGTTTTTTTAATATTCATGAAAGGAGCTTGGATTTTTTAAGAGAATCATATAATATAATGTTTGTCCGGAACAGCAGATCGATGCGGACAGACAGGAGGGTTTATGCGAAAAGGGGCTTGCATTATTTTTGCGATATTGCTGATTTTTGTGACGGTGTCCGTTGCCGGATGCGGCGAAAAAGAAGAGACCGGGCGGGGAGAGGAATTTCTGGCGGCGTATTCGGAAAGTGAGACGGCGGAGCCTTCTGTTTCCCGGATATATGCATGTGAGGAAGAATATAAGGAACTGGCGGATTTTCTGGCAGAATATTATCGTGTGCCGCAGGAATACAGAGTGGAGACACGCTATTATTATAATTATATGGACTTAAACGATGACGGGATAAATGAGATCTTTGCGGTGATCGTCGGTGAGCACACACAACAGGATAACGGAGACCCGGCGCTTCTTCTGGCGGAGGAGAAAAATGGAGGCTTTACGGTGATAAAGGCCCTCGACGGGATACGCACGCCGGTGTTTGTCTGTGAGCAGACGACAGACGGCTGGCATGATTTTATCTATAAAGTATATGGTCTCGGGGCGGAGACCGGCTATAAGGTCTGTCGGTACCGGGCGGGCAGCGGGTATGAGGAAGAAGCGGGTGAGCTGCTCGACGAGATGCCGCTGCTGTCGGGTACGCAGATTTTGTCCAACAATCTGATTGATGATCTCGATCAGGGGAGATATCTGACCCTGTCACAGTGAGAATCTGGCCGGCACATTTTGATAAATGAGTGCCTTTCACGTTAATTTTTTCACAAAATGCTTTCTATTGCGGCTTCAAAATGTTATAATAGACAGTGAGCGCCATTTTTGCGGTATCATACCAGAATGGGGAGGCCGAGATATGAAAAAAAGTAACATGAAATTAAAGGGAAAGCTTCGTACATATTTTTGCTGGCCGTTGATTCTGACGATTCTGCTGGTTGTGATGAATGTTTTCCTGTATTTTTATCAGATTGTGTCCGGAATCGTGTTTTCCGTGTTTGTTGTCATCTATTTTCTGGTGACGCTGATATCCTATCTGCGCAACAAACCAGGATTTGCGGACGAGCTGGTCAATTTTGCGACGCAGTATGGCACGGTACAGAAACAGCTTCTGAATGAATTTGAGATACCATATGCGCTGGTGGACTACAGTGCCAGATTTCTGTGGGTGAATAAGCAGTTTACGAAGATCACGGGCAAGGATAAAAACTATCACAAGTCTGTTATGACCATTTTTCCGACGCTGACAAAAGAGATTCTGCAGCGCAGCGAGGTGGTGGAGACCGTAAATCTGACTTTAAACGACCGGTATTACCGCGTTTCGATGAAGCGGATTTATTTTGATACGATGCTTCCGGACAGCACGATGGTGGAGATGGACGGGGGTGATGAATACCTGACCGCCCTGTATCTGTTTGACGAGACGGAGCTCTATAGCAGTATCAAAGAAAAGGAGGAGCAGCAGCTTGTCGCCGGTCTGGTTTATATTGACAATTATGATGAAGCTTTAAACAGCATAGAAGATGTCAAACAGTCGCTGCTCGTGGCACTCATCGACCGTAAGGTAAATAAGTATTTTACGGAAATAGATGCGCTGGTGCGAAAAATTGAAAAGGACAAGTACTTTGTGGTATTTCGGAAGAAATATCTGGAAAAACTGAAAGAGAACCGGTTTAATATTATCGAAGATGTAAAAACAGTCAGAGTCGGAAATGAGATGGCTGTCACGCTCAGCATCGGTGTCGGGGTGAACGGCAGCAGTTATACGCAGAATTATGAGTATGCCCGGATGGCGATTGACCTGGCGCTCGGCCGCGGCGGCGATCAGGTGGTCTTAAGGGATGGTGAGGAGGTCTCCTATTATGGGGGCAAAACCCAGCAGGTCGAGCGCAACACCAGGGTCAAGGCGAGAGTCAAAGCGCACGCGCTGCGTGAGATTATTGAGAGCCGCGAGCATGTTGTCATAATGGGACACAGCATCAGCGACGTGGACGCGCTGGGGGCTGCGATCGGTGTTTACTGTGCCGCCCGTGTGCTTGGAAAGAAAGCGCAGATCGTTTTAAATGAGGTGACATCGTCACTGCGCCCGCTTGTGGAGTTGTTTTCTGAGGAAAAAGGGTACCCAACAGATCTGTTCATCAAGAGTGAAGAGGCCATCATGATCACAAATGAGAACACACTGGTTATGGTCGTGGATGTCAACCGGCCAAGCTACACGGAATGTCCGGAGCTTCTGAAACGGAGCAGTACGATCTGTGTTTTTGACCATCACAGACAGGGGAGCGAGGTTATTGAGAATCCGGTGCTTTCCTATGTGGAGCCATATGCGTCCAGTGCGTGTGAGATGATCGCAGAGGTTCTGCAGTACTTTTCGGAAAACATCAAACTGGCCGCCTGCGAGGCGGACTGTATTTATGCGGGGGTTCTGATCGATACAAATAATTTTATGACAAAGACGGGCGTGAGGACATTTGAAGCGGCGGCTTATCTCAGAAGGGCGGGTGCCGAAGTCACAAGGGTGAGAAAGCTTCTTCGGAATGACCTTGCGGCCTATAAGGCGAGGGCGGAGGCGGTCCGGCACGCGGTCGTTTACCGCAATTCATTTGCCATTTCCATCTGTCCCGCCGATAATCTGGAAAGCCCGACGATTGTAGGTGCCCAGGCGGCAAACGAGCTGCTGAATATTATCGGGATAAAGGCGTCGTTTGTTCTGACAGAGTATCATGAAAAGATTTATGTCAGTTCCCGGTCGATTGATGAGATAAACGTACAGCTGATCATGGAGCGTCTTGGCGGGGGCGGCCATCTGAACGTGGCGGGAGCCCAGCTGACAGATTGTTCCGTAATGCGCGCGAAGTGTATTATACAGGATACGATTGATGAGATGATCAAGGCGGGCGATATCAAAGAGTAGAGGAGGAAAACAATGAAAGTCATTTTATTGCAGGATGTAAAGTCACTGGGGAAAAAAGGAGAGGTCGTAGAGGTCAGCGACGGTTATGCGCGGAACATGATTTTTCCAAAAAAACTTGGTGTGGAGGCCTCCCCGAAAAACCTGAACGACCTAAAGCTGAAAAACAGGCACGCTGAAAAGCAGGCCCAGGAAGCCTACGACGCGGCGCTCGCGCTCGCAGAGCGTCTGAAAGATCAGAAAGTGACAGTCAGAATGAAGGGCGGCGAGGGCGGACGCACTTTCGGTTCTGTGTCGACAAAAGAGATTGCGGCTGCGGCGAAAGAGCAGCTTGATCTGGAGCTGGATAAGAAAAAAATGCAGCTTACGGAGCCGATAAGGGCATTTGGAATGACGGAAGTAGCGATAAAGCTGCATCCGAAGGTGACAGGAGTGTTTACGGTACATGTTGTGGAGGAATAATCCGTTATGGAAGAGGCGCTGATAAAACGTATCATGCCAAACAGCCTGGAGGCGGAGCAGTCTGTCATCGGGGCGATGATTATGGATAAAGATGCCATTGTGACAGCAATGGAAATGCTTTTTTCAGAGGATTTTTATCACCAGCAGTATGGCATCCTGTTTGACACGATGGTGGAGCTTTTTAATAAAGGGATGCCTGTGGACCTGATTACGCTTCAGAATAAGCTGAAAGAAAAGGATGTCCCGGCGGAAATTGCAAGTCTCGAATTTGTGAGGGATCTGCTCACGTCGGTGCCGACTTCCGCGAATATAAAGTATTATGCTCAGATTGTGAAAGAGCACTCCATGAGCCGGAAGCTGATACGCCTCATGGAGGAGATTGAAAACGAGTGTTATCTCGGAAAAGAAGATATCAATGTGATTATGGATCTTGTGGAGAAGAAGGTGTTTGACCTTCTTTCTCTTCGTGGCGGCGGTGCGGACTTCGTTCCGATCCGCCAGGTTGTAATGAATGCGCTTGAAAAAATAGAGAACGCGGCAAAAAATTCGGGGACGGTTACGGGGATACCCACCGGATTTATCGATCTGGATTATCGGACGGCGGGACTGCAGCCTTCTGATCTGATTCTGATCGCGGCGCGTCCGTCCATGGGAAAAACGGCTTTTGTTCTGAATATCGCGCAGTATGTGGCGTTTCATGAAAATCTGTGCACGGCTATTTTTTCCCTGGAAATGTCGAAGGAGCAGCTTGTGAACCGTCTGTTCTCCCTGGAAGCCAGGGTAGACGCCCAGGCATTGCGCACTGGAAATCTCTCTGACACGGATTGGGAAAAATTGATTGAGGGCGCCGGGACGATTGGAAATTCAGAACTGATTATTGACGATACGCCGGGGATCTCCATCGCGGAGATGCGCAGTAAGTGCCGCAAGTATAAACTGGAACATAATCTGAAACTGATTATTATCGATTACCTGCAGCTGATGTCCGGTTCCGGCCGTTCTTCGGATTCGCGTCAGCAGGAAATATCCGATATTTCACGGTCGCTCAAGGCGCTTGCGCGGGAACTGTCTGTTCCGGTAATCGCGCTCTCCCAGCTCTCCCGTGCAGTCGAACAGCGCCCGGATCACAGGCCGATGCTCTCGGATCTGCGTGAGTCGGGGGCGATTGAGCAGGATGCCGATGTGGTTATGTTTATCTACCGCGACGACTATTACAATCATGACTCTGAGCTGAAAGGGATTTCAGAAATTATAATCGCCAAACAGAGAAACGGTCCGATTGGGACGGTTAATCTTGTATGGCTGCCGCAGTATACGAAGTTTGCCAATATGGAAAAATAGATGAAAAAGGAGGTCGGTGAAAAGACGGCGGATTTTGTCGCAATAAGACGAGCGATTTTCGTTGTATGACATGTTCTGTGCGCTTATAATATAGGTTAGTAGCTGATTCGAATTATCGAACACTCTGACAGAAAACCCCTTGCTGATGCAGATTAGCGCAGTCAGAAATGAAAAAGGGGTTCCTGTGGCTTAAGGCGGAGACGCACAAACCGCGCGGTATTTAGGCGCGGCACAAAGCCCGCAGCGGAGTGCGGACTCCTGACGACAGCTTACGGGAAAACTGGCAAAAGCGCAGGGGACATGTCTGCAGGTCCCTCTTGGCACAAAGAAGGAGGAACTGGAATGGAAAAGGTGCGTTACATGATTTCCGATGCGGCGAATATCGTCAATGTGGAATCACATGTACTACGTTACTGGGAGGATGAACTGGAGCTTGATATTCCGAGGAATGAGATGGGGCACCGGTATTATACGAAGGAAAACATTCAGGAGTTCCAAAGGATAAAGGAATTAAAAGAACAAGGGTACCAGTTAAAGGCAATACGTATGATTGTACATAACGGGTCAATGGAGGGACAGATCGCAGAGCTGGCGGCAGGTGTAAAGGCCGCGCCGGATCTGCATCAGGTGCAGACTGCAAAAGCGACAGGGGTCACTAAGGCGGCAGACGCCAGAACACAGACGGGTCAGACCGGAGTGCAGCAGAGCCATACAAAGGGAGACCAGACATCACGCATACAGGCAGACACGCAGGCGGCAGTGCAGCCGCAGGGAGGACGGCAGCCTGTTGCTGCAGGGCAGGGACAGCGTCCGGGGAGTGCTCCGGCAGGTGCACAGCCGCAGGGAACGTATCCGGCAGCGGGTGAACAGGGGCAGACCGGGCGAACAGCCGGGCTCAGCGGCCAGGCGGGTCAGGCGGCCGGGCTTCATGCACAGATGGAGAGAGCGCCAGGGACAAATCCGCAGGCCGATCAGGCAAAGGGGCTCAGCGGCCAGGCGGGTCAGGCAGCCGGGCTTCATGCACAGGCGGTCAGGCCGGGCGGGCCGAATCCACAGATGCAGACGGCGGCATTTAAGATGCAGCCCGCGGATTTACCCGGAACTGTGGACGGGCAGCTCAAAGTGCAGGAGTCGCGCCAGAGCATATTAAATAATACAGATAAAATGGCGCAGTTTACCGATCTGATGACGCAGATCGTCGGAAAGGCGATCGCGGCCAACAATCATGAGCTGAGCAGAAATATCAGCGATGATGTCGGCGAGCAGGTGGTCAAGGAGCTCAATTATCTGATGCGCGAGCGGGAAGAAGCAGAGGAAGAACGCTTCCGGAAGCTGGATGAGGCTATCCGCGGAAGTTTAAAGAAGAAAGAACCCAGACGGAGAAAATGGAAACAGAAGAAAATGACAGAGGAGCCAGGAAGCGTCTGAGAGAGATACATCTGGAGAGAACGACGCCGGACCGGCTGACTCTGGCGCAAAAAAAGCCGCCACATGGTGACGGCTTTTTTGGTGTTTTATTCTTCGCTGATCGCGCCTGTCGGACAAACGCCTGCGCATGTTCCACAGTTAACACAGGAACCCGCATCGATAACGAACTGGCTGTCTCCCTGGGAGATCGCCCCTACCGGACACTCCGGCTCACATGTTCCACAGCTGACACAAGCATCAGAAATAACGTATGCCATTTTGAAATCCCTCCTTAAAATAGAATCTAAACCAACCATCACCATTCGGCAATTAATCGCTTTAAAGTCATTCTAATACAAAAACGGTATGATTACAAGCCCCAAAAATGTTGTATTTAAATTAACACATAAGGCAAAGAAGGCTTATCCCTGTGTCAGAAAGGTTGAGAAATGATATACGGTTTTGGTGCAGAACATTTCTCCGGGGAGCAGGACCGTGCTTGGAAAATGATCGTGGTTGACCGCGTCCGGAAAGTGCTGTGTTTCAAGGCAGACACTCGTACGCCGCTCATAGGTTTTTCCGCCTTTTCCGGGAAGTCCGACCGGCTGGCTGGCCATATACAGCTGCAGACCCGGCTGATCGGTAAAGCAGGTCATACGAATACCGCTTTCTCTGGACTGTAGTACGGCAGCCTCCCGGAATCCGTCTCCGTTGATGACGAAATTGTGGTCATAGGTGCCGAATTTCTGGTATTGTTCGTGTTCAGAATCAATCAGTTTTCCAATGGTGTGCATGGTTCTGAAATCGAAGGGCGTATCTTCGACGGGGAGCAGCGTACCGGTCGGTATCTGTGAATCGTCAAGTTCGGTGACCGCATCCGCATCGATAAATAGCTCATGGGAGAGAATATCGCCGTTTCCTTCGCCGTTTAAATTGAAATAACCATGGTTTGTTACATTCAGCAGTGTTTCCGCATCGGTGAAGGCTTCATATAAGATGGAGAGTTCGTTGTCTTCCGACCATCCGTAAGTGACGGTCAGCGTCAGATTTCCGGGATATCCCTCATCACCGTCGGCAGAGTGCATGGTGAGAACCAGTCTGTTCTCTGTCGTTTCTGCCGCCCAGAGCCTGGAACCATAGCCGACAATACCGCCGTGCAGGTGGTTTGGACCATTGTTGACGGCAAGCTGATAATTTTTGCCGTGCAGGGAGAAACGGCCGTTTTTGATCCGGTTTGCCACACGTCCGCAGACAGCGCCCAGGCTTGCCGTATCCTTTTCATAACTGCTTATGGTATCAAATCCCAGGCAGACGTCAGTCAGATGCCCGTTCCTGTCGGGAACGGCGAGTCTGACAAGGCGGGCGCCGAAATCGGTGATTTCTACATAGGCGCCACTGGCGTTCTCCAGATGGTATATGTGGGCGCTTTCCCCTGCGCCGGTCAGACCAAAGTCCGATTTTGTGATTTTCATGGAAACTCCTTTCCTGGGAAATAAACTGATTCCCATGGCTTCCGGGTCTGCCGGAGTGCCTCTATATCAGAAAATATGAAATTGCAGATAAACCTGCCAGAAGGCAGCAACATAATTATTATGCCACATTTACAAAAACATAGCAACCCTGTTGCCTATTTTTTGTAAATATGAGATAATAACCAATATATATGTCAAAGACTCCCGGATTGTTTTTTCGCGGCACAAACAGAAGGAAAGGGAGGTATTATCCAATGGACACAAGACGAATCCGAATGGATTCCCTGCATATTGACCGGACGGCTATAAGACAGGCCGCAGACCTTATCCGCAGCGGCGAACTGGTGGCGTTTCCTACGGAAACGGTATATGGTCTCGGCGCAGATGCCATGAACCCGGAGGCGTCCGGAAAAATATATAAGGCAAAAGGACGGCCCTCAGACAATCCTCTGATTGTTCACATTGCGCGTCACGAGGATCTGCTGCGGATTACGGACAAGGTTCCGCCGCAGGCGAAAGTGCTTGCCGACGCGTTCTGGCCCGGCCCTCTTACCATGATTATCCATAAAAATGGAGATGTTCCCCGTGAGACGACCGGAGGGCTTGATACGGTGGCTGTCCGTATGCCGGAACATCCGGTTGCGCTTGCACTGATTGCCGATAGCGGATGTCTGATCGCGGCTCCGAGCGCGAATACCTCGGGAAAGCCCAGCCCGACACGCGCAGAGCATGTGTCGGCTGATCTGGACGGAAAGATAGCAATGATATTGGATGCGGGGCCGGTGGGAATCGGCATCGAGTCTACAATCGTAGACCTGACAGACAATATTCCGACAATCCTGCGCCCGGGCTATATCACAAAAGATATGCTTGAGAGCGTTCTTTGCGGGGAAGTACGTGTTGACCCCGGGATTTCTGCTCTGGAACACAGTGAAACTACGAACGAAGGTGTGCGCCCTAAGGCACCTGGGATGCGTTACCGTCATTATGCGCCGAAGGCAGAACTCACCCTGGTGGAAGGGAAAACAGACTGTGTTGTGGAAGAAATCAATCGTCTGGTAGCAGAGAAAAAAAGCGAAGGAAAGAAAGCCGGGGTTATCGCAACGGACGAGACGAAGGCTGTATACCGGGCGGATTATGTGACAAGTATTGGAGCCAGGACGGATGAGGAGGCGATCGCCAGGCAGCTGTACCAGATCCTGCGGGAATTTGACAGGCTGGATGTCGATGTCATTTACTCGGAGTGTTTTGACACGCCGCGTATGGGAGGGGCCATTATGAACCGTCTGAAAAAGGCGGCCGGATACCGCATTCTGCATGCGGGGACGAAGAGCCGACGGCAGAGTTATGGAGAGGAAATGAGTTTTCATGATGAAAGAATACCATAGAATTATATTTGTGACGGAAAGCGGAACCTGCAGGGCGCCGATGGCGGCGGGAATCCTTGCGGAATATCGCCTGATAAAGCCGGTGGAGATTCTGACGCGGGGGCTTATCGTCCTGTTTCCCGAACCCTTGAATCAGAAAGCGGAGGCAGTTCTGATCAGCAATGGTATCAACATGAGCGGATATATGTCTGTCCAGCTTCAGGAGGATGATTTCACGGATGATACACTGGTGCTGGTCATGGAACACGTCCAGCGGGAGAAGGTGCTGGAGAAATATGAGAATGCCAGGCCGCAAAATGTATTTATTCTCACGGAGCTGGTCGGTGACGAGCTGGAGATCATAGACCCTTACGGGGGAACGCTTCAGGCATACGGACTGTGTTACGAGACGATGCGCAAGACCATCCGGAAACTTGTAAATTTATTGAATGAAGGAGAAGAAGAAAATGTCTAAAGTAGTAGTTATGGATCATCCGCTGATTCAGCACAAAATCGGAATTATCCGGAGAGAGGAAACCGGGGCGAAGGACTTTCGCACGCTGGTCGGCGAGATTGCGATGCTGATGTGCTATGAGGCGACCCGGGATTTAAAGCTTATGGATGTGGAGATCAGGACACCGGTCTGTGAGGCCGCGGCAAAAGAGCTGAAGGGCAAAAAGCTTGCCGTTGTGCCGATTCTTCGCGCAGGGCTTGGGATGGTGGACGGGATGCTGGCAATGATTCCGGCCGCAAAAGTGGGGCATATCGGTCTCTATCGCGACCCGGATACGTTGGCGCCTGTGGAGTATTACTGTAAACTTCCGGCGGATTGTGCAAACAGGGAAGTGTTTGTCGTGGATCCGATGCTTGCGACCGGGGGCTCTGCAGCCGCGGCCATACAGATGCTGAAAGACAAAGGGGTGAAAAATATCCGCATGCTCTGTATTATAGCGGCGCCGGAAGGTGTAAAAAAGATGCAGGAAGCCCACCCCGATGTAGATATCTATATCGGCGCGCTGGATGATCACCTGAATGAGCATGGTTATATCGTGCCGGGGCTGGGTGATGCCGGGGACCGCATTTTTGGAACCAAATAAGCAGCGAGAGAGCCAGAAAGAAGCACCTGCGGGTCTGCGTGCTGTCCGGCGGTAAGCATGCACAGAAGCGGTGCAGATAATGAGGGAAGAAATGAGCGCAAAGAGAGAGGATTATATCAGCTGGGACGAATATTTTATGGGAGTGGCGATATTGTCTGGCATGCGGTCAAAAGATCCGAATACCCAGGTCGGGGCATGTATTGTCAGTCCCGATCATAAAATTCTTTCAATGGGGTATAACGGGTTTCCGGTGGGCTGTGCGGACGATGAATTTCCCTGGGAGCGGGAGGGAGACGACCCTCTGGAGACGAAGTATTTTTATACGACACACAGCGAGCTGAATGCTATTTTAAATTATCGGGGCGGGAGTCTGGAGGGAGCAACGATGTACGTGACGCTTTTTCCATGCAATGAATGCGCCAAAGCGATCATACAGGCCGGGATCCGTCATCTGATTTACGGATGTGATAAATACGACGGGAGTCCGGGTGTGACCGCATCCAAAAGGATGCTGAAAGCGGCGGGCGTGAAGATTGAGGAATACCGCTGCACAGGGCGTAAAATCAGTATTTCGGTGTGAACGGCTTTAAAGTGCTGTGTCTTTTTGACAATAAAAGATTAATTCATGGACAAAAACTGGAAAAATGGTATAATGTATATATCGGCCTGTTTCTGGCGGGAGGAGCCTGATGAAAAAAAATCGCAAAGTCTTTCAGTCCCTGACGCTGATTCTGCAGTTTGGCCTTAATATGGTGGTTCCTATTTTTATGTGTACGATGATCGGGGTGTGGCTGGGAGAGAAATACGACATTCCGGTGATTGCGGTACCGCTGTTCGCGGTCGGCGCGCTTGCAGGTTTTACAAATATATTTAAAATGGCCGGGAAAATTTACGGACAGGATGGCGGGGCGGACGAAAATCATGTTAAGAAGACTGAATGATGCATTGCCCGGACTGGTTCTGGGAATTATTGTATATGGAGTGATTCTGGAGTTTGCCGGAATCTGGTTTGTGTCCGATAAGCTGAGGTATTCGACCGGACTTCTGATCGGGATTGCGCTTGCCTGCGGGATGGCGGTGAATATGGCAGCCGTGCTGCGGGATGCGGTGGATATCTATGGAGAGTCGGGGGCACAGACTAAAATCATCGCAAAATCCATTCTGCGCTATCTCGTCGTTGTGGTTGTTTTTTTTGTCATGATGAGATGGAATCTCGGAAATCTGATTTCAGCGTTTTTAGGTGTTCTGGGGCTTAAGGTATCGGCATATCTTTCGCCTCTTGCACATAAATATTTTATTCACTGGAAAAGCGTCCTGGGAAGAGGTGATGTGTCTTCGGACAGTGGAAAATGAAGTGAAATAAAGGAGGTGAAAATGTGACCAACGCAATTTTGATGTCATCCGGCGCCGACGATATCGACTTTATGATACACGGGGTTTTTTCTTATGAACTGTTCGGTCAGACGCTCTGGATTACGACATCGCACATCTGCATTCTCATCGTTATGCTGCTGCTTGCGGCATTGGGATTTGCGGCAAATCGTACGATGAAGCATGCAAAGGAAATACCGGAAGGCTTCCAGAATGTCATGGAGATTCTTGTTGAAAAGCTCGACGGGGTGGTATATGGAACGATGGGCAGCGTGGCTGCACCGAAATTCGTGAACTACATCAGCACGATTTTCATATTTATCTTTGTGAGCAATATTTCCGGCCTGTTCGGCTTAAGGCCGCCGACAGCAGACTACGGAACCACTTTCGCAATGGGGCTTATTACATTTTTCCTGATCCATATCACGCAGTTTAAAAATCTGCCGTTATCACAGATATGGAAGGATATGTGTTCGCCGCTGCCGCCGTGGCTGCCGATCTGGTTTCCGATCAACCTGATCAGCGAGATCGCCGTTCCGGTGTCTCTGTCCCTGCGTCTGTTTGCAAACGTACTGTCGGGGACGGTTATGATGGCGCTTGTATACGGGCTGTTGAGCAAAGTTGCCATTATCTGGCCTGCCGCGCTTCACGTATACTTTGATTTGTTCTCCGGGGCAATTCAGACTTATGTATTCTGTATGCTGACCATGACCTATATCAGCCAGAATTATGACACAGAGTAGTGAAACATTAAAATTTTTTTAGGAGGATTTCGTATATGAATATCACAGGTGAAGATTTAATTTTAGCATGTTCCGCAATTGGCGCAGGTCTGGCAGTTATCGCCGGTATCGGACCTGGTATCGGACAGGGTATCGCGGCAGGTCACGCGGCTGCGGCAGTGGGAAGGAATCCGGGCGCAAAGGGCGATATTATGTCCACCATGTTACTTGGTCAGGCCGTGGCAGAGACGACCGGTCTTTACGGTCTTCTGATCGCGATGCTTCTGCTTTTCGTAAAACCGCTGGTATAAGAGGGAAGAACTGACAGAAAGGAGGCCAGACCTTGGGTGAAATGACAAGACTTTTTAATCTTGATGCCCAGCTGCTGCATGACACCATTCTGATGGCGATTGCCGTATTCTTCCTGTTCATGTTTCTGTCAAAAATGCTCTTTAACCCGGTCCGAAAGATGCTTGAGGACAGGCGGGCGAAAATTGCAGGCGACATTGACGCCGCGGAGAGTGATAAAAAAGATGCCGCAGCGTTAAAGACAGAGTATGAGGCGAAAATTAGGGATATCGAGAAGGAGGCAGAGCAGATTTTAAGCGATGCCCGCCGGCAGGCACAGAAAAATGCAGCCCGTATTGAGAGCGAGGCAAAAGAGGAAGCTGCCCGTATCATCCAGAGAGCAGACGAGGAAGCAGAACTTTCCAGGAAGCGCGCGATGGATGAGGTAAAACAGGAAATGATCACCATTGCATCCATGATGGCTGCAAAAGTCGTCGCGGCAAATATCAATGCAGCAGTACAGGATACGCTGGTAGAAGAGACATTGAAAGAAATGGGTGATTCGACATGGCAAAGCTAGTATCAAAGACGTATGGTGACGCGTTGTTTGAGGTTGCTCTGGAGAGCGGAAAGCTGGACATGTACTGGGAGGAAGCGAGGGCGGTCGGATCCGCCATGGACGAAAACCCGGAACTCTTCAAATTAATGAGTCATCCGAAGATTGGAAAAGAAGAAAAAACAGGAATCATCGAGCGTATTTTTTCGAATAAGGTTTCCGGAGAACTGGTCGGTCTGCTCAGAATGATTGTGGAGAAGGATCATTTTGAGGAAGTGGATTCTGTCCTGCAGCATTTTGACGGTCGCGTGAAAGAATACAAAAATATCGGGACTGCGTATGTGACGACGGCGCTTGCGCTGTCGGACGGACAGAAGGCGGCCGTGGAAAAGAGGCTGCTTGAGACGACGAAGTACGTAAAGTTTGAAATGCATTATGCGGTGGACGCTGCTCTGATCGGAGGAATGGTCATCCGCATCGGCGACCGCGTCGTTGATTCCAGCGTCAGGACAAAACTCTATGACCTGACCCGCGAATTATCAAAAATACAGTTGAAAGCAGGTGAATGCGCTTCATGAATTTAAAACCAGAAGAGATAAGCTCCGTCATCAAGGAGCAGATTAAACGATATGCAGCGCAGTTAGAAGTAGCTGACGTTGGCACTGTTATTCAGGTGGCAGATGGTATCGCACGTATTCACGGTCTTGACAACGCAATGCAGGGTGAGCTTTTAGAGTTCCCCGGCGATGTGTATGGAATGGTATTAAATCTCGAGGAAGACAATGTGGGTGCCGTGCTTTTGGGCAGCCAGAAAAATATCAACGAGGGCGATACCGTAAAGACGACCGGGCGTGTGGTTGAGGTTCCGGTCGGAGACGCCATGTCAGGCCGTGTCGTAAACGCGCTGGGACAGCCGATCGACGGCAAAGGGCCGATTCACGCAACGAAGTATCGTCAGATTGAGCGAGTGGCGTCGGGTGTTATCTCAAGAAAGTCCGTGGATACGCCGTTACAGACCGGAATCAAGGCAATCGATTCCATGATACCGATCGGGCGTGGACAGCGTGAGCTGATCATCGGTGACAGACAGACCGGTAAGACGGCGATTGCGATTGATACGATTATCAATCAGAAGGGCCAGAATGTAAAATGTATCTACGTTGCAATCGGCCAGAAAGCGTCGACTGTCGCTTCGATTGTGAATACACTGGAAGAATTTGGCGCCATGTCTTATACTACCGTGGTCGCTTCGACGGCGAGTGAGCTGGCTCCGCTGCAATATATTGCGCCGTATGCGGGATGCGCGATCGGAGAAGAGTGGATGGAGAACGGGCAGGATGTGCTCGTGGTGTACGATGATCTGAGCAAGCATGCAACGGCATACCGTACCCTTTCTCTGCTCTTAAAGAGACCGCCGGGCCGTGAGGCATATCCCGGAGATGTCTTTTACCTGCACTCCAGGCTGCTGGAGCGCGCAGCGCGGCTTTCCGATAAGCTGGGCGGAGGCTCTCTTACGGCGCTCCCCATTATTGAGACGCAGGCAGGCGATGTGTCTGCATACATTCCGACGAACGTTATTTCGATTACAGACGGGCAGATATATCTTGAGACAGAGATGTTTAATTCCGGTTTCCGTCCTGCAATCAACGCGGGCCTTTCGGTATCCCGTGTCGGTGGTTCCGCCCAGATTAAGGCGATGAAAAAGATTGCGGCGCCCATCCGTGTGGAGCTGGCACAGTATCGCGAGCTCGCAGCTTTCTCGCAGTTCGGGTCCGAGCTGGATGCCGATACAAGCGAAAAACTGGCACAGGGCGAGCGAATCCGCGAGATGTTAAAGCAGCCGCAGTACCAGCCGATGGCGGTGGAAAAGCAGGTTATGATTATCTATGCGGCGACCCAGAAATATCTGATCGATATTCCGGTGGCGAAGATACTTTCGTTCGAGCAGGCGTTGTTTGAGTATGTGGATACAAAATATCCGGAAATTCCGGAGTCGATCCGTACCGATAAGGTGATGAGCGAAGAAATCGAGGCAAAGCTGGTGCAGGCGATTAAGGAATGTAAAGCAGACTTTGTGAAATAATTTATGGCAGGACGAAAGGCGGTGTGCGAATTATGGCCTCAATGAGAGACATAAAAAGAAGAAAAGGCAGCATACAGAGTACGCAGCAGATCACGAAAGCCATGAAGCTTGTTTCTACCGTAAAACTGCAGAAAGCAAAAAACAGGGCAGAACAGACAAATCCGTATTTTAATTATATGTATCAGACGGTTACATCCATGCTGGCAAAGTCCGGTACGATCAGCCATCCGTATCTCAATAAGGGGACGTCTGCGAAGAAAGCAGTGATTGTGATTACGTCCAACCGTGGACTTGCCGGAGGTTATAACTCCAATATCACAAAACTTGTGACCGGAAGCGATGCGCTTCCGGCAAAGGATGTGGAGGTGTATGCCATCGGCAACAAAGGAAAGGAAGCTTTGGAGCGCAGAGGCTACAAAGTGAAAATGGATGGTTCGGGAATTATCGAGTCGCCTTCCTATGCGGATGCGGCGGAGCTGTGCAAAAAAGTTCTCGGCGATTACACGGCGGGAGAGATTGGTGAAATTTATCTGGCGTACACGCATTTTAAAAATACGGTAAGCCATGAACCCAGGCTGATTAAGCTGCTTCCAGTGGAATTTGACGGGGATGAGACAGAGAGAGCGGCGGAGTCGAATGTGCTCATGAATTATGAGCCAAATGAGGAAGAGGCGCTGGATATGATCATACCCAAATATGTGACCAGTCTGTTTTACGGTGCGCTTGTGGAGGCGGTTGCCAGTGAGAACGGCGCGAGGATGCAGGCAATGGATTCCGCGACGAGCAATGCAGAAGAGATGATCAGTGATCTGACACTGAAATATAACAGAGCACGCCAGGGCTCCATCACGCAGGAGCTGACAGAGATTATAGCAGGTGCTTCTGCAATTTCATAGCGTATAATTTTTCAAGGAGAAAGAGAGCAATGGCAAATAATATTGGTAAGATTACCCAGATTATCAGTGCCGTTTTAGACATCAAGTTTACGGAGGGGAGTCTGCCGGAGATCAACGAAGCAATCAGAGTTCCGTTGAAGAACGGCGCTGCCGGAGCAGAGCTTGTGGTAGAAGTGGCGCAGCATCTGGGCGATGATACGGTCCGCTGTATCGCAATGGGGCCGACGGACGGACTTGTCCGCGGCATGGACGCGATAGCCACCGGGGCGCCGATCAGTGTTCCTGTCGGCGAAAATACGCTGGGACGTATGTTTAACGTTCTCGGCCGTCCGATCGATGAGATTGATCCCCCGTCGGGTGTCGAGACATGGCCGATTCACAGGCCGGCGCCGGCTTTTGAGGAGCAGGCGACATCTCAGGAGATGCTTGAGACAGGAATCAAGGTCGTGGATCTCCTCTGTCCTTACCAGAAGGGTGGTAAGATCGGACTCTTCGGCGGCGCCGGCGTAGGCAAAACCGTGCTCATTCAGGAGCTGATCCACAATATCGCTACCGAGCACGGCGGATTTTCTGTATTTACAGGCGTGGGTGAGCGTACCCGTGAGGGAAATGATCTCTACTACGAGATGAAAGAGTCGGGTGTTATCGACAAGACGACGATGGTGTTCGGACAGATGAATGAGCCGCCGGGAGCACGTATGCGTGTGGCGCTGACAGGTCTTACGATGGCAGAGTATTTCCGTGACAAAGGCGGAAAAGACGTGTTGTTGTTTATCGACAATATTTTCCGTTTTACACAGGCTGGTTCCGAGGTGTCGGCACTTTTAGGCCGTATGCCTTCCGCCGTGGGTTATCAGCCGACACTGCAGACGGAGATGGGTGCTCTTCAGGAGCGGATTACGTCCACGAAAAACGGCTCCATCACATCGGTTCAGGCGGTTTATGTCCCGGCGGATGACCTGACAGACCCGGCTCCGGCGACAACGTTTGCCCATCTGGATGCGACGACGGTTCTGGAGCGTTCGATCGCAGAGCTCGGCATCTACCCGGCTGTGGATCCGCTTGGCTCGACTTCGCGTATTCTTGACCCACGTATCGTGGGACAGGAGCACTTCGAGGTGGCCCGCGGCGTACAGGAGATTTTACAGAAATACAAAGAGCTGCAGGATATTATCGCGATTCTTGGTATGGATGAGTTGTCCGAGGATGATAAGCTTGTCGTAAACCGTGCGAGGAAGATACAGAGATTTTTGTCTCAGCCGTTCTTCGTGGCGACGCAGTTTACAGGACTTGACGGAAAATATGTTCCGATCACCGAGACGGTCCGTGGCTTTAAGGAGATTCTGGAAGGAAAACATGATGACGTTCCGGAAAGTTACTTCCTGAATGCGGGGACGATTGATGAGGTGCGCGCGCGGGTGCAGGCTTAATGGAGGATGGTTATGGCGGACGACAGCAGGGTTTTTCAGGTGGAAATCATCACACCGGACCGTATTTTTCATACGGGAAGGGCAACGATGATTGAATTTAATACGGCTGCCGGTGAGCTTGGTGTGTATAAAAGACACATTCCGCTCACCACCGTCCTGGCCCCGGGGATTGTGAAGATTCACAATGACGGAGAGGAGGACGTGGTGGCAGCCGTTCATTCCGGCTTTGCAGAGATTCTGCCGGATAAGGTTACACTTCTCGCCGAGGTTGCGGAGTGGCCGCAGGAGATTGATAAAAACCGTGCAGAGGCGGCAAGAAAGCGTGCAGAGGAGCGGCTCGCCCATAAAACGGAGGCGACTGACGTGAAACGTGCGGAGTTTGCGCTGCGCAAAGCATTGGTGCGAATTGATCTCTCAAAATAGACAATACAAAAAAGAGGTGGAACAAAATATGTTCCACCTCTTTTCTGTCATACAACATTTCTATTATGCCGTTTTCCCGGAAACAGCCATACAACAGAGAGAATGATACTCAGACCTGTCAGAATCAGACCCGGTATGATGCCCTCCGGGATATATCGCAATTTGATCTCATGTTCGCCAGTGGGAACTTTCACTGTGAGGAACGTATCCGCACTCATAAAGGTATCTGTTTCTTTTCCATCAATATAGACATGCCAGCTATCCTCGTAGGGAATGGAAAAAAATGCGTATTGTTTTTCGCCGGTGCAGGAAAATGTGCCTTGCAGATTGGAATCTGAAAGTTTTGTTAAAGGTATCCCGTCTGCGTTTAAAGCGGAGAAATATTTTTGCGAGGTTTCCAGATCCTGGTAATACAGCCACGTGTCTGTAATATTTACATATTGATTCTTTCTTATTTTTAATTTAATTTTAACTTTTTCTCCTTTCTCGAAGCTTCCAAGCCGCAGAATATCATAGATGTAAGAATGAAAATATTGTCCGACTGGTACTTCGTTCACCTCTACATCGACGGTTTTCATATCGATGGTCGGGAGAAAGAGAAAGACGGGGTTTTCCGTTTCTGCGGTAAAAGTGTAAACAATAGCGCTTCTTTTCTCCGTATCGATAGGATAAAAGTAGCCGTCGCCGACCGGCGACTCTGTGAGATTTTTTAAAATTACTTTTTTAATGGGCTGTTCTTTAAAAATATCGTCTCCAATTTCGGGAGCAAGGGCACGCCACATTTCATTTTGCATTTCAAATTTATGTTCGATCGACGAGCTGAAGTTTTTGATATTTTCTGAGGACAAAAAACCTATTGGCAGTGCATATGGATTTTTGTATATCAGAATGCCTTTCATTTCGTTTATAAGCTCATATGGGGCGTTAAGAGGCGTGGAGGACAAAATATATTTTACACCGAGAAGACTGTCCATTGCATAAGTAGAACCGCGGTTATAATAGGCCCAGTTTCCGTGATTCCGGAATCCGGCCTGTCCCATGAATTCTTTTACAAAGTCTTTTTCTGTTGAACTGTAGTGGGATAATCCGTTAAAATTGAAAAGCATGGGCTCGCTCATTTTTCTGGAAAATGTTTTTTCCATTCGATAAAATTCATGGTCCTGATCAGTGACAGACCGGACAATACTCCATATATCATTGGTGTAGGTCTGATAGTATGCGGTATCGACATATTCATAATAACTAAGGTCCCACATGCCGTTTACACATAATTCACAAAAATGGAACAATAACAGAAGGGTCAGGCAGAACTTCTGTTTTTTTGCGGCGTAAAAAAAGTAAGCAACAGCACAGATTGTAAGAAAGACAATGCTGCAGATATATTTTTCGTCTGTCATAAATGGCAGCTCTGTTCTGCTTAGGAGGACGGCGGCAAGCACTATACATGCCGTAACTCCCACAAGGGATAAAGAGCAAAAGCGCTGTGGCATATCAAGGCATGCCACGTACCCTTCCCAGGCAAACAGAAGCATTGAAAAGCTGACAACAAAACTATAGCGGAACGGAAATCCTGTGGGAGCATTCATTCCGTGCCAGAGAAGATTGATTCCATTCAGATAAAACGAGAGAAAGAGTACAAGGAATAATACGGCAGCTCCGATTTTTTTTCTGAGTGGAATACTGCGTAGCAGAAAAAAAATGCCAACAAAAAGGAGGGCGATCATTCCGCAATAGATATTTGGCGTTCCATAGGCATGCTGATTATAGTTGAAGCTTGCTAGAAAAAATTTGGCAAAGAAAGACCGCCACCCAAAATTAGGAGAAAGATCTAAGAGCGATGCCAATCGAAATTCGGCTTTACCGCCTGCCAGCGATTTTACTACAGGTATCACGAGCCACATAGAAAGACCGCCTGCCAGGGCGGAAGCCGATGTGTATCTGCCAATGATACGGAAATTGAGAAACGGCTTCCTTGTGTCTGCAAAAATGTAATAATAAAGGAAATACAACACAGAAAAAATACAAATCATAAAACCAATATAATAGTTTGTCACAATTGCCGAAAATAATGTGACGATGTACAGGAGCGGTGTTTTGTCCTGGAAAATAAAATGGATTCCCAGGATCACCAGAGGGAGCAGCAGAATGCCGTCCAGCCACATTACATTTGACTGGTAGACAATATTGTAAGACATTAAGGCATAAGCGGTGGAAAAAATCCAGCCGGAATAATTCTTCCTTTTTTGTGAGATCAGAAGATAAAAGGTAAGGCCGCATAATCCTAGTTTCAGGAGCGTGATGATTTCCGCGCCGACCGGTATTAAGCCGACCGGAAAAAGTAAAAAAATCAGATTGAGCGGGCTGGCAAGATAATAGGCTGCCAGACCGACCATGTCGCCGCCCAGGGTTTTGGAAAATGTGTAGAAAAAATCATGGTCGCTTAAAATACACTGTCTGTAATAGGAAAAATATGCTTTATACTGGTTATTCATATCCAGGGTAAGTATGGATTTTTCACCAAAAGGCCATATTTTTAAGCTGGAGTATATAAGCAGCATTAAAAGAATCGGAATCAAGGCAGCTCCGGCATAATAAATCCATGTAAGTTTTTTTTGATTCATAGGTTATTCACACTCCGTTTACTTGTTTTAATATATCATATAACATAAAGGTCTGAAAGAACAGACTATATTTTTTCTTAACTTTGGCTAAAAAACCGGGGATCATATTCCAGTAAAGTTAGTATAATTTCCCGAAGTTTCTGCATACTCCTTTTTAGTAATTGCAAAGTGACAGAAAATACGTTATAAATGAACTGTATGTATTACATCAGAGTTTCTGCCATCGTGCAGAAGAAGGAGAAAGAATGGATATATTTGGAATATTGGCACTGATCGGCGGTCTTGCACTGTTTCTGTATGGGATGCATGTCATGGGCGCCGGTCTTGAGAAGATGTCGGGCGGCAGGCTGGAGCGGATTCTTGAAAATCTGACCTCCAATCCTGTCAAGGCAGTTCTTTTAGGCGCCGGAGTGACAGCCGTTATACAGTCATCGTCTGCCACCACAGTGATGGTGGTTGGCTTTGTAAATTCCGGGATTATGAAGCTTTCCCAGGCGGTAGGCATTATTATGGGGGCGAATGTCGGAACGACGATTACTTCCTGGCTTTTGAGCCTGACCGGTATTGAGGGTGGTAACTTTTTTATACGGATGTTAAAGCCGTCCTCATTTTCACCGATTCTGGCGATGATTGGTATTATTTTTCTGATGTCGGGAAAGACTGACAAAAAGAAGGATGTCGGGGAAATCCTGCTTGGGTTTGCGGTGCTGATGTATGGCATGGAGGCGATGAGCGGCGCGGTGAAACCGCTGGCGGATGTGCCCGGGTTTACAAATATTCTGACGATGTTCCGGAATCCGCTGCTCGGAGTGCTGGCCGGGGCGGTGCTGACGGCTGTCATCCAGAGTTCTTCTGCTTCCGTCGGTATCCTTCAGGCGCTTTCTGTGACAGGGGCGTTTACTTATGGTTCTGTCGTACCCATTATTATGGGGCAGAACATTGGCACGTGTGTGACGGCGATGATTTCTGCGGTCGGGGCGAACAAAGGGGCACGCCGGACTGCATTTGTACATTTATATTTCAATCTGATCGGGACAGCCATTTTCATGACGGTGTTTTATGCGGGAAATGCCATTTTTACGTTTTCGTTTACGGACAGGATCGTGGGAGCAGCATCGATCGCACTGATTCACAGCATTTTTAATATTTTTACCACCATTGTTCTGCTGCCGTTTACAAAGGGGCTGGAAAAGCTGGCATACTTAACGATACCGAAGACAGAAGACGAGAAAAATGTCCGCGGGGATGTGTTTGTCATTCTCGACGATCGTTTTCTCAGTGCACCGGCGTTTGCGATCGAACAGTGCCGTTCTCTGGTAGGACAGATGGCGGTGATGGCGCGCGACAGCTTTCTGGAAGCGATGGCAGTCCTTACGGACTTTTCAGAAGAAATGGCTGCGGATGTAATTCATAAAGAAGAGATGGTGGATGCCTACAATGATAAAGTCGGGGCGTATCTGACAAAACTCAGCAGTGAAAATCTTTCCTATCGCGACAGTATGCAGGTGACGTCGCTGTTGCACTGTCTGACGGATTTTGAGCGTATCTCCGACCATGCGATCAATGTCGTGGAAAATGCGCAGCAGATGCACAAAAAGAAAGCGGATTTTTCAAAAAAAGGACGGGAAGAGATGATGGCTTATGGCTGTGCGGTGGCTGATATTTTAGAGCGGACGACAGCGGCATTCGTGAAAAATGATTCTGCCCTGGCCAGAACCGTGGAGCCGCTGGAGGAAGTGATCGATGAGATGAATAAGACGGTCAAAAAGCATCACATGAAGCGTCTGCGGAAGGGGAAGTGTACAATCGAGCTGGGACTCGCACTCTCGGATCTTGCGATGAATTATGAACGTGTGGCGGATCACTGTTCGAATATTGCCGTTTACATGATGCAGTTAAAAGATCATCAGCTGGAAGAGCATAGTTTTACGGATCAGATGGATGCGGTGGAGAGCGCGGAATTTACGCGTCTTGTGGAAGAATTCGGTCGCAAATATACACTGTAAAATTTACCTCTGTTTTGAGCAGAGTGGTACTTTCGGGAAATAAAAATATGTGGTAGAATAAACGGATGAGGAAAATAGTTGAACATGAGACGGCGGGGAGGAACAGCATATGTTTTCCGTATCCGATATAAAGGAGTGGGCATTTCCGGCGGTATTTCGAAGAGGAAAGGAATTGTACGAGACAGGCGCGGTTTCTGATTTTTCATATGAGATTTATCTGGACAACGGAGCGCCGGTGGCGGATATTTCGGCCAGCGTAAGAGGGGGCGGAGAAGAATTTTATCAGGTGCAGGCGGCAGTTGACGAGGAATTTTCCGATATCACGAGCGTGAGGTGCGGATGCGAGTCGTATTATGAATGCGACGGAAAGTGCAAACATGGCGCCGCCGTATTGTTTGCCTATGTGAACCAGAGACAGGCGCAGGAGATTCTGCGTTTCAGAAAAGAGGCGGAGACAGGCGACGCAGATGTGGCAACGGAGAGGCCTCTGATGACGACCCAGTCTGCGCTTAAAAATATCCTGAACCGCTATTCGCTGCGGGCCGGTTCTGCCTGCCTGATACCGGAGAGTATATATGGCAAGGTAGAACTGGAGCCTTACCTGAAACTGGATCACAGCTTTCCGACGCTGGAATTTAAAATTGGTGTGGAGCAGAAATATGTGCTGAAAAATATTTCTGCTTTTTTGTATGCCCTGCAGACAAACGAAAAAGTCCGTTATGGAAAAAAGCTGGATTTTTATCACAATCTGGACGCATTTACAGAGCATGGAAGGCATATGATCCGTTTTCTGGAACGCCAGGACAGGGATAAAAAACGTCAGAGTCAGTTTCATGCGTATTATGCTTACAGCGCCAGTTATGAGCGGACAATGGAGCTGGATGAGGTGGGAATCGACCGTTTTTTTGACACGATAACGGCCGGGGGCGGGGAATACGGCTTTCTGGCCGAGATGCGTTATGAGCCGGTGCGCTTTTTTCACATGGAAGGAGAAGAACGGCGTCCGAAACTGACGATAAAAGGCGGAGGCGCCGGGATATTTCTGATGCTTGAGGAGCTTCGTTTCATGCGGGGAAGCCGGCATTATTATTTTTATGAGGGTGATGCCGTCTGGCGGAGTACCGCCATGCTGCGGCAATGTATGGCAGATTTTTTTGACTATGTGGAACGTCAGACGGGCGGCGAATGTTATATTGCGGATGCGGAGCTGCCGATGTTCTGTCGGGATGTTCTGCCGCTTGCGCGGAAGTGTTTTGAAGTAATCTGCGAGGGATTCAACGAGAACCTCTATGTCCCGAAAAAGCCGGAATTTGAGCTCTATCTTGACAAGCAGAGCAACAATGTCATCGGGGCAAAACTGATGGCGGTCTATGAAAAGGGAAAATACAATGTACTGGAGGCCGTTGAACCGGGTGAAGTGCGCGATGTAACGGAGGAGATGCGTATCCGCAGCCTGGTGGAACCTTACTTTAATGAGTTTGGCATGGGGCAGACGGTGTTTGTTCTCTCACATGACGAGGAGATGCTTTATCAGCTTCTTACAAACGGACTGCATCGACTGAGCGAATATATGACGATCTATACGTCGAAGACATTTGGCAGCATGAAGGTAGTACCGTCGCCTGCGGTGTCTGTTGGGGTGGCGTTAAAGAGCGATCTGCTTGAGCTTTCCATTCATTCGGATGAGATGGGGGATGAGGAAATCGCTTATCTTCTGACAAAGTATGACCGAAGAAAGAAATACGTCCGTTTAAAAAACGGTGATTTTCTGGATATCCGTGAGGACGGTCTGGGACTCCTGGCAGAGGTCAGTGAGGATTTAAGACTGACAGAGACGGATCTAAAGAAAAAGCATACGTATGTCCCGAAATATCGGGCGATGTACCTGGATGTGGCGTTAAAAAATAACAGTGTGCTTTTTGTGGAGAAAAACCGGGAATTTAAGAGAATGGTCCGCAATATGAAAACGATTGAGGACAGTGATTACGAAGTACCTTTTTCTTTAAAGCAGGTGATGCGCAGCTATCAGAAAAATGGTTTTCTCTGGCTTAAGACGCTGCGTGAAAATGGTTTTGGCGGAATACTTGCGGACGATATGGGACTGGGGAAGACGCTGCAGGTCATCAGTCTTTTGCTCAGTGAGCAACAGGATTGTGATGCGGGGCTGAAGCCGCGCCGCCGGTCTCTGATTATCTGTCCGGCGTCTCTGGTCTATAACTGGCAGAAAGAAATCGGGCGTTTTGCGCCGGAGCTTTCTGTCGCTGTGATCGTCGGGCTTGCCGCTGAACGTCTGCGGCAGATACGGCAGACGACGGAAGGGCAGATTCTGATTACTTCGTATGATCTGCTTAAGCGCGACGCAGATGAATATAAGAATATGATGTTTGCCATTCAGGTGATCGACGAGGCGCAGTATGTCAAAAATCCGGGAACGCAGGCGGCCAGAGGTGTGAAAAAAATTCCGGCGGTATTCCGGCTGGCGCTGACCGGAACACCAATTGAAAATCGTCTGGGGGAGCTGTGGAGCATTTTTGATTACCTGATGCCTGGATTTTTGTATACGTATCAGCGATTCCGGGAGGAAATTGAGCTTCCCGTTATTTCCAATTCAGACGCGAATAAACTGGAGCGCTTACAGCGCATGATTCGTCCGTTTGTTCTGCGCCGTCTGAAGAGTGATGTGCTAAAAGATCTGCCAGAGAAGCTGGAAGAGCATGTTTTTGCCCGGATGAACGACGAACAGGCCGCACTCTATGACGCCCATGCCCTGCGCATGCGCAGACGGCTTGAAGAATCCACTGAAAAAGAATTTGGCGCGGAGCGGATGCAGATCCTTGCCGGGCTGACAAAATTGCGTCAGATTTGTTGTGATCCCGCTCTGCTGTTTGAAAATTATAAAGGGGAATCTGCGAAAACGGAGGTATGCCTTGATCTGATTCGGAAAGCGGTGGACGGCGGTCACAAAGTACTGTTGTTTTCCCAGTTTACAACGATGCTAAGTCTGCTTGCCGGGCGCCTCGATACAGAGGGGATTTCCTATTATATGCTTACCGGTTCAGTGGACAAGGAGAAACGGATGCAGATGGTGGAGCAGTTTCACCGGGACGATATTCCGGTGTTCTGTATTTCGTTAAAGGCGGGAGGAACGGGCCTTAATCTGACAGCGGCGGATATTGTCATACATTATGATCCGTGGTGGAATGTGGCTGTCCAGGACCAGGCGACAGACCGCGCATATCGAATCGGGCAGAAGCGCGTTGTTACGGTTTACAAATTGGTTTCTGAAGGAACGATTGAAGAAAAGATGATTCAGCTCCAGGAGCGCAAACGTCTTCTGGCGGAACAGGTCATGGAAGGGGATGGGATGGGGACAGCTTCTTTTTCAAGAGAGGAGTTGCTGGAATTGCTGGGGCGCTGAGCGCCCCGCGCGATCTTTTGAGACCGGATTATCAGGTCTCTTCTTTTTTTCGGATTTCTTTTGTGTTTTTCTCGACAAGCTTTCGTGCGATCATAATCTGATGCCCGCAGCCAAGGCATTTTAGCCGGAAGTCGGCGCCGACGCGCAAAACTTCCCATTCACTGCTTCCGCAGGGATGCTTCTTTTTCAGGCGGACGATATCGCCCACATTGTATCGATCCATAAAAAACCTCCGTAAGTAACGCAAAAGTCAGATTTTTGACAAGGTTGTGTTTGTTTTTATCTTCCAGCAGATCGTAGATATCTGTTCTCTGGTATACTTCCGGCACAGGAATCCTCCTGTTTAAGATTTTGTCTGTGACCGGACCTCAATCTGACGGAATATTTCACCGAGCCCGGCTTTTATCAGCAGATCAGCGCGGTCATCCATTGGTGTGGTGGATTTGTTGATCAGTACCAGTCGACTGCCCTTGTAATAATCGATCAGTCCTGCGGCGGGGTAGACGGCCAGCGATGTTCCGCCGATGATCAGCATATCGGCGTTGCTGATATAAAAAACGGCGTCATCCATTGTCTTGCGGTCAAGCCCTTCCTCGTAGAGAACGACGTCGGGTTTGATGTCTCCGCCGCACTTGTCGCACAGAGGTACTTTTGCCACCGCGTTCAGCATATATTCTGCGTCAAATCCTTTTCCGCACTTGCGGCAGTAATTCCGATGGACACTGCCGTGAAGTTCAAGGACGTTTTTGCTCCCCGCGAGCTGATGCAGCCCGTCTATATTTTGCGTGATAACTGCCCTGACTTTTCCCGCAGCTTCCAGCTCTGCAAGTCTGTAATGCGTCGTGTTCGGTTTCGCGTCAAGGCAGAGCAGTTTGTCCCGGTAGAAGCGGTAAAACTCTTCTTTATTTTTCAGATAAAAAGAATGGCTTAATATTGTTTCGGGCGGATAGTCGTATTTCTGGCTGTAAAGTCCGTCCACGCTCCGGAAATCAGGGATACCGCTCTCTGTGGAGACGCCGGCCCCGCCAAAAAATACAATATTGTCTGAGTCGTTTACCATCTGCAGAAATTTTTCGATTGCTTCCATATAAATCCTCCCGTCCGTCCGATATGTGTTACATTTTTCTTTATTATACAATTATACACGATAGAGGGATGGGGGAAAAGAGGAAATCATAAACAGGCCGACATTTATGCCTGCCGGTTGTAGACTTTTTCGACTTCTTTTTTATTTCCGCCCATAATCACGATCGCGCCGAGAGCGCTCAGCGCCATAAAACCTGTCAGGACTGCCCGTTCCGGAAAAATAAGGGTAAAGACTCCGGAAAAAAATTCGCCTGAAAGCAGGCCGATGGTCGTGGCCATCTGAAAGATGCCATTGAAGCGGCCTTTCCGCTCATCTGGCACATAGCTCTGTGTTGCAGACACCCGGATATTGTAAGAAGTCACACCCAGAAAGCCTTCTGTGAAGCAGAGGACCATCATCAGACGGAGTGGGAGATAGAGAACAACACCGTCGATTATGGAGGTTATAATATAGACAGACAAGGCGATCACATATTTTTTGTCCGTCGGATAGCGGAGGCGGTAGTGGACAGCGCCGCCAAGCAGTCGTCCGGCCACCATCCAGCCCATGGTGAAAAGGTAGACATAATCACCATCGTTAAAATTGAGCCGGAAATAGGGCAGAACGATTGTGGAAAATGCGCCGCTGGAGGCAAAACTGATCATAAAGTAGATTGTCACGGCAAAAAGTCCCCGTTCTCTTTTCAGATACCCGATGCCTTCCAGAAATGTCTTTTTGTATTGGGCGAAGCCAAAAAATTCATCTTCTCTTTTTACATATGCTTCCTCGATCCGGATCTGTGTCTCGAGAAGGGCGGCGATGAGAAAGCTGGCCATATTCAGCAGAAACAGCGGTGCAATTCCAATGGTGTGGTAAAGAAAGGCGGACACCGGAATGATAAACATGGCAAGGCTTTCCAGAGTACTCTGGATCGAATAGGCTTTTGTGTAGTTTCCCTCTGATACCAGCATTGGATAAAAGCTGTCATAGGTGACCTGGTATACGCTGTCAATCGTGCCGAGCAGAAGACAGCCAGAGATGAGATAGAAATACTGAAAATGTCCGCTGACAATCAGCCAGGCAAAACCGCCATAGAGCGCTGCGCTGATAAAATCGAGGGTGTAGATGGTCTTTTTCCTTGAAAATTTGTCGATAAACGGGCCCGCAAGTGTCGGCGCAGCGATTTTGGGCAGATTGTACATCACCATGTATAGTGCATACAAAAAGGTAGAGCCGGTATAATCAAGGACGAGAAGTCCCAGCGCGAAACCGGCAACGGCGCTGCCGAGCACGGAGACAACAGTTCCGGCTGTGATGATCGTAAAGTTTTTGGTCCAGAGGGCTGCCGGAGGCATTTTTTGTTTTGTCATATGGGATCCTCACATTTCTTTTTTTTCATATTAGAAAAACGTGAAATAATTGTAAAGCATTTTGCGGTGAGAGGCTGATTTTAAGGGGCAGGTGGTAAAAAAGAAAGGATATCTGTTCATAAAAAGAGCAGTATCACCTGCGCGATACTGCTCTTTTAAAGTTGCGGGAGCAGGATTTGAACCTGCGGCCTTCGGGTTATGAGCCCGACGAGCTTCCAGACTGCTCCATCCCGCGATATTGGTAAAGTGATGCGAAAACACATCACTTTATCGGATCTGCATAGCGTTATTATAATACTTCTTTCATTATTTGTCAAACAGTGGAGTGGAAAAATATCGTTCTGCCGTATCGGGCAGTATGGTCACAACGGTTTTTCCTTTTCCGAGACGTTCCGCCATCTGAAGCGCGGCCGCCACATTCGTCCCGCTTGAAATACCACACATAATACCTTCCCTGGAAGCAAGTTCTTTTGAAATACGGATAGCCTCTTCGTCCGTGACGATGCAGATGTCATTATAGATCTGCTGATTCAGGATGCCGGGGATCACGCCGTCGCCGATGCCCATCTGGATATGTGTGCCGATGGAGCCGCCGGAGAGGATCGCGGCATGCTCTGGTTCTACCGCCCAGATTTGTATGTCCGGATTCTTTTCTTTGAGGACTTCTCCGATTCCGGTGATGGTTCCGCCAGTCCCGATACCGGAACAAAAACCGTGAATCGGTCCGTCTGTCTGTTCCAGGATCTCAACGCCCGTCTGATGCCTGTGAGCAGCCGGGTTGGCCGGATTTTCAAATTGCTGCGGCACAAATACGCGTGGGTCTTCTTCGGCCATCCGAAGTGCTGTCTGAAGACATTCCTCAATGCACGCGCCGATATTTCCGGCGTCGTGAACCAGGATCACCTCTGCACCATAGTGCTCCACAAGCTTACGCCGTTCTTCGCTGACAGAGTCCGGCATGACAATCTTTGTCTGATAACCGCGCACGGCGCCCACCAGAGCGAGGCCGATGCCCTGATTGCCGCTGGTCGGCTCCACGATAATGGTGTCTTTGTGGATCACGCCGGCGTCTTCGGCTTCCCGTATCATATTATATGCAGTTCTTGTTTTGATAGAACCGCCGACGTTCAATCCTTCAAATTTTACCAGAACCTGTGCGCTTTCCGGCTTTACGATGTGATTGAGTCGAATGAGCGGTGTGCTGCCAATGGCCTCTAATATATGATTACAAATCATGTTTTACGATACCTTTCTATTTTTCTGCTATATCTTTTCTATTATATGACAGACGTTCGGATAACTCAACAAAAAAATAAAAGATATGGCATGAGCCTGAGGTTGACAGTCCAAAGAAAACGCGGTATCATACAAACGAAAATCGGCACTGCGGTACATTGCAGTGTGAAAAACAGACAGGTTTATGATCTTTGTCGGATTGTACGGAGGAATGGTTATGGAGATGGAAATGAAATTTCTGCGGAAACTGCCGAAGCCGGAAGAGCTGAAGCTGCAGTTTCCCATAAGTGATCGGATTGCAGACATGAAAGAAAAACGGGACAGGGAGATTTGTAATATTTTTGAAGGAAAGGACAACAGACTGCTTCTGATCATCGGGCCATGTTCGGCGGATCATGAGGATGCAGTAATCGAATATATTTCCAGGCTTGGAAAAGTGCAGGAGAAGGTGTCAGATAAAATTCTGATGGTGCCGCGGATTTACACGAATAAGCCAAGAACAATCGGCGTCGGTTATAAGGGAATGCTGCATCAGCCGGATCCGGAAAAAGAGTCTGATATGTTAAAAGGGATTATTGCAATTCGTCAGATGCATATGCGGGCGGCCGAGGAGACCGGATTTACCTGTGCAGACGAGATGTTATACCCGGAAAACCACCGGTACCTCTCAGATCTGTTGTCTTATGTGGCCGTGGGAGCGCGCTCGGTGGAGAATCAGCAGCACAGACTGACTGCCAGCGGGGTTGGTATTCCGGTGGGAATGAAGAATCCCACTGGGGGTGATCTGACGGTGATGATGAACTCTGTCATTGCGGCGCAGTGCAGTCACACGTATCTGTACCGCGGCTGGGAAGTGAAGACAGGGGGAAATCCTTACACACACGCGATTCTACGCGGTTATGTGGATAAGTTCGGGCGCAATATCCCCAATTACCATTATGAGGATCTGCAGCATGTGCTGGGGTTGTATGGTGAGAAGGAGATTGCAAATCCGGCTGTCATTATTGACACCAATCACTCCAATTCGGGGAAGCGTTATATGGAGCAGATCCGTATCAGCAAAGATATTCTGCACAGCTGCAAGGTTTCTGCCGGGATACGCGGACTGGTAAAGGGCCTGATGATTGAGAGCTATCTTGAAGACGGTTCGCAGGAAATCAGCGGACATTGTTACGGAAAGTCGATTACGGATCCGTGCCTCGGCTGGGAGAAAACGGAATCTTTGATTTATGAGCTGGCAGATTTGTGGTAGCGTGCACGGGAGCTGAAATTATGTATCGTATTTTAATTGTAGAGGATGATAAAATCATAGCGCGCAGTCTTAGGCGGCATCTGGAAGGGTGGGACTATGAGGCGGCGTGCGTGCAGGATTTTTCGAATGTAATGGCAGAATTTGCGTCGTTTGCGCCGCAGCTGGTCCTGATGGACATAAAGCTGCCGTTTTACAACGGATATTTCTGGTGCGCAGAGATACGGAAAGTCTCAAAGGTTCCGGTCATATTTGTCTCGTCTGCATCTGACAATATGAATATTGTTATGGCAGTCAATATGGGCGGAGACGACTTTATCGCCAAACCGTTTGATCTTGACGTGCTGACGGTAAAGGTACAGGCCATGCTGCGCCGGACGTATGATTTTGCCGGGCAGAACACAGTGCTGGAACATCGTGGAGCGCTGCTGAATCTTGCAGAGGCGACGCTGGTATATGGGGATGAAAAGATAGAGCTGACGAAGAATGAACACAAGATCCTGCAGGTGCTTCTTGGAAAGAAGGGAGAAGTGGTATCGCGGGATGTCCTGATGATGAAGTTATGGGAAAATGACAGTTATGTGGATGAAAACACGTTGTCGGTTAACGTGAATCGTCTGCGGAAAAAACTGGACGGGATTGGCCTGACAGATTTTATTGTCACAAAAAAAGGAGCGGGGTATCGGGCAGGATAAACATACCCTGTTCCTTTTTTGGTGCGCCGAAACGGCCGTCGCGCTTCAGACGGCGCAGGCAAGAGGAAAATTACTTGACAATACGGCGAGAGCAGCGTATAATGAACATTGTTCATGTTGAGGTGATTGGATGAATACAGTTGTAACATCAAAAGAGGAAATCTTAAAAACCAGCAGAGAACTGATCCGGAAGCAGGGGTGGTCTGCGGTCAATATTCGTTCTGTTGCGGCGGCCTGTGGGGTATCGGTCGGGTCGATTTACAATTATTTTGAATCCAAAGCGGAGCTGGTGGGCGCCACGGTAGAAAGTATCTGGTGCGAGATTTTTCATCGTCCGCAGAAGGATACTGTGTTTAAGGACACCCAGGCGTGCATTATCTGGATGTATGGACGGATGCAGGAAGGCTGCAGGCGGTATCCGGGGTTTTTCACGCTTCATTCCCTGGGCTTTATGCAGGAAGATAAGCCCGATGGGAAGCAACGGATGCAGCAGACCTGGCAGCATATTTTAGACGGACTGTGTTTCGTCCTGAAACAGGATACCAGGATCCGGCCCGATGCCTTTACGCAACAGTTTACAGCGGAGAAGTTTGCGGATGTGTTGTTTTCCCTGATGCTTTCCGCTTTGCTGCGGCAGGACTACGATCCTGACGCTGTGCTGGAAATCGTCCGCAGAACTCTTTACGAAGATTCTCACTGATCTGTGAGGATTTTTTGAGCCGGAAACTGAACAAAGTTCAATAAAAAGAGAATAAAGGAGAATGAAGTATGCAGGCAATTGTGGAAACTTTATTTGATGCTGCCTATCTGGTTTCGGTCATTACCATCGGGATCCTGATAATCCGGGGCAGTAAAGGAGATCGTCAATTCTGTTTAGCTGGCTGTATGGCTGTGGTATTGGGGGCGGGCGACGCTTTTCATCTGATTCCCCGCGCTCTTGCCCTTTGTACCACGGGTCTGGAAACTTACACTGTGCCACTGGGGCTTGGAAAGTGGATTACCTCCGTTACCATGACTGTTTTTTATGTGCTGCTCTACTATGTCTGGCGGCAGCGTTACAGAGTCAGTGGCCGGGGCGGTCTCACGGCCACTGTGTATGGTCTGGCCGGTCTGAGGGTGATCCTGTGTATGATGCCGCAGAATCAGTGGATCAGTGCCGGACCGCCGCTTTCCTGGGGTATTTATCGCAATATTCCGTTTGCGCTTCTGGGGCTTCTGGTAATTGTATTGTTTTACCGCAGCGCAAAGGAGAACGGGGATCGTGCTTTTCGCTGGATGTGGCTGACCATCGTGCTCAGTTTTGGTTTTTATATTCCGGTGGTATTGTGGGCGGACGCCATTCCCATGATCGGAATGCTGATGATCCCAAAGACCTGTGCTTATGTCTGGACGATACTGATCGTGTATTTCGCCATGAAACAGGAATGTACATGAAGGAGGAAGAAGTATGAAACGTTACATGAACAGTGCGCTGTTGTATGCGGTTCTTGCGATGGCAGGGGGTGTATTTTATCGGGAGTTTACCAGGTTTCATGGTTTTACCGACAAAACAACCCTCTCTGTAGTGCATACGCATTATTTTCTGCTGGGAATGGTGTTTTTTCTGCTGCTGCTTCTGCTGGAAAAAAACTTTTCTTTCACTGAAGCGAAAACCGGGCGGGTGCTGGCAGCCTATCACGCCGGGCTGAACCTGACCGGAGCGATGCTGGCGGTACGGGGGGTAACCCAGGTGCTGGGGACGGGCCTTTCTTCCGGCATGAGCGCGTCGATCTCCGGTATGGCCGGAATCGGCCATCTTCTGCTGGGCGTCAGCATGGTACTTCTGCTGTCACAGATCAGGCGCAGCATATTGGCGGCACAGCCTTGATCTGTGATTTCTGAAGGGGTCTGACCCAGGCTGTTCTGAGATGGAAAGGGGCTGTTTTTGAAGGTGAAAGAAAAGATAACTGTCAGGCTCTGCCTGATGTGTCTCCTGTCGTATTTAAGAAATCATAGTGTCTGGCTGTCTGCGGCAGCTTTTTCAGAGGCTATGATGGCGTTTGTCATGTTTTTAAATCATGTTCCCGTCCTGGAGATTGCTTATGGGATGTTTGTAAGTCTCTTTTTGTTTGTATGTGTGGCGGGCGGTGGATTCCGAAGATACTGGAAACGATATGCGCTCTTACGGTGCGCAGGGTCTTATGCGACGGTTTCGCTGGAGCGGCTGCCGGAGGCAAAGGATCCTGTGGAGGCGGAATACCAGGCGATGCTTGATGCGTTCCGGGATGAGAAAGTAAAGCTGCAGAACGAGGGACTTAAGCGGGAGAGCGATCTTATGGAGTATTACACGATGTGGGTGCATCAGATCAAGACACCGATCGCGGCGCTTAAGCTTCTTTTGCAGGAGTCAGACCATGGGACGGGGGAAAGGGGCGAGGAGCTTCAGGAGCTGTTTTCCATTGAGCAGTATGTGGAAATGGCGCTGCAATATATGCGTCTGGGATCGGAGACGACGGACTATGTGCTGCGGCGGACTTCTCTGGATGTGCTGATCAGGGAGGCCGTGCGAAAATATGCAAGGCAGTTTATCGCAAAAAAACTTACATTGCATTATGATGCGGTGGAGGCAGTTGTTCTGACGGATGAAAAATGGCTGGAATTTGTCATTGAACAGCTTCTCTCAAATGCGCTTAAGTATACGGACCAGGGAAGCATTTCGATCTATATGGAGGATGGCAGGCTTGTAATTTCGGATACCGGAATTGGAATCCGCAGCGAAGATCTGCCGCGGGTGTGTGAAAAAGGATATACCGGCTACAACGGCCATGCAGATAAACGATCTACGGGGATCGGTCTGTATCTGTGCAGCAGAATTTTAAAAAAACTTGGACACAGTTTTGTAATTACGTCTCTGGAGGGAGAGGGAACGCGGGTTGCCATCGGATTTCCGGAAGCGGAGGAAGCTTAAGCTGCCGGGGCAGGCACATGTGGCGCAAAACAAAAAAGATTCAAATAAAAAACTGCTTGACTTTAATCCGATATCGGACTATGATGCATATTGTCTGATATCGGATTAAATTTTATTTGTAAAGCGGAGGGTACGTATGAAAGACCGGATTCTGGCACAGTTGGAAACGTTTAATCAGATTTATAAGGAGCTGGACGATATTTATCACAATTATGCGAAACACTGCGGCATGGCAGACAGCACCTTCTGGGTGCTGTATTTTATCTGTGAGCGAAAGGAGCCTTATACGCAGAAAGAGTTTTGTGATAAATGGTTTTACAGCAGACAGACGATCAATTCAACGCTCAAGGCGCTCGAAAAGCAAGGCTATATCTCGCTTGTTCTGACGCCGGACAATCGGAAAAACAAGCAGATTCTTCTGACGCCGGAGGGAGAGGCTTTTGCGGAAAAGAAGATCTATCCGATGATGGAGGCGGAAAAAAGATCGTTTGAGGGGATGAATGATGCCGAGCGTGAGGGGCTGCTCGCGCTTTTTCAGAAACATGTGATGCTCCTTGGAGCAGAGGCGGAAAAGAATAGGAAGTGAGGAGCGGAAAAGAAATCGTTTCTTTATGGGGCTGTGTCCGTGCGCTGCCGGACGGCAGATATCAGGTATGCAGAAAGCAGCGCAGAAATGAGGTAAGATATGAGAATACAGTTGTCGGATCATTTTACATATCAGAAATTGCTGCGTTTTGTCCTGCCGTCCATTATTATGATGGTTTTTACTTCGATCTACAGTGTTGTGGACGGTCTGTTTGTCTCCAATTATGTGGGAAAAACGCCGTTTGCGGCATTAAATCTGGTGTATCCGGTGCTGATGATGTCTGGAGCGCTGGGATTTATGATCGGCACAGGTGGAAGTGCAATCGTTGCGCGGACGCTGGGACAGGGGGAGCGCGAGAAGGCGAACCGGTATTTTTCGATGCTGGTATATGCGACGATCATTGGAGGTATCCTGATCACGGCCGCGGGTCAGATGGGGATACGTCAGATTTCCATAGCCCTGGGGGCACAGGGGGAAATGCTGGAGTATTGTATATTATATGGAAGAATCACATTGCTTTCCCTGACGGCATTTATGCTGCAGAATGTGTTCCAGAGCTTTTTTGTGACGGCGGAAAAGCCACAGATCGGGCTGTTTGTGATGATTGCGGCAGGTCTGACTAATATCATGCTGGATTTTTTGTTTGTCGCGGTATTAAAGTGGGGACTTGCAGGAGCTGCAGCGGCGACGGCTGTCAGTCAGGCTGTCGGAGGGATTGTGCCGTTTCTCTATTTTGCACGAGCCAATGACAGTCTGCTGGCTTTGACAAAAACGGGTTTTTACGGAAAAGTGTTTTTAGAGACCTGCACGAATGGTTCTTCTGAGCTGATGACGAATATTTCATCATCTGTTGTCAATATTCTTTACAACTTTCAACTGATGAGGCTTGTGGGGGAGGACGGCGTCGCGGCTTATGGTGTTATCATGTATGTCAACTTTGTATTTATCGCAATGTTTATCGGTTATTCGATTGGGATTGCACCGATTATCGGTTTTCACTTCGGAGCCGGAAATCAAAACGAAATGAAGGGGCTGTTTAAGAGAAGCCTGGTGATTGTTGGTGTGGCCGGTGTTGTGATGCTGATGCTTGCGGAAGGATTTGCGTCGCCGCTGACAAAGATATTCGTCGGCTATGACGAGGGACTGTTTGCGCTGACCTGCTATGGATTCCGTCTGTATGCGCTGTCATTTCTGGTCTGCGGCGTGAATATTTTTGGATCCGCGTTTTTTACGGCATTGAGCAACGGGGCCGTTTCGGCACTGATTTCGTTTCTGCGGACGCTCGTATTCCAGGTGACGGTGCTGCTCATACTTCCGGTTTTTCTGGAGATCAGCGGTGTCTGGCTGGCGATCGTTGTGGCGGAGCTTCTTGCGCTTCTGGTGACGACGGCTTTTTTTGTGACAAAAGGGAAGAAGTATCAATATATCTGAACCAGTATTGTTGAAAAGAAAAAAGCGGTATAGTATAATAGAGCGGATTGCAGAAAATCGATATTTTTGGAGGGAAAAATGATAAATCCGGGATCAATTATGAAGTTTATGAATGCCAGAAATAAGTTTATCGAGAATCATCCCAAGTTTGCTGCATTTTTACAGGCGGCTTTCTCGACACCGGTCACGGAGGGGACGATTATTGAAATCACGATGACGAGACCGGGTGAGGAGCCAGTGACGACGAATATGATGGTGAAACAGTCCGATCTGGATCTTCTGGACGAACTTAAGGAGATCGCACAGCCATAAGGCGGAAAAAATGATGCAGGGAGGAAGAGGAACATGGCGTCGGGAAAGAGGACGGGATACCGCGTGGAGGAAAACAGTGTTTACCTGGTGTTTGAGGATGGCGCGGCATGTGTGAAGGTGATCCAGAGTGATATGATTCAGGTGTTTGTCGCGCCGGAGAACGGCGGACAGACATCACAGGCGGTGGAGACGGATCGAAGCGTGCCGACTGCTTTTACGGTGAAGGATGAAGACGGTGTGCTCGCAGTCTGCACGGCCGATCTCACGGTGAAAGTATATGACGGGTTTTATGTGGATTTTTACCGGAAAGACGGTGTGCTGCTGTGCGCGGATTATCGCGGAAAGCGGCAGCCTGTTTCGGTTCTCGGAAAGAAAGCGCAGGAGCTTTTGAAAGCAGAGGGGCACGATGTCCCGAAAGGCTTGGGCCAGGACCATGCGGTGCAGGTGCTAAAGGCGGCGGACGGGGACGAAAAATTTTACGGACTCGGGGATAAGACCGGCTTTTTGAATAAGGATGGATATGAATTTGAAAACTGGAATACAGATAATCCACAGACGCAGACAGAGGCGTTTAAGGCGCTCTACAAATCGGTTCCGTTTCTGATCACACTGAAGGAGCGCGGTGTGTACGGACTTTTTTTTGACAATACATACAAGTCCTGTTTTAATCTGCGAAAAGAAAATGAGGCCTATTATTTTTACGGAGCAGACGGCGGGGAGCTGAATTACTATTTTATCGGCGGAGAGAATATGGCCGATGTGATAAAGAATTACACGGCGCTGACCGGAAGAACACCGCTGCCGCAGCTGTGGACACTGGGATATCACCAGTCAAGGTGGGGGTATGAATCTGCGGAAGAAATCAGGGAAGTGGCGGAGACATTTCGCAGACTTGCGATTCCGTGTGATACGATTCATTTTGACATCGATTATATGGACGGGTTCCGTGTGTTTACCTGGGATGAAAAATTTTACGGCGCGCCGGGAGAACTGATCGGGGAGCTCAGGCGCGACGGCTATAAGGCGGTGACGATCATTGACCCGGGTGTGAAGCTGGATGAGGGGTATTTTGTCTATGACGAGGGAATTGCAAATGATTATTTTGCAAAGACACCGGAAGGAGAAGTTTATGACAACTGGGTCTGGCCGGGCGCGGCGGTGTTTCCGGATTTCGGAAAACCCGCGGTCCGCAGATGGTGGTCCGGCAAGCAGGAAATTCTGACTTCCATGGGAGTGGCGGGGGTCTGGAATGATATGAATGAGCCTGCGAGCTTTCACGGGGAGCTTCCGGCGGATATCGTATTTTCGGATGAGGACAAACCGTTGCCGCATGCGGCGATGCACAATATTTACGGGCATCAGATGGCAAAAGCGACTTATAACGGGTTAAAAGACGCCACGGGAAAACGGCCTTTTGTGATTACGCGTGCCTGTTATGCGGGGACACAGAAATATTCGACAGTCTGGACCGGGGACAACCAGAGTCTCTGGACGCATCTGCAGATGGCGGTGCCGCAGCTGATCAACCTGGGGCTTTCCGGTTTTGCGTTTGCGGGGACGGATGTCGGCGGGTTTGGAGCGGACTGTACGCCCGAGCTTCTCTGCCGCTGGGTGCAGGTAGGAGCATTTTCGCCATTGTTCCGCAATCATTGCTGCGAGGGCTGCATTCATCAGGAGCCCTGGAGCTTCAATGAGAAGACGCTTCAGATCAACCGCAAATTTATTGAACTGCGCTATCGTCTGCTTCCCTATCTCTATGATCTGTTCAGGGGCTGCGAGGAGACGGGACTGCCGATTTTACGGCCTCTGGTGCTGCACTATGAAAACGATCCGGAAACCTGGAATCTGAACAGCGAATTTCTGGTCGGCGAGTATCTGCTGGCAGCTCCGGTTCTGGAACAGGGAGCGACAAAGAAGATGGTGTACCTTCCGGACGGAGTCTGGTATGATTTTTCGAATGCAGCGAAATACCAGGGAGGACGTTATTATGTGGTGGACGCGCCGCTCGACGTCTGTCCGATGTTTGTCAAAGCCGGCGGCATGATTCCCACCTGGGACGTGCAGCAATATGTGGGAGAAAATCCGGATCCGGCACTAAAGCTTCTGGTGTTCCCGGGAGAGGGGCGGTATGTACATTACCGGGACAACGGGGAGGACTTTGCGTACCGGGACGGGGCATACAATCTCTATTCATTCGTTAAGGAAGCAGGAAAAGAAGTGCGGATGGAAATGCTGCACGAAGGATATCCCCGGTATCAGAAGATCGAATATGTGTATATGGGGAGTGAGTGATCATGTTTGAAATCAGAAGGACTGGAGAGTGTCTTACGGCGGAGGATGTGAAAAGGGAGCGGACTGCAGTGCGTGGAATCATCTGTCATGCAGGAAAGCTTCTGATGGCAGGAACAAATTCTGGCGGTTACAGGTTTCCGGGCGGCTGTGTAAAATCGGGAGAAAAGCGGAAAGAGGCACTATTGCGGGAGATCAGAGAGGAAACCGGGTGCGCGGAGGTTCTGATCGGGCCATGTATCGGCACGACGTATGAGCAGAATGCAGATGGGGAATCGGGGACTGCTGACTGCATAAAATCGTTTTATTATCTCTGCGTATTAAAAGGCGGCGCAGGCAGTTTTCCGGCGGAAAAGAGTGCGGCGTGCCCGGGCGGGTGTGAAGAGGAACCGGAATTTACAGGCGGTCTCGTCGGGGTAAAAGAGGCGCTCACAGCCAATCAGAAACGGATGTCGGAGAGTGGGGTAAAAGAGACTTCATGGCTTGCGCGGGAGACAGAGATTCTAAAACGGCTTGCTGACTCGTATGTCTGGGAAATCGCGCTTGCAGTCTATGAGTGTGGGCAGATCGTCATGGATGCGGACCGCGACCGTGTGCAGGTGGACGCGAAGGAGGGACGTGCCAATTTTGTCACTGATTATGACAGGCGCGTGCAGGAGGAACTGCGTGCGCGTCTGTGCGCTATCGCGCCGGAGGCGGTCTTTGTCGGGGAGGAAGAAGACTGTCATGCGTCTGTCATGGAGGGTACGGCATTTATTGTGGACCCGATTGACGGGACGACGAATTTTATCCGTGATTACAAGTGCAGCTGTATTTCTGTCGCAATGACGTGTGACGGAAATACGGAGGCGGGGATTGTCTATAATCCCTATCTGGATGAATTGTTTACCGCAGAAAAGGGGATGGGGGCTTACCGGAACGGCGAACCCATTCACGTGTCGGGAGAACCGCTGGAACGGGGAATTGTTCTTTTTGGGACGGCGCCATATTACGAGGCGCTCTCGCGCAGATCATTTCAGATGGCATATGAATATTTTGGTAAGGCGCTGGATGTAAGGCGCAGCGGTTCGGCTGCCATTGATCTGTGCAATATTGCCTGCGGGCGTGCGGAAGTCTTTTTTGAGCTGATGCTTTCCCCCTGGGATTTTGCGGCGGGGGCACTGCTTGTGGAAGAGGCAGGAGGCAGAGTGACGACGGTGGACGGAGAGCCGCTCAGTCTTGGAGAACCCTGTTCGGTAATGGCAGTAAACGGGACTGCGGAGTAATTCCGCAGTCCCTTCTGGTGATCGGCCTTTTTTATAACTCTTCTGGCATTTTCCATTCGCGGGAAGCCATCCGGTATTTCTCGAGATCCATTTCATATTGCATGAGAAGAGCGTTGTCTGGAGAAAAGCGGTTTTTTTCTTCCTGGATCAGATACTCGTAACACTCCGCAAGTCCGAGCAGAGGGAGGTCGCCATTGGTATGAATATCCAGGATGCTTTCCGTTTCGTAGGCCGCGTTATAAAACCAGAGCACTGCTTCGCCGTAATCACGGTGCGCGACAAAATAGGTTCCCAGCTCATAACAGATTTCTGAACAGGGGGTCGTCAGCATATCTTTCATTGTCAGTTTAAAAAATTCATCTTTGTTGTCCTCAAGGCGATAGATGCGTGCCAGAATACATGCGGCTTCTTTTCGGGCATCGCTGCTGTAATCATTGTCGATAATCGAACGAAAAACAGGTTTTGCGTCTGCAAAATCCCGTTTGTCTCCGGTTTTTAGCAATTCTCTGGCATACATGGAACGGATTTTCGGAGAAAATGTACCGTCGTGTTCAAATATTTTGATGAAAATAGAAAAATCGCGTTTGCTGTGAAGCGTCTGTGGGCGATGGAAGATTTCGATACTGCTGTCAAAGATTACGGGAGTAAGGCGGATCGTTTCATGGATGGGATCCACCCAGGTAAAGGTGCGAAGCCGTTTAAAAAGCTTTGGACGGTATTCTTTTTTGGCGTTGAGCACGGTGTTAAAGCCTGTTTCCGTCACATATTTCATCTGAACAATTTCGATTTCGGGAAGGAGGACGGATTTCATGCGCGCAAAGCGTTCGTGATTTTCCGCGTCCAGGATTTCATCGGCGTCTGCAGTATAAATATATTCCATCGTCGCCTTGGAAAAGGAGTAATTCCGGGCAGCGGAAAAATCGCTGGCCCATTTGTATTCATATATTTTTGTAGTGTAGCGGGCTGCGATCTCTTTTGTGCGGTCAGTGGAACCGGTGTCGACAATAATGATCTCATCCATGAGATCAGCGATACTGTCCAGACACTGAGCCAGGATATTCTCTTCATTTTTTACGATCATGCATAAACTGATTGTTGGCATAGTCATCTCCATTCCGGAGCGTTTGTGCGACGGGCGGTGCCATCAGACAAATTTGTGACGCTCCGGCACAAATTTCAGAGTTTTCATAGTTTGTGTTGCTGCGGAACGGCTGTTTACCCGAAAATACGGTGTCTGATGCGGGAGAGCATTCCTCTGAAGCGCCACAGGAATGCCTTGATGCGGGTGGGAACTGTGACTTTCTGATGCATAAACAGATCATACATGTATTGTTTTGAGATATCGCCGAAATGCAGTGCATAAAATCGGATTTCTTTTCTGGTTTCCAGATGTCTGCAGTAAGGGACGCCTCCGGACCAGCGCAGCTTTTTTATGCCGAGCATGGAATCATATTCATATTCGTTTTCCAGGTAATTGGACGGGATACATATATTTGCGTCAAACACGGTGTCCTTATAAATTTTCGCCAGATTTAAAACGCGGTCTCTGGGGAGTGTCAGGGACCAGAGATAGAGCAGTGACATTTCTCCGACGCCGCCGTAGAGATTGTATTTTTTGTGTGCATCCCATTTTTTATTTAACACGTCGAGATGGTTGGAATACATGTCGATGCAGTAATCGAGAAAGTCGGCGAGGGATTCTCTGCGAAAATAAGAGATTCCGGCACAGGCTGTCCAGCGAAGTCCGTTTCCCGCGGGAATACCCTGCATGTCCTGTTTCTGAGGGATCTCAAGGGCAGTATCACACGAGCGGAACGGTTCGTAGGCGCTCAGATTCAGATAAAGCAGGATATCACTGTCTAAAATGACACAGTCACTGTCGTTATTTTTTACCAGATATTCGTGGATGAGAAAGAAACGTCTGAAAAAGCTGATGGCCCAGGAATCCGGGTAAGCAGACAGATTCCGGAAGACCGCGGCAAACGTATCCCAGCGTGCTGACGCAAATTCGCTGACATCGTGCCATTCTTTGCACCAGCTCCGGTTGGAGTGGTCGCCGATGAGAACGACTCTCTGATTATATTTTGCGGTCTGCTGGATGCAGAAACGAAGATATTCCTGATTTTTTTTGCCTCCGGATTGTGCCTTCGCCCCGGTTTCGTGGTGAATAATGACGGGAATCATGTGTGCCATCTGAATTTTCTGCGCCTCCTTTTTTCTGATATCGCATTATTTCCAATACGTACTGCCTTCTATGCTGCCGCTGCCGGGCGGAATCTCACTGTCCAGAGGATAGTGCCAGTAATCATTGTACATAGCGGCAACGTCGGGCTCCAGCTCGTCCCATCGCCGGCCTCTGATCCCAAACAGAATCTGCAGGGAACCGCCGAGATGGATAGCCTGTCTGCCCATTTTTTTGATGTGGGCGGCGAGGGGGAAGCCATAGGCGCCGCAGCCGACGAGAGCGATATCAAAGTCAATCTTTGCGCATTCGCCGCACATCCAGTCGAGGGCTTCAAACCAGCTTTTAAATCGTGCGTCCGAGGCATCGCCTGCCGTCTGAACGGCTTTTAAAGTTTTTAACTCAAATTCCGGAAGGATGAGAGGATTTGAAAAGATCCTGTCATAGTGCGCATACTGTTTCCGGACGGAGTCCTCAAAAGGATGCACCACCAGGACTTTTCTGCCCTTCAGGGCAGAAGACCACGGAAAGCTGTTGCGCCACGGTTCGATGGAGATCAGTTTTGTGGTAGCCATAAGGGAAGTACAATGTTTTCTGATATAGTAATCTTCACAGGTATTCTGCCAGATGCCGAGAATATCGACCTGCTGGCAGGCGTCTTTCATAATATTGTTAAATCGGGGAAGCAGGGAAATGTCACACGGAAAAAAACCGGCGTTTGTATAGAGCTGTCGGCAGGATTTTTCTGCTTTGCTTTTCAGATGAAATTCGTCGGCGCGCATTGCGAAAAGCTCGACTGCGCCAAAGCGGCCCATCATAAAAGGGGTGCCCGAGGAAATCAGACCGGCGACCTTTTCGTTGAGCAGGCGCATATCCCAGTAGGGCATACCCGCATAGTGCAGATACAGGCAGTCCGGATCGTTTTTCTTTTCGCGTATCTGATTGCGGATTACATATTTTAAATAATAGTAGAGATACTGTATCATATTTTTGTGTAAGATCCTTTTATTTTTAACAATAATATCAGCCCTATCGTAGCATATGTCAGGGGGGTTTGCAACGGGATTTTTAAAAGAACTTGCAATACGTGTATACTGTTGCTAAAATGGAGATGATAAGAAAAGGTGTGCGTTATGGTGGCGCGGAAATGGGGAGCGTTTTTAAAAGGTAGTTATACTGGCGGGCGGTTTTGGGACAAGAATCTCGGAGGAGTCACATCTGAAACCAAAGCCGATGATCGAGATCGGAAATCAGCCGATATTATGGCACATTATGAAAGAATACTCCGCTTACGGTTTCAATGAGTTTGTAATCTGTGCGGGCTATAAACAGCAGATTATCAAGGAATATTTTGCGAATTATTATCTGTACCGCTCGGACATCACATTTGATTTTACGGCTGACAATGCAATGATGATTCACAATAACGTTGCGGAACCCTGGAAAGTGTCCATCGTTGACACTGGCTTAAATACGATGACGGGAGGAAGGATAAAGAGAGTGCAGGAGTATATCGGCGGGGAGACATTCATGCTGACATACGGGGACGGCGTCTGCGACGTCAATATTGCGGAGCTTTATGCGTTTCACAGGCAGAGCGGAAAGCTTGCGACGATTACCGCGATTCAGCCGGGCGGGCGGTTCGGAACGATGGATATCGGAGAGGACAGTACGATTGCAAGATTTTCGGAGAAGAGGAAAGAGGACGGCGGATGGATCAATGGCGGCTATATGGTGGTTGAACCACAGGTGATGGATTACATCGAGGGGGATGGCACGGTTTTTGAGAAGGAGCCGCTGGAGCGCCTGGCAGCCAGAGGGGAGCTGCAGGCGTATAAACATGACGGTTTCTGGCAGTGTATGGATACCATGAGGGATAAAGCGCTGCTGGAAGCACTTCTGGAAGAGGGACGAGCTCCCTGGAAGGTATGGTAAATTGTATGGAGGCCTTTTTCGTGGATAAAACAGATCTGAGTTTTTATAAGGATAAGCGGGTGCTGGTGACCGGGCATACCGGATTTAAGGGCGCATGGATGTGCATGGTTTTACAATATACAGGCTGATATTGCAGACGTAGTATCTCTGTAATGACTGGTACAGGAGGGTGTATAATGAAAAAAGTGGTAATAACAGGAGCGGACGGATTTGTCGGGAGCGCGCTGACAAGAGAACTGACCGATCATGGCATTGAAGTGATTGCGCTGGATCTGGAGGGGCACCGGCAGAATATACCAGACAGCGGGCTCGTACATTTTTACCCGTTTTCGCTTGACAAGGCGGCGGAACTGGGGGGCCGGCTGAAAGAATGCGGCTGTGATACGTTTTTTCACTTTGCATGGGCAGGGTCGGCCGGAGCGGCACGGGCGGATACGGCGCTTCAGCTGAAAAACGCACAGTGGACAGTGGACTGCTTAAGGCTGGCGAAGACGCTGGGATGCAGTCGCTTTGTCAATGCGGGAAGCATTATGGAGATCGAGACGATGCGTGCCGTTTTCAGCGGCGGAAACAGGCCCGGTCCGGGATATATTTACGGGAGCGGCAAGCTGGCGGCGCACACGATGTGCAAATCCGTTGCGGCGGAAATCGGGATTGATCTGGTCTGGGCGATGATCACAAACGCATACGGAGTGGGGGAGCGGAGTCCGCGGATGGTAAATACGACGATTCAGAAGTGCATCCGTGGAGAAGCACCACAGTTTACGGCAGGTACGCAGAACTATGATTTTGTCTATATCGACGATGTGGCCAGAGCGTTCCGGCTGATCGGAGAAAAGGGAAAACCGTTTCATGAATATCTGATCGGATCGGGAAACGCGAAACCATTGAAGGAATTTCTGCTTGAGATGAAGGCGGCGATCGCCCCGGAACTGGATTTTATTTTTGGGGACATTCCTTTTACGGGCGTCAACCAGCCATTGGCAGATTTTGACTGTTCCATCACAGAAAAAGATACCGGATTTAAAGCGGAAATCAGTTTTGGAGAAGGGTGTAAACGGACGCGTGACTGGTGGTGTGCGATAGGAGACTCGTGTGAAAAACAGGCCTGACGCTTTGTTTTCACACGCAGGTTTGTGCCGGAGCCACAAATCTGAATCAGCCCCGGAATCTGACATCCTGGCTGGTGTCTTCGCAAAAAAACTGCTCCGACATGGAGGAAAAATATGATTCGTAAATTTTCATTTGAAGAAACGGAAATTAAAGGACTGATCAAGGTGACACCGTTTAATGCGGAGGATGTCAGGGGGTGTTTTACCAAGGACTATTCCAGAGAAATATTTGAGGCAAACGGCATTGCGCATGATCTGGCGGAGGTGTTTTATACGACTTCTCATAAAGGTGTGATCCGTGCGCTGCATTTCCAGCGGGAAATGCAGCAGCCGAAACTGGTGCGCTGTATTTACGGACATGTCTATGACGTGGTTGTTGATCTGCGCAAAGACAGCCCTACCTTTCGCAAATGGCTTGGGTTTGATCTTGACGGGGAAGGGAAACAGGAGATTCTCGTGCCGGCAGGGTGCGCGCACGGATATCTTGTTCTGCAGGAGTCCATTGTCAGTTATAAATGCAGTGAAAAGTTTTACGGAGAATATGACGACGGGATTATGTGGAATGATGTAGATATTGCGGTGGACTGGCCGCTTGCGGCTGTGGGGGGCATCAAAAATATAATTCTGGCGGAGAAGGATAAAAATCTTCAGACCTTTCGGGAGTTTATGGAGACGTACGGCGGGTTCTGACGATCAGAAGGGGAGCACAGAGGATGAAGACAATCAGTATGGTGATACCGACGTACAATGAGAGGGAGAATATCTTTGATGACTATAACAGACTTAAGGATATAATGAAGCGCGACCTGCCGGAGTATGACTATGAGATGCTGTTTATCGATAATTATTCCGAGGACGGTACGCGTGATCTCTTAAAAGTGCTGGCGCAGAAAGATAAGCGGGTAAAGGTGATTTTAAACGGGAATAATTTTGGCTGGTCCCGTTCCTCCTTTTACGGAATCATCAGTACGACAGGGGACTGTACGGTGCTGCTTGCCGCGGATATGCAGGAACCGCCGGAGAAGATGGTGGATTTTGTCAGGGAGTGGGAGAACGGATACAAAGTTGTCGTGGGGGTTAAGAGTAAGAGCAAAGAGAACCGGTTAAAATATTTTTTGCGGAATTGTTACTATAAGGCGTTAAATTCGATTGCAGAGATCAACCATATCCAGCAGTTTATGGGATTCGGGCTGTATGACCGGTCATTTGTGGACGTTTTAAGGGAGCTTGACGACCCCATGCCTTACTTCAGAGGGATTGTGGCGGAGCTTGGGTTTCGGATGAAACAGATCGAATATGAGCAGGATACCCGGAAAAAGGGAAAGACACATTTTAACCTGTACCGGATCTATGATCTGGCGATGCTGGGGGTTACGTCGTATTCCAAAGTGGTCCTGCGTATGGCCACGATCATGGGTTTTCTGGTGTCACTTATCTGTATTGTGATCGCGATTGTCACGGTCTGTCTGAAAGTTTTTGGTGTTATTTCTTATCCGATCGGAATTGCGGCCATCAGCGCAGGCGTGTTTGCGCTTGGCGGGATACAGTTGTTTTTTATTGGTCTGCAGGGGGAATATATTCTCAATATTAACACCCGTACCATGCGCAGACCTCTTGTAGTGGAGGAAGAGAGGCTTAATTTTAAACCGGCGGACAATGTGGGTGGAGGGCAGGCAGATGACTGAGTCGCTTAAAAAAAATAAGAAGGGCATTTTCTTTATGCTCTGTTCTGCGGCCTGTGCCTGTCTCGGACAGTTGTTGTGGAAGCTGTCGGCTCAGGACGGGCTGCTCCTGGCGGTGGCCGGATTCGCTCTGTACGGGCTGGGGGCGCTTCTTATGCTGACGTCCTATAAATATGGAAAGCTTTCGGTTTTACAGCCGATGCAGAGTATCAATTATGTGCTCAGCATTGTGATCGGCGCTCTTGTTCTGGGAGAGGCGGTCACAGGAAAAAAGGTGATCGGGGTTGCCATCATCATGGCTGGGATTGTGCTGATCGGCGGAGGGGACAGGGAATGATGGTTTATGCAGCTCTTTTGGCGATGTCGTTTACGGCCGCGGCGGCATCTCTTTTTTTTAAGAAAGCTTCTTCGAAGGGCGGACTGACAAAACTGATTGCGGATAAAAATTTTTATATCGGCGGTTTTCTGTATGTGGCCGCGGCGTTTCTCAATCTGTATATTCTGCGCTATCTGGATTATTCCGTGGTGATGCCTGCGGGTTCGGTCACATATGTCTGGACCATGTTTCTGTCCTTCTTTTTCCTCGGAGAAAAGATTTCCAGGGAAAAAGTGCTGGGCGTGATCTGTATTGTCGTCGGTGCAGCCTGCGTTGCCATGCCTTGACAAGCGTTTCCAGATTGGTTATGATGTCATGCAGAATCCGCATGAAAAGGCCTGTATGAGAGCAGGGGGCGGAAGAGACAGAGAAGTGCATAGATTCAGACAGAGGTGAATATGAAACGAGCGTATAAGATTTTCTGGGTGGTCCTGATTCTGCTGATTCCGGTTTTTCCGTTGTCGGGTCTGACTTACGGGGTAAATATCAGTGACGTCGGGCTTAGTATCAATCAGTACCGGTTTTGTTTTGAAGATATCGGGAGCGTGTATCTGCCGATTCTGCTGACGGAGTTTATCGGGGGGGCGTGGTTTAAGATCTGTGGATTTCTTTCGATTCCCGGTTATATCGGCGTAGAGATTTTGTGGGTGCTGTGCTGTTATTATCTTAGTTTTTTAAGCTACCGGATGTACCGGAAATATGATCGGGATGAGGTGGTTCTGCCCGCGCTTGCGCTTGCGCTTTTGTTTGCAAAGTGCAATTTTCACTATTTCATTTATGCGACCGGAGTGGCCGTCATGGCGCTGACAGGACTGTTTTTTCTGGTGCGTGCACTGGAAGAGAAAAAAACATGGAAATTGTCCGTCGCTGTATTCTTTTTTGTGATGGCGACGCTCTGTAAGGTTTCTTCTCTGCTGCAGTTTGCAGTGTTTGCAGTGTTGTTTTATGATTTTTATAAAAAGCGGGACAAGGGGTATTTTATACGGCAGATTCTGTACTGTGTCGCTGGCTTTGTGGCGGGACTGGCCGTTGCGCTTCTTTTTATCCAGGTGACCTGCGGCGTCGGGGCGTATGCCGATATGCTGGTCAGTATGTTTTTTTACGCGGGGAGTTCGGAAGACGGACACACGATCGGCAATATGATTATGAGTAATCTTAAGGGAACGCTGAGGGGACTGGCGCTTCTGGCTGCGCTTGGCGTTGTCTGGGCGATTCCGAAAAAGTTTCCAGGATGCAGAAAGGCATTTCAGATCGGGATTCCGGCGGCGGTTCTTTTGCTGCTTGTGGGCAAAATTACAGGACTTGCGGCATTGCCGGGGGTTTCGGCGGTTTACGACGGGATTTTTTTCCGGTATCTGAATGCGCTTGCCGTGATTGCGGCCCTGGTATATGTCTGCACGGCCCTGATTCTTCTGGACGCAACCTATCCGGATGAGTTTAAGCTGCTTGCGCTGAGTACGGGCGTGCTGACGGTGCTGATGCCAATCGGGTCAAATACCGGCATTGAGCATCTGTGTAATGAGCTTTACTGTGCGCTGCCGTTTATCTTTATCAGTGTGTCCGACCGTGCCCGGCGGGCGGCGGGCGGCAGAACAAAGTTTCCGGCAGTCGGCGTGATGCTTACAGCGGTGACAGCGGCATGGTGCGCTGGTCTCGCCGGTTATCAGAGTCTGTATCTGACGAGAAATTATCTTGCGACGGAGAAGGAAGTGAAGGCCTGTTCGCTGGACGAGCTGAAATTTATGAAATATGAGGCGGACGTGGTTGAGGAGCTGGAGGAAGTCACCCGTCACCTGAAACAGTATGAGGGCGGGGAGCGCAGGCTCCTGGTGGCAGGCACTGCCGTGATTTTAAATTATCTGTCGGGGATGCCGCCGTTTAACGAGGGCTGCGGCGGCTGGATTGAGACGGAATTTATTACGTACGAACAGATCGGGGAACAGCTCGCAGAGGCGCAGGTGCATCCCATCGTGGTACTCTGCACGGAGGCGCTGGAAGGAGACCGGCCGAAAATCCGGCTTGTGGCGGATTTCGTGGAGGAAAACCCTTATGAGGAAGTATATACGTCGGAGGAATACCGGGTATTTTACCCGGTTGGGAAAAAGTAGAAATGGCCGGCAGACAGACCGGAGGAGAGATATGGCAGAATGATTATCGTTAAAATCGGCGACGGAATGGGAAACCAGCTTTTTAATTATGCATGCGGATATGCGCAGGCCCGCAGGGAAGGAGACCGGCTCATGCTTGACACTTCGGAGTGTGATAATTCCACGCTGCGGAATTTTGAGCTTGACAATTTTCATTTGAAGTATGATGCGAGGGAGTCTTTTCCGAACCGGAATGTGTTCCAGAAAATATATAAGAGGCTGCGGTGCAGGCTGAAGTATCATGTGATTAAGGAACGTGAGGTTTTTCATAATCAGAGCGGGAAGTATACGGTTGACGACATTGATCCGCGTGTCTTTGCAAAAAAGCGGTTCCGGCCGAAATATCTGTACGGTTACTGGCAGCATCTGGCTTATTTTGAGGAGTATTTAGGGGAGATTACGGCGATGATGACGCCGGCCTATGAACAGAGCGGGCGGGTCAGAGCGCTTGCGGAGGAGTTTAAAAAGACGCCGACCTGTGCCGTGCATGTGCGGGGCGGGGATATTGTGGGGCCGCAGTCGTCTTACTTTGCACATGCGCTGGAGCGGATGGCCAGGGAGAAACCGGGGCTTAAATATATGATTTTTACGAATGACAGGGTACGGGCCAGGGAAGCGCTTTCGCAGATGAAAGGGGCGGTTTCGGCTGATATTATCTATGTCACGGATCTGGGAAATTTTACCGATGTGGATGAGTTTTTTCTGATGGCGGCGTGTCAGAACCAGATTCTCTCCAACAGTACATTTTCCACCTGGGCAGCTTATCTGAACAAAAATCCGGATCAGACCGTGATTATGCCGGACGATATATTGAGTGAACGGATGCGGCGGAAGGGCTGGCTGATCTTGTGAAAGATACCCCGAAAAACTTGATATGCGTGTAATAATTGCGTAGAAATGAGGAAAGTGTGAAAGATATTATAGAAAGTGTGTTTAAGGTGTTCGACAAAAGGCAGAAGCGCAGGCTGGTCTATGTCGCATTTATGATTCTGGTTAATTCGGCAGTCAGCCTTCTGGGCGTGGGCGTCCTGCTTCCCTTTATTCAGGCGGTTACCAATCCGGAAGACCTGCTGGATAATAAAATTATTCACTATTTTTATGATATGTTTTCTTTTTCGGAAGCCAGCGAGATGATTGTACCGATTGCGGTGCTGATCATGATCGTTTATACGGCGAAGAATGGATTTATTATCTATATGAATAATCTGCTCTACCGTTTTGCCTATTATGGAAAACAGGAAATGCAGGACCGCATGATGCGATATTACATCAGTCAGGAGTATACTTTCTTTTTGAACCATAACAGTGCTGAGCTGATGAGGGATATCAATACGGATCCGGAGATGTTTTATGCGGCGGTGCAGAATATGCTCCAGCTCGCCTCTGAAGTCTGTGTCAGCGGTGTCATGATTATTTACCTTGTAGTAAAAGATCCGCTGATTACTTTTTTTGTAGCGGTGGCGATGGCGATTATGGTATTGCTCTTTATGAAAAAGCTGAGGCGGATTCTCGCGGGCTTCGGAGATGACAGGAGATATTACAGCGCCAGGATCCTTCAGTGTATGCAGCAGGCGTTTGGGGGGATCAAAGAGATTAAGATTGCGAACCGTGAAGCGTACTTTGAGAACGACTTTGTGAAACAGAACGGTAAATATACGTATGTGATCAAGCAGAATTCATTTTTGAGCTCTGTGCCCAAGCCGATTATGGAGGCTCTCTGTATTGTCGGCCTGATGATCGCTGTTATTGTCCGTGTCAGCGCGACCAAAACGGATTCGGCGGAACTTCTGGGAACACTGGCCGTGTTTGCGGCTGCAGCATTCTATCTGCTCCCCTCGGCAAATAAGATGTCGGAATATCTTGCTTCCATCATTCACAACGGTGTGGTGATTCACAAGATCGGAGAGCAGTATGTGGCAATCCGCGATACAGAGATTACGCAGACGGACAAAGCGGCATACAGCGAAGTTGGGTTTGAGCGGGAGATTACTGTGGAACATATGACGTTTACTTATCCGGACACGGAGGAACCGGTGCTTTCCGACATCAATGTGACGATTCCAAAGAATGCTTCTGTGGCTTTTATCGGTCCGTCCGGTGCGGGAAAGACCACGATGGTGGATCTGATTCTGGGAGTGTTAAAGCCACAGGAGGGACGGATTGCGGCGGACGGGAGGAATATTGCAGAATCCTACCGGGGCTGGCATGATAAGATTGGCTATATCCCACAGACGATCTATATGCTGGACGATACCATCCGCAATAACATTGCTTTCGGCCAGGCGGAGGCGATTGACGATGAGACAGTCTGGGACGCGCTGCGCCAGGCGCAGCTGGATGATTTCGTAAAATCCCTGGACGAGGGTCTTGATACGATGATTGGCGAAGGCGGGGTAAGGATTTCCGGCGGGCAGCGTCAGAGAATCGGGATTGCACGCGCGCTTTACCGGAAACCGGAGGTGCTGGTACTCGACGAGGCGACCTCGGCGCTTGACACGGAGACGGAGAAGGCGGTAATGGAAGCGATCAATCGTCTGCAGGGCCGGATGACGATGCTGATCATTGCACATCGTCTCTCAACGATTCAGAACTGTGATATGGTCTATCAGGTGGAAAACGGAATGGTACACCGGCGCGAAGGAGGAGCAGAATGCTGATTGTAGAACCGTGTGCGGGATTGGGAAACCGTCTGCTCGGGCTTGGATCCGCCTATGCGGTGGCGCGGAAGCTGGGACGGGAGCTCGTGGTGATCTGGAAGCGCGAGGTGGGATGTAATGTCCGGGCATCGGAATTGTTTGAGCTGCCGATGCAGGTGGTGGAAATCAGCGAGAACGGGTTGAAAAGGGAGCCGGTCGCACAGTTGCAGGGGAACCGTTTAAAGAAGAAATGGCGGGGAAAAGCAGGGCTGTTTCTGGAGTGTGACGATATCGAGCGCATAAGGGCCAGGGAGGGCTATGCAGGAATTTTAAAAGTGCTCGCAAGCGAGACAGTGGTCTATTTTAAGACATTCGGACCTGTATGTGAACTGAAGGGGGCGGAAGGTTACCGTTTTCTCGTGCCGGGCCGTGCGGTCCGCGAAAAAGGGGCGGCATTGTTTTCGAAGCTGAACGCCCATTCGGTCGGCGTCCATGTGCGGAGGACCGATCACACAGAGGCAATCGCGAACAGTCCGTTGTCGCTGTTTCAGGAGCGGATGCAGGCGGAGCTTTCTGCTGACGAAAAGGCGACGTTTTTTGTGGCGACAGACGACGCCGGTGTCAAAGAGGAGCTGCGGGCGGCGTTTCCGCCGCAGCGGCTGATTTTCAATGAGAAAGGGATCATCGACAGGGATTCAGAGGAGGGGCTTAAGGATGCGTTTGTCGAGATGCTGGCGCTCTCAAAGTGCAGAAAGATTCTCGGCAGTTATAACAGTACATTCAGTCTCCTGCCCTCTTATATCGGTGAGATTCCGCTGGAGGTTGTTTCAAAATAACCCCCGTGCCGATGTTTTAGCGTTACCATGGATGAAAGGGGGGGCGGTCATTGATGAAGAGGGAAGCTATGGGGCTTACGACATGTAGCATTTTAGGAACGGACATTCTGGTCACTAATATGGAAAAGACGGTGGCGTTCATTGAAGAGCATCTTAAGGAGCTGCGGGGAAGATATATCTGCGTCGGCAATGTACACACCACGGTGATGGCCCACGACGATGCGTATTATCACATGGTACAGAAGGAGGCGGCGTTTGTGCTGCCCGATGGAAAACCGCTGTCCGTGTACAGCAGGAAACATGGTTACGCGGGGGCGGAACGGGTGACGGGACCGGATCTGATGCTGGAGCTTTTTTCGAGGGACAACGGGCTGCGCCATTACTTTTACGGCAGTTCGGACGAGACGCTTGCAATGCTCCGGAAAAAATTAAAAAGGCAGTATCCGGAACTTGCGATTGCAGGGATGGTTTCTCCGCCGTTTCGCCCGCTGAGCGAGCAGGAGGATAAGGCTGTGGTAGAGGCCATCAATAGTGCGCAGGCGGATATTATCTGGGTGGGGCTTGGCGCTCCGAAGCAGGAAAACTGGATGTATGAACACAGGGGCAGGGTCTGCGGCGTCATGATCGGCGTGGGAGCCGGATTTGACTACCATGCGGGCAATATCAGACGGGCGCCGGTCTGGATGCAGAAGCTTAGTCTGGAATGGCTGTACAGGCTGCTGCAGGATCCAAAACGGTTGTTTAAACGTTATCTGGTGACAAATACCCGCTATCTTTACCTGACGCACAGAAAGTCTCCCTCCCGATGATCTGCTGCCATTATAGTGATGTGATTGAAATACTCGGGATGTTTCACAGTCAGTGACAGGAAAGGACAGGGACATGTGCGGAATTTATGGGGTAATTGGGAAAAAAGTGGACAGAGGCCTGGCAGTCAGATGTCTGGACACGATGTACCACCGCGGGCCGGACGGCAGCGGGCTCTGGCAGGAGGGCGGCGTGACATTAGGTCATCGCAGGCTCTCTATTCTGGATTTGTCGGATGCGGGAAGTCAGCCGATGTCATATGCCGACGGGCGTTACCGGATGACATTTAACGGGGAAATTTATAATTTTATTGAGATCCGGAACGAACTTAGACAAAAAGGATACCGCTTCCGGGGAGACAGCGATTCCGAGGTGATTCTGGCATCGTTTGCAGAGTGGGGCAGCGCGTGTGTGGAGCGTTTCAACGGGATGTGGACATTTGCAGTCTGGGACAAAGATAAGCAGCAGATGTTTTTTTCCAGGGATCGTTTCGGGGTAAAGCCGTTATTTTACACGGAGTTTCCGGATGGCGGAATGGCGTTTGCCTCAGAGATGAAGGCGCTGATACCGATGCTTAAGAAGGCAGAGCCGGACAGGGAACTGTTTGAGCGCTATTTTGCAGACAATCACTATGAGAATCAGCCCAGGTGCCTGATTCGCGGGATCAGACGGTTTCCGGCGGGGCATAATGCCTGGTATCGGAACGGGGAGCTGAAGATTGAGCGTTACTGGAATACACTGGATCATCTGACGGCAGTTCCTGAATCCTACGAAGAGCAGACAGAGCAGTTTCGCGGGCTGTTCCTGGATGCGGTAAAGCTGCGCATGAGGAGCGATGTGACGGTCGGAACGGGATTGAGCGGCGGCCTCGATTCTTCCGCGACGATCTGCGCAATGGCCCATATTTCAAAAAACAGCAGGGACGAGCGCGCGAACCGTGACTGGCAGCACGCCTATGTGGCATGTTTTCCGGGCACGGAGCTGGATGAGACGAAATATGCGAAGTCTGTGACGGATTATCTTGGCATCCCGCATACGTTTATGAATGTGGATAAGGCAGTGTCTGAAAAAGATTTTCTGTGGCAGTTATACTGCTTTGAAGAGCTGTGGGGGAATCCGCAGATTCCGATGATGCAGCTTTACCGGAGCGAGCGCAGGGACGGCACTGTGGTTTCGCTGGACGGCCATGCGGCCGACGAACTGTTTGCAGGTTACGGTTTTGATGTGTTAAAGGCATATCCCGATGCGGCAGACCGGGCGGAAAGTAATATGATCACAATGGCATATTTAAACCAGAACTGCGAGGAGGGGATTCTGGAGGGGAGTCCGGAGTTTAAGCGGCAGAGAAATAAACTCTATCGGGGGTATATGCTGAAATACCGCGCGAAAAAACTGCTGGGAAGGGAGGATGTGCGCAGCGCCTATGCCGGGCATCCGAACTGGAAACGGCTGGATAATCTGAACAGAGCGCTGTTTGTGTCCACGCATGAGACGATTCTGCCGACGCTTCTGCGCAACTATGACAGGGACAGCATGGCCTCCGGCATTGAGATACGGATGCCGTTTCTGGATTATCGTATCGTGGAGTTTGCGTTTTCCCTGGGCTGGCGTTCCAAGCTCCACGGAGGATGGTCAAAATCCATTGTGCGGGATGCCTGTGCGCCTTTTATGCCGGAAGAAGTCTGTTACCGCAGGACAAAGCTTGGGTTCAATGCACCGCTTGCGGACTGGATGCGTGGACCGTATCGGGAATTTTTTGAGGACACGGTGGCGGACGTGGGGTTTGCGGCCTGCGATCTGATTAAAGATCCAGAGGCGGTGCGGCGGGATCTGCGGCAGTTTCTGGATGGAGGGGACGGCACGCTCCATGCGGCGGCGGATATCTGGAACCGGATTCAGCCGTACCTGTGGGAGCGTGCGATGATAAAGCAGGACTTTGTGCGGCCGCAAAACGGATAGAAGGGATGAAGCGTGCGTATGAACGTAGAAAAAACGGGTAGAAATTCAAGCATGGAACTGTTCCGGATCCTGTGTCTGTTTCTGATATTCTGGATGCACGGGGCGGGTAGTTTTTCGGGAGACGGGATCAATGCCTGGCTTGCGATTGCGGCAGACTGCATCGGAAATATCGGGGTATCCTGTTTTATACTGATTTCCGGGTATTACGGCATAAAATGGGACGGGAAAAAGATGATAAAGCTGGATCTGATGCTGATCTTTTACTGCTGGAGCGGGCTTGCACTGCAGTTTGTATGGGGCACCGCGCCGGGCGGCGAGGAGATTCTGTCATATCTTTTTCCGGTGATCGGAAAGCGTTCCTGGTATTTTACCTGTTATTTCGCACTGGCGGCGCTTTCGCCGTTTTTAAATGAGACGGTGGAAAAACTGGGGGAGCGGCGGTTGAAAGAACTTCTGGCCGTGATGCTTTTCGTGTTCTCCGGTATCACAACGTTTTTCTTTTTTGACATTACCGGGGACGGTGGAAAAGGCATCGTGCAGATGGTGATGCTGTATCTGACCGGGCGTTATCTGCGCATCGCAGGTGTGGCCGGAAGGTATCGGAGAGGGAAGCTTGTCGCTGCCTTTGCGGCGCTCACATCGCTGAATTTTGCACTGAACGCGGCGCTCTATGTGGTGACGGGGACTGTGCAGAACCGTTTTGCCAGGGATAACACCTTGTTTATGATCGGCGAAGCGGTGCTTGCGTTTCTTATTTTTGCAGACATGAAGTCTGAAAATCGTTTTGTGAACCAGGTTGCGGCGTATGTGCCTGCCATTTTTATCATGGAATGGACGCTGCGCGAAGGGACGATTCGTTGCCTGGCCGACTATCAGGCATGGAATGAGAGCGGGATTTATCATCTGATTCTGATCGGGCTTGCTCTTGCGATGATTGCGGCCGGAGCGTTGATTGAGGCGTTGCGCAGATTTTTTTTGCGGCGGCCGGAGGAATGGCTGGCGGGGATTTTATACCGGTTTTATACCGACGTCTGGACGGGATGCGCGCACCGGTACAGGTGAGACGCTCCCGGAGGAAGCAGGTATAAGCTGAAGGATACATTTCGTATGTCATGTTTTGTTGACAGGCAGGTTCTTTTTTACTATAATGGTTGGAATGTATTGTGGCACAGGGTGTTTTGCATGGAGGAAGAATATGAGTGGTTTACAGGAAAAGCTGTTAAGGCCTTTTGTCGGAAAAAAGAGATTTTATGTTTTCTGGCGGAAAATGTTCAGGGCGTCTCTGATGGGCATGAATGTGGGAAACGGAGGCGGATTTGAGAGCAGCGGGGAGAAGTATGTCATGCAGTATGTCAGGGAACATGTTGCGCGGCCGCAGGGGCCGGTGCTGTTTGATATCGGGGCCAATATCGGGATGTATGCGCAGGAGCTTCTGAAGTGCTTTGACAATCCCGGCATTCACTGTTTTGAGCCGGCTGAGGGGACCTTCGCGATTCTCTCACAGAACGTTTCGTCTCCGAATGTGACACTGAATCACTTTGGGCTGAGCGATACCTGTTCAGAGGAAGTTCTTTTTTTTGACAAAGAGGGATCGGGACTGGCGAGTCTGTATCAGCGCCAGGGAGTTGACAGCTCCAGGAAAGAGACTGTGAGGCTGGACACCCTGGATCATTATTGTGAGGAGCATGATATTTCCCACATCGATTTTCTGAAGATGGACATCGAGGGCAATGAGCTGAACGCATTGCGCGGAGGAAGCAGAATGCTTTCCGGCGGACGGATAAGCGCGATACAGATGGAGTTTGGCGGCTGCAATATTGATTCGAGGACTTATTTTCGTGATTTCTGGAATCTTCTGCATGAGGATTATGACGTATACCGTGTTCTGATTGACGGCCTGTACCGGATTGATGAGTATGTTGAGATTCTGGAACTGTTTACCTGTACCAATTATCTGTTTGTAAATAAGAATGTGGCGAAGTCATGAAGCGATATAAATATCTGGACGCAGCCCGCGGCATTGCAATGATGCTGGTGATCATTGCGCACAGCTGCGGGCTGAGTAAGTATCTGATCTATTTTTTCATACAAATTTTTTTTCTTCTCTCCGGTTATCTTTATCGGCCGGGGCGGAGCTATGCGGAAAATATAAAGAGAAAGGCAAAACGGCTTCTGATTCCTTACTTTGGCTACAATGCCGTTCTCCTGCTCTTTTATGTGGCGACGGGACGTACTGTGTCAGAGACGCGGTTTTCAGCGCTGGGGATTGTGTATTCGCGGGCCTGCCTTTATGACACGACGACGACGGCCTGGGAGGAGAATGTCCTCTTTTTTGATGTGGCAAACAGTGCGACCTGGTATCTGACTTCTTTTTTTACCGCAAGCCTTGTGTATTATCTGGTGATTGATAAGTGTCTTGAGAGCAGGAAGTATCTGATCAGCTGTTTCATCGCCCTGACAGTAATCACGATGGCGCTGGCGGAGCTTCCCGTTCTGCTTCCGTGGAGCGTGGATATTGCGTTCGTGGGAGCGCTCTTTATGATTGTGGGAACGTTGCTGGAACGCGCTTCCTTTTTTGAGGAAAAGCGCAGTGCCGGATGGTTTTTCGGACTGCTGGCCCTGTACGTTGTGCTTGTCACAGTCAATCCGGGGCTGAACACGTCCATCCGCGAGTACGGTGTTTATCAGCGGTGGAGTGTTCCGTTTTATATTTTCATCGGTATCAGCGGCTCGCTTGTCTGTATCTGGATTGCAAAGCTGGTGCAGGAGACGTGTGTGGGCAGGTTTCTGGTGTATGTCGGACAGAATACGATGATTCTGCTCGGATTTCATATCCTGGGTCTGGAGCTTTTCGGTATCATTGCCGGGCGCTTTTTCGATGTTGCCGCTCTGCCGATGGCCGGTTATGTGCTGTACCATATTGTGCGCATTGCGGCTTCGATGTGCGGTTCCCTGATTGTCGGGAAAGTGTATGAGGCTGGAAAAGAAAGAATTTTGAAAAAGAGATGAGTTGTGATGACAGACGGTAAGGGCGAAAGCAGGTGTTCTGATGCTTTCGCCCTTGACTGTGTGAAAGGGGAGGATGGTCGGTCAGATGATATTCTGATACAGCCGGCTTTTTGGTTAACGCTCTGGTCTGATCACCATGGAAAGGATTTTTTGCATCCGCTTCAGGAGAAAACCCTGCAGCCTGTACAAAAGCGTAGCCAGAAATTCCGAGAGCGGCAGATCAATACGGCCGATGGTAAACGCCCGGATTTCGTTCAGCAGAACGGCGGTGGCCACGATAGCCAGCGCATAAGCCAGAATCAGCAGGGGGAGCAGGATGCTGCCGCCGTACGTATTCAGATCGATAAAACGGCCAAAGACGGCCTGAAGTGTGCTGTCGAGGACCGTTACTGCCAGTACGTTGCGCGCAATGCGGTTGACTGCGCGGCTTGTAAACTTAATTTCACGGAAAAGCAACAGAAGCAAAACAGACGCCAGAATGATAAATGCAGAGCAGTCCCTGGAAAAGGTATTGTAGAGAATGCCGCCGTGGGAAAATGTAAGTACACTGTCCAAAATAAAAATAAAAAGAATACACAGGATAAATCCTGCCGACAGTGCTTTTTTACAGTGCGCTTCTGTTTTGTAGAGGGCAAGATAGCGGCCGGTCAGATAGATCATTACAAAATCGGCAAGACCTTTTCCGGCATCCTGCATGATATCGTAAGTCGTGAGCGTGGGGATAAAAGAGAGCAGAAGGAACAGTACGAGCAGGAGATTGCGGAAGTATGCCCGTTCTAACCTTCTGGGAATTTCATTTAAAAACGGCGCCAGGATACAGAGCGCGAAGTAGCAGGTGATAAACCAGTGGCGCCGGGACAATACGGGAATAAAAGACTTTATCAGGCTTTTCAGTCCGAAATCGCCGAGAAGAAGCGTGCTGCAGACAGAAAAGAAAATAATCATAATGTCCAGGCGGATTAATTTTTCGAGACAGAAACGGATGCCAAAATAGCCGGAAATTAAAATAAAGCAGGTCACGCCTGTGTTGAACAGGGAATTAAACAAAATATGAACTTCGGTGTTGATGAGGGAGGAGGTGGTGTCGATGCCCGCAAAAGAGTGCATCACTACAATGCCTGAGATGCACAGGAGACGGAGCAGCTCAAAACCTGAATTTCTTTCTGCTTTCATAATGATTTAACCTTTCCGTATGGGATGTCGTGTTTTACGATCGGATCTCATCTGGATTATAACAAACTGTGCCGGCTCTGTAAACAAAAAGCGCGGACTTCTCACACCGTTTCAGGGGCTGGAACTTTTATACAGGCAGCGATCCGCTTTTTCATGTTTCCTGCGCCCTGCTTCAGAATAAAGACGGACGGCCTGTTACAGGAGACTCTCTGGGAGACGCTGTTTTGGGCTACCAGCGTCTGCGGTATTCCGATGCGGTGCATCCTTCCATTTTCTTAAATACTTTGTTGAAATAGCTGGCATCTTCCATTCCGCAGAGCCGGGAGATTTCCTCGATGGAGGAAGTGCTGTAGCGGAGCAGTTCCTTGGCGTGGGAAATCTTTCTGGTCAGAACGTACTGAATGACGGTGGTTCCGAATTGTTTTTTAAATTCGCGGGAAAGATAATATTTGCTGATGAAAAATTGTTCCGCGAGGCGGTCAAGCGATATTTTTTCCGTATAGTGTTCATCGAGATAGTGCAGGATATTCTTAAGCTTGTCTGAGAGCGGCTCATTTGTGTCGTCGGAACCGGTGCAGACAAGAGTCAGAATCGTTGTGATCTGCTGGGCGGTCAGAAGGTCGGTGTCATCGGTCGGCTCTTCGTGATAGCGGATAATATTCTGGATGGAGGCGGTCAGCTCCGCCAGGTGTCCCGAACGGAAGTGCCAGTGTTCCCGTTCGCAAAAGCAGGTGTAATAAGCGGCGGCCTGCGGACCGTAAAAGTGAATCCAGAGAAGCTCCCAGGGGTCGTCTTCGGTGCTGATATGGGTGTATTCTCCCGAGCAGTCGAGAAAAAAACAGTCCCCGGTGTGGGCGGCAGCAGTTGTCTCTGCCGTACTGTCGTTACGCTTTCCTGGGGATACACAATCCCGCGCAACGGCGGTATCCCTGTTTTTCCCCGGTGTGGGCGGCTGGCGGTAAGTGACGGTTCCGCTGCCCGAGAGCACGATGAAAAATAAGTAGGAGTCAAGGCCGCTCCGTCTGCTTAAATGCGGTTTCAGGCTTTTTAAATAGCCGGCTTCCTGGATATGGAAAAAATTTTCGCGGGTGAAGGCAGAGGGCGTATTGATGATACTTCTGGTGTTGGTGACTTCCGAGGTTTTGTAGTTTTCAAAAAATGTTTTGTTCATAGCAATATAATACTATTTTAAGCCAATATATTCAATTGTAAAAAACAGAAAATTGGATTATTCTTAACAACGGTTTCACTTTGTATGTTAGCAAAATAATTATAGAAAGACTGGAAGGAGAACAGGATATGAAAAAGAAGGCATTGATTACAGGTGTTACGGGGCAGGACGGGAGCTATCTGGCGGAGCTCCTTCTGGAAAAGGGATATGAGGTGCACGGTATGGTGCGCCGTACGTCTGTAGAGAAGCGGGAGCGCATTGATCATCTCAATGACAACCCGGATTTTTATGTGCACTACGGTGATTTATCTGATTCGATGAGCATTGTGCGCCTGGTGAGGGAGATCCGCCCGGATGAAATTTATAATCTGGCGGCGCAGTCGCATGTACAGGTCAGCTTTGAGGTGCCAGAGTACACGGCGGACGTTGTTGCAACGGGAGTGCTGCGTGTGCTGGAAGCCGTGCGCGTGTGCGGTCTTGAGAAGACGTGCCGTATTTACCAGGCGTCAACGTCTGAGCTGTACGGAAAAGTGGAGGAAGTGCCGCAGCGCGAGACGACGCCGTTTCACCCGTACAGTCCCTATGCGGTGGCAAAGCAGTATGGATTCTGGATTGTAAAAGAGTATCGCGAAGCCTATAATATGTTCTGCTGCAGCGGGATTTTGTTTAACCATGAGTCGGAGCGCCGCGGCGAGACATTTGTGACCAGAAAGATTTCGCTTGCAGCTGCCCGGATTGCACAGGGTAAACAGGAGAAGCTGTATCTGGGGAATCTTTCCTCTCTGCGCGACTGGGGATATGCAAAAGATTATGTAGAATGTATGTGGCTGATTCTGCAGAATGACGTGCCGGAAGATTATGTGATTGCGACCGGAGAGCAGCATTCTGTGCGAGAGTTCTGCGGGCTTGCGTTCCGCGAAGCTGGAATCGAGCTGGAATTTTCCGGAGAAGGAATAGAAGAAAAAGGGATCGACAAAGCGACGGGAAAAGTTCTGATCGAGGTGTCGGAAGAATTTTACAGGCCGACTGATGTAGTAAATCTGTGGGGCGACCCCACCAAGGCAAGGACGGAACTCGGATGGAACCCCACAAAGACGACGTTTGAAGAACTGGTTAAGATTATGGTGCGGCATGATATGGAGATGGTGGCAGCGGAGTGACGATACGTAGACGGGAAAGGTTAAAAGGTTAACGGATATGATGGAAAAAAATGCAAAAATATATGTGGCTGGCCATCGTGGAATGGTCGGTTCCGCGATCATACGTCAGCTTGAGAAGGACGGCTGGCATAATATCATTACGAGGACGCATGCGGAGCTGAACCTGTGCCGGCAGGATGAAGTGGAGCGTTTTTTCGCGGAGGAGAAACCGGATTATGTCTTTCTGGCCGCCGCAAAGGTTGGCGGCATTGTGGCCAACAGCGGCGCTCTGGCAGATTTTATGTATGACAATATGACTTTAGAGATGAATGTGATTCACGAGGCGTGGAAAAACGGATGTAAAAAACTGATGTTTCTGGGTTCATCGTGCATCTATCCGCGTATGGCGCCGCAGCCGATGCCGGAGAGCTGCCTTCTGACCAGTTCGCTGGAGGAGACGAATGAGGCGTATGCGCTGGCGAAAATCAGCGGGCTGAAATATTGCGAATATCTGAACCGCCAGTACGGGACGGATTACATTTCGGTGATGCCGACCAACCTCTATGGGCCAAATGACAATTATCACCCGGAACACAGCCATGTTCTCCCGGCGCTGATCCGCCGCTTTCACGAGGCAAAGGAAGCCGGAGCGAAGGAAGTGATCTGCTGGGGGACCGGAACGCCGCTGCGCGAGTTTATGTATGTGGATGATCTGGCGGATGCGTGTGTTTTTCTGATGAATCATTACAGCGGCAATGAGACCGTGAATCTGGGGACCGGAGAAGAACTGTCAATAAAAGAGCTTGCCGGGACAGTGGCGCGTGTGATCGGCTATACGGGGGAGATCAGATGGGATACCTCAAAGCCTGACGGTACACCGCGGAAACTTCTCGATGTGAGCAAACTGGAAGGGCTGGGGTGGAAATATAAGACAAAGCTGGAAGACGGAATCCGGCTTGCCTACGAAGATTTTCTGAACAACCCGATGAGAGCGGAGCGCTGATGGGAGTCTGGTCTGCCTGACGGATGGCTTGTCAGACGTATGTGATACACAGAGAGGAGGATGGAGATGTATATCGTTTTGTTGTCGGGCGGTTCGGGAAAGCGTTTATGGCCGCTTTCCAATGATCTCTGTTCCAAGCAATACATTAAATTGATGAATTATGACAAAGAGAACGGACACAGTGCGTCTGCAGAAAAGTGCTCTATGCTGCAGCGTGTATTCGGGCAGCTTACCGATGCCGGGCTCGCGGAGAATACGGTCATCTGTGCGAGCAGCGCGCAGGTAGAGATGATCGAAAGCCAGCTTAAAGATGCGGCGGAGGTGGCGGTGGAGCCGATGAGACGCAATACATTTCCCGCTGTTATGCTTTCCTGTGCTTATCTGCTGTCAGAAAAGGGGGCGGACCCGGATGATGTGGTTGCATTTCTTCCAGTGGATCCCTATACGACAGGTGATTTTTTCCGGCGGATTGAAATGCTTGGGGAGGCGATCGCGGCAGATAAGCGGACAATCGGCCTCCTCGGAGGCGTGCCGACTTATCCGTCTACAAAATACGGATATATCATACCGGTACAGGGCGGTGGAGAGGAAGCGGACGAAACCGGTAAGGGACTGGTCAGAGTAGAGGGATTCCGTGAGAAACCGGATGAAGAAACGGCAGAAGTGCTGACCCGGAAAGGTGCGTTATGGAACTGCGGCGTCTTCTGCTTTCAGCTTTCACTGGCGGCTGAGTGGGCCTTAAAATATGGTGTCAATATGGATTATGGTCAGATGACGGCAGATTATGAGAAATTGCCGAAGCAGAGTTTTGACTATGAAATCCTGGAGCACTGGGATGATATTGTGGCAATCCGGTATCATGAAATCTGGAAGGATCTGGGAACCTGGAATACGCTCACGGAGGAAATGCCGGAGAGCAGTATCGGAAATGTTGTCTGGGATGATACCTGCCGGAACAGCCATGCCATTAATATGCTCGGCATTCCCATGGTTATCATGGGCGCGGAAAACCTGGTGGTTGCTGCGTCACACGATGGGATTCTGGTGGCGGACAAGCATCAGAGCTCCTATATCAAAAAGTGTCTGGAATATGTGGAAGACACTTCACGGTATGAGGAACGCCGCTGGGGGACGATCAAGACGATAGACACAGATGAGGACGACGGCATCCGCAGCGTCACGAAGCGTGTTAAGGTCGTGGCCGGAAAAGAGATGCCGCGTCATATACACCGGACGCACACGGAGACGATCACAGTTCTCTCCGGTATGGGAAAGCTGATTCTGGAAGGGGTTGAGGTGGATCTGACGGCGGGAGCCACGGTCAGCATTGCAGCCGGAAAGACGCATGCAATTCAGGCGATAGGGACCGATCTGCGCCTGATTGAGATCAGCCTGGGAGAACCGGGGGAGGATATCGCCTGACGGCGGCAGAGCAGAGTAACAGAAGAGGACACGGAAACGTACAGAGGAGAGAGCATTGTTATGAAATTCCTAAAAGGCCTGTTTAATATTGTCGGGGGACTGATCGGTATTCTGTTGATTCTGGCCAGTCCGATATGTATATTCGGCGTCATCTGGAATCTGATGGATAATACCGCAGATGCGTCGATGGAAAGCAAAATCGGCACCGCGGCTGCAGGACTGATTATGGCAGTGGTGTTCTGGTGGTGCGGAAGGAAGCTCATGGGTCCAAAACCTGAAAACGAGCACACTGCCCATAAGCGGCGGGAGCAGATGCTGAGCGGAAATCTAAGGCTGAGCTGGGAGAAATATGCAAGGCGGTACGCGGCAGGTGACGCAGCAACGCTTAAGCAGGCAGTTAAACAGATGCATCAGACCGATCAGGAGGAGGAACTGCGCATCAGTTACGAGACGGCGAAAGAGTGTCTCCGGCTGCTTGAGATGGCGAGAAGTGCCGGGGTGCCGGCAGACGTGCCTTATGATCTGCAGACGCTGGAAGATGAAACAACAGTTGCGATAAACGAACTGTTGTTCCGCATATCCATGAGGGCCACACAGGAAGCTTACAGGGCACCGACGGACGGAAAGAAGCAGGAGTGGATTCGCTGGGGGATACAGAGAATGGAGGATATATATCGGAACGAGCCGCGGTATATTGATCAGGAAGTGTATCAGAAAGGTCTGGAACTTCTCAACGGCGCTGCAAGGATAGACTACAGACAACAGTGAATTGCCGAATGAGGGCAGAGCGTTGGGGAGGGAACCCGGTTATGAGAATTGTAGATCAGATTTTAAACTTTCTTCGCCGATACATTGGTATTATGTTTCTTCTGGGCGGGGTGACATTTGTAGGAGTTGCAGTCTGGATGCTTGTGGATAAAACAATGCCGGTCACGACAGGGCAAAAGATCGGCAGTGCGGCAGTGACGTTTCTTTTTGCACTGCTGGCCCTCCGGGCCGGAATGAAGCTTCTGCGGTCAAAAAGAGAATCCCAGGGCGCGGCGTACAGGCGGAGGCAGCAGATGCTGGGGGATGCCGGATGGACGGACTGGGAGAAATATGTGCGCAGATATGCAGAAAACGATAAAAAGACGCTGGAAGAAGCACTGCAGATTGTCTGGAATACGAGTGACATCGATGAATTTCGTATCGCCTATCAGACGGCGCGGGAATGTCTGCAGATTCTTGAGAAGGCCAGACAGGCGGGAATGCAGGTTGAGCTGAACTATGATCTGCGCAGGCTGGAGAGTGATAAACCAAAAGCGATTGAAGAGCTGATGTTCCATGCGGTTACCGGGGCGCTGAGACAAAAGGAAGGAGCCAGGACGCGGGAGGAAAAGCAAAGGTGGATTGACTGGATCCGGCAACGGATGGAGGAACTGTATCGGGAAGAATCTGCGAATATCGACCCGGCAATGTATAACAGAGCGATGGGCATTATTGACAGCGCAGAAAGGTCTGTGTGACGAAACGCGGCGTGGCACCTGAGAACGCTCCCTTTCATATAATACATGGAAGGGAGCGTAATTTTTTATGAACAGACAGACAATTCTTCTTATTAGTGATATGCGCCAGGTGTATCTGGCCGAAATACTGACAAAAAAAGGACTCAACGTGCGCTGCCTGGATATCAGAAACAGCGGGACGGCGTCAGAGCAGCTCGATAAACTGAAAGGCTTTCTGGTGGAGGCGGATATGCTGATACTTCCGATACCAGTGTCGAAAGTTCCGGAACAGAAAACTCTGAATGATATATTAAATAAAAATCTGGTCAACGGCACTCTGGTGCTGGGCGGGTGCTTCTCCCAGGAGCAGACAGAGATCTTAAAACGACGTGATATTCATTACCTCGATTTTATGGAGGATGTGGTTGTGACCGAGGAAAACGCGGTGGCGACGGCGGAAGGCGCCATTGCGGAGCTCGTAAACAATAGTCCTTACAATATTGACGAGGCAAAAATTATCGTGACGGGCTATGGCTGCTGTGGCAAGGCGATTGCGGCAAGACTTCGCGCACTTGGCGCCAGGGTGACGGTGCTTGCAAGACGGCGTGAGGTTCGCAAGGAGGCAAAAAAAGACGGTTTTTATGCGGCTGATTTTGCGTTTGGGCCGGAGGAGGCCATGGGAGCAGCGATGCTGGTCAATACGGTTCCGGCTCCGGTCGTGACGCGCACGATTATCCGTGAACTGCCGCGGGATGCGTATATCCTGGATATCGCTTCAAAGCCGGGCGGATGTGATTTTGCCTGTGCCAGGGAATATGGAATCAGGGCCGACCTGGTGCTCGGCATTCCGGGAAAGTATGCGCCGAAGGAGAGTGCCTATATTCTGGATCGGGCTATTGAAAGATTCACGCTCCGGGAAAAGGAAGGAAATGCGTAATGGATTTTTCAAAATATAACATCGGACTCGGGATTACGGGGTCATTTTGCACTTTTGCGAAGACAAGAAAAGAGATACAGAGACTTTGTGATATGGGGGCGAATGTCGTCCCGATTTTTTCCTTTAACGCGCAGACCTGCGACACGCGGTTTGGCAGCGCGAAAGAATATGTGGACGGGATCTGTGAGATTACCGGTAATGAAGGTATCCGGACGATCTGTGCCGCGGAACCCATCGGGCCGAATAATTTCCTGGATATTATGGTAATAGCACCCTGTACCGGAAATACGGCGGCCAAACTGTGCAACGGTATCACGGATACACCGGTTCTGATGGCGACAAAGGCGCATATGCGGAACGGGAAACCCCTGGTAATTGCGATTTCGACAAACGATGCCCTTGGAGCCGGGTTTAAAAATATCGGAATGCTGATGAATATGAAAAATATTTATTTTGTGCCGTTCGGGCAGGATAACTGTAAGAGCAAGCCAAATTCAATGATCGCGAAGCTGGAACTTTTGCCAGATACGATCGAGGCGGCGTTAAATGGAAAACAGATTCAGCCGATTTTACAGACGCCGACATAGACGCATGGAGAAGAGGCACATGGAAGGAATTGACGTAAGTCAGTGGCAGGGTTATATCGATTTTGAGGCGGTGGAGCGGGCCGGCATCAGACTGGTCTATATCAGGGCCAGTGAGGGAGGCAGCCTGGTAGATCCGTTTTTTTACCGTAATTATGCAAATGCAAAGAATGCAGGGCTTTCTGTGGGATTTTACCATTACCTAAAGGCGCGGAGCGTGGGCTCCGCGCGCCAGGAGGCCTGCCATTTTGTTTCTGTGACAGAGGGGCTTGTCCCGGATGGGAGGCTTGTGCTGGATCTGGAAGATGTCGCGGGCCTGACAGCGGGTGAAGTAAATGAGATTGCGCTGGCGTTTCTGCTGGGCGTAGAGGAATACAGCAATCAGTCGCCTGCCATCTATGCGGACGCCCGGACGGCGGCTGTTCTGGATGATACGTTTACGGCCTGGCCGCTGTGGATTGCGCAGTACGGTGTGGATGCGCCGGATACAGATCATCCGTGGCATGACTGGGCGGGATGGCAGTATACGGACCGCGGGCGCGTTGCCGGGATACAGGGAAATGTGGACCGGGATGTGTTTCGGCCTGAAATACGAAACCCCGGCGCCGTGGCCGTGGAGTTTCGGGGCACAAAAACGCTCTGTGGAGAGAGCGGAGTGGAATATCGTGTCTACAGAGCGAAACCAGGGGACACACTTCACTCGATTGCACAACACAACGGCGTGACACAGGAGATGCTGGTGGAGAGCAACAGGGGCGTCATCCCGGGTATGATTTATGCCGGACAGCTCTTTCAGATACCGTTCGGGCCGAAGCTCTGAGAAGATGATGTGATTTTGGAGATAGAAAAAGTGGGATGGATTTGCAGTATTTTTATGGTATAATGCGAAAAGATGATACGACGCAGGGTTTATATGTACTGCAGCCTGCAATCTGTTTTTCGTGGAGCGGCATTGTCGTAAAATCAGTTTTGGCATGGAGGATTTTATATGCATATCTATCATACCTGTAAATCTGCAATCCAGTCCTGCCTGGATACGAAGACGTTTGCGATTGCCCGCCTGTATAACGACGAAAAAACGATGAGCATTCATATTCACGACTGCTATGAGATTTATTTTTCGATTTCGGGGGGTAAACAGTTTCTGATTGATAACCGCGTTTATGAATTTATGCCGGGAGATATTTTTTTTATCAATCAGTACGAGAGCCATTATCTGCCAGAAATTGACCGGATGACGCATGAACGGATTGTTCTGTCCATCCATCCGGAGTATCTGAAACGGTTTTCGACGCCGCAGACCGATCTGAGCCATTGCTTTACCGAAAGAGAGGCGGCGTTCGGGCACAGAATCAAACTGTCCGGTGAAGAGAAAAAGCGGTTTATGTATTATATACACAGACTCACGGAGGAACAGGATTTTGGCCAGGACATCCTCGATCAGGTGATATTTCTGGAGCTGATGACATATCTGAACGGGATTTTTCTTTCACGGTGTGTGCGGCAGGCCGACCAGCAGCAGAAAGACATAAACAGGCCGGTAAAGGCGCATCACGCGCAGATCGACGACATTCTCTCTTATGTCAATCAGCATCTGGCGGATGATTTAAGCATTCCGGTCCTGGCGTCGCATTTTTATCTGAGCGGTTCTTATCTGTGCAGGATATTTAAAGAAGAGACGGGAACCACCATCAACCGTTATGTCACGGCAAAGCGTATTTCGCGCGCCAAGGCATTGCTGACAGAAGGGCATTCGGTGACAGAGACCGCGGGAATGTGTGGCTTTGGCGATTACAGTAATTTCCTGAAATCATTTACAAAAATTGTAGGAGTATCTCCCAAAAAATATGCGTCTTACGTGCAGTGATATTTTCCGGCCGGAAATTCTTAAAGTGAAGAGAATTTGCAAGATTTCTGAGAAAAAATGACGAGAAATAGATTATTCTTTATGTTACATTAAAAACATAGGAACAATTGAAACATTGTCAGTGGAAGGGGGCCGTATGGGAGAAAAAGGCAGATGCTGTGTGGATCAGGAATGGCTTGACGGGGTGTACGAGAAGCTTCTGGTGAAGATGAAGGCGGAGTGTGAGAGGGTCGGGACGATGATTCCGTACACCCCGCGCGAAGGGAAGTATCATGATCTGGACGTCTTTGGAGGAAGTATCGGGTTCTGGACAAACGGGTTCTGGCCGGGGATGCTCTGGCAGATGTATGAGGCGACAGGAGATGAGGCGTACAAAAAAGCGGCTGAGGGCGTTGAAGAGCGAATGGATGCGATTCTTCATGGGTTTGAAGGGGTAGACCATGACGCCGGATTTCTGTTTCTGCTCTCGGCAGTCGCGGATTACCGCAAAACAGGAAATAATGATTCCCGGCGCCGCGGGCTTTTTGCGGCAAATCTTCTGGCGGGGCGTTACAATCCTGTGGGGAAATTTATCCGTGCATGGAATGACGGAATGCTTGACGCTGTGAAGAAAGACGAGGGTCCGGAGATAGAAAAAGAGTCTGTGTTTGCGGGAAACGGCATGAGCGGCGGCATGATCATTGACTGTATGATGAATATCCCTCTGCTCTACTGGGCGAGCAGCGTTACAGGGGATCCGCGTTTTGCACATATCGCGTTCAGCCATGCGAAGACGGCACAGCAGTATATTGTGAGGGAAGACGGAAGCTGCAATCACATCGTATTTTTTAACCCGCAGACAGGGGAGTTTGTGGACAACCCTGGCGGTCAGGGATTTCAGAAGGGGTCGTCCTGGAGCCGCGGGCAGTCGTGGGCGGTTTACGGATTTGCGTTGAGCTATCGCCATACAAAGGACGAGTCTTTTCTGAACACGGCGAAAAAGTGTGCGCATTACTGTATTTCCAATCTGGCGGTTGCGGACTGGCTGCCGCTGGTGGATTATCGTGCACCCGAGGAGCCGTTAAAATATGACTCCACCGCCGGAATGATTACGGCCTGTGGACTTTTAGAGCTGGCGGAGCATGTCGGGGAACATGAAAAGAAGCTTTACACAAAAGCGGCGTTTCGGATTCTGCGCGCATGTGATGCCAGGTTTGCAAACTGGGATCCAAAGGTGGATTCGATTATGGACGGCGGAACATTTTTCTATCACGATCCGACCGGGGAGAACACAGAGGTTCCGATCATCTATGCCGATTACTATCTGATCGAGGCAGTGCTGCGTCTGAAAGGAAAAGCGCTGTTTACCTGGTAACCGTGTGAGAAGAAAACAGGAGGTAAAACGAACTATGACAGATTTTAGTCTGAAGGGAAAAGTGGCGCTGGTTACGGGCGCCTCCTATGGGATCGGATTTTCGATTGCGAGCGCGTACGCACATGCGGGCGCCAGAATTGTTTTTAATGACATTAATCAGGAGCTGGTAGATAAGGGGCTTGCTGCATATAAAGAGGCAGGTATTCAGGCGCACGGATATGTCTGCGACGTGACAAACGAAGAGCAGGTGGACGAATTTATAAAAAAGGTGACCGGGGAAGTAGGTCATATTAATATTCTGGTCAACAACGCAGGTATTATCAAGCGCATTCCGATGTGTGAGATGACGGCGGCCCAGTTCCGCCAGGTGATTGATATTGATCTCAATGGTCCGTTCATCATGGCAAAGGCGGTGATTCCGGATATGATCGAACAGGGCGGGGGCAAGATTATCAATATCTGCTCCATGATGAGTGAGCTGGGGCGCGAGACGGTTTCCGCTTATGCGGCGGCGAAAGGCGGCCTTAAGATGCTGACGAAAAATATTGCGAGTGAATACGGCGCTTATAACATTCAGTGCAACGGAATCGGTCCGGGGTATATTGCGACGCCACAGACGGCGCCGCTCAGGGAACGCCGCGCGGATGGCAGCCGTCACCCGTTTGACCAGTTTATTATCGCAAAAACTCCGGCAGCGCGCTGGGGAGAGGCGGGAGATCTGGCGGGGCCGGCCGTATTCCTGGCATCGCCGGCATCCGATTTTGTAAACGGCCATATTCTTTATGTGGACGGTGGTATTCTGGCCTATATTGGAAAACAGCCCGAAGGGGACTGAGAATCACACAGAGAAAGGATAATTTATGAGAATTGCATTGATTAATGAAAACAGCCAGGCGGGGAAAAATGATCTGATCTGTAAAGCGCTGGAAAAAGTCGTTGGGCCCATGGGACATGTCGTCGATAATTACGGCATGTATTCGGCGGAAGATACGGCGGAGCTTACCTATGTCACAGCAGGAATCCTGGGAGCCATCCTGTTAAACAGCGGTGCGGCGGATTATGTCGTGACCGGATGCGGAACGGGAGAAGGGGCCATGCTGGCGATGAACAGCTTTCCGGGAGTGATCTGCGGCCATGTGGAAGATCCGGTTGACGCGTATACATTTGCCCACGTAAACGATGGTAATGCCGTGGCGCTGCCGTTTGCCAAAGGCTTTGGCTGGGGCGGAGAGCTGAATCTGGAGTATATTTTCGAAAAACTGTTTGGATTTGGTCACGGAAAGGGATATCCGCCCGAGCGTGTGGAGCCGGAGCAGAGAAATAAAAAGATTCTGGACGACGTGCGCAGCAAAACATTGCGGCCGCTTACAGAGTGCCTGGCCAGTATTGAGCCCGGGCTTGTAAAAAGCGCCGTTGCAGGAGAGCATTTTGCCGAATTGTTCTTCGAACACTGCAAAGATCAGGAAATAGCGGAATTTGTCAGGGGGCTGCGCTGAGCGGCCGGTCTGATATGCGGCGGAAGGCAGTGAAGCTTTTGCATTTACAGAGAAAATTTTTCTGAGGGGAAGGTATTTTTAAGTATATTAAGGAACAGCCGGTTTTTGTCTGTGTAAAACAGAGCCGGCTGTTTTTGTGTTTTGTCAGACAGACCAGAACAAATATTCGAAAAAAATCTTGCGAAAACCGAATGTATGTGCTATACTTATGGTGAACATTAGTTCTGCACAATGTGGGAGGATGAATATGAAGGTTCAGCAGAGTATGACACTTATGGAGAAGCTTTCCATTCTTGCAGATGCCGCGAAGTACGATGTGGCCTGTACGTCCAGCGGAGCTGAACGGAGCGGGGACAAGAAGAATATGGGCAATTGTGTTGCCGCAGGGTTGTGCCATACTTTTGCCGCAGACGGCAGGTGCGTATCGCTGCTCAAGATTTTGTTTACAAATGAATGCATTTTTAACTGCGCATACTGTCAGAATAATTGTAATTCGGATGTTCCGCGCGCGTCGTTTACTCCCGATGAAGTCTGCGCGCTGACGATGGAGTTTTACCGGAGGAATTATATAGAGGGCCTGTTTTTAAGTTCCGGGATTCTGATCAGTCCGAACTATACGATGGACCTGATTTACCAGACATTGTATCGGCTTCGGAACACACATCATTTTGGCGGATACATCCATGTCAAGGCGATTCCAGGCGCTGATCCGCTGCTGATCGAGAAAGCCGGTTTTCTGGCGGATCGCATGAGTATCAATCTGGAACTTCCGACGGCGGAAGGATTAAAAAAACTTGCGCCTTATAAATCCCGCAATACCATCTTAAAGCCGATGCGCCAGATACAGAGCGGGATTGCGGAGAACCGGAATGAGATTGCCGTTTATCGCAAAGCGCCCAGATTTGTGCCTGCCGGACAGAGTACACAGATGATTATCGGTGCGACGCCGGAGAGTGATTTTCAGATTATGAGCGTTGCGGAGGCGCTCTATCAGAATTTTAATTTAAAAAGAGTATTTTATTCCGCTTTTATTAATGTAAATCAGAATGCACAGCTTCCGGTACTCCCCGGCGGCCCGCCGCTTTTGCGGGAACATCGTCTCTACCAGGCTGACTGGCTGCTGCGCTACTACCATTTTACGGTGGACGAGCTGCTCTCCAGAGAGCGGCCGGACTTTAATATATATCTGGATCCGAAATGTGACTGGGCTATCCGGCATCTGGAGTTTTTTCCTGTGGAAATCAATCGTGCCGCCTATCACACGCTGCTGCGCGTGCCGGGTATCGGTTATAAGTCGGCGGAGCGCATTGTAAAGGCGCGCAGGACCAGCCGGCTTGATTTTGCGGATCTGAAGAAAATCGGTGTTGTGTTAAAGCGTGCGCTGTATTTTATCACCTGCTCGGGCAGGATGATGTACAATACAAAGCTGGACGAAGATTATATCTGTTCGAGTCTTATGGCAGACCGCACGCAGATTCCAAGGGATATAAGAGAGGGTGGGTATCGGCAGATGACTTTGTCTGACATGGATATGGCCATTGCTCAATCCTGACAGGGGGGAATATTATGTATATTTTTATCTGCGAGGACAGTCTGGAGGGGATTCTGACCGGGGTATATGATGCATGTGCCAGCGGGCTGGGACATCGGAATATTCACCTTGTTTCCTGTGAGCCGGAAAACTATGAGCTGTTTTGCGAATATATTACGGTTTCACCGTCCGAAGAAAAGGCGAAGAAGGTTATAAATACGATTCTTTGCCGTTTCGGGCGTGCATTTTATGAATCGATATACCAGGCGGCCATGTCGGGAGAAAAGCAGGAAAGGAAGAAGATGGATAAGGCCGATGCGATTTATGAGACAGTTCTTCTGGCGTTGTCCTGGGGGGACGGGCAGAAAGTACTGTTATCTCTTGGAGAGCCTTGTGTATACCGTGTCTTTGAGCTGTGCAGAGCGACAAACCGGGAAGCCTGTCATCATCTTCAGTTTTTGAGGTTTTCGGAGCTGGGCAACGGCGTGCTGTCTGCCACGATACACCCGAAGGATCATATTCTGCCATTTCTGGCGGAGCATTTTTCAGACCGGCTCCCGCAGGAAAATTTTTTGATTTATGATGAAACACATCAGCTCGCTGCCGTTCACAAGGCTTTAAAGGGATATCTGCTGGTGGGAGCACAAGATCTGGATCTCGTAAAAATAAAACAGTATTCCAAAGATGAGCTGGAATACCGAAAGCTATGGCTCGCTTTTTTTGACCATATTGCGATTGACTCACGGCGGAACCCATCGCTGCAGATGCAGATGATTCCGAAGAGATACTGGGCGGACACGCCAGAGCTGTCACGGTTTCTGTGAGCGCGTCCGCGCCCTGACTCTGTCAGGAAGCCGCCCTGGAAAAGAGACGTATTGCATTTTCCCATGTGGCTTTTTCCACTTCGGCGGGAGAGATTTCTTTTATCTCCGCAATCTTTTCAGCCACGTAAGTCAGATAGGAAGATTCGTTTCTCTTTCCGCGGTATGGTTCCGGCGCCATGTAGGGGCAGTCAGTTTCCAGAAGAATGCGGGATAGAGGTATAGCCTGTACGGTTTCTTTTAATTTTTTTGCGTTTTTAAATGTTACGACGCCGCCCACGCCGATATAATAGCCGAGTTTTATATACTGCAGTGCCTGCTCGGCAGAGTAGGAGTAACAGTGGATCACACCGCAGCCGTCAGAAGAAGGCGACCAGTTTCCGGCTTCGCTGACAATCTGCATGGTGTCGGCGGCCGCGTCGCGGGAGTGGATGATGACGGGAAGATCTGCGTCTTTTGCCAGAGCCATCTGTCGGCGAAACCAGTGACGTTGCGTTTCCTGGACAACGGGATCTTTTTCCCAATAATAGTCCAGACCGATTTCTCCGATTGCCACAACCTTCCCCTGCGTTGTCTGTTGCTTTAACCATAAAAAATTATCCTCATCCAGATCCCGGATTTCACCCGGGTGGACGCCGACGGCGGCGTATATGTGGCGATATTGTTCCGCCAGGGCGAGCGTCATTCTGGTTGTTGCGACGGAAGCGCCCACATTAATGATTTTTCCGATGCCTTTTTCCGGAAGCGCAGCGAGAAGCGCGCCCCGGTCGGGTGTAAATTGTTCGTCATCGTAATGCGCATGTGTTTCAAAGATCATGACAGGCCAGTTTCCTTTCTTACTTTTTTGCTGCTGTCGTACCGGGTCTGAGAAAAAAGCCGGGTACGGCGGCGCAGACTTAAAATGTGAAATTTACGCCGCACGGGGGAAAGGCTTACAGGCAGATATCGACAGACACAGCCGCCTCGGCAGAGGCTGCTTCTGACGTCGGCATATCCGGTGTCCCCATGTTCATTCCGCCTGCTGTTTCTGGGACGCTGCCACAATCCATTGACATTTCTGCCTCGACTTCGGCGCGGACTTCCTGTTCGATCTGTTGTTTTAACAGGGCGGCTTCACTCTGCGCAGCCGCCGCAGCGCTTAAGTCTATCCATACGCCGGACATATCCGGGCTGTCTTTTCGGTCTGAATCATTGTTTTTTTCCATCAGGCCTTTGATGTACTTCATGTCGGCTTCGTTGATTTTACCCTGTTCTTCTCTGCGGTGCATCCGCCGTTTATTCATCATCCGCTGACGCGCCGTTTTTTCCCGCATAACCTCCTGGAGGTGTTCCATGGCAAGTTTCTGCTCAAGCTCGCGCTCTTTCTGTGCAACTCTGCGCTTGATTTCGCCTTCCTTCTGCGCCTTTTTGCCGTTGTTTTTTTTCTGATGGCCTTTTGCCTCCATCTCTTCTTCCTTGAGATTTTTTACTTTCAGCTGGGCGCAGCGTACCATGCGCCGCGCGTGTGCAATCGCGTTGTTCAGTTCATTGTAATCATACTGCCCGCTTCCCACACAACGCAAAAGGGAGGCAAGTCTGGTTTTGGCCCGCACCATAACTGTCGCGGCGCTCTGTGCCTTTTTTGCCTGGGCGAGCTGGCCCGAGATTTCCCGGTGGTTGTATTTGAGCTTTTTTTTCGTTTTGTTTTGTGTCGGACCGGATAGGCCGGTTTTTTTTGTCCGGCTGTTCCTTCCGCTGCTTTTTGTTTTTCCTGCGGCAGTTGTTCCCGGCATAGCCATGGTTGATCCTGTCATGCCGGAACCGCTGACTGTCATACCCATAACGCATTCCTCCTTGAAACACTTCCGCAGGAGCCGCTTCCCGCGGAAGGTAGTGGTGAGTCCATTCATATTTTGCACAAACAGATCTTTTACCTTTTACATCGGATGAAAGCCGCGGTTTTTTTAGAATATTTTTCAAATGTGTACCGGAGTTTCAGCAGATTTCTGCACCCGCAGGCATGGGGCGCTCCGGTGTCATCAGCGCAAGATTCCCTTCCGCGTCTTCTGCACACAGGAGCATTCCTTCAGAGAGAACACCCGCCAGTTTTGCCGGTTTTAAATTGACGAGAACCATCACCTTTTTTCCAACCATTTCTTCCGGGGTATAATATTTGCGGATGCCGGAAACGATCTGCCGGGTCTGGCTTCCGATTTTTACCTGCGAGCAGAGAAGCTTTTTTGACTTTGGAACTGCTTCGCAGGAGATAATTTCCCCGACCTGGAACTGCATTTTCATAAAGTCGTCGTAAGAGATTTCTTCTTTCGGCTCAATATCAATTGTGGCAGTGTCCATAGGCGCGTCTGTGGAAGGATTTGGGGAAGAACCGGCATCCGGTGCGCCCTGCCCGGCCTCATATTCTTTTTTCTGTGCCTCGCGGATTGCATCTACTTTTGGCATTACCTCTTTTGCGTCAAGGCGGGCAAACAGGATCTCGGGTTTTGCCGCAACTTTGCTCCCGTCTTTGTACAGGCCGAACTGGTCTGCTTCGTCAAAGGTACGAAGTCTGGTGTTCAGCTGTGACGCGATCCGGTCTGCGGTTTCGGGGAGAAAACTTCCGAGGAGGGAAGCGCCAACGGTGATGGCTTCCACAAGGTTGTATAACACTTCACTAAGGCGGTCTTTTCTGGAATCGTCTTTGGCCAGTACCCAGGGAGCTGTTTCATCGATGTATTTGTTGCAGCGCTTAAATACCGCGAACACTTCAGATATCGCGTCCGCGACTCTGAGTCTGTCCATTTTTTCTGAGATCCGGTTTCTCGCCGCGGTTACGACAGCTTTTAAATCGTTGTCAATTTCCTCGACTGCTCCGGTGCGGGCGACAATACCGTCAAAATATTTATTGCTCATGGAAACCGTGCGGTTTACCAGGTTACCAAGTACATTTGCCAGATCGGAATTGAAGCGTTCAATGACAAGCTCCCAGGTGATGATTCCGTCGTTGTCAAAAGGCATCTCATGAAGCACGAAATAACGGGTTGCATCCACTCCAAAGAGAGCGGCCATATCGTCGGCATAGATCACATTTCCTTTTGATTTGCTCATTTTATCGCCGCCCTGTAAAAGCCAGGGGTGGCCGAAGATCTGCTTCGGGAGCGGCAGATCGAGTGCCATCAGGAAAATCGGCCAGTAGATTGTGTGGAAACGGATAATGTCTTTTCCGATCAGATGCAGATCGGCAGGCCAGTTTTTACAAAACAGCCCGGATGAAGTACCGTCCGCTTCATAACCGATTTTGGTGATATAATTTGACAGTGCGTCCAGCCATACATAGACGACGTGTTTTGGGTCGAAGTCCACGGGAATCCCCCACGTAAAAGAGGTTCTTGACACGCACAGATCCTGCAGACCCGGCAACAGAAAATTATTCATCATCTCGTTTTTCCGGGATACCGGCTGTATAAATTCCGGATGAGCGTTGATGTGTTCGATCAGACGGTCAGCATATTTACTCATTTTAAAGAAATAAGCCTCTTCTTTTGCCGGTGTTACCTCACGGCCGCAGTCCGGGCATTTTCCGTCTGCAAGCTGGGATTCGGTCCAGAAGGATTCACAAGGAGTGCAGTAGAGCCCTTCATAGGCGCTTTTATAAATATCTCCTTTGTCGTATAACTTTTTGAAAATCTTTCTGACCTGAGTTTCGTGGTCAGTATCTGTCGTGCGAACAAAGTTGTCATAGGAAGTGTTCATCAGATCCCAGATCCGCTTTACTTCGCCCGCCACCTTGTCGACGTATTCCTTTGGCGTGATGTGGGCATTTTCGGCCTTTTCCTGGATTTTCTGGCCATGTTCATCCGTTCCCGTCTGGAAATACACGTCGTAACCCTCAAATCGTCTGTATCTTGCGATTGCGTCGGCGAGCACGATCTCATAAGTGTTTCCGATATGTGGTTTGCCTGAGGTGTAGGCGATCGCCGTTGTCATATAATATTTTCCTTTTTCAGCCATAGATAAATCCTCTCTTCATCTTAAATAAATAAAATACGCTGTCCGTGCAGACGGCCGTCGGAGGCGAAAACAGCGGCCGGTGCGGATTTCTGTGCAAAAAAAAACGCCTTCTGTTTATAAGATGCCCAGGGCGGCAGTTTATAAACAGAAGGCGGGAAAAGCCCGCGGTACCACTTCTTTTCACCCGGACTTCACAATCCGGATCTCGACGGATATCAACGTCTGCTGTTAACATCCTCCGCTGTAACAGGCGGTCCTGTCAGAACTTATCCCTTTCCGGCGGGAGCTTACGCCGCCCGGAAGAGTTCATTTCTGCCACTCCAAAGCCATCTTCCATCCGGATTTCCTTATTTTCTCTCAGCAAGCCGTCAGACTGCTGTTTTGTGACGACTGAAAATTTCTCTGTAAATTCCGTCCGGATGTACTCTCTTTTTCTCTGTGTTTTCTGTTGTTTAGATTAGCATGGAAAAATGGGAAAGTCAAGGCGTAAATCCTTCTTGCGCTTTTCATGGCAGGACGATTCTGTGTGTTTTTTTATAGTGTGTCATGCTTTATCCAGAGCATTGTTACGATACATAGTACAGCCGCGGCGGGAAATATACCGAAGACAGCATTATCTGTGGCCGCGGGCAGGAGAGGCAGAAGCATGCCGGTCAGGTTGAAGGAAACGTGAAACAGGATGGATGCGGACAGGGAGTGGAATTGTTCCAGCACCCAGATAAAGAGAAGTCCAAGAAAAAACATATAGATTCCATGCAGGACGGTTCCATGCATGGCCGCGAACAGAAAGGAAGTGAGAAGAGCAGAGGCCAGCGGCGGCATTCCGCTTTTCAGACGGGAATAGACAAAACCGCGGAATACGGTTTCCTCTGCCATCGGGGAAATGAGGACGACGGCGGTCCAGAGAATGAACGGATTTCCGCACATAAGATCAGAGGCGTGCTGCTGATAGGAATCTGTCCAGTGCCGTGGGTATGGAATCGTCTGCAGAGACAGAGAGAACAAAAGCTCAAAGGCGGCTCCAAGGAGAAGGATGGGCAGGATTTTGTTGTATTTTATTTTCCTGAGGGTGATCTCGGAAAAGAAGCTGCGTCCCTGGTCGAGGAGGATCAGCCAGTATAAAAAGAGTGTCGTGATTCCGGAAATCAATATGATTGCCGGGGAAAACCCGGCCAGACGTTTTAAGGTCTGATCGTAAGAGACGGCCATGGCTTCCGCCGTTGTCTGCGCTGAGATGATGGCAAAGGCAATCGTTGATACGGCGATCTGTACTGTTGGATAAATCAGAAAATAGAGTGCCGCCCGGCTGGCTGCCGCAAATATTTTTTTCATGACATACTCCTCTCTTCATTTCCATGTGGGGGAACGGCTGTCTTTGGGAATAGTATAACCAGTTTTTCCGATAAAAAACGCAGTCTCCCTTCCGGCGGGGCAGATTACTGCCGCACCGGAAAAGAAACTGCGCGGACGACGGACCGGCGTCAGACGGAGAGGGCTACAAATCCGATATTGATAAGACACAACAATGCGGGAATGGTCAGCGCCAGTCTGCCGCACACGGTGTCTGCCTTTTTCTGCAGTGTATCTTCCATTCCGGCCATGCAGTATAAAACGGCCGCCAGAAGAAGAAAATAAAATGCGATATAGACGCGTTCTCCCGACACGTAGATTGTTGCCATAAATCCCAGTATCATCCCGGCGCCGAACCCACAGCCAAGGAGAAGCAGCAGGCAGAAACAGGCGAATGGCTTCTCTTTCAGAAGGAGACAGAAGGCATAAAACATGGAGATGATTGTGAGCAGGAGATAGAGCATCGGAAGCCAGGTGGACAGCGCCGCCGGGTCCCAGGCAAGAACCTGCTCCGGAATGACAAAAATTCCGGAGAGTCCCGGGTATGCCGTGCGCACGACGGTCTGGCCGAAGAGGATGAAAAGCGGCAGGGAGCAGAGCAGCGTTTTTGCGTAGCTGTCTGTTTTCAGACAGACAAGCCATGAAAGGAGAAACGCTGACACGAAAAATACGGCGTCCGCATTTGCCAGGAACACGCGCTCCATGCCCAGCAGCCCCAGGTAAAGCTTATCTGCAAAGCTGTAGGCTGCAAAGACGGGCAGGTCGGCGATGCTGACAGCGTTTCGCGCGGCATTTCCAGGGCAGAGTATAATCAGAATCAGGGACAGGAAATTTGCCGTGGCAAGGCAGGCCGGCGTAAAAGCATGTTTCCACACACAGATGCTTCCCGGTGTGGATTTTTCGCCGGACGTTCTGCGTATGTGAAAGACATAATATGCGCAGAGCAGAAAAATGACACAGAGAATGACGGCAAACTGTTCGTGGCTGCTCGCCAGCAGACAGGCCACAGTGCCGCCTGCCGTTTCGTAAATGTGGATTTTTTTCCGCAGAAGCGCCTTTTTTAATAGTACGCATACATAAAATCCACAGAACAGTGGCCAGAAGTAATTGACTGTCGTTGTTATCCAGCCTGCGGACCCCATATCGTGGAACGGATACAGGAGAACGGCTGCCGCCGCGCACCAGCTCATAAAGCGGCTCTGTCCGAAGAGGTCTGAGAGCAGGACCGGAAAGGCGGCAAACAGAAGGGTGTCAAGAATTTTCCATAAGAGAGGGTGTTTTATGATAAATACAAGTAAAAATTCGATGGCAATCCGGGAGGTCCAGGTTTCATAGCGCATGGTGAGAAAAGCCCACAGACCGCTGTTTTCGGCGGCGTCGGCAAAATAGAGGTCGTCCCCTGCCATGGGCTGTATCTTTATATGATAGATCAATCCGATGAGTGCAGTCAGAATAAAAGGCGCATACGCGCCTATATATTCTCCTGCTGTTTTTTTGTGTGTATTCAAACTCTGCAGGCTCCTTTTGCATTTTATTCTTCAAAGATGTCGTTTAACTTTGCGCCGCAGTCACTGCAGAATGTCGCCGCCTCGGGCATTCTTGCGCCGCATTTCGGGCATTCGGAAGCGCCCTTGATTTTAAGGACTTCCGCTTTCATGCGCGCGATCTCCGCGAGTGCCTCGCCGATCAGGTAGAATTGTTCCGCTTCATCGGTTCCGACGACCTCGTCGTTTTTGTGCTTTTCGTAGTAGGCGGCGCCAATGACGGCGTACTGCTCCTGTACGTATTCTTCCTTGGCCCTGATATCGATCCGCAGCTTCGCGATCTCGGACACGTCCTTTGCCTTCTGTCCGACATCTTTTCCGGCGGATACGATGGTTTCTCCTAATTTGTCAAAAAACTCCATCCAGATTACCTCCCAGAATATACTTCATTTCATTTTCTCACTACATAGTATAACCCGTATTGTCAGTTTCGGCAATAAAAAAAGCTGGTATTGACAACGCGGAAAAAGAGCGTTATAGTTATTATACCCTATGGGGGTATATGCGCCGTGAGACAAAGCAGATGGCAGAGACAAAGACAGGACGGAGGAATGGCCATGCCGGAGCGGAATGTACGATCTGAGGAAGTAAAGCATAAGCAGAGAGACGTGGATGAGCGCAGAGATCTGATTACCCGCTTAAGCCGTATTGAGGGACAGGTGCGCGGCATCAGAGCGATGGTGGAGGACGATCGCTACTGCGTGGACATCGTTACACAGGTATCTGCCGTTCAGGCGGCGCTGAATGGTTTTAATAAAGAACTTCTGGCGCGTCATATAAAAACCTGCGTTTCGCAGGATATCAGAGACGGCAGGGAAGAAGCGGTCGACGAACTCTGCGAACTTCTGAAGAAATTGATGAAATAGGCCAGGGGCGGTCTGCGCGTTATCTGTCGGCAGACTTAGGATGTGCAAAAATCGGTACAGAAATGAGGAAAAGTGTGAAATATGAAAAAAGAAAATTATGACGTGACAGGTATGACCTGCTCTGCCTGTTCTGTCCATGTCGAAAAGAGTGTGTCAAAGCTTGAGGGCATGGGGCATGTCAGCGTTAATCTGCTGACGAACAGCATGCAGGTGGAATACGAAGAAGGAAAACTGAATACAGCGCGGATTATAAAGGCGGTCGAGGACGCCGGGTACGGGGCCGCTGTAAAAGAAAATGGCAGGCCGACGGCGGGCGGCAGGGATGGCGGTGCAGCGGTTTCGGGAGATGCCGTATCCATGCAGCAGAAAAATATTCAGAATATGAAAAAGCGTCTGATTCTTTCTGTATGCTTCCTCGTACCGTTGATGTATGTGTCCATGGGACATATGATTTTTGAGGCGCTCAACATCCCGATGCCGCCGGTCACCATGCATTTTCTTTCCGGCAATGAAAATGCAGCGGCGTATGCATTTACACAGTTTCTTCTTCTGATTCCCATTCTGATTGCAAATCAGAAATATTTTAAAAACGGGTTTCAGACGCTGCTGAGGAGAAGTCCCAATATGGACAGTCTGATCGCCATCGGTGCGGGAGCCTCGATTGTCTATGGAATTTTTGCGATTTACAGGATCGGATATGGCCTGGGGCATGGTGATCTGGCAGTTGTCGCGCAATACCGCCATGATCTGTATTTTGAATCGGCGGGAACTATACTCACACTGATTACAGTGGGCAAGTATCTGGAGACAAAATCAAAAGGAAAGACCAGCGAGGCCATCACGAGGCTGATGAACCTCGCTCCGAAAACGGTCACCGTGCTCAGGGGCGATGTCGAGACAGTGGTGGACGTTGCGGAAGTGATGGTCGGAGATCTGTTTGTGATCAGACCGGGCGAGGCCGTTGCGGTGGACGGTGTAATCGAAGAAGGGAAGTCGTCATTTGATGAGTCTGCGATCACCGGGGAAAGCATTCCGGTATTAAAACAGGAGGGCGATAAAGTTGTCTCTGCTTCGATCAATAAGGCGGGGCTGATCCGCGCGCGGGCCGTAAAAGTCGGGGAGGACACAACGATCGCGCAGATTATCCGGCTGGTGGAGGAGGCATCCGCAAGCAAGGCGCCGATTGCAAGGCTGGCGGATCAGATTGCAGGGGTATTTGTGCCGGCAGTAATCGGGATTGCCGCTGTCACGTTTGCTGTATGGCTGTTCTCGGGGGCGGCATTTGAATTTGCGATGTCGAGTGCAATTGCCGTTCTGGTGATTTCGTGCCCGTGTGCGCTGGGACTGGCGACGCCGGTGGCGATTATGGTCGGAACCGGCAAAGGGGCGGAGAACGGCATTCTGATCAAATCGGGCGAAGCACTTGAGACGGCGCATCTGATCGACACAGTGGTGCTGGATAAGACGGGGACCATTACGCAGGGGAAACCGGTCGTGACAGAAACAGAATGCTTCGGAGGGATCGCCGGGCGGGAGCTTTTGCGCATAGCCGGCAGTCTGGAAAAGGGGAGCGAGCATCCACTGGCAGAGGCGATTGTGGAATGTTGTGAGAGCGCAGGGATAGCGTTGTCAAAAGTAGAGGATTTTACTGCGGTATTCGGAAAAGGAATTGTGGGAACACTGGACGGAAACGTCTATTATGCCGGAAATGAGAAAATGATGGAGGAAAAGGGGATCCGCGTCCCCGGCAGCGTGAAAGAACGGATGGAAAGTCTGGCCAGGCAGGGACGGACACCGCTTCTCTTTGCGGATGAGACGTCAGTCATCGGTATTATTGGCGTGGCGGACGTCGTAAAAACAACCAGCCGTGCGGCGGTGAAGAAGCTGAAAGAATATGGCATTCATGTAATTATGCTGACGGGGGATAATGAGGTGACGGCGCAGGCGATCCGCAGTCAGGTCGGAATCGATGAGGTGATTGCCGGGGTGCTTCCGACACAGAAAGAAGAAAAAATTGCGGCCCTGAAGGCGGCGGGACATAAAGTCGCAATGGTGGGGGACGGAATCAATGACGCGCCTGCATTGGCATCGGCGGATGTGGGAATCGCCATCGGAGCCGGCACGGATGTGGCTATCGAGAGTGCCGACGTTGTTCTGATGAAAAATGACCTTCTGGATGCGGCGGGAGCCATTCGTCTGAGCCGGGCAGTGATTCGCAATATCAAAGAAAATCTCTTCTGGGCATTTTTTTACAATATTATCGGTATTCCGCTGGCGGCGGGCGCACTCTATCCGTTTTTTGGATTAAAGCTCAATCCGATGTTCGGAGCCGCCGCAATGAGTCTGAGCAGTATATGCGTTGTGGGCAATGCACTGCGCTTAAAAACGCTGCGTCTGGAACATTCTGCCGGAGGTGAAGCGGGGGCGCGGGAAGAAGACACGGCCGTATGCGATTATAAAACAGAAAATTCTGAACAAGCAGAGAGAAAGGAAGAAAAAAACATGACAAAAACAATCCGTATCGAGGGAATGGCCTGTGGACACTGCACAGCGAGAGTGGAAAAAGCGTTGAGCAGTCTGAGCGGTGTGACGGCAGTCACAGTCAGCCTGGAGGAGAAAAATGCAGTCGTGACTGCAGACGAGAGTGTGACAGACGATCTGCTCAGGGAGAGTGTCACGGAAGCAGGGTATGAAGTGAAAGAAATCTGTTAGATGCGCCTTCTTCCGGCGGACCGGGTATGGATGTGACCGGTCCGGCAGACATTTAGAAAGGAGAAGCCGGTTAACCGGCTTCTCCTTCTTCCACGATTTCTTCAAGGACGCGGATCAGGTCATGTATATTGTTGAGTCGGACATTCCGGTCCAGAATGCAGTTTTTTAAATCGGTGGACAGTGTTTCAAATTTTTCCCTGATTTCGGGAGATACATAAGATGCCATAAAAACCTCGTTTCTGCGCTGCGTTTCATTTGTAAGCGGTTTTGTGACAGGCAGCGCGCAGACACAAAACGCTGCAATCGTGCTTCTCAGTAAGTATACGCAGACAGGGGAAAAGCTATCCATATTCCGCGATCAGCAGGGATACGGTACGATCAGGTGAGGAGGAATTGTTTATGATTACAGCAGGAGCACAGATTTCCAGTCTGCAGGCTTATCTGCAGACGCCAGAGCAGATGGAGGAAACTTTTGAAAAACTAAAAAGCATTGGTTATCGCGTCATCCAGATACAGTGGATCAATCCGGACATACCGCCGGAGAGGGTGGCCGCCGCGCTTCGGCGCACAGGGCTTATAAGCGTTTCTACGCAGGACTATTACCAGAAAGTGCGGGAGCAGCTTTCTGCCACTCTGCGGATCCATGAACTTTGCGGCAGCAGAAATATCTGTGTCAGTGGAATCCCGGAAGCGTTTCTTACGGAGGAAGGCTGTCTTGATTTTGCCAGAGAACTTACCGATTTTGCTTCTCAGATGGAGGCTGTTGGCAGAGTGGTATCTTTTCATCCGCGGGTCCGGGAATTTTGCAGCTTTGGCGGCAGAAGTGCCGTGGAGATTCTGATGGAAAACACGCCGGATTCCTTTCAACTGGGTCTGGATCTGTATCACGTAATCAGAGCGGGACAGGATCCGGAGGCATGGCTGCACCGGTATCGGGGGAGAATAGAATTTGTTCATTTCAAAGACTACTGCCTGAACGCCGACGGCGAGGAATATCTGGTTCCGGTGGGACAAGGGCTGATCGACTGGAAGCCTGTCATCCGGGCCTGTGAAGAAACCGGGGTAAAGTGGATTTTTGCAGAGCAGGAACGATGGGAGAAGGATGCCTTCCTTTGCATGGCGGAAAGTCTGGATTTTCTGCGTGCAATGGGTGTACAGCCGTAAAGATTTTAAGCTGTATCCGGCGATCGTTTTTTGCATATTTCTGCAGGGCGATCGTTTTTTCTTGACAAGTGCGGACAGTGTGGATAAAATAAAGAAAATAAAATAAGGAAGCGTAAACGTATGTTAATTGTATCGGACTGTGGGAGGAAATAATAGAAGATGGGATGAGATATCCGGTGCGGCAGATCGCGCCTGTTATTTTTGTGCCCATTGCCCATGGAAGGTGTACGAGAGGCGGGATACCTCAGTCAGAGAGAATCCGGCAGAACGCAGATCAGGAAACCCGTGGAGAAAGTGTCCGCGGGTTTTTCGATTTCGAAGTGCAATGAGCCGGGCGGCTGACCAACAGCCTGTCTTTTCCTCCCGCAGTGCGGTCTGCTGCCGCAGAAGGCTGGAAGCTTTAAAACGAAGAGTGCAGAAAGGAAAGATACAATGAATCATACATTTGAAATGACCGGTTTTGAAGAAATCAGAAAACGCCTCGCCGACTGTGCGAATACCGTTCCGGGAAAACACCTTGCGGCGACGCTGACCCCGTATCTCGCAGAAGATGAGCTGCGGCGGAATCTGCGGGAGACGACGCAGGCGCGTATCTGTCTTGAAAAGATCGGCACGCCGCCGATTCCTCTGATGGAAGCAATGGATGAGAAGATAGACGCGGCGGTGCGCGGAGAGATGCTTACGGCGGAGGAGATTGAAGCGGTCGGTGGATTTTTAACTGCCGTAAACCGCATGAAATCTTACCTGGAAAAAGGAAAAGAGCAACAGATCGGGCTGGCATTCTACTGTGACAATCTCCGCATTCCGGAAGAGCTGTCCAGTGAGATCGCAAACGCTGTCCGCGGCGGCCGCGTGGACGACTATGCTTCCGGGTTTTTAAAAGAAATCCGTAAGGAGCTGGAGATAAAGCAACAGGAAATAAAAGACAGGGTGGAGCGCCTTCTCAGGACGAATAAGGCTTATCTGACAGAAGCCTTTGTTGTGACCAGAAATGGCCGTGTCTGTCTTCCGGTCAGAAAAGAGTGCAGGGCAAAGATAAGGGGGAATGTTGTGGATGCTTCTTCTACAGGGGCGACGCTCTTTGTAGAGCCGGAGGCGGCTGCGGGACTCAGAGAAGAGATCGAACTGCTTGGCATTGAGGAAGATTCCGAAGTGCGCCGTATTTTATATCTGCTCTCCGACCGGATTGCCGGGGAAGAGGCGCTGTTAAAAGAAGATATCCGCATTCTGGTGAAAATGGATTTTGTGTTCGCAAAGGGAAAACTGAGTCTGGACATGGACGCCGTGGAGCCTGAGGTAAACACAAAACGTCTGCTTCGCCTGACGGGAGCCAGACATCCGATGCTGCCCCGGGAAACCTGCGTGCCGCTCGATATCGAACTTGGGGGCCGGACGCGGGGGATCGTGATCACGGGACCCAACACTGGGGGAAAAACGGTTGCGATCAGGACGGCGGCTCTTTTTTGTCAGATGGCCGGAGCGGGGCTTCATGTTCCCTGCGAGAGCGCCGTGGTCACTATGAACAGCCAGGTTCTCTGCGATATCGGAGACGGGCAGGACATGACGGATAATCTGTCTACTTTTTCCGCACATATCGGGAATGTTCTCACGATTCTTCGAAGCATCAACGCGGAGAGTTTTGTCATTCTTGATGAACCTGGGTCCGGGACAGACCCGGCGGAAGGGATGGGGATTGCAATTGCGATTCTGGAGGAACTCAGAAAGTCTGGCTGTCTGTTTCTCGCGACGACGCATTATCCGGAAGTTGCAGAGTATGCGGACCGTTGTCCGGAGATTGAAAACGCCCGTATGGCCTTTGACAGGGACAGTTTAAGACCGTTGTATCGTCTTGAAACCGGACAGGCGGGCGAGAGCTGCGCGCTCTATATTGCAAAAAGGCTCGGCGTACCGGAAGAAATGCTTAAAAATGCGGCTCTGGCGGCATACGGGACGGTTTCGCCACGCCTTGCAGGTGAGCTGGAGCTTAAGGAGACGTGTCCGAAAGAAGACAGAAAGCTGAAAAAGCTTCCGGCGCCGCGGATAAAAAAACAGAAAAAAGCCAAAGGAAAAGCAGCGCCTTTGTTCTGCAGGGGGGACAGTGTCATCGTATCTCCGGAGGAGAAAATCGGGATTGTAGTAAAGTCTGAGGACGGCGATGGAAATGTTCTTGTGCAGATCCAGAAAGAGAAACGCATTGTAAATCAGAAACGGCTGAAACTGAAAGTGAGGGCGGAAGAATTATATCCGGAGGATTATGATTTTTCCATTGTATTTGATTCGGTGGAGAACCGGAAAGCGCGGCATAAGATGAGTAAGGCGCATCAGGAGGATCTGATGATTTTCGTTGAGGAATAGCATATATTATGGAGGGAAAGATGGAGATACTTGATATTGTAGATGAAAACGGTGTGCCTACAGGAGAGACGATAGAGCGGGAGGCGGCCCACAGCAGGGGGATCCGCCACCGGACATCTCATGTATGGCTGCTCAGACGGCGGGAGGGAGCTGTGCAGGTGCTTCTCCAGAAGCGGAGCGATAAAAAAGACTCTTACCCCGGCTGCTATGATATCTCAAGTGCGGGCCATATTCCTGCCGGAGCCGGATTTGTCCCGTCTGCCCTGCGTGAGCTGGAAGAAGAGCTTGGAGTGAGGGCAGAAGCGGAGGAACTGATTTTCTGCGGGCAGAGAAACTTTACGTTTCGGGAAGAGTTTCACGGAAAGCCGTTTGTGGACCGTCAGGTCAGCAATGTTTATGCGCTGTGGCTGGACCGGGAAGCAGAACGGTTCGTTCTGCAGAGAGAGGAGGTCGCGGCGGTATGCTGGTCTGATTATGAAGAGTGCGTGGCGGCGGTGAGGGAAAACCGGATTCCGAACTGCATTTTTCTGGAAGAACTGATGATGCTTAAAAGGGCCTTCCGCGAAGATAGCGCGGAAGGCGGTGCGGACATTATTCCTCCGATTCCACGATGAAGGTAGAGGAATCTCCTTTTTTTGCCTGTTCCACAACAGCGGCAGAGAGCTTTAAAAAGTTGCCGCCCGAATGGGTTGCGCCGCTTACCGTTTCAACGGATGCCGGATCCTGTGTGTCGACCAATTGTGCCGCGTATGCCCTGGTGTAGGCATTTGGGTAAGTGTTCATTTCGGCGTTCATATTTTCCATGTAGGCGTTGTCCCAGGCTTTGATATAACCGCTGGGATCTTTGGCGTTGAACTCGGTGTAGACGATGTTATCGTCTTTTACCATGATGCAGACGTATTCCTTCCAGCCGTGGGAATAGTCAGACATCTCGGCTGTGTAGAAGCCGTCTTTCATTTCCGTGCCGGAACCGCATCCGGTGAGAAGCAGGACAGAGAGTGTAGTAAAAAGACAGATTATTTTTTTCATAAAAATCCTCCTTGTGATAAAAATCTTTTTTATTCTACCATAGGTACCGGAGAAATTCCAGTTCTGCCGCGGTGGAATCCGAACGAAAAAAGATTGCGAAAATGAGCGGCTTCCATTACAATAATGAAGAGCTTTTTTAAAATATAGGAAAGAGGTGATACTGTGGTAGAGCTTGATCAATTTAAAGTAACCCTGAACTCTTACAGGGATCCGCTGCGGGAAGTGAGGGATTCACTTTGACCTGGCCGGCAAAGAACAGCGGATACAGGAATTAGAGCGGGAGATGGAGGCGCCGGATTTCTGGAATGATCCGGCCATGTCCCAGACGAAAATGAAAGAATTAAAGAGCATGAAGGATGATGTGGCTACTTTTGCCGCATTAAAGACACAGTTTGAGGACATAGAGACGCTGATTGAGATGGGGTATGAAGAGAATGACGCGTCATTGATCCCCGAGATTGAGGAACTTTTGTGTGAATTTTCGAACCGGTTTGAAGGAATCCGCACAAAGACGCTGCTGTCCGGCGAATATGACAGAAATAATGCCATTGTCTCCCTCCATGCGGGAGCGGGCGGTACGGAATCCTGCGACTGGGCGGCGATGCTCTGCCGTATGTATTCGCGGTGGGCGCTGGACAAAGGATTTGAGCTGGAAGTGCTGGATTCTCTGGACGGCGAGGAAGCAGGCATTAAATCCGTCACGTTCCAGGTGAACGGGGAAAATGCATACGGCTACCTGAAATCCGAAAAAGGGGTGCATCGTCTCGTCCGTATCTCACCGTTTAATGCGGCAGGCAAAAGACAGACATCGTTTGTTTCCTGTGATGTCATGCCGGAGCTTGAGGAAGACCTTGATATTGAGATCAACGAGGATGAGATACGGATAGACACATACCGGTCGAGCGGTGCGGGCGGACAGCATATTAATAAGACGTCGTCCGCGATCCGCATCACACATCTTCCGACGGGAATCGTGGTACAGTGCCAGAATGAGCGGTCTCAGTTTCAGAATAAAGATAAGGCGATGCAGATGCTCAAGGCAAAGCTATATCTTTTAAAGCAGCAGGAGAATGCGGAGAAAGCGGCCGGCATCCGCGGTGAAGTGTCGGAGATCGGCTGGGGCAGTCAGATACGGTCTTATGTCATGCAGCCATATACGATGGTAAAGGATCACCGCACGGGCGTTGAGACGGGAAATACAGACAGCGTGCTGGACGGAGGACTTGACCTTTTTATGAACGGGTATCTGAAGTGGCTTTCACTGGGGTGTCCAAAAGGTGCAATAGGAGAGGATTAGGCAGAGATGAAGGACAAAGGCCAGTATTATGTGCTGAAAGAGAGGGCGGTGCCTGATGTACTTTTGAGAGTGGTGGAAGCGAAGCGTCTGATTGATTCCGGCAAAATCGCGTCGGTCCAGGAAGCGGCCGAGAAAGTCGGAATCAGCAGAAGTTCCTTTTACAAGTATAAAGACGATATCTTTCCTTTTCACGAGACGGCGAAGGGCAAAACGATCACAATGGTGATTCAGATGGACGACGAACCGGGACTGTTGTCGATTGTGCTGAAGAAGGTCGCGGAGTTCCAGGCAAATGTTCTCACGATACATCAGAGTATTCCGAGCAATGGGATTGCGTCGCTGACGCTGAGTGTGGACGTTCTGCCTGAGACGGGCGATGTGACAGAGATGGTTGCGCATATCGAGGAACAGACCGGCGTCCATTATGTCAAAATACTTGGCCAGGAACAGGGGCGTTCCTGAAACGCACAAAAAACATGTGTACAGCGCGCGATGCATATGCGCATGCAGGTAAAGATGTGGAGGAATCATGATTAAAATAGCGATAATGGGATATGGGACGATCGGTTCCGGAGTTGCGGAGGTGCTTCAGGTCAACCGGGAAAGTATCGCCAGGCGTTCCGGAGAGGAAATTGAGGTAAAATATATTCTGGATCTGCGGGACTTTCCAGGAGAAGCGGTGCAGGATAAAATCGTACACGACTACAGGATGATAGTAAACGATCCGGAGGTCCGTATTGTTGTAGAGACGATGGGCGGGGTGGAGCCGGCCTATACGTTTGTCAGGGCGATGCTCGAAGCGGGGAAGCATGTGACGACATCCAATAAAGCGCTGGTTGCGGCGCGCGGTGCGGAGCTGATTGCGCTTGCGAAGGAAAAAAATGTAAACTTTATGTTTGAGGCCAGTGTGGGCGGCGGCATTCCGATTATCCGGTCTTTAAATTCCTGTCTGACGGCGGACGAGATTGAGGAGATTACCGGAATTGTGAACGGAACCACCAATTATATGATGACGCGGATGTGTGAGGAAGGGCTGGAGTTTGACGATGTCCTGAAAGACGCACAGGCAAAGGGATATGCGGAAAAAGATCCGACGGCGGATATTGAAGGGTATGACGCCTGCCGGAAGATTGCCATTCTGACGTCTCTGGTCTGTGGGCAGCAGGTGGATTTTGAAGATATTCACACGGAGGGCATTACTGCGATTACCTCAGCCGATATCCGCTATGCCGCGAAGATGGGAAGGTCAATAAAGCTTCTTGCTTCCAGCCGAAAGACGAAGGATGGATTTGCCGCGATGGTAGCGCCGTTCCTTCTTCCGCCGAAGCATCCGCTGCATAACGTCAACGATGTGTTTAACGCCATTTTTGTGCATGGAAACGTACTGGGCGACGCTATGTTTTACGGGAGCGGAGCGGGAAAGCTTCCGACGGCGAGTGCGGTTGCGGCGGATATTGTTGAGATTGCGAGACATCTGGACGTCAACATTGCGGTGGAGTGGAGTACGAAAAAGCAGAGGCTGGTTGATTTTGGCCAGATTGAGAACCGCTATTTTGTGCGCACGACGGTAGAAAAAGAAACGATCAGAAAAGTATTTGGGAATGTGTCCTTTGTGTCTGTGGAAGGTTTTAAAGAAGAGTGCGGTTTTATCACAGAGGTAATGTGTGAGGCGGAATACGAAAAGAAGGCGCGGGAGCTTGGAAACGTTTTGCAGATGATCCGTGTCGCGTAGTCAGGAAGGGAGCTTGGAGATAAAATGAAATATCTGGTAATCCTTGGAGACGGAATGGCGGACCGGCCCATTGAAAGCCTGGGCGGACGGACTCCGCTGGAATATGCAAATACACCTGTAATGGACGAACTTGCACAAAAGGGAGAAATCGGCATGGTCCGCACGATACCGGACGGCATGAAACCGGGAAGCGACACGGCCAATCTCTCCGTTCTGGGGTATGATCCGCGGCAGTTTTATTCGGGCCGGTCGCCGCTGGAGGCGCTCTCGATCGGGGTCTTCATGCAGGAGACGGATGTCGCCATCCGTTGTAATCTTGTCACGCTGTCTGAGGAAGAGGCGGGTTACGGTGAGCGGACGATCATCGACCACAGTTCCGAAGAAATCAGTACGGAGGAGAGCACTGCGCTTCTGGAGTCGGTAAAAGAAAATCTTGAGGGAGGTCCGTTTCGCTTTTATGCCGGGACCAGCTATCGTCATTGTCTGATCTGGGAGAACGGAGAAATACCGGATCTGGTGCCGCCGCATGATATCCTGGGGCAGAAGATCGGAGATAAACTGCCGGAAAATGAGACGCTGCGCGGCATGATGAAAAGGAGTTATGATATTCTGGTGAACCATCCTGTCAATCTTGAGCGGAAAAAAAAGGGACTTCGCCCGGCAAACTCCTGCTGGTTCTGGGGAGCGGGAACAAAACCTGCCCTGTATCCTTTTGAGGAACGCGCTCATTTAAAAGGAGCGATGATTTCTGCGGTTGATCTGCTCAAGGGGATTGCAGTCGGAACTTCCATGAAGGTTATCGAGGTGGAAGGGGCCACCGGAGGGCTTTATACCAATTATGAGGGCAAGGCTGCCGCCGCTGTCGACGTGCTGACCAGTGGCGGCTGTGATTTTGTGTATGTCCATCTGGAAGGGCCGGACGAGATGGGACATCAGGGCAGTGTGGAAAAAAAAGTAAAGGCAATCGAATATCTCGACAATCGTATCATAAAGCCGATTGCCGAAGGCCTTGCGGCAGCCGGGGAGGCATTCCGGATGGCAGTTCTGCCCGATCATCCGACGCCGGTCTGCATCCGGACCCATTCGGCGGACGCGGTTCCGTATCTTCTTTATGACAGCACGAAAGAGCGCAGGGAGACCTGGCGTTATAATGAAAGAGAAGCGGAAGCAGCCGGCATCAGGATCGCAGAAGGGCACACACTGATCGATCGCCTTCTGGGCACCAAATAAGAACGTGGGAATAAAATAGAACAGAGAACCATTTTGAGGTAAAAAATGTGCAGATCGTTCTATTGATTGTCGCGCTTTCTATTGATGTATTTCTGGCCAGCGCAGCCTGCGGAACAGAAAAAATAAAAATAGATCGAAAAACGGCACTCTGTATCAGCTTCATATGCAGCGGAGTGCTCTTTTTGTCACTTACGGCCGGAACTTTTCTGACCGGTATTATAAAAAAAGAATATACCAGTATCCTGTGTTTTGCAGGGCTTTTCCTGATAGGGGCAGCAAAACTGATCGAGTATGGAATAAAAGTTTATCTGAAAAAACACAAATTTCTCTGTAAACGGGTAAAGATTACATTTTCCCAGCTTAACTTTATCTTAAGTATTTATAATAATCCGGTGATGGCGGATAAAGATCATTCGTCAGTGATGTCTGTGTCCGAGGGAATCTTTTTTGCGCTTGCAATGTCGGTCGACGGATTGTTCGGCGGTCTGGGCGCAGCGTTTCTCGGCATCAATATATGGGTTACGGTATTGTGTAATTTTCTGCTTGGATATATGGCTGTGAGGACCGGGAGCGCCGCGGGCCGTGCGGCCGCACTGAAAAAGGATGTGGATCTTTCATGGCTCGGAGGGCTGATGTTCGTGGGGCTGGCGTTCAGTAAAGTACTGGTCTGACGTCCGGGACCGGTGGAAAATGAATGAAATACTGCCAGAAACCAGCAGCCCGGCCGCTTGTGGCCGGGCTGTTGACTTCTTACGTTTCCGAATATATACTGTAATTATCGGAAGGCTCCGGAGGCTGTATGCGGGGTATCCGGAATGGTTTTCAGTTACGGCGGTGGCGCGCAGACGGGAACGGGTGGGTTCCACAGACAGATTTGTGCCGGAGCGTCACAGATCTGTCTGATGGCAGCTGCTCTGTCGTATAAACGCTCCGGAATGGAGATGATTATGGCAAAATACATTATGGCACTGGATGCAGGGACGACGAGCAACCGCTGCATCCTGTTTAATCAGGCAGGGGAAATCTGCTCGATGGCGCAGAAAGAGTTTAACCAGTTTTTTCCAAATCCGGGCTGGGTAGAACACAACGCAAATGAGATCTGGTCGACCATGCTTGGGGTTGCGGTAGAGGCGATGAATATGGTCAGGGCGTCGGCGGCCGATATCGCGGCGATCGGAATTACGAACCAGAGGGAGACGGCCATTGTCTGGAATAAAGACACAGGGGAGCCGGTTTACAATGCGATTGTGTGGCAGTGCCGCCGGACTTCTGATATTGCGGATGAGCTTAAGAAAAAAGGTCTGGAGGAGAGCTATCGGAAAAAGACAGGGCTGATCATTGACGCTTATTTTTCCGCGACAAAAATCAAATGGATATTGGATCATGTCGAAGGCGCGCGAAAGCTGGCCGAAGAGGGAAAGCTTTTGTTTGGGACGGTGGAGACATGGCTGATCTGGAAGTTTACCAGGGGCGCAGTCCACGTTACCGACTATTCCAACGCGTCGCGCACGATGTTGTTTAATATCAATGATCTCTGCTGGGATAAGGAGATTCTGGAAGAGCTGGGTATTCCGGCCTGTATGATGCCAGAGGCGGCGCCTTCGAGCCAGGTGTACGGATATGCGGATCCCTCTTTTCTGGGCGGTGCCGTTCCGATTGCGGGCGCTGCAGGAGACCAGCAGGCGGCGCTTTTCGGACAGACCTGTTTTGGAGCGGGAGAGGCAAAAAATACGTATGGAACGGGATGTTTTCTTCTGATGAATATGGGAGAGAAGCCAGTGTTTTCCAGGAACGGTCTGGTGACGACGATTGCGTGGGGGCTGGACGGGAAAGTAAATTATGCGCTGGAAGGGTCGATTTTTGTGGCAGGTGCGGCGATCCAGTGGCTGCGTGACAATATGAAAATGATTGATTCCGCTGTAGATTCGGAATATATGGCGGGAAAAGTGCACGGCACGCACGGCTGCTATGTGGTTCCGGCATTTACGGGTCTTGGAGCTCCGCACTGGGATCAGTATGCGAGAGGCACCATCGTCGGGCTGACGCGCGGGACAAACAAAAATCATATTATCCGGGCAACGCTGGAATCCATAGCGCTGCAGGTCTGTGATGTCATCGACGCGATGCGGGCGGATGCGGGCGTCGATCTGAAATCCTTAAAAGTGGACGGCGGGGCGAGCGCGAATAATTTTCTGATGCAGTTTCAGGCGGATATGATTGACGCTCCGGTACAGCGGCCACAGTGTGTGGAGACGACGGCGATGGGGGCCGCCTATCTGGCCGGGCTGGCAGTCGGGTACTGGAAGAACAAGGAAGATGTGGTGAAAAACCAGAAAATAGATCAGATTTTTATGCCGGAGATGGAAGAAGAAGAGCGCAGGAAAAAACGCAGAGGGTGGAATAAAGCGGTAAAATATGCGTATGGATGGGCGCGCGAGGAAGAGGAGGGCGGAGAGATCTGAGCTGGAAGAGGGCAAACCCGGACGGGAGTTTTTCCTGTCCGGGTTTGTTGTCTTTCTGCGCACGATTTTGCGCTCCTGCGCGCAAAAGGGGCGGGAAGATGGTCTGAAACTGCCCGTCGTGTGTGCCTGCGGGCTCAGGGGCGCAGGGAAGCGTTATAGGCTTCACGGCAGGCTCTTGCGAGCTGGTCGCCGCACGATGTCGGACGCCCGTTGCAGGAGATGCCGCCGATTTTCTGCTCGACCTGCTCGACGGTCAGGCCCTCGACGAGTCTGGGGATGGCCTGCAGATTGCCGTTGCAGCCGCCGGTAAATTTTACGTTATGTACGATGTCGCCGTCGAGCTCAAGCTCGATGACGGTTGAACAGGTGCCTTTTGTTTTGTATGTGTAGGTCATGCTGTTTCCTCCTGAATTGTAGTGACGGATGTACCGCTGAATTAAGTATAAACAAGGGCTGAAAGAGATGCAAGCGGTTTTGGGATCAGTTAATAAAAAATTTACAAATCGTTTACCCGGGTTTTTGTTGTGATTGACATCAAAAAGTGATACAATAAAAATATTGTGCGGAATGTAATTTCAGACAGGTTCTAAGAATAGGAGTTTTTATGGGAGCATTGACGAAGATTTTCGGAACCCACAGCGAGCGGGAATTAAAGCGCATTTATCCGATTGTGGACAAGGTGGAAGCGCTCCGTGACGGAATGATGGCGCTTTCCGACGAAGAATTGCGAAATAAGACGAGAGAATATAAAGAGCGTTTCGAAAAAGGAGAGACGCTGGATGCTCTGATGCCCGAAGCCTACGCCGCGGTGCGTGAGGCGGCGCGGCGTGTTCTCGGCATGGAGCATTACCGGGTACAGATTATCGGCGGTGTTATCCTGCATCAGGGCCGCATTGCAGAGATGAAGACAGGGGAAGGAAAGACGCTTGTATCGACACTTCCGGCGTATTTAAACGCATTGGAGGGCAAAGGCGTCTGTATCGTGACGGTGAATGATTATCTGGCAAAACGTGACGCGGAGTGGATGGGGCAGGTACACGAGTTCCTGGGCCTTAAGGTCGGCGTCGTGTTAAATTCCATGAACAACGACGAGCGGCGGGAGGCATACGCCTGCGATATCACATATGTCACAAACAATGAGCTTGGATTTGACTATCTGCGGGATAATATGGTCATTTACAAGGAACAGCTTGTGCAGCGCGGCCTTCACTATGCGATCATCGACGAGGTGGACTCTGTTCTTATCGACGAGGCGCGGACGCCGCTGATTATCTCGGGGCAGAGCGGTAAGTCGACCAGGCTTTATGAGGCGTGCGATATCCTTGCTCGGCAGATGCAGCGCGGCGACGATATTCCGGAATATTCCAAGATGGATGCCATTATGGGCTTAGAGCAGGAAGAGACGGGAGATTTTATCGTCAACGAGAAGGACAAAGTGGTGAGCCTTACGAAAGACGGCGTCAGAAAGGTGGAGCAGTTCTTCCGGATTGAAAATCTTGCCGATGCCGAGAATCTCGAGATACAGCATAATATTATTCTTGCGCTGCGGGCGCACAATCTGATGTTCCGCGATCAGGATTATGTGGTGACGGACGATCAGGTTATGATTGTGGACGAGTTTACGGGGCGCATCATGCCGGGACGGCGTTACTCCGACGGTCTTCACCAGGCGATTGAGGCGAAAGAGCACGTAAAGGTGAAGCGGGAGAGCAAGACGCTGGCCACGATTACGTTCCAGAACTTTTTTAATAAGTTTGAGAAAAAGGCCGGGATGACGGGTACGGCGCTGACGGAGGAAAAAGAGTTTCGCGATATATATGGGATGGATGTCATCGAGATTCCGACAAACCGTCCGGTGGTCCGCGAGGACAGGCAGGATGTGGTTTATAAGACAAAGAAGGAAAAGTTCCGCGCCGTCGTCGAGGAAGTGAGGCTGGCTCACGAAAAGGGACAGCCTGTGCTGGTCGGCACGATTACGATCGAGACTTCAGAGGTGATCAGCGGTCTTTTAAAGCGGGAGGGGATTCCGCACACCGTCTTAAATGCAAAGTTTCATGAGATGGAGGCAGAGATCGTGGCGGGCGCCGGGGTACACGGCGCAGTGACGATTGCGACGAATATGGCCGGCCGTGGTACGGATATCAGGCTGGACGAAGACGCGAAGGCGGCGGGCGGTCTTAAAATTATCGGAACAGAACGCCATGAGTCAAGGCGGATTGATAATCAGCTCCGTGGCCGTTCCGGACGTCAGGGAGATCCGGGCGAGTCCCAGTTTTTTATTTCGCTTGAGGATGATCTGATGCGGCTGTTCGGCTCGGAGAAGCTGATGGGGATTTTTACCGCGCTCGGTGTTCCGGAAAACGAGCAGATACAGCACAAGATGCTGACCTCCGCGATTGAGAAGGCACAGACCAAAATCGAGGGCAACAACTTCGGCATCCGTAAGAATCTGCTGGAGTATGATCAGGTAATGAACGATCAGAGAGAGATTATTTACGCGGAGCGCCTTAGTGTGCTGAATGGCGAAAATATGCGGGATGCGATCTTTAAGATGATTACAGACCGCGTTGAGGCCAGCGTGGATACCTGTATTTCTGCCGATATCCCCAAGGACGACTGGGATTTAAATGAGCTGAACCAGCTTCTTCTGGGGATGATACCATTGGAAACGGTGACAGCTGCAGATATAGATGAGGTCAGGAACAACAAAGAATTAAAGCATCTGCTCAAAGAGCGCGCGGTGAAGCTTTATGAGGCGAAAGAGACAGAATTTCCGGAACCGGAGCAGTTCCGTGAGCTGGAACGTGTCGTGCTCTTAAAGGTGATCGACCGCAAATGGATGGATCACATCGACGATATGGATCAGCTCCGCCAGGGAATCGGGCTGCAGGCATATGGTCAGCGGGATCCGCTTGTGGAATATAAGATGGCGGGATTCGATATGTTTGACGATATGATCGCCAATATTCAGGAGGAGACCATCCGTATGCTCTATCATGTGAAGATCGAGCAGAAGGTGGAGCGGGAGCAGGTGGCAAAAGTCACCGGGACAAACAAGGACGAGACGGCGGCGCGGGCGCCGAAAAAGCGGGCGGCGGCCAAGGTTTACCCTAACGATCCGTGTCCGTGTGGTTCCGGTAAAAAATACAAGCAGTGCTGTGGAAGAATGGCATAGAAGCCGGAAGGGAGATTGAGAGAAAATGCACAACGTAAGAAAGGTGACGGATGATATTGTATGGGTAGGGGCGAGTGACAGAAGGCTTGCGCTGTTTGAAAATATTTTTCCGATTCCGAGAGGCGTTTCGTATAACGCGTATGTACTGCTGGATGAAAAAACGGTTCTTCTCGACACGGTAGATGCCGGGGTCGGCGGACAGTTTTTTGAGAATGTGGAGCATGTCCTTAGTGGGAGAGCGCTGGATTACCTTGTGGTCAATCATATGGAGCCGGATCACTGCGCAATGATCGGAGAACTTGTGCGCAGGTATCCGGAGGTGAAAATTGTCGGAAACACAAAAACATTTGTGATGATGAAGCAGTTTTTCGGGACAGATTTTCCGGAGCAGACAGTCACGGTGAAAGAGGGCGATACGCTGGCTGCCGGAAGACATACGCTGCGCTTTGTCATGGCTCCGATGGTGCACTGGCCGGAGACGATGGTCACTTACGATGAAACAGATGAGGTTCTTTTCTCCGCGGACGGTTTCGGCTCTTTTGGCGCGCTGGGCGGCCATATATTTGCGGACGAGGTTGATTTCGACCGCGACTGGCTGGATGATGCAAGGCGCTATTATTGTAATATAGTAGGGAAATATGGTACATCGGTGCAGGCGTTGTTAAAAAAAGCTTCCGGGCTTAAAATATCTGTGATCTGCCCGCTGCACGGTCCGGTGTGGAGAAAAAATCTGGACTATTTCTTTGAGAAGTATCAGAAGTGGAGCACATATGAAGCGGAGGATAAGGCGGTTGTTATCATGTACGCTTCCATGTATGGAAATACGGCTTCCGCGGCGGACGCTCTGGCGGGCTGTCTTGCGGAGCGGGGCGTGAAAAAAATCGCTGTCTGTGATGTCTCGAATACACATGTCTCCGATCTGATCGGTGAGATTTTCCGTGCAAGCCATCTGGTATTTGCCGCGCCGACCTACAACGGAGGGATTTATCCGGTGATGGAGAATCTGCTTTCCGACATGAAAGCGCTGGCGGTGCAGAAGAAGACAGTGGCGCTGATGGAAAATGGGACGTGGGCGGCGACCACGGCGAAACAGATGCGGGAGAAGCTGGGTGAGATGAAAGACATCCGGATTCTTGATGCGCAGGTGACAATAAAATCGGCGATGGCGGCCGGTCAGGGAGATGAGCTTGCGGCGATGGCCGACGCGATAGCCGCGGAGCTGTGCGAACAGTAACTGGAAAAAGTGAATATAAGGCGTGAGATCCGGATTCTTTGGCTCTCACGCCTTTTTTTGTGGAAAGAAGCCGCGGTGCGCCATTGTCACACCGCGGCAAAGAAAGTAAACTTACCGTTTTACAGTGATGGTTTTTTTTATGGTAAAACCACCCTTTACCTTTGCGGTAATTGTGGCTTTTCCGGCTTTTCTGGCTGTGATCCTGCCGTCCGGACTGACGTGGAGCACCGACGGTTTTGAGGATTTCCAGGTGATGCCTTTTGTGACGGTTGCTTTTGTCGTGTTGGTTCCTCCCATGATCCCGGGGAAGACGATATTACAGGAAACAGTTGCGGTTTTTTTCTTTTTTAACTGGATTGAGGATGGGGCGGAAAGTTTTGGTTTACTGACGCGGTCTGTGCGGACTTCGATCGTCTGTACTGTTTTTCCGCTTAATTTTGATTTTGCCTGTGAGCCGCTGGTGGAATAACCAAACTCCGCGGATACGCCGTACCAGCCTCCGGTGTCACGGCGAAAGGAGCCGAGACCGATGAATTTGTAGTTCGGGTTGATAAGGCTGGTGTAATGTCCGGTTACGGCGTCTTTGTTCTGCTTTACCCAGTCGTTTTTCTCGCCATACCACTGTTCGATACCTTCCATCAGTCCGGAATTATTCCAGGCAAGGTTTTCGGCCCAGCTCTGTTCTTTTTTGCGCTGTATGCTAAAACAGGTTTTTCCGTTCGGACGGGTGTGGCTCTCGTTGACCGTACATTCGGCTGCTCTGAGCTGAGCGATCCACTCCAGATTGGAGGACCATTTGATTGGCACATAGTCTGAACGTCTGAGTTTTTTGCCTGTGGAGGGATTGCGGTAACCGTTGATGCAGGCTTCTTTACGGATTTCGTTGATCCTTTTTAATATGGTGTCCTTTTTCACATATTCATAGGTGCCCGAAACGCCGACCAGCAGATTGCCCGCGCCTGCTTTGTTCACATCGGCTGCGCGTGCAGACGCGGCGGAAACCGTACCGGATGTCTGCGACAGCAGTAAAGCAAAGAGCAGGAGAAAAGCCGTGATTTTTGTTCTGAGACGTGTTTTGTTCATAAAAATGTCTCCTTTCTACGATTTAAAATCAGTATATCATAAAAAGATGTAAAAAACACAAAAAACTGTTATAATTACCAGAAGAACTGTCAGTCTTATCGTGGAGGCAGAGGATGCGGAAAAATGATATTTATGTAATACAGGGAGAAGATTATAAAGAGATGGCCGTTCGGATTTTACAGGCGGCCGATCTGGCGGCGGATATCGGAGACCGGAAAAAGCGACCTTATTCCCAATTCCGAGAAAAGCAGATTTCACACGCCTGGCCTGCACAGGCCGGTCGCGCATCTTAAATACTGTCATTCTCACCAGGACTTTATTCTTGTGGATAATATCTGTGGCGATCTGGATTTTGAGGAGGGAGGAAATCCGGTTGTCATGAACCGTGTGCCGGGCTTTAAGGATCCGGTGCTCTGCGACAGCTTTGCCGCTGAGAGCATGGGACATCGCGCGCGTGATATGCTTATATATATGCCAGAGCAGCTTGGCGTGGGAAGCACAGACGTGGAGCATGCCAGGCTTATATCGATCAGTGAAGGCGCGCCGGATATGAAAACAATGCGTCGCAGCCGGCGGGTGACGAAACTGGCCGCCTATGCAGATGCAAAAGGAGCCTGTTCTGCCTGCTATGGTTCTCTGATTTACGCGCTTGACCGGCTGAGCGACGAGGGCAGACTGCGGGGGCATAAAACAGGAGAGATCGCGATCGGGCAGGGATATCGGTGAAAGACGGGAAAAATCGGCGTGGGACAGTGCACGGGGGGTTTTGAGAAAACGCTGGGCGGCTGTCCGCCAAAAGCGGTGGATATTGTGGAATTTCTGCGGGAGGAGTGGGTTTAGAAGCTGAAATTCTCTTGCCAATTCATATCGATTATGCTACCATATATTTTATTTGTAAGAATCGTCGGCATGTCGGGAAGGCGGACAAGACAGACTGCAGGCTGTTGCTGACATTTTTGTTTGTTCTTTTCTCAAAATTATCGTATCAAAAGGCTTCGCAGTCATTTTCACACTAAACAGGAGGCACAGATGAAGCCACTCAGAAAAATGATCGGCCAGTACATGAATCTGGTTACGTTGATCCTTGTTTCCTTTCTGACCATCGTTATTATTTCTGTTCAGGTTGCCGATACGCATCGACAGGCGTACAACGATGCCGTCATGACGCTTCAGCAGATTGAGCAGGTTCTGGAACAGAACAATGCCGAGCTTGCGGAAACAAGAGAGGAGTACAGTCAGACCTGTCTGTACAATGCGGAGGCAATCGCTTATCTGATCCAGGATAAGCCATCTGTGCTTGACAGCGTTGACGAACTCAGACGGATCGCGGTTTTTATGGAGGTGGATGAGATCCACATTTTTGATAAAACCGGACGTATTTTTGCAGGGACCCACCCGGAATATTTTGACTTTACTTTCGATTCCGGCGAGCAGATGGTGTTCTTCAAGCCGATGCTGACCGATAAGTCTTTAAAACTTGTGCAGGGTATCATGCCGAACACTGCAGAGGCAAAGATGATGCAGTATTCGGCCCTGTGGAGCGCGGACGAAAACTTTATTGTACAGGTGGGCATGTCCCCCGTCAATGTCATGAAAGCGACACAGAAAAATGAACTTTCGTACATATTTTCCCTGTTCCGGGTGAATACGGAGGCCAGCTATTATGCCATTGACCAGACGAGCGGAGAGATCGTCGGAGCTACGCAGTCAGACTGTGTGCACAAAAATAGCGAGGCGATCGGTCTGAGCCTCAGCGATATTACCGGCCAGCCGAAGGGATTTCACGCCTCCGTCAACGGACAGGATTCCTTCTGTGTGTTTCAGCTCATTGGCACCAATTATGTCGGGCGTATCCTTACCAACCGTGTGCTTTACGGGTGGGTCATGATGAACACGGTTGTTCTTTGTTTCTGCCTTATCATAATCGCCCTGGTTCTTATGCGCGCCGTGACCAGGTATATGAACCACTATGTAGTGGACGATATTTACCGCATCAACAAAAAGCTTCACTCCATTGTCGCCGGAAATCTTGACGAGGTCATTGACATTCAGAGCAGTACAGAACTTTCGGAGCTGAGCAGCGACATCAACCGTATGAAAAAAAGTCTTCTGGATAACAGCCGGAAGATGTCCTATGTCCTCAGCAAAACGAATATGTATATCGGGGTGTACGAGTACAATGATCACATGCGGCAGGTCCGCTTTACGGAGTATGTACCGCAGATTCTCGGGCTTACCCCCGAAAAGACGAGAGAGTTATCCTGTGATTACCGGATGTTTGGAGAGTTTCTTTCCCATCTGCGCAGTCATCCTTTTGGCGATGAGGCCAATATTTTTAAGCTGGATGAACGTTATATCAAGGCTGAGGAAATTTATGAGAACGACAATGTTTTCGGGGTTCTCATCGATGTGACAGAGGATATATTAAAGCGTCTGCAGATTGAACGGGAGAGGGATTATGACCATCTGACCGGGTTGTATAACCGCGGGGGACTGGAGAGTTTTCTGGCTTCCTGTTTCCATAAGCCGGAGGAATTTCGCGAGAGCGCGCTTGTGATGATCGACGCGGATAACTTAAAGGTAATCAATGATACATACGGTCACGAGGCAGGCGACGCTTATCTGAAGCGGCTTGCCGGCCTTCTCGGAGAATTTGCCCCCGGCCACAGTGTTGCAGCCAGGCTGGGAGGCGATGAATTTGTCCTGTTTCTATACCGGTATCAGACAAAGGCGGCGCTGTCCGATGCGTTCACAGCTCTGGAGGAGCTGCAGAATAACAGCCGTGCGCGTCTGAGCGACGATTTGTGTGTCCCGCTCGGTTTTTCCTTCGGTTACTGTCTGACAGAAGGCCATGCCGATTACCAGGCGCTGCTAAAAGATGCCGATGAGAAAATGTACGAGAACAAAAAATGCCGCAAGTCCGGGCGGGCAGGCCGGTGACGGCGGATTATTCTCCAACACAGTATTCCATCCACAGCAAATATCTTACGCCCTTTTTCTTTTGTCCTGGAAAAGGGGCGTATTTATTTTTGGCAGTTTTCTCCAGCGGACAGCTGGATTATTGCGGTATTCTTTCTGGTATTGCCGAAACTGTTACCGGTAACAGGCGTATGGTCTGCGGAGCTGCTCACGCTTTTTGCTGACGGTATATCTGCTGTTGAGACAATGGAACAAATCGATAAATTTCCCGCATGAAATTATGACAAATCATAGACGAATCGTATGAAAAAAGTACAGAACAAAAGTTCGGCTCTGGCTGTACTTTTTTTGGCTTATATGCTATAATGAAAAACCAGGTGAATGGACCATACTATAGTTATTATCCGGTGCTTACTATACCGTATTTTGTGGGCTGGATGGGGGACTATGGACGAAATAACGCCAGGCGTACGGGTGGAGTCTGTTATATGGATTCGTGTAATGAACTATATAACACCATGTGTTTACAAATTATTAAGTAGAATTAAATGTGGGAGCAACTACCGAGTCTTTCTCGGCAGTCCAATGTAACGATAAAAGATAGATTATATATTTGAAAAAGCTGTTATAAGAAAATATTTTGTATGAGATTTTCAGCAAATATGATGAAGGCGATAAATTATAATATATATGGGAGTGAGTATGACTAAAGATAGATATAAATTAGCTTATGATGATTATGCTCAAAGTGCAAATACATTATTTCATTTTATGAAAAAGTTTGAATATTTGGAAGAAATATTAGAAAAGAAAGCGTTGATTCCGAGATACTGCAAGGAAGATTTGCAGTATCTCAATATTGGAGGAAGTTCCTTTGCAGAAGCATTTGTGTTACAAAAATGTTTTTGTGATATTCCATTCCATAAGCTTACTGAGAATTTTCAATTGCAGGCTATAGGAGATCACTATCAAAGTTTAAGCGAAGATGAAAAAATAAAAGTGCCAAGTAAATATACACATACAGATTTTTATGGGGAATATGCAATTGCATTTTCTAAAGGTTGGGGTGAAAAAAATAACCTACAGCCAATACATTATTTGAATGAATATTCAAATCATACAAAAGATATATCTAAATTTAATCAATCAGATATTGGGCATGGATGATGTATTAGATATTTATGCAGATGATATATTAAACCGTTTGTGTTTTGTAAAACCATTGAGAGGAATAATGAAACGCAAATTTAAGCGTAATAATGGCATTGATGTAGAAATTGATTTTCAAAAGAATTTGGCAATAAACTAAAAAATGTATTCTCAAAGGAAGAAATTTCATTTGGAGGAGAAATAAATTTTTCGAATCAGGAGTCGTATGAGAATTTTATGATGGCATAAGAAACAGTACAAGAAGAAGATAGATTTGTATGTGTAAAAGGAATTGATTCAGTTGAAACTTTGATTCGAAAGGGGAAGTCGGAATATGTTATAAATGAAAATAACAACATATATGATTTTGTGGTGGCACCATCAACAGAAGAGGTTTCCTTTGAATTAGATACAGCTTGTGGAAAAAAATGATCATTTTTAATCGGTATTGGATTAATAAGGGAGTTGTTTTGCAAACACCACAAAATGCTATTATATATTTAAAGATTTTTAAGGAAATACAAAGAAAATGATTATATAAATAATGAATTAGAGGAATTCGCTACACGCGTGTAGTGAGTCTGCGGAGGAATGATGGAGAAAAAGAGCGAACTGCCAAAACAAGAGTCTTCAGAAATTTTAATAGCAAATGAACAACAATTTTACGAAGATGTGCGTTTGATATTACAACGGGCAAGAGAAGAAGCATATAATAGCGTTAATGGTATCATGACATATGCTTATTGGAATGTGGGAAGACGAATTGTCGAGCAGGAACAATATGGTGAGACGAAAGCAAGATATGGTTCTTATTTAATAAAAAATTTATCAGAGCAGTTATCAGATGAATTTGGAACAGGATTTTCTGTAGCAAATTTGAGAAACTGCCGTCAGTTTTATTTGGTATTTCCAGAAGATTCATATGGATTTTCAATGGCTGGAAAAATTCCGTGGTCTCATCTAAGAAGTATAATGCGTATCTCCGATGAAGAGGAAAGAAACTTTTATTTAAAGGAAGCTTTGACAGAAAATTGGTCTGTAAGAGTTCTGGAGCGCAATATTAAGAGTGGATATTACAAAAGAATGTTATCCACACAGTTACCTGATAAAGAAAATAAAGCATTGGAATTTGTGAAAGATCCATTTATATTAGAATTCATGGGAGTCACTCCCAATATTAGTCAGTTAGAAAGTGACCTGGAAACCACCATTATAAATAATCTTCAGAAGTTCCTGCTGGAAATGGGCAAAGGGTTTTCATTTGTGGGAAGGCAGATGAGGATATGTACAGAAACAACGGATTTCTATATAGATCTGGTTTTTTATAATTATATTCTGAAATGTTTTGTCGTTATTGATTTAAAAACAAAGAAATTGACACATCAAGATATAGGACAAATGGATATGTATGTCAGAATGTTTGATGACTTAAAAAGAAGAGAGGATGATAATCCGACAATAGGGATTATCTTTTGTACAGATAAAGACGAAACGATTGTGAAATATTCGGTACTCCATGAAAGTGAACAGATATTTGCTTCAAAGTATATGACTGTTTTACCGACATTGGACGAATTACAGAAAGAATTGGAAAGAAATCAGTTGATTTATGATAGAGGAAAATAAAGAAATTGTTTCTCAAAATAATACAAAATACAAAACAGGATACTTTGTAAACAGTTATGACTACAAATTTGTGACTTTCATTTGTGTAATTATAAAAGTTTGCCTATAGGCCAATCTTAAAATGAAAATCTGCACGAGATTATTTCTAAATTACACGAATTTTATGGCTCATAGTAGTTGAAGTTATTCCGTGAAAGAGAGGTTTTTATATGTCAAAATTTAAACTTCAAGCCCCCTACAAGCCCACAGGCGACCAGCCGCAGGCCATTGCCGAGCTGGTCAAAGGCTTCAAGGAGGGCAATCAATTCCAGACTTTACTAGGGGTTACGGGTTCCGGCAAGACATTTACGATGGCGAATGTCATTCAGGAATTGCAGAAACCGACGCTGGTCATCGCCCACAACAAGACGCTTGCGGCGCAGTTATATGGAGAATTCAAGGAGATGTTCCCTGAGAATGCAGTGGAGTATTTTGTGTCCTACTATGATTATTATCAGCCGGAGGCTTATGTTCCCCAGTCCGACACCTATATTGCCAAGGATTCTGCTGTCAATGAGGAGATCGATAAGCTTCGTCTGTCTGCGACGGCCGCGCTTGTGGAGCGCAGGGACGTGATTGTGATCGCGTCTGTTTCCTGTATATACGGACTGGGCAGTCCGGACGACTATCTTGGCATGATGGTTTCACTGCGGCCGGGCATGGAAAAGGACAGAGATGAGGTTATCCGTGCGTTGATTGATATTCAGTATACGAGGAATGAAATGGACTTCCATCGGGGAACCTTTCGGGTGAGGGGTGATGTCCTGGAGATCTTTCCAGCCAATTATGGAGATACTGCCGTCCGGGTGGAATTTTTCGGGGACGAGATCGACCGGATTACGGAGATTGATGTTCTTACAGGGGAGATTAAGTGCAGGCTGGAGCATTTTGCGATTTTTCCGGCGTCCCACTATGTTGTGCCGCAGGAAAAAATCCTTAAGGCGTGTGACAATATTGAGGCAGAACTGGAAGAGCGTGTCCGCTTTTTTAAGGGGGAAGACAAGCTCCTTGAGGCACAGCGGATTGCAGAGCGGACGAATTTTGACATTGAGATGTTAAAAGAAACCGGTTTCTGCAGTGGGATTGAAAATTATTCCAGGCATCTGGCCGGGCTTCCTGCGGGAGCTACGCCCCATACGCTGATGGATTACTTTAAGGACGACTATCTGATTATTGTGGACGAGTCCCATATAACGATTCCGCAGGTGCGGGGGATGTACGCGGGCGACCAGTCCAGAAAAACAACGCTGGTGGATTATGGGTTCCGCCTTCCGTCTGCAAAGGACAACCGTCCTTTGAACTTCGGAGAGTTTGAGAGCAAGATTGACCAGATGCTGTTTGTCTCCGCCACGCCAAATGTATACGAGCAGGAGCACGAGCTGATGCGTACCGAGCAGATTATCCGTCCGACCGGGCTCCTGGATCCGGAGGTTGTGGTAAAGCCGGTGGAGGGACAGGTAGATGACCTCATCGGGGAGGTTAATAAGGAGACGGCGAAGCACAACAAAGTGCTGATTACAACGCTGACAAAAAAAATGGCCGAGGATCTGACTGATTACATGCGGGAAGTGGGCATCCGTGTCAAATATCTGCACTCTGATATTGATACGCTGGAGCGCGCGGAGATCATAAGGGATCTGCGCCTGGACGTTTTCGATGTTCTGGTGGGAATCAACCTGCTCAGGGAGGGGCTGGATATACCGGAGATTACACTTGTAGCGATTCTGGATGCAGACAAGGAAGGATTTTTGCGGTCAGCGACGTCGCTCATACAGACGATTGGCAGGGCGGCCCGCAACAGTGAGGGCCACGTCATCATGTATGCGGATACCATCACGGATTCGATGCGCGTGGCGATTGACGAGACAGAGCGCCGGCGCGGTATACAGCAGGAGTACAACCAGGCGCACGGTATCACGCCGAAGACGATTCAGAAATCGGTGCGGGAACTGATCAGTGTGTCAAAGAAGGTGGCAAAAGAGCAGATGAACTTCCGCAAAGATCCGGAATCGATGAACAGAGAGGAACTGACAAAGCTGATTGCAGATATCCAGAAAAAGATGCAGAAGGCGGCAGCGGACCTGAATTTTGAGACGGCGGCAGAATACAGGGACAGGATGGTAGAGCTGAAAAATATGCTGCGGGATATTGGCGCGTAGGAAGCGGACGGATGCGTGTGGAATATTTTTTGAAGGCGGTGCGCGGTGAATACCGCCGTGCCTGCGGGCAGGGTCTGGGGCGTAATGCCGGCCTGCGGAAGCGTGGAAGTATAAGGGAAGGAACAGACAGCAGGAGAGATCATGAAAAAATCAAACGAGAGAAAATATATTAAAATCCGAGGGGCAGGAGAGCACAATTTAAAAAATATTGATGTAGATATTCCGAGAGATGAATTTGTGGTTCTGACAGGACTTTCCGGTTCGGGAAAGTCTTCGCTGGCATTTGACACAATTTATGCGGAAGGACAGCGGCGGTACATGGAATCTCTGTCTTCTTATGCCAGGCAGTTTTTAGGGCAGATGGAGAAGCCGAATGTAGAAAAGATCGAGGGGCTTTCTCCCGCGATTTCCATAGATCAGAAATCGACAAACCGCAATCCGCGTTCAACCGTCGGAACTGTCACGGAGATTTACGACTACTTTCGTCTGCTGTATGCCAGAATCGGCATTCCACATTGCCCGAAATGTGGAAAGGAGATTAAAAAGCAGTCGGTGGATCAGATGGCAGACCAGATTATGGAGCTGCCGGAGCGTACCAGAATCCAGCTTCTGGCCCCGGTTGTCAGAGGGAGAAAGGGTGAGCACCAGAAGCTGTTCGAGCACGCGAAGCGGAGCGGCTACGTCAGGGTGATCGTCGACGGAAATATGTATGAGCTGACGGAAGAAATCAGGCTGGAAAAAAATAAAAAACATAACATTCAGATTGTTGTCGACCGGCTTGTAGTCAAAGAAGGTATTGAGAAGCGTCTGACGGATTCCATTGAAAATGTGCTGGAGCTTGCAGGCGGCATTATGACAGTGGATGTGGCGGACGGGGAACCGATTGAGTTTTCCGAGAGTTTTTCGTGCCCGGACTGCGGGATCAGCGTGGATGAAATCGAACCGAGGAGTTTTTCTTTCAATAATCCGTTCGGAGCCTGCCCGACCTGTTTCGGCCTGGGGTATAAAATGGAGTTTGATGAGGAGCTGATGATACCGGACAAGCGTCTTTCCATCGCTGAGGGCGCCATCCAGGTGACGGGATGGCAGTCCTGTACGGACAAATCCAGTTTCACTTATGCCATTTTAAACGCGCTGACTGAGGAATATCATTTCTCACTGGAGACGCCATACCAGGATTACCCGGAAGAAGTAAAGCATGTGATTATCTACGGGACGGACGGAAAAGAGCTGAAGGTGCATTATAAGGGAATGCGCGGGGAGGGGATTTACGATGTGGCGTTTGAAGGTCTGCTCCGGAATGTACAGCGGAGATACCGTGAAACATCTTCCGATTATATGAAGCAGGAATACGAGCAGTTTATGCGCATCACGCCCTGCGAGTCATGCAAGGGACAGCGCCTTAAGAAGGAGTCTCTCGCGGTGACGGTCTGTGATAAGAATATTGCCGATATGACTTCCATGTCGGTGAAAAATCTGCAGATATTTCTGCGTGATATGGAGCTGACACGTCAGCAGCATCTGATCGGAGATCAGATTGTGAAAGAAATCAAAGCGCGCGTGGGATTCCTGAATGAGGTCGGACTGGATTATCTGTCGCTGTCCAGGGCAACGGGAACGCTCTCCGGCGGTGAGGCGCAGCGTATCCGTCTTGCAACGCAGATCGGTTCCGGTCTCGTGGGCGTGGCATATATCCTGGACGAGCCCTCTATCGGACTGCATCAGCGTGACAACGATAAGCTGCTCGGCGCTCTTAAAAATCTGAAAGAACTTGGAAATACGCTGATCGTGGTGGAACACGACGAGGATACGATGTTTGCTGCCGATTATATTGTGGATATCGGGCCGGGGGCAGGCTCCCACGGCGGTACGGTTGTTGCCTGCGGAACAGCGGAGGATATCATGAGGAATGAGAATTCCATCACAGGCGCATACTTAAGTGGAAGGATACAGATTCCGGTTCCGGCAGAGCGCAGAAAGCCGGCCGGATATCTGACGATCAAGGGGGCCAGAGAAAATAACCTCAAAAACATCAGTGTGAAGATACCGCTTGGCATTATGACGTGTGTCACAGGTGTCTCCGGGTCGGGAAAAAGTTCGCTCACCAACGAGATTCTCTACAAGCGGCTTGCACGCGATCTGAACCGGGCGCGCTGTATACCGGGTCTGCATGGTGACATTCTTGGTCTCGAACAGCTGGATAAGGTTATCGACATTGATCAGTCGCCGATCGGACGCACACCGCGTTCCAATCCGGCTACTTATACCGGAGTGTTTGATATGATCCGGGATCTGTTTGCATCAACACCGGACGCAAAAGCAAAAGGGTATAAAAAAGGCAGGTTCAGCTTTAATGTTAAAGGCGGGCGATGCGAGGCATGTTCGGGGGACGGGATTTTAAAGATTGAAATGCACTTTCTGCCGGATGTCTATGTGCCCTGCGAAGTGTGTGAAGGAAAGCGCTACAACAGAGAGACGCTTGATGTAAAGTATAAAGGAAAAAATATTTATGACGTGCTGAACATGACGGTGGAGGAAGCGCTGGAGTTTTTCAAAAATGTTCCGACCATACACCGGAAAATACAGACGCTCTACGATGTCGGCCTGTCTTACGTGAAGCTGGGGCAGCCCTCTACGGAGCTTTCCGGCGGTGAGGCGCAGCGGATCAAGCTGGCGACGGAACTGTCCAGGCGGAGCACCGGAAAGACGATCTATATTCTCGACGAGCCGACGACGGGGCTTCACTTTGCGGACGTACACAAGCTGATCGAGATTCTGCGCAGACTCTCAGAGGGGGGAAACACGGTAGTTGTAATCGAGCACAACCTGGATGTCATAAAGACGGCAGATTATATTATTGATATGGGGCCCGAAGGCGGGGATGGCGGAGGCACGGTTATCGCGTCGGGAACACCAGAACAGGTGGCACAAATACCGGAATCTTATACCGGGCAATATATCAGAAAGTATCTGGAAAAACAAAAAACGGCGCTCGAAAATTCGCCGTGAAATGCTTTCTGGGGAGTGCTTTCCGGAATGTGCTGGATTCCGGAAAGCATGAGTTATGAAAAATTGTACTGCCGGTCAGAGTAATTGCCGTCCTGCAATGTCTGACCCGGTTTGTTGGTACGCATTTACTATAACGTCGCAATGTGATGGATGTGTGATGAAAGAATGAAAAATATCTGATATAAAATAAAAAGAATGAAGAAATTCTTATTTTTTTGAAAAAAGTCCCCTCAGGAAAAAAAATCCTTTGAAAAATCCCAGTTTTTGTATATAATGGGACTGTATATGTAAAAATATGATTAAATGCGGTTTTGCGTCCATTTTGGCATGGGAATAAATTCCATATAGATTGGTGATTTGCATAGAGAATGAAAGGGGCAGATGAGAAGATGATGAGTACGGATATCGGTATTGACCTTGGTACTGCAAGTATATTAGTTTATATCAAAGGCAAAGGAGTTGTGTTAAAGGAACCGTCCGTGGTGGCGTTTGACCGTGACACAAATAAGATAAAGGCGATCGGAGAAGAGGCCCGGCTGATGCTTGGAAGGACGCCGGGGAATATTGTGGCGGTCCGCCCTTTAAGGCAGGGCGTGATATCGGATTATACGGTCACCGAGAAGATGATCAAATATTTTATTCAGAAGGCGATCGGAAAAAAGACATTCCGCAAACCGCGGATCAGTGTGTGTGTGCCCAGCGGCGTCACCGAGGTGGAGAAAAAGGCGGTGGAAGACGCGACATACCAGGCGGGGGCGAGGGAGGTAAAGATCATTGAAGAGCCGATCGCGGCGGCGATCGGTGCAGGCATTGACATAGCGAAGCCATGTGGAAATATGATCGTGGATATCGGCGGCGGTACGGCGGATATCGCGGTCATTTCCCTGGGAGGGTCTGTAGTCAGCACGTCCATAAAGATTGCGGGCGATGATTTTGACGAGGCGATTGTGCGCTATATGCGCAAAAAGCATAATCTGCTTATCGGCGAACGGACGGCGGAGGATATCAAAATCAAAATCGGAAGCTGTTTTCCGCTTGCACAAAATGAGACTATGGATGTAAGGGGGCGTAACCTTGTCACCGGTCTTCCGAAGACGGTGACGGTTTCTTCTGAGGAGACGGAGGAGGCACTGCGCGAACCGACATTGCAGATTGTAGAGGCGGTTCACTCCGTGCTGGAAAAGACGCCGCCGGAGCTGGCTGCCGATGTGGCGGATCGCGGGATTGTGCTGACAGGGGGAGGCGCGCTGCTGCGCGGCCTCGAAGAACTGATTGAGGACCGGACGGGCATCAATACGATGACGGCGGATGAACCCATGACATGCGTGGCGATCGGCACAGGGAAGTTTGTGGAATTTCTGTCAGGCAAGCGGGATGACGATTAAGCTTTTGGCTGTTTGTGCCGATATATATCAATATTGGGAGCAACATTTCGATAAAACGCCGTCTTTGGCGGACTTCCGGACGGAAAAAGGAGCAGAGATATGGTTAAAGGATTGTATACGGCGTATACGGGTATGGTAAATGAACAGAGGAGACTGGATATTCTTTCCAACAATCTTGCGAATGCCGATACAAACGGATATAAGAAAGAAGGGGCGACGTCCAGGACGTTTGCAGATGAGCTTGCAATCCGGATCAGGGATTCATCCGTGCGGCGAATGCCGCAGGGGCTCGGTGAGATGAGCATGGGCGTTCATATCGGAGAGACCTATACGGATTACGATCAGGGAAGTTTTAAAGTGACGGATAATCAGACCGATTTCGGACTGGCAGGCAACGGTTTTTTTGCGATAGCCTATACGGATAAAGCGGGAAATACATCTGTAAAATATACCAGAGACGGCGCTTTTATTATCAACACGGAGGGTTATCTGGTGACAAAGGATGGGGATTACGTTCTGGACCGGAACGGGGCCATGAACGGTGATCCGAACAGCCGTATCCGTGTGAATGGAAATTTAAAAATTATTATTGATGAGACCGGTGGTATTTATCAGGATGACCAGCTGGTCGGGACGATCGGCACCGTTGATTTTGAAGATTATAATTATCTGGCAAAATTTGGCGAGAACCTTTATGACATGGTGGAGGGCGGCGTGCGGATCGCCTCCGATGCCAAAGTGGAGCAGGGCGTTATTGAGGCTTCAAATGTGAACGTTGTCTCCGAGATGGTAAATATGATTACGATTTCCAGGGCTTATCAGGCAGGGCAGAAAGTGATCAATGCGATCGATGAGACGCTGGATAAAGCGGTAAATCAGGTTGGCAAAGTATAAAAAATATTTTTTGTCTGCCGTAATTGCTGATCTGTGAGAGGCGCGGTGTCCACAGATAAAGGAAGTACATAATACCGCGCAGAAATGAGGTATAATATGGTAAGATCGTTATATACTGCTGCAACCGGGATGATTGCACAGCAGCAGAATGTGGATAATATTTCGAACAATCTGGCAAATGTCAACACAGTGGGGTATAAGCAGCAGAAAACAGAATTTAAATCCCTGCTGTATCAAACGATCCAGACCAGGACGACGTCGGCAAACGGCGAGCAGAAGCCGATCTCAGCGCAGGTAGGACTTGGCACGAGAGTAGCGTCCAACACATCGGTATACACACAGGGCGCGATGATTGCCAGCGAGAGCAACACGGATTTTGCTGTCGTGGGAGATGGATTTTTTGCGGTCAGAGGAGCGGACGGCGAGACGTATTACACCAGAGCAGGCAATTTTATCTGGGCTATGGGGGCAAACGGTCAGGTCACGCTTTCGACGGCGGAGGGTTATCCGGTGCTTGGGACAAACGGCAATCCCATTTCGCTTCCGGCGGGAGTCAACGCCGGGATGGTGGAGATTACCAGCAACGGTCAGTTTGGCTACCGCACGCAGAACGGCACTTTTGTGGATTTAAACCAGGGCTTTGCGCTATACCAGTTTAATAATCCGGGCGGTCTTGAGAAGATCGGAACCAATCTGCTGGCAGAGTCCGAAGCGTCCGGCGCCCCGCTCAATGAGGCGACAGGGCAGGGACTGATCCGCAGTCAGGTACGTCAGAACTATCTGGAAGGTTCCAATGTACAGGTCGCGGATGAGATGGTAAATATGATTATTGCGCAGCGCGCATACCAGTTAAATTCCAAGGCGATTACGACATCGGATGAGATGCTGGAGCAGGCCAACAATCTGAAACGTTAATTGACAGACAGGAAGGAGTGCCAATATGAGTGTTTCGTTTGATGCGATATCGTCGATGGCCGATGTGGCGCGGAATAACGCCGCGGCCAATACGTCGGAGCTGAAAAGTTCTCTGGGCAATATTTCGTCTGATTCTACAGACGAGGAACTGATGCAGGTATGCAAAGATTTTGAGTCTTATTTTGTGGAAGAGATTTTAAAAGAAGTAAAGGAAAATCTGCTCTCCGAAGACGAAGAAGAAGACGCCTCACTGTCTACGCTGACAGATTTTCATATGGACAGCGTGATTGAGATGGTTGCAGACAAGGTAGTCGATGAGGTGGCTACAAGTTTTACCCAGCAATTGTATGAGCAGATGAAGCGGAATTATAATATATCATAAGATTTTTAAATTGTGCCTGGGAAGGGTTGTTGTAAGAACACAGCCCTTCTTTTTGTGTGCACCGGGGCGTGGGTACATGGGCTGTCCGGCCCGCTGTCCGCGGAAACGACGGGAGGTTTGTCTTGGAAAAGCTGGCAGGGTATGTGGAGCATATTATATATCGAAATGCAGACAACGGATATACGGTGCTCAATCTGGTGAGCGGGGAGGAAGAAGTTATCTGCGTGGGCATTTTTTCTGCGCTTGCGGAGGGAGAAAATATCGAGGCGTCCGGGGAATACACGGAACATCCTACATATGGCAGGCAATTTAAAGTGGAGCGTTTTGAGGAGAAAATGCCAGAGGACGAGGAGGCAATTGAGCGCTATCTGGGTTCCGGCGCCATCAAAGGCGTCGGGCTGGCGCTTGCAGCCCGTATTGTGCGTCGCTTTAAAGATGACACATTCCGGATTATTGAAGAGGAGCCGGAGCGCCTGTCTGAGGTCAAAGGAATCAGCGAGCGAAAGGCGATGGAGATTGCCCACCAGGTTAACGAAAAGCGGGATCTGCGCCAGGCGATGATTTTTCTGCAGCAGTATGGTATAACGATGAATCTGGCGGTGAAAGTGTACCAGGAGTATGGACAGGAAGTGTACGGGATTATCCGTGAAAATCCGTATCGGCTTGCCGATGACATTGAGGGAGTCGGGTTCCGCACTGCCGATGAAATCGCCGCGCGGGTCGGCATCCGTATGGATTCTGATTTCAGGGTGCGCAGCGGGATTCTCTATGTGCTGCAGCAGGCGGCGGGAGAAGGCCATACGTATCTGCCGCAGGAGGAGCTGACAAGGAGGGGCGGACATCTTCTGGGCGTGGATGGCGCACAGATCGAAAAACAATACATGGACCTGGCGATTGAACGAAAGGTGATGCTGAAAAAATCGCCGGAGGGGCAGACGCAGATATATGCGGCGTCTTTTTATTTTATGGAAGCCAACACGGCGGCGATGTTAAAGCGGCTCAATGTGGATTATGACGAACCGGATGGCGCGGTTGAAGAAAGGATCGGCGCCATCGAAAGACAGACCGGGATGGAACTGGACGAGCGTCAGCGGACGGCTGTGAGGGAAGCGGTGCGGAAAGGACTCCTGGTCATCACAGGGGGGCCCGGTACCGGAAAGACGACGACGATCAACACGATTATCAGGTATTTTGAGCTGACGGGACTGGATATTTTTCTTGCGGCGCCGACGGGGCGTGCGGCCAAGCGAATGAGCGAGACAACCGGATTTCCGGCGAGAACTGTGCATCGTATGCTGGAACTCTCCGGCGGTGTGGATGGCAGCGCCGGATTTGAGCGCAACGAGAATAATCCGTTGGAGACGGATGTGATCATTGTCGACGAGATGTCCATGGTTGATATTTCACTGATGCATTCTCTTCTCAAGGCAGTCGCGGTCGGGACGAGGCTGATTCTGGTGGGAGATGAAAATCAGCTTCCCAGTGTGGGACCGGGAAGTGTACTGCGGGATATTATCCGTTCTCGCGTCTGTAATGTGGTTATGCTGACAAAGATTTTCAGGCAGGCATCGACCAGTGATATCATTGTAAATGCGCATAAAATTAACCGCGGGGAGGAAGTGACGCTTGACAATAAGAGTATGGATTTCTTTTTTTTAAAGCGTTATGATGCGGATGTCATCATCAATGTGGTGCTTCAGCTTATTTATCAGAAATTACCAAAGTTCGTAGATGCGACGCCGTATGATATCCAGGTCCTGACGCCGATGCGGAAAGGACTTCTGGGTGTGGAGCGTCTGAATAAAATATTGCAGCGCTATTTAAATCCTCCGACAGAACACAAGGCAGAGCGTGAACATGGGGAGGTAATGTTTCGCGAAGGCGATAAGGTAATGCAGATACGCAATAACTATCAGATCCCATGGGAGATTCGTACAAAGCTTGGAATGACGGTAGAGAAGGGAACCGGTATTTTCAACGGGGATATGGGAATTATCCGCCAGATCAATGATTTTGCGGAGATGATGACGGTGGAGTTTGACGAGGGACGTATGGTGGAATATCCATACAGGCTTCTGGATGAGCTGGAACTGGCCTATGCTATCACGATTCACAAGTCGCAGGGGAGCGAATACCCGGCTGTTGTGATTCCCCTGCTCAACGGTCCCTCGATGCTGTTGAACCGCAACCTCTTATATACAGCCGTCACAAGAGCGCGGCGTTGTGTGACGCTGGTCGGAAATGACGGGACATTTGGACAGATGATACAGAATGTTTCACAGCAGAGACGCTACAGCGGGCTGTGTGAGAGACTGCAGGAGAGTTAGAAACAACGAGCCTCTTTTAATGTAACATTAATTTTTGCCTGGTAAAATAGGCAGAAATTAATGTTATATTTTTTGTGTCAAAAAGAAATTTTCTGCAGAGAGGTGGGAAAACAGTTGAAAACACTATATGTGCATATCGGGACACCAAAGACAGGCTCCACAGCGATTCGAAAATTTTGTTGGGAAAATAATGATGTTTTTCAAAAATACGGATATATTTTCCCGGATATGCGTGAAGTCTGTCCGGAAATTACGGTCGGAAGAAACGGTTATTTTCTGATTGATGTGAGTGACGAATCTGACTATGCGAAGTCGGAAGGGAAGAACAGATACCGGATGGGGATGGATATCGTTGGCACGCTTTTTGATACGTATGACAATATTATTCTTTCGGACGAGCATATTTACCGCTCCACGCATAAGGTAAGGAAAACTCTCTGGAAGGAGCTGAAGGAGGACGGAAATCGGTATGGATTTCAGGTAAAAATCATTGTCTATCTGCGGAGACAGGATTCTTATGTGGAGTCTTTCTGGAAGCAGAATGTCAAGAGAAGAAGGATTGTAACGACGTGGGACGAGTATGTTTCCAGACTGCCAAAATCTTTCCAGCTGGATTATTATAAAAAATTAGAATCCATTGCGGCTGTTTTGGGGAAAGAAAATGTGATTGTGCGTCGTTTTCAGAGAGGAACCTTTTTTGGGGGTTCGATCTATGCGGATTTTCTTCGTGCGGTCGGACTGGAAATGACAGGGGAGTATACCGTTTCGGAGGAAACGGAGAACCCGGGATTAAAAGGAAGTGCACCCGAGATTTTGCGGATTATAAATGGGTTGTCTTCTCTCGGTGAAGAAGACATGGAGCTTATGCGAAACACGCTGATCGCCATTGGAGATTACAGTGCCGGGCAATATCCGACATCGTTGTTTTCACAGGAGGAATGCAGGGAATTTCTGGCCCGTTACGGAGAAGGCAACCGGCGGGTGGCCGCTGAGTATCTTGGGGAGCCGGATACCGGCCTGTTTTCCGATACGATTCCGGAACTGCCAAAGTGGACGAAAGACAATCCTTATATGCTAAACGATGTGATCTGTTTCGCCGCGATGGGGATGAGTCAGCTTCGGAGGGAAAATGAGTCACTTAGAGAGGAAATAAGGGAAGTGAGGGGCGAATTTCGGAGCATGAAGGAGAAGATAAAAGATTCCGTTTTACATCCGGTGCGCGCGGTTGGCAGACGGCTGGGGATATTGAGGACAAAAGAATAATATGGCGGATATAAACGTATGATATATAAAATGAGTGTGCAGATATTACTATCTGGCACACTCAGAAAACGTGCAGGATTTATGACAGCAATGCCTTGTCGCTCGCAAATTCTTCTCCGCTGACTTTTTCAAACTGATGCAGCAGATCTTCCACCGTCAGTTTCTTTTTTTCTTCTCCGTAAATATCAAGAATGATTTTTCCCTCATGCATCATGATCAGGCGATTGCCGTGCGCGATCGCGTCTTTCATATTATGCGTGACCATCATCGCAGTCAGATGATGGTCTGCAATGATCTTATCGGAAATCTCCAGTACTTTGGCGGCCGTTTTGGGGTCGAGCGCCGCTGTGTGCTCGTCTAAAAGTAATAGTTTCGGTTTCATAATTGTCGCCATCAGCAGTGTGATTGCCTGGCGCTGTCCTCCGGAGAGAAGGCCGACTTTGCTGGAAAGGCGGTCTTCCAGGCCCAGATCCAGTGTTGAGAGCATCTCGCGATAGGAGACGCGCTCTTTTTTTGTGATGCCCCAGGAGAGACCGCGGGATTCCCCGCGCCTGGCTGCGATGGCCATATTTTCTTCGATGGACATTGTTGCCGCGGTTCCCGTCATGGGATCCTGGAAGACGCGGCCCAGGTACCTGGCGCGTTTGTATTCCGAGAGGCGCGAGACGTCGTCGCCGCCGATATAGATTCTGCCGGAATCGATTGGCCAGACGCCTGCCACGGCATTTAAGGTTGTCGATTTTCCGGCGCCGTTGCCGCCGATGACAGTGACAAAATCTCCTTCTTTAAGGGACAGACAGACACCGTTTAAGGCATGTTTTTCGTTGATGGTTCCACGGTTGAAGGTTTTATAAATATTGTCAATTTTTAACATTTCAGCCATTTTGTTTCTCCTTTCCCCGATACTTTGTCTTCAGGTAGGGAAGCGAAAGGAAAATCGCCACCACGATTGCGGAAAAAAGTTTCAGATCATCGGAGGGCAGCTTTAACCACAGGACGATGTTTATTACAATATAGTAAATAATTGCCCCTGCAATTACGGAGAGAAGCGTGTAGGCGAAAGCAAAATGTTTTCCGGCACAGAGTTTTCCAAATACAACTTCGCCGATAATCACGGCGGCCAGCCCGATGACGATGGCACCGCGGCCCATATTGACGTCGGCCGCACCCTGGTATTGCGCATACAGCGCTCCGGAGAGGCCTACAAGTCCGTTTGAGAGCATCAGGGCCAGGACTGTGTGAAAATTGGTATTGATACCCTGAGCCCGCGCCATCTGCTGGTTGCATCCGGTTGCACGGATGGCATGCCCTTGTTCTGTGCCGAAATACCAGTATAAGACGGCGATGATTACGGCGCAGAATAATATGGTAGTCACAAAAATCTGGATTTTCGTGGAGACGGAATCCGAGAGGTAGCGGAGCGATACCACCAGATTGTATTTGTCTACGCTCACGGCCTGATTTGAGCGGCCCATAATATTTAAATTGATCGAATAGAGAGAGATCTGTGTCAGGATACTGGCGAGAATGCCGGGAATCCCAAGTGCGGTATGGAGGATACCGGTGATAAAACCGGCGGCCATACCGGCGATAAACGCAAAAATAAGTGCAAGCCAGGGATTTATGCCCAGGCGTATCAGCATGACGGCGACAGCGCCCCCGGTTGCAATGGAGCCGTCCACGGTCAGATCGGCAAAATCCAGAAGACGGTAGGTGATATAAACGCCCAGAGCCATAATGCCCCACACAAGGCCCTGCGCGAAAGCGCCGGGCATTGAGCGGAGCAGGGCGGCCGGGTCCAGAGCCATAAGAATTGCCATAAGATCCCCCTTTTATTCTTCTGCGCTGATAGCGACGTAGTCTTCGGGAATCGAGATATTTAATTTTTCACAGATTTCCGCGTTGTACTCTTTCGTGACGGCTGGCGCATACCGGATGTCCATGGTGGTGATGTCGGCGCCGTTTACCAGAATGTCATATGCCATTTCGCCTGCGGTATATCCGATATCGTAGTAGCTGATGGAAAGTGTTGCGGCGCCGCAGCCTCTGCACATGCCTTCTTCACCGGTGATAATCGGAACGCCTGCCGGAAGGGCGACATTGTTGATGGCTTCCGTGTTTCCGGCCATCGTATTGTCGGTGGGTATGTAGATGACGTCTACCTCAGAGACCGCGCTTTGTACGACGGAGTTGATATCGTTTGAGTCTGCGGCTGTGTACACCTGATAGGAGAGTCCGTCTTCTTCGAGGCATTTTATAAATTCGTCTGCCTGGTATTCGGAATTGGGCTCGGCGGAACAATAGAGAATGCCGACGGTTTTGGCGTCGGGGAAGAGTTCTACGAGCATATCTTCCTGCTGGTCAATCGGGGCGAGATCGGATGTACCGGAAATATTTCTTCCCGTCGCGCCGGTCCAGCCGTCGATATCAAGCGCGGTTGCATAGTCTGTCACAGATGTTCCCAGGACTGGAATCGAGCTTGTCGCCGCTGCGGCACACTGTAAAGCGGTAGTCGCATTTGCCAGGATCAGATCGTAATTATCGGAGACGAATTTGCTGCTGATGGTAGCACAGTTTGCCTGTTCGCCCTGTGCGTTCTGCAGGTCGAAAGAGACATTTTCCGCGCCCAGTTTTTCGGTCAGGGCAGCCTGGAATCCCTCTGTTGCGGCATCCAGTGCGGGGTGTTCCAGCTGCTGACAGATGCCGATGGTGAAAGGGCCGTCTGCGCCCGGGGCCGGGCTCTCCGTACCCGAAACCTTTTCCGGGGCTGAACTGCTGCTGTCTGCCGGCGTCTGATCTGCGGAAGACGCTGCGTCCGCATCGGCCGGGCCGTTGCCGGAAGTCCCGGCATCGTTCTTATTGCCGCAGGCCGCCATTGATACTGCCATTGTGGCTGCCATAATGATAGAAAGTGCTCTGCTTGATTTTTTCATAATGTACTTCTCCTCCTTTAACACATTAAAGCTTTAATGTTATCAATGAAAAAGATTATAAAGATAAATATGCAATTCGTCAAGCGGTGTATTAAATGGAAACGAATGAATATCTTAGAAAAAATTAAGAAAATGTTTATGGTTTCCTTTGGGGAAAAATGGTACGATTGGTTTCAGAGAGATTTTTGGAAAGGATGAGATGAAAAAATATAACTGCAGTCTGAGGAGATATATCTGCCCTGTTCTGCGGGAGATTCTGATGTTTTTCTATCCGCCGCGCTGTCCGGTATGCGACGATATTCTGCTGCCGGGGGTGATGATCTGTGAATCCTGCAGGCACGAGATCGAAAGGGCAAAAGAGCCGGTGTGTAAGCGTTGTGGAAAGCCGCTTCGGGATGACCGGGCAGAGTATTGTGGCGACTGTGAGAGGAAAAAGCACTTATATCTGCAGGGTAAGGCTGTTTTTGTATATAAAGGTGGGATCCGCCAGTCAATGTATCGGTTTAAGTACGGTAACCGGCGGGAATATGCCCTGTTTTATGCCAGGGAGGCGGCGGAACAATACAGGGGATGGGTTGCGCGTCACCGGATTGAGGTGATTGTTCCCATACCGATGTATTCCCGGAAAGCGCGGCTGCGCGGATACAATCAGGCCGAAGTATTCGCCAGGGCGCTTGGGAGGGAGCTTGATCTGCCGACGAAGTCTCTGGTAAAGCGGGTCCGGAATACCGTTCCACAGAAAACCCTGAGCGAGAGCGAACGCAGACACAATTTAAAAAATGCTTTTCATTTAGAGCCGGATATAGTAAAATGGAATCAGATATTGTTGGTAGATGATATATATACTACAGGGAGCACAATGGATGCAGTTGCGGAAATTCTGCTTTCTGCCGGAATAAAGAATATCTATTATATCTGTATCAGCATTGGAACAGGATTCTGATTGATAAGCAGGAGGGGCAAAATCATGGATGTAAGAAATTGTAGAAGCTGCGGACGATTGTTTAATTATATGAGTGGGCCGCCGATTTGCAGTATGTGTCAGAAGAAGCTTGAAGAGAAATTCCGCGAGGTGAAAGAGTATCTGGACGAGAATCCGGGGGCTTCCGTCCGCGCCCTTTCCGAGGCGATGGATGTGTCGACAAAGCAGATCAAGCAGTGGATCAGGGAAGAGCGCCTGTCGCTGTCAGAGCCGGGAGCAGATGGGATCAACTGTGAGCACTGTGGGGAGCCGATCAAGAGCGGGCGTTTCTGCGATAAGTGCAAAGCGGCCATGTCCACTTCTTTTACAGGTGTTCTGGGCAAGCCAAAGGAGCAGGAGGTAAAAAAGCAGGAGCGGGACGGAAACAAGATGCGTTTTCTTCAGTAGCCTCCGTCGTGCTGTTCCGGGAATCGCCGTATGGGACATGTGTGCAGGAAAACAGAAAAAGAGAGTAAAAAGCAGGGCCTGAGAGATATACCCTGCTTTTTTTTGTTTGAAAAATACTGTCATTGTGCTATAATGTTTTATAAGAATGCGTTACTGCGTGCAAATTTATAAAAGCAGGTAAAACAGTGGGTTTGCAGGCAGGGAAAGGATAATTTTACTGTATGGTAAATGAAGAACGTTTACGGCACATGATAAAGATTTCGAGATTTGACACGTTTGACGGCAAGGAATGCAGACCGATGACGCAGTATGCAAGGAAGGATTATATTTCGCTGCAGCTTTTGCGGAGCTTTGTGACGGGGACGATCTGTTTTGGTCTGCTGCTCGGACTCTGGGGAGTTTACTCCATGCAGACACTGATGGAGCAGATCAACAGTCTCGATATCCGCGGTTTTCTGACCACACTGCTGACCTTATACGTGGTATTTATACTGTCTTACCTCATTGCGACATATATTGTATTTTATGTTAAATATACGACGGGCCGCAGAAAGGTAAAACGGTATTACGGCAGTCTGAAAAAAGTGAATCAGATGTATGAGCGGGAAGAAAAGCTCAGAATGCCTGGCGGCAGGGACCGGCAGTAAAAGCAGGAGGCATATATGACAACCTTATTGGAACTGAAAGAAAAACTGGTACGTTTCTATAGCAGAAACGAAGTGTTTATCACACCGGTCATACGTTTTTTTGTTGCATTAACATTATTTATGACGATTAACAGCAGTATCGGGTATATGAAGTCGATCAGCCAGACGCCGGTTGCCCTGATTCTGGCGCTGTTGTGTTCGGTCCTTCCGACGGGATGTATGATATTTTTTGCCTCTGCGGTGATACTGGCGGATATGTATGCGCTTTCGCTTGAGGTATGCGCCGTGACGCTGGTGCTGTTGATTCTGGTTTATTTCGTTTATTTTCGCTTCGCTCCGAAAAACGGTTACGATGTGATTCTGACGCCGCTGTGTTTTAAGCTTCATATCCCTTATGTGATGCCGCTCGGAATGGGACTGATACGGGAATTGTATTCAGCGTTTGCACTGGTGTGCGGAATTGTTGTTTATTTTTTCCTGGACGGTGTGCGGAAAAATGCCGCAGTACTCTCAAGTGCCGCCGAGGAAGAGGACGGAGCCGTCTCAAAGATTGTGGTTGTGTTAAATCAGCTGATCGGCAACAAGGAAATGTATCTTGTGCTGGGAGTGCTCCTGGCGACACTGGTGCTTGTGTATCTGATTCGCAGGATGTCGATCGAGTATGCATGGACCGTGGCGATTATTTCCGGTATTGTGTTTGAGACGGTAGGGCTGATGGCGGGCTACCTTCTTCTCGGAATCAACGGAAAGACATTTGAGGTGCTGCTTGGGGGAGCGGCGGCATGTGTGATAGCGTTTTTACTGCAGTTTTTATTTTTTAATCTGGATTACTCCAGAACGGAGCGGCTGCAGTTTGAGGATGACGAGTATTATTATTATGTCAGGGCAGTGCCAAAAGCGTTTGTGCCGGGAACCGACAAAAAAGTGAAACGTTTCAGCGGCAGGGATGAGGAACGGCTGTCGAAAAAACAGCTGGTGGAAGAGATGGATATCGAGGAAGACTGGTTGGATTAAAGACCGATGAGCGGCGGAGCAGGCGGCTTGTCAGGAAGGGAAGTGGAGCGTGTGCAGAGCGTGATAGCGACATTGGATGCTTTTTGGGATAAAGCTTCTATTTATATGGATCTGCCAAGGATGATGTGGACGGATGTGGCGGAAATTTTCATCATTGCCTTTCTGTTTTACTATATGCTGGTGTGGATAAAGAGTACAAGAGCCTGGATGCTGCTGCGGGGACTACTCGTTATTTTGCTGTTTGTAGGGGTGGCGGCCGTATTTCAGATGAATACGATTATCTGGATTGCACAAAATACGATGAGCGTGGCGATCACTGCACTTGTCATCATTTTTCAGCCCGAAATGCGCAAAGCACTGGAAAATCTGGGGCGGAGAAATATTTTATCGTCGCTTATTGCGTTTGACTTTTCAAAGGGAGAGGCCGGAAAGTTTTCGGATCGGACGATCAATGAGATTGTAAAGGCCTGCTATGAAATGGGGAAGGTCAAAACAGGGGCTCTGATTGTGGTTGAAAACGAGATACTGCTGACAGAGTATGAGAGAACCGGGATTGCAGTGGACGGGATGGTGACGAGTCAGCTTCTGATCAATATTTTTGAGAAAAACACGCCGCTTCACGACGGCGCGGTGATCGTGCGTGGAGACCGCGTGGCGGCGGCTACCTGCTATCTTCCGCTTACGGATTCGCTTCGAATCAGCAAAGATCTTGGAACCAGGCATCGCGCGGCGGTGGGAATCAGTGAGGTGGGAGACTCGCTCACCATCGCTGTTTCGGAGGAAACAGGGCGGGTGTCTATTGCTATGGGAGGAGAACTGTACCGCAATGTCGATGCGGAGTTTCTGAAAAATAAACTTGCCTTTGTCCAGAAGAGGGAGCAGGAACCGACGAAATTGGAGTTGTTAAAGAGGAGGCTGAAAAATGGTAGGAAAGCTGATCAGAAAGGTAGTAAATAACTTTGGCCTCAAATTTCTGGCGGTGTTGTTTGCACTGGTGTTATGGGTTGTCGTAGTCAACATTGACGACCCCATAAATGTCCAGTCGTACACCACCAGCGTAACTCTCGTAAATGAAAATTATATCACGGAACAGGATAAATACTACGAAGTTCTGGGCGGGGACAATACCGTTTCTTTCAGTGTATCTGCGAAGCGGAGTGTGCAGAGGGAGCTGTCCAATTCTGACTTTAAGGCTACTGCCGATATGCAGAAAATTGAACACGACGAAAAGAGCGGAAACTGGCGTGTTCCTGTGACGGTTTCGGTCCAGAAGGCCGGCAATGATGTCAGAATCGTCTCAAAACAACTGTACAAGGAGATAGAACTGGTGGATCTTGGGCGGACACAGATCCGGATTATCGCGGACACAAAAGGTATGGTTGCGGATAACTGTGCGCTTGGTGAGGTGCAGATTGTCGGATCCAATCTGATGAAGATTTCCGGTCCGGCCTCAATTATCAGTCAGATCGATAAGGTGACGGCGACGATCAATGTGGAGGGAATGTCGTCGGATGTCACAGACAGTGTGGTGCCGGTATTTTTTGACGCCGAAGGGAATGTGATTGATACGACAAAGCTGACGCTGAATATCAGTACTGTCACGGTTGCTGCCCAGATTCTCAGCACGAAAGAGGCGGCTCTGGAATTTCAGACAACGGGCAGACCGGCAGCGGGATATGTGGCAACGGACATCTCTTATTCTCCGGAAAGTGTCCGGATCAAGGGAGAATCGACAACGCTCAATCCGATCAATAAGATAACGATACCCGAGGAAGTGCTTGACCTGACCGGCGTGACATCGTCGATTGAGACGACGGTGGATATTGCGTCCTATCTTCCGAAAGGAACGTCCCTCGTGCTCAATTCCGATGCAAATATAACGGTTGTGGTTACGATAGAGCCGGTAGTGACGAGAACGCTTTTGATTCCGGTGAAAAATCTGGTTATTGAGAATCTGCAGGAGGGTTTTCTGGCAAACTACATGGAAGAGAGTATTGCAATTGAGGTCAGCGGGGCGAAAAGTGTGATTGATGCCCTGGATGCGGAAAAGATTTCGGGAACCGCAGATGCGACGGGGCTTGGCGGCGGAGAGCATTATCTTGCGGTGACGCTGGCGCCCGGTGAGGATGCGTATAATGTGTTAAACGAGCCCAAAGTGCTTGCGGCCATTCGTGACGCGGAAATGCCGGAGGGAGACGGCGCACAGGGAAATTCTGGTGAAAACGAAGGCTCCGGCGGAGCAGGAACGGCTGACGGAGCGGGCAGCTCCGGGAGTCAGGGAGCCGGAACAGACGATTCTTCCGACGGTAGTCCGTCGGGGAGTCAGAGACCCGATGAAGATGAGGAAGATAAAGAAGATGGCGATAAAGGCAGTGTGAATCCGCAGCCGTCTTAGACTATATAGGTATTTAAGGCAATTGGCAGGTAGTCTGGGGAAACATAAAAATAAGAATATGTGGAGGAAAAGAGATGGCTAGATTATTCGGTACGGATGGCGTGCGTGGAATTGCAGGTTCAGAACTTTCAATTGAGCTGGCGACAAAGCTGGGGCAGGCCGGAGCCTATGTTCTGACAAAAGAAAGTGCGCATCAGGCGACGATCATTGTGGGATGTGATACAAGGATTTCGGGGGGAATGCTGGCCAGTGCGCTGATGGCGGGGATTTGTTCCGTCGGTGCAAACGCGATTTTTGTCGGGGTGATGCCGACGCCGGCAATCGCATATCTGACAAGAAAGCACAAGGTGGATGCCGGTGTTGTTATCTCTGCGTCCCATAATCCGATGGAGTTTAACGGGATCAAATTTTTTAACGGAGAAGGCTATAAGCTTTCGGATGCACTGGAGGATGAGATCGAAGAGCTGATCCGCAATAACATGAAAGAGGTGATTCTTCCGATCGGGTCCGGGGTGGGAAAGATTGATTACCGCTTTGAACTGCGGGACGAGTATGTAAAATTTATGAAAAAGTGCGTGCCGGTCAATCTTGCCGGAATGAAAATTGTGGTCGACTGTGCTGAAGGCGCGTCACATTATACGTCTGTGAAGGCGCTTAGAGAACTTGGGGCAGAGCTGGTTACGATACACACAGACCCGGACGGCACCAATATCAATGCGAACTGTGGTTCCACACATATGGACGAATTGAAGGCGCGCGTTGTATATGAGAAGGCGGATATCGGAATCGCGTTTGACGGGGATGCGGACCGGATGCTTGCAGTCGATGAAAATGGGAATCTTGTGGACGGCGATCAGGTTATGGCCATCTGCGGCAAATATCTGAAAGAGCAGGGGGCACTGAAAAAAGATACGGTGGTGGTTACCGTCATGTCGAATCTTGGATTTTCTCTGATGGGGCAGAGAGAGGGAATCCATGTGGAGAAGACGAAGGTGGGCGATCGCTATGTACTCGAGAACATGCGGGAAAATGGCTATAATCTGGGTGGCGAACAATCGGGACACGTGATTTTTCTTGATGACAATACCACCGGAGACGGGCTTCTGACGGCGCTGCATCTTCTGGATGTTATGAGGGGAACGGGAAAGACGTTGTCGGAACTGGCGCAGGTGATGGAAGTTCTCCCGCAGGCACTGGTGAATGCGAAGGTGCCCAATCATAAAAAAGAGAATTTTATGGATTATCCAGAGATTGCGGAGGCTGTGGCGGCAGTCGAGGCAAAGTTTAATGGAGAGGGCAGGGTACTGATCCGGCCTTCGGGGACAGAACCGCTGGTTCGTGTGATGATTGAAGGGAAGGATCAGCAGGTGATTGATGAGGAAGCATACAAACTTGCAGAGCTTATTACAAAAATTATGCTGTAATACAAAAGACGGGTATAAATATGTGTTTTGGAGGGAATGACATATGGTAAGTCAGAAAGTTATGATTAAAAACCCGACCGGGTTACATTTAAGGCCGGCCGGGATCCTGTGCAAGGAAGCGATGCAGTTTAAGTCTCATATTACATTTCAGCACCGGGAAAATACGGCGAATGCCAAAAGTGTCTTGAGTGTGCTCGGCGCCTGCATCAAATCCGGGGATGAAATCGAATTGATCTGTGATGGCGAGGACGAGGCGGAGGCGCTCTCCTTCCTCGTCACCGCGATTGAAAACGGTCTTGGTGAGTAGAGGGAGAAGAGAATGAAGAAGATTCTGGTGACTGGCTGTGACGGACAGCTCGGACGTGCCATCCGCAGAGAGTATGAGGGAAGCGGGGTTGAATTTATCAATACGGACGTTTCGGAAAAAGATGGTGTATCTGCGCTGGACGTCACGAATATTGACGCAGTTATGGAAATGGTGCGCAGAGCGGAGCCTCAGGTCATTATCAATTGTGCGGCGCACACCAATGTGGACGCCTGTGAACAGCAGTGGGATCTCGCTTTTCAGATTAATGCAGTCGGACCGCGCAATTTAAGCATAGCCGCGCGGGAAGTCGATGCGAAGCTGATCCATGTTTCCACAGATTATGTGTTTGAGGGAAACGGCGTGCGGCCGTACACTGAGTTTGACGAGACAAGGCCGGTCAGCGCTTACGGTGTGACAAAACTGTGGGGAGAGCGGTTTGTAAAAGAATTTGCACAGAAATATTTTATTTTCCGAACCGCATGGCTTTACGGAGAGGGAAAAAACTTTGTGCGGACGATGCTCGGCCTTGCCGAGAGATATGACACGGTGAAGGTTGTGTGTGATCAGCAGGGCTCCCCGACGAGTGCGGACGAGCTTGCACGTGTCATCCGTTACTTTGAGCCGACGGAGGGATATGGGACATACCATGCGACCTGCGAGGGAAGCACGAACTGGGCGGAATTTGCGGAGGCTGTCTTTGCACGCGCGGGAAAAAGCATGAAAGTCACCCATGTGACGAGTGAGGAGTATGCGCGGATGAATCCGGCGTCTGCAAAACGGCCTGCGTATTCGATACTTGACAACTACATGATGCGTCTGACGGGCAGCTATCGGATGGCAGACTGGCAGACGGCACTGGATGAATATATGAACAGGAAATAAACTGGATTACAACGATTATGAGGGAAACCCGGGACACAGGAGGAGTGTTGTGATGCGTGATCTGAGAGAATATGTGGCGAGGCATGGAAAGCTGATTCTTTGGTCAATCATTGTAACGCTGGCTGGTTTTGGGTTTCTCGTGTTTTCAGACAACCTTCGCATTGATACGGAAGAGCTGGTCAACGCGCCCGGGACGACGCTCGGCTGGCTTGCCATCGGAAGATTCAGCCTGGTGCTTTTTAAAAGGATGCTGGGTCTTGCGGTGCACAGTGTGTGGAAAAGCGGTCTGTTGTTTCTTATCTTCTTTCTGGCGGGAGCCAATCTGCTTACGTTTGCGTATTACTGTTTTTCGGGAAAAAGCGCGCGTTATCCGTACTGGGTTTTTCTGATTCTGTACTGTACATCAAATATCTGGAGTTTTCAGGTTTATTTTTCGCTACAGCAGGCTGAAATCGGACTGGCAATGTTTCTGACGGCGGCGGCGGCCTGTCTGGCGGTACATATCTGGTTTCAGAATGCGGCGCGCGCAGGCAAAGCGAAAAAAATTTTGTTTTTTTTATCGGGAATTGCGCTTCTGGTGCTTGGGCTCGGCGCCTATCAGGCACTGGCGGCTTATTATATTGTCATCTGTATAACGCTTTTTCTTGTGTATCTGAAGGAACTTACGGCAGAGAATGCAGAAGAAGAACAGGCGCAGAATCGCAGGATCTGTAGGGGGATTCTGACGTGGTTCATGCAGTTTTTCTTTGCTTATCTGCTATACCGCTGGATTGCGGAAACCTGGTTTATGGCGGCCGGGGGATATATGGACAGCCAGATGGGATGGGGGAATTATCCGGCGGCTGACTGCATAAAAAATGTGCTTCGCACGGCCAGAAATGTGCTGGCTGGTATCGGACCGCGCAATTTTTCATTTTATACAATCGGGATGATTCTGGTTTTTATTGTGGAACTGACAGACGAGAGGAAAGGCAGAACGAAGACAAAGGGAAGGCTGGCGCTGCTTCTTTTTGCCCTGGCGGGCGTGATGGGGGCACCGTTTCTTATGACGCTGTATATGGGAGAAATGCTGGTGACACGTTCTCAGTTTGCGCTTCCTGTATCGGCGGCGTTTCTGGGGATGTACGGCATGGACCGTTTTTCGGCGTTCTGGAAGGAAAGGGAAGCCATGCGCCGGGCTGTATCGGGCTGTGTTCTGGCTGTATCGGCGGCGCAGATTATCTGTCTGCTGAGGCTTTCTTATACCGATGACGTACGTTTCAGGCAGGATAAGATATTTACCGCCCAGGTAATACAGGAGCTTACGGCGGCAAATGAGGGGACGTTTCCGACGCAGCCTGTTTTATTTGTAGGGTATCGGAAGCCGGAACTGAATCGGTACTGCAGACGTACGGAGATGTACGGATGGTCTTTCTATGAGTGGGATTATCGTGCAGAAACGCCCACGGGAGCCACGCACCGGATAGCGGGACTGTTAAAGGCCGGGCTGGGAATTGAGATAAATGAAGAGAGCACGGAGGAAGAACGCAGGGCTGCAGTCCTTCTGGCGGAGACAATGCCGGACTTTCCGGCGGACGGTTCGGTGGTGCCGGCGGACGGTTTTATCGTGGTACGGCTCTCAGAAGTTGTTGAGCGGACGGATATTGACTGGTATTGAGAGTGAAAACGGAAATAGAAAAATGTGATTGGAAAACGATAAGGGGGTGATCTTAAAAATTGCTTAAGATAAAAGATTGGGTAGTGGTTTCCGGTCAGGGTATGATATAATGTCCGAAAGAGGCGGAGCCGGACGGAATACCGCCTGCAAATATTTTATGGGAATGGGAGGGAATGGGTTATGATCAGAAAGATAGCGGGATGGATCAGACGCGGCATCTGCCTTGGCATGGCGGCGGCTGTTCTCTGTTCGGATGTCAGCGGTTTTGCGGCGCAGCCGGGCCGGGACATGGCGATGGAAACGGAGTACGAAGACAATGTGCCGTCGGAGGAGGCCGGGCCGGCAGGAGCCGGTGAGACGGGAGAGGAAAACGCAGAACCGGTGCTGCCCACGGAGACAGAAGAAGCAGGATTGTTTCCGGACAGAGAGGATTCTGGCGAAGAAAATACAGAAGACAAAACACAGGGGGATGACGAGCCGGGCGAAAACGGTCCAATGACCGCAGACGACGGCGAAGTGCCTGCCGCCGGTGTGGATATGGATACGCTTTCGACGGAGGAAAACACAGAGATCAGTACGTCTCCTGAGGAGGAAGGAACGGAGACAGAAACGGTTCCCGCGGAGGGGAGTACGGAGACAGAAACGGTTCCCGCAGAGGGGAATCCGGAGACAGAGGCAGGATCTTCGGATGAGAGTACAGAGACGGAGAAGCAGACCGGTCCTGCGAAGGAAAATCCGGAGACAGAAACAGCTGCCACAGAGGAGAAAAAGGTAAAAAGAGCAGCCGCATCAGATGTCATCCGGCTGGATACCGTCTGTGAACTGATGGAGATCGGCCAGACGATTCCGTTGCCGGGGTATACCATAACAGACGCATCGCTGGGAAACCCTGCCGTAAAGTGGACAGTCGAAAATCCGGAAATCGTTTCGGTTGACGCTGCAGGGCGCACGGTGACTGCGTTAAAGGCAGGCGTCGCATTTCTGAAGCTGCAGCTTGCAGCGGATGCAGCTGTTTCGGCTGTGTTCCAGGCAGTCGTGAGACCAGAGGCGCCGTCGCAGGCGGCGGTGGCGCGGGCACCATACAATCTGATACAGCTTGAGTGGGGGAGTGTGTCCGGGGCAGACGGGTATGTGATTTACCGGAAAACGGACAAGGAAAGCAGCTATACGCAGCTTGCGGTGGTTTCCGGCCAGGGTACGGTCGCTTATGCAGACAAAGCAGTCCTGACAGGAAAAACATATGCCTATCAGATTTGTGCATATGTCGGTTATAAGGATGGAAACGGGACAGCCCGGTACGCAGAATCAACGGGAAAAGCAGTGATAAAGGGCAGTCCGGAGCTTGGCGGCGTGACGATTGGAAAGGCCGTTCCGAAGAGTGCAGTGAGCGTAGAGATCACATGGGAGCCGCTGGACGGCGCCCAGGGTTATGTGATTTACCGCGCCACTGGCAGCAGCAGTGATTTTGTGCAAGCAGGGCATGCGGAAGGGAAGGCCCGTTCATTTACGGACAAAGGGCTGACGTCAGGGCAGAGTTATCGCTACAAGGTGGCCGGCTACCGTGTGGTAGAAAACGCCAGGGTATACGGGGCGGAGTCGGATGAAGTATCGGTAAAGCCGATGCCGCAGGCGCCGGAGCTTGCCGTTTCCGTGCCAGATTACAAAACTGTGAGACTTGACTGGAAAAAAGCAGAAGGTGCAAACGGATACGAAATAGAGCGGAAAGTCAGCGGAAACAGTACATTTAAGAAGATTAAGACGATCAAAAGCGGCTCGACGGTAAAGTGGACCGACAAATCAGTACAGACGGGGCTTAAGTATGTTTACCGGATCCGGGCTTACCGGACGGTTGGAGGCAGTAAGGTATGGGGAAACTATTCGGCAGAGAAGAGTGTGACGCCGACGCTGGCTGCGCCGTCTGTGGAGCTGCACGGCGATACATATACCAGCCTCGTGGTGAGCTGGAACAAGGTCAGCGGAGCGCAGGGATACCGGGTATACCGTGCGGAGAGCAGGAATGGAAAATATAAGTCGGTAAAAAATGCAAAAGGAAGCGGGACGCTGCGCTTTACGGACACGAAGCTTAAGGTAGGCAGGACATATTACTATAAGGTGTGCGCTTATCGGACCGTGGATGGGGAGATGATAAACGGGGTCAGATCGGAGGCTGTGGCTTATGAGGTCAGACCGGCCGCGCCGGAATTAAAATGGGAGTCTGCGGGGACGACAGCCGTCCGCCTCACCTGGAAAAAAGTGGGACTTCCCTCCAAAAACAGCGGTTATTATGTGTATCAGGTCGTAAATGGGAAAGAAAAGAAACTGAAGACATGTAAGGCGACGACGACATCGTACACGGTGAAGAATCTTACCTGTGGCCAGAAGTATACATTTAAGATCGCGGCGTATGTCAAAAACAGCGACGGGCGCGTGGTGCGCGGCCTCGATTCAAAGACACTGACCGTTTCGCCGAAACCGCTTGCGGTTGAGATTACATTGGTGGAGCCGTCCGCAAACAATCGGATGCGCATTACATGGAATGCGACAAGCGATGCAGGTGAGGATTCCTACCTTATTTACCGTTCAACTTCGAAGAAATCCGGGTTTAAGAAGATCGGAACGGTATCGCGGCGTGCAGGTGTGGTGGAATATTCCTATGAGGACCGCGGCGTATCGATCGGAAAGCGGTATTACTATAAAATCAGGTGTGAGAAAAAAATCGCCGGCGGAAAGAGTGTGACATCCGATTTTTCAAAGGTGAAGAGCGCGGTTGCCGCGCCCGCCGCCCCGGTGGTCACGCTGAAAAAGGGAAAAAACAACAGCGTTAAGATTGTATGGAAAAAGGTAAAAGGGACCACATCGGGAGGATATGTCAACGGGTATGTGATCTATCGCAGTACCACGAAGGACGGGAAGTATGCAACGCTCAAAAAGATCAGCAGCGGAACGACAACTTCCTATACGGACAAAAATCTTAAGATCGGTGAGACGTACTATTACAAAATGCGCGCATATTGTAAAGTCAACAACAAGGAGATTTACGGCCCGTATTCGGATGTCTGCTCGCAGAAGATTGTTCCGGGAACACCGGTGATCACCGTAAAGGCAGTGGACTACACCACGATCGGAATATCCTGGAATAAGATTGAAGGAAGCGATGGTTATCAGGTATATAAATCGGCGGCGGAAGACGGGACCTTTAAGAAAGTCGCCACAGTGTCGGCCAACAGACTTTCTTATAATGACAAAAAGGCAGTTCTGGGAACTGCAGGTTATTACAAAGTACGTGCATACAGTACCAGAGGCGGGAAAAAGATTTATGGCAGTTTTTCATCGGTAAAAGGTGCTGTCCCGATACTGAATAAGCCGACGAATGTAAAGGCTGAGATGGCCGGTGACAGACAGGTAAGGCTGACCTGGAATGCAGTTGCGGGGGCCGAGACGTATACGATTCTGCGGAGTACTTCTGAGAGCGGGACATATAAGATTGCGAGTGAAATCTGCAATACAAATTCGTTTACTGACAACAATGTTGTGGCTGGAAAAATCTATTTTTATAAGGTTTATGCAGTGCGCGGTGACGTAAAGAGCGAAATGTCAGACAGTGTTGCGGCGATCGCGTCTTCCCTCTCGGTGAGCGTGACCGATGTGCTGATCAGAACAGGCAGCAATGTGAAGGTTTCAGCGACGGCAAATCCGGCCAGCGTGATTGCCTGGACTTCAGACAACCCGTCTGTTGCGGTCGTGACATCCGAGGGTGTGATCTATGGCATGAAAGCCGGGACGACCAAAGTGAATGCAACGGCAAACGGAATTAAAAAGTCGATAAACGTGACCGTAAAAGACCAGCTCGACCGAAAAGGAATTGATATTTCAAGCAACAATGGAACGGTTGATTTTAACGCGATAAAGGCGTCCGGATATGAGTATGTGATGCTGCGTGTGTGCGACGGTACGACGGCGGATCCGAACTTTGAAACGAATTACAAAAATGCAAAGACGGCGGGGCTTAAAGTCGGTGTGTATTGTTACGCGAGGGCGAGAAACGTAAACGAGGCACGGGCGGAGGCCACAAAAATGTTACAGCTTCTCAACGGACATGCAATCGACTATCCGGTTGTGTATGATATGCAGGAAGAGACGCTGCTGTATGGTCTGGACAATAAGATTCGCAACGATAATCTCGATGCGTTTAAAAATGTGATGATCAATGCGGGGAGACAATATCGGTTTGCACTGCGCACGACACAGCGGTGGCTGACAGGTTATCTGGACAACAGCCGGCTCACCGGCTATAATCTGTGGGTGGTTAACCACCGGGATGTATCCCTTGGACATGGCTACACCGGAAAAGGAAGCGTGATTATGTGGCAATACACGGATAAGGGAACTGTCAGCGGTGTCAACGGGAATGTTGCAATCAGTGTCAGCTACACGGCTTATTAAAAGAGATGAGGGAAAAATGAAAGGAAAAAACAGAGGAGACATAAAGCGTTTTCTGGCCGGGCTGCTTGCCGCGGCGGTGCTTGTCGGCGGAAGTACGGGGGTACAGCCAGTATCTGCGGGACAGTCGGGGAATGACGGTGTGCAAAAAGTATCTGTGGATGAGCTCCCGGGCCTTGCGGTCCGGGAGGCAAAAACGCAGCACAAAATTACGGGTTTTGTCCGGCTGGATAAGACAGAAGCTTCCATTTCTGTCAGGGAAAAGGTGCCTCTTGAGACGTTGCTGGCCAGCATGCCTTCTTCGCTGCAGGTTTACCTGGACGGGGAACCGGAACCGGTGTCGATTCCGGTTTCCTGGGAATGTGTGGGAGATTACAGCGGCAGTAATTATTTTTATTATCAGTTTAATCCGCAGTGGGACCAGTTGCAGTATGCATTGAGCGCGCAGGTAAAGGAGCTGCCATACATCGGCGTATTTCTGGGAAGAGATTCCACGATGCGGTTTGGGACACCCACAAAGACGCAGAATAAGATTTACAACTTTATGCGGAATGAAATGGGATTTAACATGGCTGCGGCATGTGGCGTGCTGGCCAATATTCAGAATGAGTCCAGTTTCAATCCGACGGCGAGTGTCATTGACACGAACGGTCTGATCAGTTTCGGCCTCTGCCAGTGGAATGGTCCGCGTTATGAGGCTTTGCAGGACTATTGTAATGAGAGAGGATATGACTTCCGCACGGTGGATGGCCAGTTAAAGTACCTGAAATACGAACTCGAGACGTCTGAACGACGGGCATGCAGTATGGTAAAGAACGTTGAAAATACGGCGGCCGGTGCGTATCTGGCGGGATATAACTGGGCGCGTTATTTTGAGCGGTGTGCATCGGTGTATTTTGAGGCGAGGGGCAACCTGGCAAGAGACACGTACTGGCCGATGTACAGCGGGGAAGATCCGGGACCCGGGGATGACGTGGATGATGCTCCGGTCGGGGATGATTACAGTATTACATATGTGATGAACGGCGGTGAGAATCACGAGGATAATCCCGACAGCTATGCCAGCTCAGACAAAACGATTGTGCTGAAAAATCCGATCCGGACGGGGTACCGGTTTGAGGGGTGGTATAAGAACAAATCCATGACGGTTAAGGTGACCTCCATTCCGGGGGGCAGCAAGGGAAATATCAGACTGTATGCCAAATGGGTCCCCATCTGTTACACAATCCGGTTTGACGGCAATAAGGCGACGAGCGGAAACATGGCGGAAATGAAAAATTGTGAGTATGACGGCATTTATACGCTTGGAGCCAATAAATTTAAGCGCACCGGTTATAAGTTCACCGGATGGAATACGAAGGCGGACGGCAGCGGAGCAGACTATTCCAACAAGGAAAACGTGGAGAATCTCACCGCGAAGGACGGAAAGGTGATTACGTTCTATGCCCAGTGGGCGAGACAGACGTACACAATTGATTACCGGCTGATGGGCGGTACAATGCAGGACGATAACCGGGAAGAGTATACGGTGAACACGAAGACATTCTCGTTGAAGGCGCCGGTGCGGACCGGCTATACGTTCCTGGGGTGGTACCGGGAAAAATCTTACCGTAACAGAGTGACGCAGATTCCAAAGGGAAGCACAGGCAACCTGACGCTTTATGCAAAGTGGCAGGTAAATCAATATAAAATTGTTTATAAGGCAAATAAGGCGGACAGTGGGAGCATGCCGGCAGAGACAGTCTGCCGATACGGAAAGAAATATACACTTCCGGCCAACAAATTTAAACGCAACGGATATGTATTTGCCGGATGGAATACAAAAGCGGACGGCAGTGGAAAAGAGTACGGGAATAAGGCAAAGGTCAAGAATCTGTCTTCGAAAAACAACAAAACCGTTACGCTTTACGCCCAGTGGAAACGAAAATCTTACTCTATTCAATATGAATTGAACGGAGGCGTTATGTCGAACGGAAACAGGTCGACATATTATGAGAATACGAAGACGTTCACGTTAAAGGCGCCGGAGCGGGAAGGATATACATTTAAAGGATGGTATACCGACAAAAAATTTCAGAATAAGATTACAAAGATAAAAAAAGGGAGCAAAAAGAACTATAAGCTGTACGCAAAGTGGGAGGCAAATCATTATACCATTGTGTTTGACGGAAACGGTGCACAGCAGGGAACGATGAAAAAACTGGGCGGCTGCAGATATGACAAGGAATATACGCTGCCCGGGAATGTGTTTGCACGTGAGGGATATCTGTTTGTCGGCTGGAATACTGCGCCGGACGGAGGTGACATCTATTACGGAGACCGGGCAAACGTGAAAAATCTGACTGCGGAAAACGGAGAATCTGTGATTTTGTACGCACAGTGGGAGAAAAACTGAACCTGAAATGAACCATATGGGGGCTGCCGTATAAAAGGTATTACGGCAGCCCCCATATCTGTCAGACCAGCGTCTGATTCCGGTTCAGCATTTCCTGGATGACACCCTGGCAATAGCTTCCCAGTCTTTTTTTTGCTTCTTTGTCCAGTTCCTTTGGATAAATCGGCTCTCCATATTCGAGTATGACATGCGCGGATTTTACCCGGGGAAAATGGTTTTCAAGAATCTCGGCGGAATTTGAGATCGCCATAGGGATAATGGCGCACCCGGTTTTCTCGGCCATCTTAAAGCTGCCTTCCTTAAACGGCAGCATGGATTCATCGGTCCGGTTCCTGGTTCCCTCCGGAAAGATGCACATTGAAATTCCGTTTTTAATATTGTCAATTCCGGCCAGAATCGTTTTCATGGCTTCTTTGATGTCCTCACGGTTGATAAAGAGGCAGTGAAGCCGTTTCATCCACGTGGACAAAAGCGGGATATTTTTTATATTGTTTTTGGCGACGTAGCCGGTCAGACGCGGACAGCGCGCATAGGTGATTACGGTGTCAAAATAACTTCTGTGATTGCCGACGTACAGTACGGGTTCGTCTTTTGGCACACGTTCTTCACCGATCACGGTGACTTTTGTTCCACAGAGAAAAAGCACGACGCGGAATGCCCATTGTACCATGTGAAGCTGCCGCAGGTCGGAGGAATGACGGCTGAATTTTCCGAGAACCCATTCGATTCCGAGAATGGGAATGCTGATGATAAGGAACAGGAAGACAAAAAGTAAAGTGAGGCTGATGCGCAGCATAAAAAGTCCTTTCCGGAGCTGCGCAATATCCGTGGCAGCCCGCTTTCCAGTTTTTTGTTATTATTATATGGTATTGAGGCCAAAAGTATTTTACATCTGTGACGGCTGTTAATCTTCTGACTCTGGTATCATTATATAAAGAAATATATGGAAAAACAAGATTGGGATTTGTCATATTTTTCTTTTTTCCACATAGAATAGGATAGAAGCCAATCGTGGGGGTATTAATGGAACGATTTCGGAGGAAGAGCAGGAAAACATGGCTGGCAATGGCGGCGGCGATCTGTATTTTCATCGGAGGGTGCAGCATAAAGGAGACGAACGGGACGAAAGTCAGCGACCTGCCGTATGTAATTGTCGAGGAGAATGAGCTGCCAGAGGAGCTGGCGGCCAGACTGGAAGAGAAGAAAGCAGCGGATTTTAAAATGACTTACGAGGCGGAATCCGGCCTTTATATCGTCCGTGGATACGGGGAACAGGAGACCGGCGGGTACAGTATCCGCATACGGGAGTGTTATCTGACAACGAACGCGGTTGTGTTTGATACGGAGCTGATCGGACCGAGGAAGGGGGAAAATACCTGTAAAGGCCCAAGTTATCCATACATAGTGATAAAGACAGAGAAGCGGGAGGAAAATGTAATATTTGAGTAAAAAAAGAAAAAATTTGTGAAAAAGATTCTTAAAATTTGCGAAAGGAAAATATTTCTGTTTGACACAAATTTAGCGCAATGATATACTGAAGCGGAATGAATCCGGTGAGAATTACGATATGAAGCCGGATCGGGAGGTAGATCTATGCAGCAGACAGACATCAGCAAAGTTCGCGCTTCCGTGCATCAGCAGTGCGGCAGAAAGGTTATGATACAGCTCGACAGAGGGCGGAATAAATTTGATATTCAGGAGGGAATTATCCAGAATGCATATCCCAGTGTTTTTACCATCTTAGTTGATGACAAGCGGGAGGAAAATCCGCCGCAGCTGTTATCATTCAGTTATTCGGACATTATTACCAGAGACATCCGGATGACGCTCTGCTAGACAAAAGAATTGCCGTTTTTCACAGAACTATCTGAAAACCGCAGGTATAAAAATCCCCGTATTCGAATAAAATGGTGATAAAGATTCGAATACGGGGGTATTTTTTTGGACCTGAAAAAAATGAAGATACATAGAAAACAGGAAAAAGGTACAGCTGTCAGCCAGATTACCCTGGACGACGATTACAACGTACCAGATTACCGGCCGGATATCGTAAAGGTGTTAAAGGAAAAAGGAGAGCTCCGGTTTGACGAGGTCAAGGCGGGGAGCGGGGCAGTCTGGGTAAAAGGAAGCCTTATTTTCCGTGTGCTCTACCGAAGTGATCAGGAAAACGGAAAGATCAGTTCCCTGCGCGGAGAAATTCCGTTTCAGGAAAAACTGAATATGGACGGACTTTCCGAGTATGAGACGGTCAGGGCATCGGGAGATATTGAAGACATCACGATCGGTGTCATCAATTCCAGGAAACTGAGCGTACGCGCCGTCGTCGTCTTAAAGGCAATGGCGGAGGAAGAAGTTGACGAGGAGCTGACGGCGCAGGCGGAGGATGCGGAGGAATATGAGCAGAATGTGGGCAGGCAGGATGTTCTGCGTCTGCTTGTGGCGGCAAAAGATATCTGCCGCCAGAAGAGCGAGGTTGTTTTGCCCTCGAGTAAGCCGAATGTCCGGGAAATCCTCTGGAAAAGCATCGAGCTGAGGAACGTGGAGAGCTATCTGAAGGAGGGAAAGGCGGGAGTCACGGGGGAGATTCAGATATCGGTACTCTATAGCGAAGAGGAGGAAGGACAGCGCCTGCAGTGGTACGAGACAACGGTACCGCTCGCCTGCGGAACGGACTGTGAGGCCGGTGAGGAGGACTGCATTTTCCGGATTCGCGTCACGCCCGTCTCGATGGAACTGGAAGTAAAACCAGATTACGACGGCGAGGAGCGCATTCTGGTCATGGAGATTGCCCTGGATATGGATATCCGTGTATGGAGAGAAGAGAGCCTGGAATTGCTCCGCGATATTTACTCGCTCGGAAAAAATGTGATTCCGGTGCGCAGAGAGCGGAAACTGGACCGCCTGCTGATCAAAAACTTTGCAAAATGCAGGCTGAACGAGCAGATGGAGCTGCCGGAGAGTCAGGAGAAGATTCTGCAGATCTGCGCCTGTGAAGGAACAGCCTGCCTGGAGAAAAAAGAGACGACACAGAATGGTGTCCAGGCGGAAGGTACCATGACGGTGGAACTGCTCTACATAACGACGGACGATACGATGCCGGTGGGAACAATCCGGGAAATTTATCCATTCTCCCAGCTGATTGAGGTTCCCGATATTTCCGCGGGGACGAGGATTGAGCTTGACTGCGGTATTGAACAGCTTTCAGCCGTCATGCTCGATCAGGAACATATTGAAATCAAAGCGGTGGTTCATCTGGATCTGATGGCGTTTGAGGAATGCCCGGTTTCAAATATCGAGGAAGTCTCGGAAGAGCCGGTCGATATGGAGGAACTGAAAAACCGTCCCGGCCTTGTCGGCTATATTGCAAAAGCCGGAGACGACTTGTGGACGATCGCAAAGGAAAACCATACGACGATACAGGATATCATGGCGACGAATCAGCTTACGGATCAGAGGCTGGCGCCCGGAGCCAAGATTCTGATTGTAAAACAGGTGAGCTGACAGAAAATGTGGTGAAAGAAATAAATTCATTTTATGAAAAGGTATCTCCCTTGTGGCCATCTGGCGGCGAGGGAGACTGTTTTTTTGTTATTGCAGCAGGCGGAGCCCGCTTTCAACCGGGGACGGTGCGTTTCGGGAAAGGGCGAACAAAAGATTAAGTATTTGTGAAATCGCTGAAAGGTTCACCTCATTTCTAAAATATATGTTAAAATAGGTGTGCTGTGATGGAAAAGATAAAAGGAGCATGCCCGATGAAGTCAGAATACATATTGAAGAAAGCGGTTGAGAGAAAGCGGATGATTGCCATTGTCATGGCAGGAGTGATCGGATTCGCCTGCTTTTCTTCTGCGCAGGCCTCTGCGCTGAAGGACGCACAGAAAAAAAAGAGCGAGGCGGAGGAAAATTTAAACGAAGTAAACCGGCAGATTCAGGGGATCGAGCAGGAGCAGAACGGACTCAGGACAGAGATGAAGGCATATGATAATCAGCTTATGGCTCTTCTGACCGATATGGCACTTCTGCAGGAAGATATAGACAACAAGGAGGTCGAGATAGATCAGGCAAAGACGGATCTTGCGATCGCAGAGCAGGAAGAACGGACGCAGTATGAGGCCATGAAGCTGCGGATACAGTACATGTATGAAAACGGAAATCAGAGTTTTATGGCCGCTCTGATCGAGTCGAAAGACATCACCGAGTTTCTGAACCGGGCGGAGTATGTCTCAGAGGTGTATGACTATGACAGGGAGCTTCTGACCGCCTATCAGGATACGGTACAGCAGGTGACGGAACTTACCGCGCGTCTTGAAAATGAGCTGACAGAGATGGAAGAGCTGGAGCTAAGTTATGAGGAGCAGGAGAAGTCGCTCAACCAGGTGATTGCACAGAAGCGCTCGGAGATTGCGGATTTTGACCGTCAGCTTACCAATGCACGTTCACTGGCAGGACAATACGCTTCGACAATACGCCAGCAGAATCAGGTGATTGCGGCGGAACAGGAGAGGATCCGGCAGGAAGAGGCGGCCAGAAAGAAGCGGGAAGAAGAGCAGAAAAAGAAAAATCAGGCAGCTGCAAATAACAATACAGGGGCCGGGGGGAGTACCGGAGGCGGAAATACAGGAAATACGGGGACCGGAGGCGGCACTGCGGGAGGAAATACGGGAACCGGAGGCGGAAATACAGGAAATACGGGAACCGGAGGTGGAAATACAGGGAATACAGGAACCGGAGGCGGAAGTTCAACGGGGCTTACAGATGGAAATCTGAACCCTTCTTTTCGAACCGGGGTGAGTGGAAATGACGTGGTGGCATATGCCGCAAATTTTCTGGGAAATCCGTATGTGTATGGAGGCAACAGCCTTACGGACGGGACGGACTGCTCTGGTTTTGTGGCTCTGGTGTACCAGCACTTTGGAATTTCCCTTCCGCGCAGCTCTTATGCGCTGCAGCAGAGCGGACAGGCCGTCAGCTATGCCAACGCACAGCCGGGGGATCTGATCTGTTATCCGGGACATGTGGGGATATATGTGGGAGGCGGCAGGATTATCCATGCGTCGACGCCGTCGACAGGAATCTGTTATGGAAATGCGACATATCGCACGATTTCGACGGTGCGGCGTGTCTTATAGAGGGATTGAAATGAGAAAGGAGGGGTGATCCCCCTCTTTTTTCAATTATGGAAGAGCCGGGAAATATGAAGACGGAGCGTGATCCGGAGGCTTAGGATTCAGCCAGCAGGAATCTGACAAATTGTACTGCCGTTTCGGGATGTGCGTAACCGGCAAGAATGCCAAGCCGGCATGTGCCATAATAGTAGTTGTTCTCAGAGAGCCATTTATTCTCAGTTATTTCGATGGCGCAGGGATATGCTTCCGTTGTTCCGTCGTTGGTCGAATAGATCAGGGAGTCCGCGCAGGTGTCTAACAGATCCTCGGGAAGGAGAACAGAGAGATCGGCAAAGGTTCCCTGATCGGCATATGCGTCGAAAATCTCTCCGGTACCGAAAAAGAGGTCCTGCCCGCCGGCCGCGATCATGGCGGCAAGTGCCTGGTAAGCCTGCATGGACGACATGGGGCCGGAATCATCGGAGAAATAAAGATTGGATGACAGCGCGATCAGAGACGGATCGTTTTCATAGCCCTCCTCGGCGAGGAACGCGTCAAAACCGCTGTTTGCGTTGTATGGATTAGCACAATTGATCATAATGATGTTTAAGACCGGTTCTTTATAGGTGACGAAGTGGACGATCACGGAGACGATAAGGGCGACTGTGCCGATGGATGCGATGATGTGCCAGCGATAGTAGTCCCATATGTACGATATTTTTGTTTTTGCAGACATTGCTTTGAAATCGGGTTTCTTTTCCATAATTTTCTGCTCCTGGTTTTGTGTTGATAAAAAAAGAGTGATAAGACTCTTAAGTCTCTATCACCCCGACTGTACGAACTTTAAAAAACGGCTGATAATCCGCAGAAAAGCGGGTGATGGGAATCGAACCCACGTATCCAGCTTGGAAGGCTGGTGTTC
>CANSSP010000001.1 GCA_947649645.1 uncultured Roseburia sp. | reverse complement strand
GGGCTATACCGCCTAATCTGAAATTACTTCCCTCTAACCGTAAACATTTGAATTTACGGCATTTCTGATTAACCGAAGTATCTCTTTAACAAACCTTCAAATGCTTTTCCGTGTCGATATCCGGTATCACACGGCCGGTGAGCCGCCCTCGTGTCTTTTCTGCCGGCGCCTTTAGCGCCGGTAGAGCACATAGTCTGACATTTCACGGGAAAATCCAGCCTGTTTTAAGGCCTCCGCCGCCTGTTTCGGATACTCTTTTACAACAATACGCTTCTGCGCCGGAAACAGTTTTCCGCGCCGGTACTCTTTTACAAACAGCAGAAGACATTCTTCCTGCAGTCCGTCCTCAAAGACACGCAGCACCTTCCCCTGCCGCTCCATCACGGCTGCAGGGATACCGCCCGCAAAGGCCACTGCAGTTCCGGGCACATTTAAAAAGCTTCGCTCCTTATCGTGCGGCAGGATTTTGCCCAGGCACTGCGCCGGATCCGACGCATGAATCCAGATCACATCTTTTTCCACGCGCGCAAGCTGCCGTACAATTCCTTCATAATCGTCTGCCCGGATAAACTGTGCGCCGGAGAGCCCCTCCACAAAATATCCGCGTCTGACTTCCCCCGTATACTCCTTGATCCTGAGCGCCGGGAGCACCTCCTGCCACGATATCCCCGCTGCCGCCGCCGTCTCCCTGCACACCAGGCAGAAACAGCGGAAACAGCGGTTTAATTTTTCTTCGACAGAAATCTCCTTTCGCGGCCTTACCACGTCCCATCTCCCTGTGCCAAGCGCCTTTACACGCATCATCACACGTTGTTTTACGGCGGCCTTTCCCGTCTTTTTTAAGGATGCGCCCCCGGACAGCCACTGACGCACCGGAAGAAAACTGTCCGCGGTGACCAGCCCTTTTTCCATCAGTGACAACAGCGTATCATGGGGAGATTCCCCGGGCAGCAGACTGTTTAACGCCTGCATAAAGCTGGCGCCGCGCTTTGAGAGCGCTTCATAGATCACGCGTTCCTTTTCATCCAGCGCAAGATCACTCCCCGGAAGCTCTGCGTCCCAGTCAGTTTCCTCCCGCTCGTCAAAACGGATCCGTTCCCCGTCCTCCATCTGCCAGAACATTTCACCGCCGGCGAGAAAAGAATCCAGCATGGACTCGCGGTAATCTGCGGCTCTTGCGGGAAACAGAATGCCCTCCCACATCGACGCCGGAAACGCCATGCCCGCATAGCGCTTAAGCGTATTGCGGACGCACTCCTCTGCCGGTGCTCCCGACTGCGTCCGCGAAAGCAGCAGGGCCGTGTATGCCTCCGCCGGAAACGTACGTATCTCTTCCCGGCGGTTTTTCAGTGTCCGCATCCTGGCGCGGCGGTAAAGTGCCGCGTGATAATAGCGGTCGTCCTGTCTTACGGCTTCCCTGCGGCGGCACAGCTCTTCGAGAAGATCTTCCGCGACCGAAACCGGCCACCCATAACGCCCGGCCGTCTGGCGGGCGCATGCGCCGCCCCGGTAGCGGAGCATGCGCCTTACAATGTGAAGACGCTCTTTTTCTCCCGGCTGCCCTGACTTTGTCCCGGACACGCCATCCTCCGTCGAAAAAGACGCTCCCCGCGCTTCACAGGATATCCCTCCCGCGCTAAGCGCGGCGGCGTACTCTTCCTCCTGCTCCGCGGCAATCCACAGTCCCTGCTCCAGGTAAACGGCTCTCCCCTCCTGCGCCAGAAGCTCCAGCCATTCGGGCTGTATTGCAAGCTCTCCCGCCGCCAGATCGCCTTCTGTCATCAGAAGAGAATGAAGCTGTTTTTCATCCCGCAAAAGCACCTCCCGCTCCGCAGTCTCCGCAAGTTCCCTGCTTCCTGGCTGTATAAGCTCCTGTTCCGCAAGCAGCCCGGACTCTACCGCAGCATGGATCTTTCTGGGCGTCGGCGTATAGTCATACATCACTGCAGCCTCCTGCCCCCACTGCAGCGGAAGCGACATCGGCGACGGAATGTCGTTGTAAACCTCCCGCACCTCCACTGCACCGGAACGGATATCACACAGAAGCTCCGTCAGCCCCTGCACGTCCCACAGCTCCTGCATACACTCCCGCACTGTCTCACGCATCAGCGGATGATCCTTTATTTTCATAATCTGCTCCAGCATCGCGGCACTCCTTAAGCGCTGCGCCCAGAGAGGCTGGCGGCCGCCCCCTTTTACCCCCGTCATCAGCGCACGGCCGCTGTTGTGCCGGAATGCAATGTGAAACAGCGGCGTGGCAGGCAGCAGGATTTCCAGCTTCCCGGGGCAGGCAGACGGATTGATTCTCTGCAGAATCCCCTCGGGAAACGATGTCTCTCCGTAGGAATAGACGAGCACCCCGTCCTCCTCATCGACACTCCCGACTTCCGTCCCCAGCATCTCCCGCACCGTCTCCGCGGCCAGAAGCGCCAGAGGACCGTTGACGCGCCGCCCGAAAACAGAATGAATCATAAGCTGGCTGTTGCCCATGGAGTCCCTGAAATGCTCCACAATGATCGTCTTATGGTCCGGCAGGCTTCCCGTCGAAGCAATCTGCCGCTTCAGATAGCCCGAAGCCTGCAGCACCGCAGACGCATCAAGCCCCATCTCTCTTAGCGCCGCGTCAAGCCTTCCGTCGGCAGACGCCGTCTGCAGGGAATGAAACATCCGCCCGAACGCTTCCCCGGTCCGCTTCCCTCTGCCTTTCCGCTCGCCTTTCCAGAAAGGAAGTCTGGCTCCCTCCACCGCAGCCTGCGCCACTGTCACCGTGTCGCGGCTGATATTTAAAACTTTCCAGGCAAAAGAACCCAGGATAAAACGGTCCCCCTTCCGGGATTCATAGACAAACTCCTCGTCCACTTCACCGAGCTTTACGCCCTCTTCGTTTTTCACATCGTAGAGTCCCCGGTCCGGAATGGTCCCGCCCGCAGAGATGGCCAGCATCCGGCTGTAGCCGTCTCCCTCCACCCGTTCGTGGATTCTGTCATACAAAATCCTGGGGCGTACAGGGATGTCCCTGTCATGTTCATAATCCCCGGCCAGCATGCAGAGAACAGACTTTACATCTTCTCTTGTCAGCTCCCGAAACGGCCAGGCGCGCGGCAGGAGCTCCATCACCTCGTCTATCTCATAACTGCGGAACGCAGCCATGGAAACAAGATGCTGTGCGAGCACATCCAGGCACATGCGCGGCGGGCTGACACGCTCGATTCCTCCCTCTCTGGCCAGCACCGCCGTCATTCCGCAGGACACGCTCTCCGCCGCAGTCCTCGGAAACAGATACATCACGCTGACGCGGCCTGGATTGTGACCCGCCCGCCCCAGCCTCTGCATTGTTCCCGAAACCGTCTGTGGGCATCCGATCTGCAAAACCTGGTCAATCTCGCCCACATCGATGCCAAGCTCCATGGAAGAAGTCGCGCACAAAAGCCGCAGACGCCCGTCGCGAAGCGCCAGCTCCGTCTCCGTCCGCTGCTCTTTTGACAGACTTCCGTGATGCACCCGCGCAAAGCCTTCCCCGCCGACGCGGTTGACATAATAGGCCAGCTTTTCCGCATACCGCCGCCCTTCCACAAATGCGATCACACTGCGGTTTCCATGGCAGTACTGGTACACAAGCGCGCCCAGTTCTTCCCAGACCGGATCTTTTTTTCTGCCCTTTGAAGCGTCGGCAAACGGACTTACAATTTCCAGCCGCACCTCTTTTGTCATGGGCGGCGCAGCGATCCCCGCCTCTTCCGGTGCCAGATACGCCGCGGCGGCCTCCAGCGGCTCGATCGTGGCGGAAAGCCCGATGCGCTGCAGCGGTTTTGTGCAGAGTGCGTCCAGGCGGGCCACGGAAAGCATCAGATGAGCGCCCCGCTTTGTGTCAATCAGGGCGTGAAGCTCGTCCAGAATAATGGCCTCCGCCGTGGCCAGAACTTTCTGTCCCGTCTTTGCGGTCAGCATCAGATACAGCGACTCCGGCGTAATAATAAGGATATGCGGCGGTCTGCGGATCATCTGCTGCCGTTTTCTCTGCGGCGTATCGCCGGTGCGGATTCCCGCCACGATCACCTCCTGCGCGCCGATTCCAGCCAGCGGGCGGTTTAAGTTCTCACGGATATCCGCCGCCAGGGACTTCAGCGGGGAAACATAAATCAGCTTCAGTTCCTGTTTCAACGTGCCCTCACGCGCCTGCCGCTTCAGCCGGTCAAGAAATACAAAAAAAGCGGAGAGCGTTTTTCCGGTTCCGGTCGGAGCCGATACCAGCACATGCCTTCCCTCCGCGATCATCTTCCAGGCCTCTTTCTGTACCGGCGTGGGCTCCTTAAACGTGCGGCGGAACCACTCCGCCGACGCGTCTTCAAAGAGACGCAGCACATCCTCTTCCATCACTTTTTTATCCTTCCTCTTATCTGCCCGGTTTTTTATGCACATTGCGGATCGTCTTTTTCTTCACGGGCCGCGCCGTTTTGGCGTCTGCCCTCTTCTGTCCGTCCGCTGCAAGGCCTTTGCGGCGTACCGGTGTGCCTCCATTTCCTGCCGTACCGTGGTAAGTCCTGCCGCCCGATGCGCCCTTGCGCGGCCGTATCAGACATTTTCTGTCGTAACCGATCAGATCCGTCCTTCCCGCTCTTTCAAGAGCCTCGTAAACCAGATCATAATTTTTCGGATTACGGTACTGAATCAGGGCACGCTGCATCGCCTTCTCGTGCGGGCTTACCGCCGTATAGACCGGCTCCATCGTGCGCGGGTCAAGCCCGGTGTAATACATGCAGGTAGAGATCGTAGACGGCGTCGGATAAAAATCCTGCACCTGTTCGGGCATATACCCCAGGTCCCTTAAAAATTCCGCCAGTTCGACTGCCTCCTTCAGCGTCGATCCCGGATGTGACGACATCAGATAAGGAACAAGATACTGCTTTTTCCCCAGCTTTTCATTCATCCTGCGGTAGGCCTCTTCAAATTTCCGGTAGACCCGCACGCCGGGCTTTCCCATTTTCGCGAGCACCGCGTCCGAGATATGCTCCGGCGCCACCTTGAGCTGGCCGCTGACATGATGTCTGCAGAGTTCCTCAAGAAACGTCTCATCCCCGTCATACATCAGATAGTCAAAACGGATGCCCGACCGGATAAAAACCTTCTTTACATTCGGAAGCGCGCGCAGCTTCCTTAAAAGTGCGAGATAATCACTGTGGTCGGTCTTAAGTCTGGCACAGGGCTCTGGTGACAGGCACTGGCGGTCGGTGCACACACCTTTTGTGAGCTGTTTTTCACACGCCGGCGCGCGGAAATTGGCGGTGGGACCGCCCACGTCGTGAATATATCCCTTAAAGTCCGGTTCCCACACCAGTTTCCCAGCCTCAGCCAGAATCGATTCGTGACTTCTGACCTGCACGATGCGGCCCTGATGGAATGTCAGCGCGCAAAAACTGCATCCGCCATAACACCCCCGGCTGCTGACAAGGGAAAACTTTACCTCCGTGATAGCCGGCACACCGCCCGCCGCCTCATAGGAAGGATGATATGTCCGCTGATACGGCAGGGCATAGACCTGATCCATCTCACGCTCCGTCAGTGGTTTTGCCGGCGGATTCTGCACGATAAACATTTTCCCGTCATACGTCTCAAAGAGGCGCTTTGCCGTAAACGGGTCGGTATTGCAATACTGGGTATAAAAGCTTTTCGCGTATTCCTTTTTATCCGCCAGAAGCGCCTCATAATGGGGAAGCTCGACCGCGTCATAGATATCCTCACGCTTTCTCGTCTTATAGACCGTTCCGTCCACAAACGTGATATCCCGGACGGCCAGGCCGCTGTTTAACGCATCCGCAATCTCAACAATGCTGCGCTCTCCCATCCCGTAGGAAATCAGATCTGCGCCGGAATCCAGCAGAATGGAGCGCTTCATTTTATCTGACCAGTAGTCGTAATGTGCCAGACGCCGCAGGCTGGCCTCAATTCCTCCGATAATCACCGGCGTGTGTTTATAAGTCCGGCGGATCAGGTTGCAGTAGGCAATCGTCGCGTAATCGGGACGTTTTCCCATCACGCCGCCCGGCGTGAACGCATCGTTTGCCCGCCTCTTCTTTGAAACGGAATAATGATTTACCATGGAATCCATATTTCCGGCTGTGACCAGAAATCCCAGCCGCGGCTCGCCAAACACCGTAACCGAATCCTGATCCCTCCAGTCGGGCTGCGGAAGCATACAGACCGTGTAGCCGTGCGCCACAAGCACTCTTGATATAATCGCATGGCCAAACGAAGGATGATCCACATAGGCGTCTCCGCACACATAAACAAAATCCGGCTGCGAAATCCCCTGCGCCCTCATCTCCGCCGCATTGACCGGCAAAAAACCATTGTTCATATATCTACCTCCCAAGCGCCGCGCGCTCTTCTTTCGTCAGCGGCCGGTATTCTCCCGGCTTTAAATCTTTGGGCAGCAATAAGGGCCCCATGGCAATCCGCCTTAAATAGACGACCTCTTTTCCGACCGCCGCAAACATCCGCTTTACCTGATGGTACCGCCCCTCTGAAATCGTCAGTTCTGCTTCCGACACCTCTCCGGCGGAAAGAATCACAAGCTCCGCCGGAAGCGTCGGTTTATCGTCCCCGATATCGATTCCGCTCCTGAAAAGGCAGACCTCCTCATCCGCAACTTTGCCGGCCACTTTCACATAATACGTTTTTTTCACATGCTTCGCAGGGCTTAACAGCGCGTGTGCCAGCGCGCCGTCGTCTGTGAGAAGAAGCAGTCCCTCGGTGTCAAGATCGAGCCGCCCGACGGGAAAGAGGCCGGCGCGCACGGTATCGGGCAGATAATCGAGCACCGTCCGGTGCACGCGGTCGCTCACGGCACTCACGCACCCCGCCGGTTTGTGTAACAGATAATATGCAAAACGGGCATACGTCAGTTTTTCTCCGTTTACACAGACCTCATCTGCCGTCTCGTCTATTTTCATCTCCGGCCGCCCGGCGCAGACACCATTTACTGTAATCTGTCCGGCACGGACTCTTTTCTTTACTTCGCTTCTCGTGCCGACGCCAAGGTCGGCTAAATATTTATCCAGTCTGATCGACATTCCTTTTTCCCTTTTTCAAGTATAATCCGCCCGCCTGGCAGATACCGGCTCAACCTATTCATATGCGCTGCGCCAGCGGCATTTACGGCAGCAACGACATTTGCGCTATCGGTGCGCCTTCCTGGAGTTTTTGATTTTTTCCATTTTACCGGTATCAATCCACTCTTCGGTAAAACCACAGGAACAGCAGATATAACGGTCCACGCCGACTGCCGAAAAGATCGTTCCGCCGACCATAATATTATTGCCGGCGCCGTAGGCCCCCGCATACCCGTCCACGATAAGAATATCATTTCCCCCACATTTTGGACACTTTCTCGTATTTTTCATCGGATTCCTCCTCTCAGACGGTCAGCAGTCACAGCCTCTCCCCGTTTTTCTTCCACAGATATCGCAGCATCGGGTAAGAATTGACGCTGAACTCATTTCCTTCCTCATCGTTTAAGTAAATCCCCAGATGCAGATGTACATCAAAATTTCCCGTCGTTCCCGGCGTGTCGCTGTAACCCGTATCCCCCATAAATCCGAGAAACGTACCGGCCGACACGCGCTCCCCGACGGCAAACTCTTTCGCGTACTCCGCCATATGTGCGTAATAAAAATAAGCGCCCGAACTGCTTCTGATCCCGATCCGATAGCCCCCAAGGCGCAGCCAGCCGATGTTTTCCACGACGCCGTCCGTCATGCTGTAGATGGGATAAATCCCCCTGCGGTTGACTGTGGCCATAATATCGGTCCCTTCATGTCCCCGCTCGCCGCCAAACGTCCTGCTCTGCATCCAGCTGTTCTCAAACGCGACCCCTGCATCGGGATCCCCCGGTACGTCTCCCACCGGAAAGCGCTTCAGATCATTCCAGACCGCACGGACATCGTCCCTGATTGTCCGGAAAGCATCGGGCTGATATTGTTTTGCAAAAGAAACCTTCTCCGCCAGCAATTCAGGATCCGCAGCGGTGCCATCCTCTGCAAAGTACACCGCCATCAGCTCACAGAACCGTTCCACATCCGCATCCGCGGCGTCTAAAAACCCATCGATCACCTCCTCCGGCACCTGATGATCCCTGAAATTTGCAAAAGCCGTCTCATACGGAAAACAATTTATCTGAAGTATCCTCTCTTCTATCCCCTCCAGCAGCAGTACGTTAAAAAGCACGATCGCCGTCAGTAAAAGCAGAATGCGAATACGGTTCAGACTCATTTTTTCCACCGCTTTAACAGTTCCACCAGAAACCGATACACACGCTCCGTCGAAGAAATACTTAAGCGCTCCTTTGGCGTGTGAATGTCAAAATTGTCCGGCCCGAAAGAAACCGCGTCCAGATCTGCAATTTTTCCGGAAAAAATACCACACTCAAGCCCTGCATGGATCGCCTCAAAAACAGGCTCCTCACCGGACAGCTCCCGGTATACCTCACCAACGATGCTGCGGACCGCAGATTCCCCGCGATATTCCCAGGCAGGATAATCTCCGCTGACTGTTGTCTCCCCGCCCAGAAACGCTGCCAGATGTGAAATCCGGTCGATCACGTCCTCTTTTCTGGAAGACACACTGCTTCTGGCGGAAGACGTCACCGTAAACAACGCCTCGCCCAGCAGCATAATTCCCAGATTTGCCGACGTCTCCACCAGTCCCGGTATCACTTTACTATAATGCAGTACTCCGTCCGGCACACTGCGCAGATAATAAATCACTTTCGTCATCGACGCAAAGGAAAGGATCGAATGCTCCGCTTCCGCTTCCGCTTCCGCCACGATCACGACCCCCGGATCCGCAACGGCATATTCCTTTTGAAAAATCTGCTCCATTTCTTTTACATAACCGGTAAACTCCGTCTCCTTTTCCGCCGGAATCACCAGCTTCGCCCGGCATTCCCTGGGAATCGCATTGTCCTTAAGCCCTCCGGAAAGCTCCGCGATCCCGATCTCCATGCGGTCGGATGCATATTTTAAAAACCGCCCCATCAGAAGATTGGCGTTCGCATGTTCCTTGTCAATCTCACTGCCGGAATGTCCTCCGGAGAGTCCCGTCACGGTCACGCTTACCGACAGCCCTTTCTGGCGGATATAAGAAACCGGAATCTCTGACTTTATCGTCGCCCCGCCGGCGCAGCTCGTCAGAAAATGTCCCTCCACATCCGAGTCAATATTGAGCATTGATTTCCCTTTCAGCATGGAAAGATCGATGCATTCCGCCCCAAGCAGGCCAATCTCCTCGTCCACGGTCAGCACCACCTCCAGCCGGGGATGGGCGATTTCGGGCGAATCCAGAATGGCAAGCGCATACGCCACCGCGATTCCGTCATCCCCGCCCAGCGTCGTTCCCCGCGCCTTTAAAAAATCCCCGTCCACATACAGGTCAGGTCCTTCGCGCTTAAAATCAATCGCACATCCGCTCTCCTTTTCACACACCATGTCCATATGCCCCTGCAGTATCACAGGACTGGCGCCCTCATACCCGGCCGTCGCTTCCTGTATGATGATAACATTACCGGCTTCGTCCTGGTAATATTCAAGGCCATGGTCTTTTGCAAAAGCGGCCAGATAATCACTGATCTGCTTTGTATTTCCGGAGCCATGCGGGATTGCCGCGATCTCCGAAAAGTAGCGGAATACCTTTTCCGACTCTAAATTCTTCTTTTTGATTTCATCCAAAATGTTCATCATAATACCTCCTGCTTTTCATATATTTTAGTATGAAAAAGAAATTTATATTCATATGTCTGATTGTTTTTGCAGCTTATATTTTGTGCTTTCCGAAAGATGCAGTCGCTGCCGCCGCGGACGGTCTCGTCCTCTGGTATGAAAAGGTGCTGCCGACGCTGCTGCCGTTTGCCATCCTCTCCAACATCCTGATCTATTCCAATTATCTGCAATACATCACGCGGTTCGCAGGCCCCGTGATAAGACGGCTGTTTCCGGTCAGCGAAAACGGTGCTTTTATCCTCTTATCCGGCTTTCTCTTCGGATTCCCGATGGGCAGCCGCAACTGCGCGGAGCTTCTGCGGTGCGGCCAGATCTCAGAAGAAGAGGCAGACGTATTGTTTGTCATCACCAACAATATCAGCCCCGTTTTTATCAGCAGTTACATATTATATCAGCAGCTCTCGCTGCCGTCGCTTACACTGTTAAGCTTCGCCATTCTGTTTCTGCCGCCGCTGGCCGCCGGATTTATTCTGCTTCGGAAAAAGGGGACTCTCATCCAGGCACAAAAAAAACCGGCATCAAAAGCCCGAATGAACTTTAAACTGATAGATGCCGGCATTATGAACGGATTCGAAACACTCACCAGACTCGGTGGCTATATTATGCTGTTTTCGATGGCGGCTTCCATGGTAAAAAAACTGCCGCTCTCCCCCATGTTCTCGCTGCTTGTCACCGGGATCACGGAAATAACGAATGGCATCAGCCTGCTCGGAAAAACACCGCTGGACCTTAAAACACGCTATGTGCTCGCAATGGCGTTCACCGCATTCGGAGGGCTCTCCGGCATCGCGCAGACGAGTTCCATGATCCGGGATACCAGCCTCTCACTGAAGCGCTACTGTATCCTGAAATGCATCCTCACCGCAGTCTCCGCCCTGCTCGCCGCAGTCTTTGCCCTGTGGCTGGGACTCTGAGCGTTCCGGAATACAGACGTCTGCTCCGCTCACAGCATATCCGAGGTAATCTCCAGCTTCGGAAGCTCGTCGTCGGAGCTCTCTGTTTTTTTGGGAAGCGGCTCGTCGACGGACGGATTTAACTCCGCGCGGTTCGTCGTGACAACGTCGAGAAAACCCTGCAGGGTGCTTAAGTAAGATTCGTGGCGGGCCTTTGCCGAATCAATGGAATGGGATATCGTGCTCTCAAGATTTCTCAGAATATCATCGGTATACTGCATGGCTCCCATGCGGATATTGTTTGCGTCATTCGTCGCGTTGTCCAGAATCTCCTGCGCCTGCCTGGTTGCAATCATAACGACTTCATTTGCCTGGGCATATGCCTGCTGCATAATCTGGTGCTCGCTGACCAGCTTGTCCGTCTGCACCTGCGCCTGGGCGATAATGGAATCGGCCTTCGCCTGGGCGTCCGCCAGGATCGCCTCCTTATTGCTGATGATTCTCTGGTAGCGCTTGATCTCCTCCGGCGTCTTTACGCGGAGCTGATTCAGGAGTTCTTCGATCTGTTCCCTGTTCACGATGATTTTGGACGGGGAAAATGCCTGTGACTTGCAACTGTCTATGTACTCTTCGATTTCCTCAATAATCTGTTCAATTCTGCTTGCCATAAAATCCTCCATGCCGAAGCCGGTTCTGCGAAGGCTCCGCGCCCGAAATGTCAGATTTCGGGCTGCGATCCGGATTTGCGGCTCCGACACAAATCCGGGTGTGAAAAAGAAACTGCCAGACTTCACTTTCACACGAGCACCCCTTCTTTATAAAATACTGTCACGACTGCCGTGTTATCCCATATCTCTCATATATCCTGTCAATAAACTGCGCCGGGACAAACTTTGATATATCGCCGCCGTAGGAAGCAAATTCTTTTACAATTGTAGAACTTAAATACGAATACTGCAGACTCGTAGTCAGAAATATGGTCTCCACATTCGGGTTTTCCACATGATTTGTCTGTGCGATCTGCAGCTCGTATTCAAAATCCGTCACGGCCCTTAAGCCTCTCACAATGATCGTGGCCCCGATTTTATCCATATAATCCACCAGAAGTCCGTCAAAAAAAGATACTGTCACATTCGGTATCGAGCCTGTCATCTCTTTAATCATACTAACACGTTCCTCAAGAGAAAACAATGAATTTTTTGCACTGTTGTGCAGCACGCCGACGACCAGCTCGTCCACGATTTTAGACGAGCGCATAATGATATCGACATGCCCTAAGGTCAGCGGGTCGAAACTTCCAGGGTAAATTGCTTTTTTCATATCATTCCTCCGTGCCAGAGCCATCTCCTGGGGCGGTACGTCTGTTTTATCCTATGTGGCTCCTGCAGTATGCAGCTGTAAAAAATAAACCGCCGGGCTTATCTTCACACTTCTTTCTGTGCCATATCCTTCGCAAAAAAAGCATGCGCATTTGTTCTGTACGTCTTTAACCGCTTTAAAACCAGCCCTGTCCCGTCCAGATAAGAAAAGTCCGCCTCCTTTAAGACCTCGGCGATAATCATCGTCTCCTCCGTCACCAGCCGGGAGGACGCCAGATATAAGAGCACATCCTGCTCCATCTGCCGGTCATAGGGCGGATCCATAAAAATAAGATCAAACTGGTATTTTCCCTCCATGGAACGCAGCGCGCTCATCACATCGGAGCGATACACCCTGGTCTGCTCCCCGAACTTTGTAAAACGGATGTTTTCCTCGATGCACGCCAGCGCTTTTTTGTCATTATCGACAAACACCGCCTCGCGCGCACCGCGGCTCACCGCCTCCAGCCCGATCTGTCCGCTCCCCGCAAACAGATCGAGGAACCGGCTCCCCGGCACTTCCATCTGTATGATATTAAACAATGTCTCCTTGATCCGGTCCGTTGTCGGCCTGGTATCTGTCCCCGCCACTGTCTTCAGCGGCAGGCTTCTCGCTGTTCCTGCAATTATCCTCATTCTGTTTCCTCCAGACATTTTATCAGAAGCCAGAGCGCTTCTTCCGCCGCCGCCGTCCGCACCGCCATCCTCTCTCCGTGAAACTGGTGCCGCGTCACCACCGTTTTCCCGTTCAGAAAGCAGCCGATATAAACCAGGCCGACCGGACATTCTTCTGTGCCGCCGTCCGGTCCCGCAACCCCGGTCACAGAAAGCGCCGCGTCACATCCGGCCGTCCGCGCAGCCGACTCCGCCATATCCTCCGCCGTCTGGCTGCTGACAACACCGTAAGTCTTTATGGTATCCGGATTTACGTGAATCATTTTCACCTTTGCCGCGTCAGAATAGGTCACGTACCCCTCTTCAAAAAATTCCGAGATGCCCGGCACATTGACAAGCATCGACGCGATCATGCCACCGGTGGCCGACTCCGCTGTCGTCAGCCTGTACCCATACTTTTTCAGCAGACGATAAACACGATATTCCGGCGGCTCATTGCTTCTCCGATTTTCTTCCACACACACTTTTTATTTCTGCTCCTTTAAGACATCTTTGTTCTTCACGACGTAGTCGATAAGTGAGACAATCGTAAGAATCAGCGCCGCATAAGTGAAAATCATCCCGAGCGTCCCGAAAAACGCCCCCGGAAAGTCCAAGATGAGCACGATTACCATCAGCATCTGGAACACCGTCTTAAACTTCCCCCAGTAACTGGCCGCAATGACGACCCCGTTGTCGGAGGCTACCAGACGAAATCCGCTGATAATAAACTCCCGCGCGATAATCACAATCACAATCCATGAGGCAAGCTGTCCCGTCTCAATCAGACAGATCATGGCAGAACACACCAATAGTTTATCCGCAAGCGGATCCATAAATTTGCCGAAATTCGTCACAAGGTTATATTTTCTTGCAATCTTTCCGTCCAGCATATCTGTCAGACTCGCCACAATAAAAATGGCAGCTGCGATATATCTGCCGTATTCAGCAAAATACGGCACAATCAGAAAAACTACAAAAAACGGTATCAGGATCACGCGAAGCACTGTAAGCTTGTTTGGTAAGTTGATAACAAACACCCCTCTCTTTTTCTTTTCGTTTCAGACCGGTTCCCCGATCAGATCATATTCATGGGCCCCGGTCACGCGCACCCGCACTATATCTCCGGTCATCAGCGTTTCCGTCGTGTGAACAAAAATATAACCGTCAACATCCGGCGCGTCCCGGTATGTCCGCCCCACATAGACAGACTCGCCGCTCACCTCTCCCTCGATAAAGACGGCCAGCTCCCTGCCCTTCATCTCCTCGTTTCTGTCACAGCAGATCTCCTCCTGCAGTTCCATCACATCTGCGCGCCATGCCTCCTTCTGCTCTTCGCCGATCTGCCCCTCAAACGCCGCAGCCGGCGTACCCTCTTCCTGCGAATAGGAAAAAGCGCCCAGACGGTCAAACTCCATATCGTTGATAAACTGCATCAGCTCTTCGTGCGCTTCCTCCGTCTCCCCCGGAAATCCACAGATGACCGTCGTGCGCAGCGCGATGTCCGGGATCCGCTCTCTTAAATGCGCCACAATCCGCGCCAGGCCGGCGCGGTCCGTCCGGCGTCCCATGCGCCGCAAAACAGCGTCGCTGGCATGCTGAATCGGAATATCCAGATAGTGGCACACCTTCCCGTTCCGGAGAATGGCATCGATCAGTTCCTCGTAAATCTCCTCCGGATAACAGTACAACAGCCGGATCCAGAACAGGCCCGGAATCTGATTCAGCGCATCCAGAAGCCGGTGCAACGATTTCTCCCCATAGAGATCCATCCCGTAAAGCGTCGTCTCCTGCGCCACAAGGATCAGTTCCTTAACCCCGTCCGCCGCAAGCTCCTTTGCCTGCGCCACAAGCTCCTCCAGCGGAACACTGCGGTATCCGCCCCTGACAGACGGAATCACACAGTAGCTGCAGTGCTTGTCACACCCTTCCGCAATTTTCAGATATGCAAAGTGTCCCCCTGTCGTCACGCTCCGCTTCGCCCGGACCCTGGGAAGCCCGCGCAGAGGCTTAAATTCCTCATAACAGGAACCGCCAAGCACACTGCGGACGGCGTCGGCAATATCCGCATAGGAATTGGTCCCGAGAACGGCGTCCACCTCGGGAATCTCTTTCCGGATTTCTTCCCGGTAGCGCTGCGCAAGGCACCCTGTCACGATCAGCGCCTTTAAGTTTCCGTCCTTTTTATGCTCCGCCATCTCCAGAATCGTATTGATGCTTTCTTCCTTCGCGTCACCGATAAAACAACAACTGTTGACAATAATCACATCGGCTTCATACTCATCGTCCGTCATCACAAGGCCGTCGGCGCAAAGCGCCTCGTCTTTCTGCAGCAGACCGATCATAAACTCAGAATCCACCAGATTTTTGTCACAGCCCAGAGAAATAAACAATAATTTCATACACTGACCTCTTTTGCACACTGGTTTATAAAATGCATAAAAAGGATGATAAAAACTGTTTTATCATCCTTACCCTGTGCTCTAAATTTCCGTCTCCGAATCTTCCGGGATAATCTTCACTTTTCCCTCATAAAGCTCTTCCACTGCGATGGACAATGGCTTGGGGCAGCCGATCTTATCCGCCATCACATCGTCTCCTCCGATAATCTGGCGCGCTCTTCTGGCTGCGGCGATCACAATTGAATAACGGCTGTTTACAACCGGTTCTTCACCGATCTCCGTGTCATTGTTTACGACCTTCATTAACTCTACATAAGATGGATGTATCATGTTCGTCTCCTTTTGATTTCATTTCCAGCTCTGCATACTTTCTCTATTCTCTCGTATCGTCACAGACTTCAGCGGCATTACCGTTAAACCGGAGCGCAAGTGTTTCCGGCTGCAGTGCGGACAGGATGATCTTATTGTTCTCCGTAAAAACCACGCTTTTCGTCCTTCTCCCCTGCGTTGCGTCGATCAGTGTCTCCTGTTCCTTCCCTCTCTGGATGATCCGCTTTGCAGGCGCTGAATCGGAAGAGATAATACTGATAATTTTATCGGTGTTGACCATATTCCCAAATCCGATATTCATTAATCTTGCCATATTCCCTTCTTCCCACACCGTTACTCAATATTCTGTATCTGCTCCCGCACCTTTTCGATATCGGTCTTTAAATCGATCCCGACCCCGGAAACCTTCAGGTCATTCGTCTTCGACAGGATGGTGTTTGCCTCCCGGTTCATCTCCTGCGCAATAAAATCCAGCTTTCTGCCGATGCCGCCTCCCGTCCGAAGCGCCTCTTTCATCCCTCTGATGTGACTCTTAAGACGCACGGTCTCCTCATCCACGCAGATCTTATCCGCAAACAGCGTGACCTCCGCTGCAATCCGCGCCTCGTCCATCTGTCTGTCCGCGAAAAGCTCCTTTACTTTCTCCGTCAGACGCATCCGGTATTCCGCCAGAATCTCCGGATAGCGTTCTTCGATAAAGTCCACACAGGAAACCATGCCGTCAAGTTTATCCAGAAGATCCGCCATAAGGCGCTCTCCCTCTGCGGCGCGGTTTTCCACAAACTGCTCTGCGGCCCCCCGGACCGCCTTCTCAAGCTCCGCCCACAGCTCTTCCTCATCCGGCCGCTCTTCCTCCATTGTAAAAACCTCCGGAAAGCGGGAGAGCGCACTGACACGCAGATCGTTCTCAATGCCAAACTGCTCCGCCATCGAGCGGGCATGCATCAGATACTGCGCGGCGAGCGCTTCGTTATATTTCAATGAAATGTTTTCCCCGGTATCGTCCTCACACATAATAAAGACGTCTGTCTTTCCCCGCTCCACATATTCTTTTAACAGGCTCCGGACCGCTCCTTCAAAAAGATTCAGATTCTTTGGCATCCGGATATTGATATCAAGATAGCGGTGATTGACTGATTTTATCTCAACTGTAATCCTGCGGTTTCTGCACACGGCCTCACACCGGCCGAAACCTGTCATGCTCTTAATCATGGCTCTCCTCAATTACTATATTCTGGGCGCTAAACAAAAAATATTATAAATCCATTTGACAGGGAAGTCAAGTGTCCCGATGCCTGTCATTTCACCTTCTCCAGTTCCCGACGGTTACTCTCGGAGACGATATAATGCGGCCTCTGTTTTACTTCCATATAAGTCTTGGCGATATACTGTCCCATAATTCCCATACAGAAAAGCTGGATACCTCCAATCAGCGTGATCACACAGATCGTCGACGCCCATCCGTCCACCGGATCCCCGAATAAAAGCTTGCGCACCACAATCAGCGCGATAGCCACAAACGAGACAAACGTCATGAACATACCAAACCATGAAGCCACGGAAAGCGGCACCTGTGAGAAATTGATCACCCCGTCGATTGCATATTTCAGAAGCTTCCAGAAATTCCACTTTGTCTCTCCTGCCACGCGGCTGACATTTTCGTAGGGCAGCCAGTATGTCTGAAACCCGATCCAGCCGAAAATTCCCTTGGAAAAACGGTTGTACTCCCCCATCTTAACAATCGCGTCGACCATACTTTTCTTCATCAGCCTGAAGTCCCTCGCCCCGTCCACGATATCGGCGTCGGAAATCCGATTGATAATCTGGTAAAACCTGCGCGCAAACCAGCTCCGGATCTTCGGCTCTCCCTTGCGCGTCGACCTCCTTGTGGCCACGCTGTCGTATCCGCCGCCCTGTAATATTGAAAGCATCTCGGGCAGAAGCGACGGCGGATCCTGCATATCCGCATCCATCACGGCGATATAATCTCCCCCTGCATTACAGAATCCGGCATACATCGCCGCTTCTTTCCCAAAATTCCGTGAAAATGAAATATAAGTTACCGTCTCGTCTCCCGCTGCGATTTCTTTCAGGATGCGAAGCGTCTCATCGCCCGAACCGTCGTTGACAAATAGGATCTCGGACGAAATATCCATACCTGCAAGTACTTTCTTTACCTCTCTGTAAAAAATAGGCAGTGCTTCCTGTTCATTGTAGCACGGCACAATTAGCGATATCAGCATTCTGTTGTTCCTTTCCCCTTGCTCACAACATGTTTGACTCTATCCACTTTACTAGAAAATACCAGACATGTCAATCACTGCGCGGCGTATATACAAAAGACCCGCCAAAAAGATCCGCCTCTTCCCTGGAAACCGCCTCCAGCACAAACCGGTATTCCGCCAGTTTTGCTCTGCAATAGACGACGGCGCATGCGGCAGATTCCGTTTCTTTCCCTCCGTCTTCTCTCTGCATCCGGAAACGATGACACACAAACGATTCCGTCCTTGTCATCCAGCCCTCCTCCGCGTACCGATACCCAGATGCATACTCCGCCGCATTCCTTCTATAATAAGAGGCGTCCCTCTCCAGGCACTGCCCAAACTCGGCAGTCCCCCGGCAGACACGCAGTTCCACCACCAGCCGCGCCCTTGTCCCCGGAATCTCATAATAATATCCGCCGCCCTCCGTGACGCGCAGCCTCCCTTTCTTTTCTCCCGAAAACAGCGTTATATTAAAAGTACAGCTCCCCTCCTCCAGGTTAATTCTGTACTGACCTGTGCCATCTCCATTTTCTTTTACAAGTGTAATGATGTTTTTGGAACAGACATCCGCAATTCTCTCCCAGGTCCCTCCGAGGACAGAAAGGAGCAGAAAACTGCCTGAAAACAGGATCAGAAAAATTACGATGCACTTTTCCTGTGAAATGCGGACTGCCTTCTTCTTCATTTGTGTCATTCTCCCATAGATGCATTCTTTTTTCTTTTGTGTGCATTACTAATTTTACTACCATGATTTTCAGGTGTCAATTTAATTTATCTTTTTGATAATGAAATATCTTTTTGAATATTTTACGATACAAAAAAGTGCAAAAAGTAAAAAGGAGATGTTATGATTGCCGATAGAATAAAACAGCTCCGTGAGGCCAGCCGTCTGACGCAGGCGGAACTCGCGCGAAAGCTGAATATCACCAGGAGCAGCGTCAATGCGTGGGAGATGGGGATTTCCGTACCGTCCACCGCATATCTGATGGAACTGGCACAGCTCTTTAAAGTATCCACGGACTATCTGCTCGGACTGCCCGACCACAATATGATCGATGTCTCCTCTCTCACCGAAAGAGAAATCATACTCGTCTATCAGCTTGTCGACTATTTCCGCTCACAAAAATAAGATGCCACAGAACGGCATCTTATTCGGAAATAAGACAATGTGTCTGACATTTTTCAATCTCGTAGGGGAGAAGCTCTGCCAGATACTGTTTCCCGCGCAGTGCCTCCTCAATCTCGTCCAGCAGTTCTTCCCGCTCCGCAGAGACAGTGTGAAAATGATAACCGGAGGTGACATTCAGAAGAAGGGTCGACCTGCCACTTTGCAGATCATCCAGAAACCGTCTGATATCCCTGCGGTTTTTGATATCCAGCGGCGCCGTCACCTTTCCGTAAATCCGATGGTTTACCATAACGTCGAGAACATGACCGCCGGAATCCGTAATCGTCGTCAGCTCATCTTCCGCCTGCGCGTCAGTATGACAGACCTTAAAAACACGGACGGCCTGCCGGCTCTGTTCCAGAAGATATCCTCGCGCGGTAGAGACAATCGGATAACCCTCCGCGCGCAGCAGCGCAATATCCTGCACCACGATCTGACGGCTCACCCCGGTCCTGCTCCCGAGCTTTGCACCGGACAGCGGCAGATCTGCTTCGCCGAGCAGCGATAGCAGCTTTTTTCTGCGTGCAGACGCGGCCATTCCATTTTCCATAACACCAGTCCTTTCTATAGTATATTTAAATGTTTCAGGCTGATATCGAGAATCGGCGCGGAATGCGTCAGCGCGCCGCTCGACACAAAATCAATGCCAAGCTGCGTAATGGTTCTGATATTCTCTTTTGTGATATTTCCGGAACACTCTGTCTTCGCCCTGCCGCCGATCAGACGGATGGCTTCGCCCATCTCCTCCGGCGTCATATTGTCGAGCATAATGATATCCGCCCCCGCCTCCACGGCCTCCTTCACCATCGCAAGATTCTCTGTCTCGACTTCGATTTTCCGCACAAACGGCGCATAACGCCTCGCCGCCTCCACGGCCGCTCTCACGCCGCCCGCCGCGTCGATGTGATTATCCTTTAACAAAACGCCGTCGGAGAGGTTGTATCTGTGATTGCCCCCTCCGCCGACCCGGACCGCGTATTTTTCAAAGATACGCATACACGGCGTCGTCTTTCTGGTATCCAGAAGCTGCGTCTTTGTCCCAGCCAGAAGATTTACCACGCCACGCGTGTACGTCGCAATTCCGGAAAGGCGCTGCAGATAATTGAGCGCGGTCCTCTCCCCCGACAAAAGTACTCTGACGTCCCCTCTCACAACCGCAAGGATCTGGCCTTTCTTTACAAAATCACCGTCCCCGACTTTAAACTCCACTTCCGTCCCGGGATCGAGTATGGTAAATACCCTTTCAAAAACAGGCAGGCCTGCAATGACGCCGTCCTCCTTGCAGATCAGCTGCACTTCGCCCTTTTTGTAACCTGGCATGACTGCATTCGTGGACACATCCTCACTGTTGATATCCTCCTCCAGGGCCATTCTTATATATTTGTCAGCGGCAAGCCGCATCGTGATCGGATTCATGATCTCCTCCTTTTATGATATTTTTCTCAACATCCCTCCGGCCTGTATCTGTGCGGCAGCGCGCTTTGCAAAGACCAGGCTCTCAAGCAGGCTGTTGCTCGCAAGACGGTTCTTCCCGTGTACACCGTTGCAGCTCGTCTCTCCCACTGCGAAAAGATGCGGCATCGTCGTGCGCGAATCACCGTCGACATGGATGCCTCCCATAAAGTAATGCTGGGCCGGAACGATCGGGACAGGCTCTTTTAAAATATCGTATCCTTCCTCCAGACAGCGCTTCTGAATGTGCGGAAAATGGCCCGCAATGACTTCTCCCGGAACTGCCTCAAAAGACAAAAACTCGTGGTCGCAGCCTTCCAGCTCCATCTCATCATGGATGGCTTTTGTCACAACATCCCGCGGAAGCAGCTCGTTTACAAAGCGTTCTCCACGGTGATTGATCAGAACTGCACCCTCCCCTCTCGCCGACTCGGAGATCAGAAAACTCCTTCCCGGCTTTCTGCTGTAAAGGCAGGTCGGATGAATCTGCACATAATCCATGTGCTCTAAAAGTACGCCATGTTTTTGTGCGATCCGGCAGGCATCCCCGGTGAGCAGAGGATAGTTTGTGGAGCGCTCATAAAGCCCGCCGATCCCTCCGGTCGCCAGCACCGTGTCCGCGGCGTGGATGCGAAGCGTCTCCCCGTCGGAAGTCTTCGCCGTGATACCCGTACAGGCCCCGGCCGAAGTCAGAAGATCCGTCATCTCCGTATGCTCCATGATGGTGACATTCGGACATTTCCTCACCGCGTTAAGGAGCGTCGTCGTAATCTCTCTTCCTGTGATATCCTTATGAAAACAGATGCGCGGCCTGGAATGTGCCCCCTCCCTTGTATAGGCCAGGGTGCCGTCCGGATTCTTTTCAAAACGGACGCCCAGATCCATGAGATGATCGATGATCCCACGGCTCGCACGTATCATAAGAGCAACGCTCTCCCTGCGGTTTTCATAGTGTCCCGCCCGCATGGTATCCTCAAAATAGGCATCATAATCCTCTTCGTCATAGAGGACCGAGATTCCTCCCTGTGCCAGCATGGAATCACAGCATTCCAGCTCACCCTTCGAGAGCATCAGCACTCTTTTATCTCCGGAGAGATGCAGCGCGGTGTATAATCCGGAGACACCGCACCCGGCAACCGCCACATCATAATATAACTCTTTCATTAAAATTCCTCATTTCTGCCCTGCAAGCACAAGCATTTTTCGCAGAGACTCCCCGGCCGTTTCCGATAAATGTCCTTCTATCGGCCGCACTTCATTTTTTCCGTTTTTCAGAACATCCAGCACACCGTCCAGCGTTACCTTTTTCATATTCTGACAGACCGGCTCCGTCTGCGGAAAATAAAATGCCGCATCCTCCCTTGCCTGTCTCAGGGCGCAGGAAACACCGGATTCCGTCCCGATAATAAATGTCTTCGCCGCACTCTGCTTCGCGTATGCGATGATTCCGCTCGTGGAACCAGTATAATCCGCCAGCGCAAGCACTTTTTCATTGCATTCCGGATGTGCCAGAACTTCCGCTCCGGGATGCCGTTCCTTTAAATCCCGTATCTCTTCCGCCGCCATCTCCTCGTGAACCGGACAATATCCGTCGTTGCAGACAAACACTTTCTCCGGCACCTGCGACGCCACGTAGCGGGCCAGATTTTTATCCGGAATAAACAGAATATGCCGGGCCGGCAGCTTTTTTACAATCTGTACGGCATTTGCCGAGGTCACACATACATCCGACCACGATTTTACCTCTGCCGTAGAATTGATATAGCAGACCACCACCAGATCGGGATATTTTTCCCGCGCCGCGTCCACTGTCTCCTTTGTCACCATATGCGCCATCGGGCAGTCTGCCGACGCATCCGGCATCAGAACGGTTTTGCCGGGGTTTAAAAGCTTCGCGCTCTCCCCCATAAACGACACCCCGCAGAATACAATGGTCTTCTGGGGCAGCTTTACCGCCATCTCGCTGAGATAATAGGAATCGCCTATGTAATCTGCGACAGCCTGCACCTCGGGAAGCGTGTAGTAATGCGCAAGAATCACGGCGTCCTTTTCCCGCTTCAGCCGTTTAATCTCTTCCTGTTTTGTCATAATCATCCTCCAGGCCATCAAGCTTATTTTTCACACTATAGCACATAACTTTACACCTGACAAGACAGATTATCAAAATCTTTTATACAGAACAGACTTTCGTAAAAACTGCTTGCACACTGCTTCGTTTGCGTCTATAATATCTCCGGTACGCTTTCGGGCTGCTGCAATCTGCACCACAAATCCCGGGAATTGTTCCCGACAAAAACGGCATGGAGGATACTTATGAACAAAAAGGATATTCTTGAATTAAAAAAGCGGCTGAAAAAAGATGCCTGTACCTTTACCAGGCTGTGCGGCTGCTATGTGGACGCCGACCGCCGCAAGGTCACTTCCTTCGGCCAGACCTTTCTCAATCTGGATGACGAAGAACTTTTTAAATACCTGGAAATCGCCAAAAAAGTTTTTTCGGGCGCCATTGGCAATAATCTCCTTGAACTGGAATTTCCCGCGGCCGAGGAAGCTGCCGGCGGAAGACAACAATTTCTCATGGGACTTAAAGAAAGCGCCCTTAAAAACGACGACCTGATGGACGCTTTTTTCGATCATGTGATCGACAGCTATCAGTATGTGGGCAACTATCTGATACTGCTTTTCCATGACGCATACGACGTCATGACGCGTACCACGGATCACAACAATCTCGACGAATCCGAAGAGGTTTACGAATATCTGCTCTGCGCCATCTGCCCCGTCACTCTCACAAAGCCGGGCCTGGGCTACCGCGAAGATGAAAACCGTATCGGCCCGCGCGTCCGTGACTGGGTCGTCGGCATGCCCGACACCGGTTTTGTTTTTCCTGCATTTACCGAACGCAGTGCCGACATTCATTCGGTCCTCTTTTATACAAGGGATACCAAGTCTCCGCATGCAGAATTTATGGAATCCGGCCTGGGCTGTGACCCGAAAATGACGGCTACCGAGAAAAAACTGACGTTTCAGAGTATCGTAAAAGAGGTAATCGGAGAAGATGACGACAAAAGCGATGCGCTTTTTATCAATATCCAGGGAAATCTCAACGACAGGATTCCCGTCAGCGAAGAAGAAACAGAAGAGCCGGAACCCATCGTGATCACCCCCGCCGCCATCACCGACATCCTCACGGAAAGCGGCGTCCCGGAAGAACAGACCGCCGTCATTGGAAAAACCTATGAGAACGTTTTTCGCGAAGAACCGCCGGAAGCCGGACAGCTCGTAGATCCAAAACTTGTGGAGGAAGGCGGAAGACGCAGGGAAAAACTGGATCTCATTCACCAGGTTGAAAATTTAAAACAGCAGCTGAACGACACCCGCTCGCTTCCCGTTTCCGATGACGCAGAGGAGGAAGCCGGAACCGTAAAAACATACGATGTCATTTTAAGAGTAAAGCCGGAAAAAGTCGGACAGATTCACTCTCAGATGATCGACGGAAAAAAATGCCTCGTTATCCCGATGGACGAAGACGAACACGCCGCCGTCAACGGCGTCAACACAACCGTCTGAACGTATGGCAAAGAATCCATAATCTCCCTTACATTTCTGTCATCTCAGAAATACCGGCATGAGATTCAGGGAAAAGCTCTGACATCCTGCGATCAGAAGTATTTTTTTCCACTGCGTCCAGATTTTACCTGTGAACGAAAAAAGCCGTCCGCACCCTTTGCTTATGGCAGGTGCGGACAGCTTTTTTTGTACCGGAGGCCTTTCGCCAGCACTACTCGATACTCAGCTTTTCCTTGATATAATGCTCCATATCTTCTCTTGGAATCCCCAGTGTCAGCGACAGTTCACTGAAAAGTTCGTTCTCCGCCGCCCTCATATACCGCTCGTCGAGCGTGGTAACTTTCTTCCCCTGTGCAATGCGCTCTTTTTTCCGCAGATACAGTGTCTTTACAATACTGACCCAGGCGCGGTAATCACAGGTGCGCATCGCTTCCTTGTATTTTGTCTCCCTCTGCCGGTCGTCCGGCACCCACAGAAGCTCGATCTGCGGAAGCTCCTCAATCAGCTTTCCCGCCTCCTCCTTTGAAATCACCCTGCGCATCGTGATCTTGGAATTGTCCGTCGGCGCATAAACCCGTCCATTCGAATCACAGACCGGATCCAGAACATAATAAAGACGCTCCTTGTCCGCCCCTGCCATATCTATATGTGTAATATCTTTTATCTGGCACACGCCTTTGTTCCCGTAAACAACATACTCCCCTATCTGAAACATTCTTACTACCCCCCGACTTTTTGTTTGTCAAATGTCTGATTTTATTTTATCATGAAAGCCGTTGTAGTGTCAGTAAATTTAAGATTATTTTATAAATTTTGTGAAAATATGCCAAAAAATCCATGTTCCATATATTGTCTATTTTTCCCATGAAAAAAGTACCAGCACGGAGCACCTGCATGACATAAGTACTGCTCCGTACGGATACTTTTCTCTTCGCTTCTACATCTCCTCCGTGCCCGATACGCTTTCTTCCGGTGTCTGCGTGTCGGTACCATTCTCTTCCGGCATTTCTGTCGCCGCCGCGTCGGCCGCATCATTTACCGGCTCCTCTCTGACCGTCACATGCTCCATCACGGTATCCAGCGCACGGTCATATCGGTATAGCTCTCTTACATAAGCTTCCCCATAATCCCGGTCTCCGTAACCATATGCCCTGTACATATCGTCCACGGAGCCATAGCCGCTGCCTGTCGCCGCCCCTTCCACAAAGGAAAGATATGCCTCCTCCTCAACCTTCGTGCCCAGTTCGTCCGCAATCGCTTCCATGATCAGTTCCAGAGCGATACCTTCTTTCATGCCGTCTCTCCAGCCTTCTTCTGCCTCTTCCACGCTCTTCCCGTAATAAGTAGACAGATACTCCTCCAGCCTGCTCTCGTCCCCTTCACAGTTGTCCGCGATAACCTGCTGCCTGTAATCGCTGACTCTGGCCGCCAGATAATCCTCCGGCACATCCACGGTACAGTTATCCACAAGATACTGCTGAACCGCATTGTAGGAATCTCTCTTTTTATTATAAGAAGCCGTGCTCTCAAGATAAGTGCGGATCTGCTCCTTCATTTCCTCCACCGTATCCGCCTGAAACTGCTCTTTTACAAACTGATCATCCACATTGTCAGCCGTCACTTCTTTCTGGATTGAATTTACGGTAAACGTAAACACGACCGCTTTTCCGGCAAGATCCGCATTGCCGTAATTTTCCGGAAACGTAACATCGCAGTTTAAGACGTCTCCCACCGAAGCGCCTTTTAATCCTTCCGTAAACCCTTCAATATAAGGGACGGTCCCGTCCGCCGAAGAATTGTTGTACACATCGATATTCTGCTTTTCCGCCGTACCTCCCTCAAAAGCCGTTCCGTCGAGTTTTCCGACATAATCGACATTTACGATATCTCCCTCGCCGATCACCGTTTTCTCCTCGTCCGCCGTATAGTAAGGGCCGTTCGACGCAAGCATGTTTTTAAAATATGCGTCCACATCTTCCGCATCCACCACATAATCCCCGCTGATTGTCACTTCAAAGCCGCTGTAATCGCACAGCGTCACATAATCTTTTGCATTCAGATCAAACACACTGCTGGCCGCCGTCACACTCTTTTCCGTTTCCTCTGTGACTTCCGTCCCCTCTGCCCCGTTCGCGGCGCCTTTTTCTCCCTCTTTTCCCTGACCACAGGAAGCAGCCGTTACCGCCATCATCACACCAAGCAGCAGCGCAGCCGTTCTCTTTTTCATCAAAATTACCTCCCTTTCTGCGCCGCACCGGCGCCATGTCAAACCATTTTGTCGTCCACTATAACATAGTTTTTCCAGAAATAAAACCCATTGGCAGAAAGTTTCACAAATGTTTCAAAATACCCAATTGCTTTTTTCTACAATCAATGCTACAATGAAATGCGAATTTATTGTGAGGAGGATTTCGTCATGAGCCCAGTTACCATTGTTTTGCTGGTAATCCTAGTGTTAATGATCGCCGGTCTGATTGTCATGTATTTTCTCGGCAAAAAGGCGCAGAAACGCAAAGAAGAACAGGATGCACAGCTCGCAGCAAACGCGCAGACTGTCACCATGCTGATTATCGATAAGAAACGGATGCGGATTAAAGATTCCGGTCTTCCGCAGATCGTCATCGACCAGACGCCCAGGCTGATGCGCCGCTCTAAGCTTCCCATTGTAAAAGCCAAGATCGGACCGAAAGTGATGTCGCTGATCGCAGATGAATCCGTCTACGATATGATTCCTCTGAAAAAAGAAGTAAAGGCAAGCGTAAGCGGTATTTACATAACAAAAGTCACCGGTCTGCGCGGCCCGCTCCCCAGACCCGAAGGCAAAAAGAGCTGGCGGGCAAGACTCAAAGAGAAGGCGGCCAGCGCAAATGCAAAGCTGGAAGAGGAAAAGAAGGCGCTTGAAAAAGATACTAAAAATAAAAAAAAGAAGAAATAACCAGTCTACCCTTCTTCTGCCCGGACTTCAAGCCGTATCCTGCAGTCTGCGAGATGTTTCCGGTCTGCTCTTAAAACATAATCTGCCATAACCCCGATGCGTGTCTCTGTTTCCCTCACGGCAAATTCTTTTGTTTCGATTTCGATCGGGAAACCACCGTACGGGGTCTGGTAGATACTCTGAAAACACTTCTCTCTCTCAAATACCATCCTCACCGCAACGGCACCCCGTTTTGTGATCTCCATCCGCTCCTCTTCCAGCCTGATCAGATTTTTTACCGTTCCTGAGGCACCTTCCGCCGCCTGATCAAAAACAATATAATGTTTTCCGTTTTTTTTATAATATTCCCCGCAGGCCTCCGTCTCAACCGTGGCGACGTCCCCGCCCAGAGCCTGTGAACCGCTGATTTTTATGGATATCTCTTTCGTCATCCCTTCATCCTCCCGCAAAATCATACCCTCACATTATAAAAGCTCTGGGCGGTTTGTCAATCTTTTATTTTTACATTTTATTTATCCTTCCTTGTCAGTCCCCGATAGAGCAGCATGGCACAGACTGCCGATACCGTGCCTGTCATCACCATATCCAGATGAATATCATGCGTATTACAGAACACGCTGACTACCAGTAAAACGATCAGTACCACTGCTGCCACAGCAGCTCCTTTTAATAAATGCTTCATAATTTCAGATCTCCTTTTCTTTTTCTCACCAATTTGTAAACAAACGGCAGCACAGCCGCCTTTCCATATATCTGCCCATCTGCAGCTTTTATCTGATTTCCCGTCTCCTGAAGGCGGACAGCCCGGCAGCCGTAAAGATAAGCGTGCACACAATACCCGACAGGTAACAGTGTCCCATGCCGCCGGCCGCGTTCCATGTCAGCTCCATCACCTGATTTTCCATATCGGCAAAGGGGGCGGCCAGGTTGTAAGGATGCCAGTACGCCAGCTCTTTTATAAGGTCCAGCCGTTTTCCCAGCAGATTCATAATCGAGGGCAGAACCAGGATCACAGAAATCGCCAGGGTTGCGGCAGATGTCTGACTCTCCACATTCATAAGAAAGCAGTGGCTGACGGCCAGTGCCGCCAGAAAGAGCGGCAGTCCCGCCGCCATCGCCCGAAGAAGCTCTGCTCCCTCGCCCACATTGCTGTGCTGCAGAAAGGCAGATGACAGGCCCGTAAGCAGGATATTCATCAGAATATAGATGACTGCGGCGGCGATCAGCTGTGAGAGGTACCGGGCAAGATAAATCGTACCGCGGCTGATGCCAAAAGCGGCCGAATGTTTCATGGTGTGCTGCCTGTGTTCGTTGTCGTCCAGATACATGGACAAAACCAGTATAAGCACCAGCAGGTAATGCATACTTTTGTATTCCGCCCCCAGCGCAAAGGCCGTCGTGGCATTGAGAAAAACCTGCGTTTTTTCAAAAAAGACGAGCGCTGAAACCATCGCCGCAATCAGCACTGCCAGGGAGCCGATCAGCAGATACAGTTTTTTATTGTGAAAAAAACGGAACAATTCACTTCTTATATAGCTAAGCATGACACGCACCTCCGATCAGATTCATGTAATAATCTTCAAGGCCTATGCTGTGATTTTCAATGGAGCGCAGTTTCAGGCCTTCCAGGACAGCCTCCCTGTTGATTGCCGACGCCTCTTCCATCCGCTCATAAAGATAGATATGTCCGTCGCCTGCCACTTCAAATCTGGACAGATGCAGCTTTTCTTTCATCAGTTCAGCCATTTTCCGGACATCGTCAACTGCAATATCCAGATAAGTACTGCATTTATCCGACAGCTCCCCGGCCGACACCTGCTCCAGCAGACGTCCTCTGCTTAAGAATCCATAATGAGTCGCCACATTTGAAAGCTCGCTTAAAATATGGCTTGTGATCAGAATGGTCGCTCCCGAGCGGTGAATCTCAAGCAGCATATTGCGGATTTCCACGATGCCGGCCGGGTCAAGACCGTTGATCGGTTCATCAAGAATCAGAAACTCCGGCGTATTTAAAAGCGCAAGTCCAATTCCAAGCCTTTGTTTCATGCCAAGTGAAAAATTTTTATACCGTTTTCCCCGGGTATCGGAAAGCCCTGCCTTTTCCAGGGTATCTCTGACGACCTTTTTTTCCTTTATGCCGAACTGCAGACGAAAATATTCCAGATTCTGCTCCGCAGTCATATCATCGAAAAAACCGGGCGCTTCGATCAAAGCTCCTGTGCGCCGCCTCATTGCGCGGATCTCCCTCGCCGTCCTGCAACCAAAAAGTCCGATCTCTCCCTTCTGTATGGGCGTCTGTCCTGTAATCAGGCGCATCAGCGTCGTTTTACCGGCGCCGTTATTGCCGACCAGACCATAAATCTGCCCCTGCCTTAGGCAGATACTGACATCATCCAGCGCGAGTGTCTGCCCGTATCTCTGTGTGATGTTTTCAACTGTAAGAATCCTGTTGCTCATTCTGTTTCCCCTTTCTTCTGATACCTCCGGGATTGCACTGATCTCGTTTCCCGGTGAAGACAGCATAACAGAAAAAGAAGCAGATCTCACAAAATCGTCGCAAAACGGCCTCCCGCACTCATAAATGCACTTTTGCATTTCCGGACACTGCGTTTATTCATCATTTTCGCACATACCGGAAGGTAAGATACAATTGAAAAAGATTCACACTCGTGATAAGATATCTGATGAAAATTTCTTAGTTCCATCCTGTCATGAAAAAGGAGTACCCAGATGAATCGCTATACCAGTATGATGGTCTCCATGCTTCTGCTTTCCATCGGAATCCGGAACGTATGGCCTCAGAAAATGAGCATCCGGGCGCACGCTGCCCTCTATATATTGTTACTTTTTTCGACATTTCCCATCCTGTTTCTGTCGATCATGCAATATGGACTTTTCGGCACGCTGATGGTCATCTGTTTTTACGGCCTGATCAGTTACCGGAATACCCGTCCCCAGAATATCTGCATGGGATTTTCAGGATGCATACTCACTGTCATCGTGGATCAGCTGCTGGTCGTTATTCTGACTTTTATTACTCCGGATTTTATACTGAACAACCCCTATACCGGTTTCTGCGCGCTGCTCTTTCAGATTGTGTTGTTCAGCCTTATCACATGGTTCATCGGCAGATGGTTAAAAAAATGGCTGTTGCGACGCAAAGGCTTATTACAGATGAATCAGATATGGTATATCATCGATGCCGCTCTGCTGTTTTTCACTCTTCTGCACACGTTTGGCTATGTATTTGAAAAAAAGGGTTCCTCCATAATCACCACCATCTATCACTATACCCTGCTTTTCACTGGATTTTTTATGGTTATGCTTTTCCTTTTTCTATCGATGTTCAGTACCTGGCAGGAAAAGGCCCGCGCCGAGGCAAAACAACGGTCCTTCCAGGATTTATCGGATTACACCCGCAATCTGGAACTGATGTATGGCCAACTGCGGTCCTTTAAGCACGATTATATCAACATCCTGCTCTCACTGTCGGGTTACATTGAAAACGGGGACATGGAAGAACTGAAACACTATTTCGAAAGCAAAATCCTGCCGACTGGAACTCTGATTTCCCAGGGGGACTACAAGCTCAGTCAGCTCGGCAATATCGGCGTTCTGGAGATCAAGAGCCTGCTGTCTGCAAAACTCATCTATGCCCACGAGACCGGGATTGACGTCACCGTTGACATCCCCGATCCCGTCGCCGGCTTTTCCATGGATACCGTGGATCTGGCCAGAATCCTTGGCATTTTCCTGGACAATGCCATAGAGGCCGCCATGGAAGCCGATCAGCCGAAGGCGGGCTTAAATATCATTCAGAATCCCGAAACAGTCGCCATCATCATAAGCAACAGTTTCCGGGGGGATGATCTTCCTCTGTACCAGTTGAAACGGCAGGGATTCAGCACAAAAAAGAATCATTCCGGAATCGGGCTTTCAAACGCGCAGGAACTGATCAACGCTTACGATAATATACTGCTGGAGACAACGAAACAAGGCTGTTTCTTTACACAATATATGGAAATTGGCATAAGAAGGGAGTGATATTACATGCTTCACGTCTTTGTCTGTGAAGATGATACCGCACAACGAAAATCTGTCGTAGAAATGATTCAGAATACCATATTGATAGAAGAGCTGGATATGCAGCTCATCCTTGATACCTCCAACCCTTATAAATTGCTGGAAGCCGTCAAAGAAGACACGAATACCGGTATCTATTTTCTCGATATTGATCTGAAATGTGATATAAACGGCATGCAGCTTGCCAGGCAGATCCGGATGTACGATCCCCGGTGTTTCATCATTTTTGTGACTGCGCACTCCGAACTAAGCTACATGACTTTTCAGTACCGGGTAGAGGCAATGGATTTCGTGCTGAAAGACAATCCCGGCGAAGCAAAAATAAAAATCCGGGAATGTCTGCTCGGCGCGCTGGAACGCTACACCCTGCAGACAAATAAAACCCATAAAACCTATACCATTGAAATCGGCGAACGCAGAATCAACGTCGATTATAACGACATTCTCTTTTTTGAAACTTCCGGCAATATACACAAGGTTATCCTTCATGCCAAAGACCGTCAGATTGAGTTCTCCGGCACCATAAAAGAACTGGAAAAAACATTGGGCGACAGCTTTGTCCGGTGTCATCGTTCTTTCCTCGCAAACAGGAAGAACATCCGGGAAGCAGACACAAAGAACCGCGTCCTTCATTTTGTCAACGGCGAGACGTGCATGATATCCACGCGGATGATAAAGGAGCTGTGACTGCATCTGCGCCTGCAGGGGCCCCTTTTCGCTCCTATCGCAGATATTCATTTAAAAATGTCAGATATTGAAACTGTACCCGATATTCCCCCGAGGCAAGGACTTTTTCATATTCTCCGGGGGAAAGCGTCCGGCGCAGGGACTCTTCTGCGTCCTCGTCGACAATTTCATAGACACTTCCCGAAAAGCACATATTGGGGTACATCACACACCACCAGTTCTTCCCGGCACCCTCCCCGATCTCAATCTCAAGTGCCTCATATTTTCCGGCCGGAAAACGGAAGCTTCCATACTGTTTTACCGGAAAATCCGCCTCTGTCAGAGACGCTCTCACCTTGTAATCATACCCCTCCGCCACAACCGTCTGTTCCGCCGTTTTTACAATCGCCTCCATCTGTTCTCTGATTACCGCTTCAGACTCTTTCCGGCTCTTCACCGTCTCCAGCAATACGCCGAGTTCTTCCCCGACGGCGTCCCGCACTTTGATTTTAAGCGCCTGGTCTTCCGGTGTATCGCTGTTTGCAAGCACATGAAACCGTATTACCTTCTCTGCGATACCCTGCTGGAGTTTTAAACGTCTCCCATACTGTATTCCGGTCAGAAGAAGCAGAAAAAGATTAATCCCCAGCAGTATGTACCATATTACCTTTCTTTTTTTCATAAAAATCCTCTCCTTTCTCACTGTTTCCCATAAGAAGAAGATTCCCGTTTTTTTCCATTTTATACAAAAAATTCTGACGCCGTGCAGCCGACGCAGACGATTTACGATTCAGAATCCGCCTGTTTTTTTAAGACATATTCTACCACCTGCCGCGTATCCTTGCCCAGGCAGCGATACGGAATGATAAACGCCTGTATGGCGCCATAAAAGATATAAAGATACGCTTCCCCGGGATAAATAGTTTCTATATCGCTGTAAGCTACATGAAACTCTCCCATCTCATTTTTCTCCACAATCATGGTATCCTCAAACGCAATCTCCGACGCTGCATGATACGGCAGCTTCCCGTCTGCCTTTATCCTGTCAATATTCTTTCTGATATTTCTTTCCATTATCTTTGGAACCCTCAGATACCAGACGATCACCACGACCGCCAGGACGACCGCCTCTGTGGCCAGAAGCCCCGGCCTGGCACCTGCAAGGAATAATACCAGAAGAAAAGACAGCGCCAGAACCGGTAATACGATTCTGGCCATTTTCATGGAACGCTTTCCTGCCTTTGAATGATTTGCGTAAAAGAGATTGAAACGAAAATAATCGTCATCCGTCAGATCTATTTTATATTTCATGGCTGCTCCTTTTTGTGACATGGTTTCCCCGGCCTCCGGGCGGCTTACGCCGCCGCCTCAAACTGCTTCATATAAAGCCGGTAATACGCTCCTTTTTTCTTCATCAGCTCCTCGGGGCTTCCCTGCTCTAAAATCCCGCCCTTATCGATCACGAAAATCCGGTCCGCATTCTGAATGGTTGACAGCCGGTGCGCGATCACAAAACTGGTTCTCCCCGCCAGAAGCGCCTCGATCCCCTTCTGAACAAGAATCTCCGTGTGCGTGTCGATGCTTGACGTCGCCTCATCGAGTATCAGGATCCGGGGCATCGAAATCATCGTCCGCGCAAACGCGATGAGCTGGCGCTGGCCGATCGAGAGACCTGCCCCGTGTTCTTTCAGCTCCGTATCATACCCTTTCTCCATTTTCATAATAAACGCATGCGCATTGACTGCTTTCGCAGCGGCGATCATCTCATCCTCCGTCGCATCCAGTTTTCCATACAGAATATTGTCCCTGACCGTCCCGTGGAATATAAAATTGTCCTGCGTCATCACGCCCATCTGGCGTCTTAAACTCTCAATCGATATTTTTGTCAGATCAAATCCGTCGACACAGATCGTTCCCTCCTCAATGTCATAAAAACGGCTGATCAGATTCACAATCGTGGTCTTTCCCGCCCCGGTCGGCCCGACAAGCGCGATCGTCTCTCCCGGCGAAACCTTAAAGCTGACGTCCTCTAAAACTTTTGTCTCCGCCGCCGTCCCCTTGTCATACGTAAAGCTGACATGAGAAAACGTAACCTCGCCCTGTACGTCCGGCAGCTCCGCAACATCAGACGCATCCACAATCTCCGCCTCCGTGTCCAGAATATCAAAAATCCGCTCCGCCGCTGTCAGATTCGTCACCAGATTGTTGTAAAAGCTGCTCAGATTCATAATCGGATTCCAGAACATATTGATATAAGTGCCAAACGCCACCAGAAGTCCGACGGAAATATCCTCAGACCCGAGAAAACGAATCCCGATCAGGTAGAGCATCATCGCCCCGATGCCCCAGCAGAAATCGATAACAGGACCGAACATATCCGCGTAGGTAACTGCATCCACAAACGCCTTCTGATGCTCGTCGGTGAGATTTCCAAATATTTCCCGCGTCTCCTCCTCGGCGCCAAAACTCTGCACCACGTTCATCCCCGCAATATCCTCGTGTACATAGGCGTTCAGATTGGAAGATTTTTTCCGGAAAACACCCCAGCGCTTATGCGATGCCTTCTGCACAAACCAGATGCCCAGAGCCATGACAGGAATCGTGGAAAGTGAAGCCAGCGCCAGCCGGTAGTCCTTTACCAGCATGATCACCACCACTCCGAGCACCGTGATAAATTCCGGGATTAACGTCGTGACCATATTTACAAGCACATCCTTCAGGGAATTGACATCTCCGATAATCCGTGCCAGAATCTTCCCGGTCGGCCGGCTGTCAAAAAATGAAAACGAAAGTGTCTGAATATGCTCATACAGATCCTGGCGGATGCGCAGCAGGATCTTATTCGAAACAACCGACATCACATACATCCGCACCTTTACCAAAAGGACAAACAGGATATTGAGCGCCAGCGCACACACGCCGAGCCGCATCAGCCCGGAAAAATCCGATTCCCTGATATAATGGTCAATCGCCTCCTCGATAATCAGCGGATTGACCAGCGAAATCGCAACCGTGACGCCCATACACAGCAACACGGCAAAAAGTATCCATTTATACTCCAGCAGATAGGAAAACAGCCGCTTTAATATCTTTTTCTTATCGGTGTTTTCCATAAATTCATCTTCGCGGAATGAATTGACCGCCATATTTCATCTCCCCTTTCTGCCCCTGGAAATAATCTTTCAGCGGCTTAAAACTCCACACCAGAGCGGCCTGTGCAGAAATGCCGCAGAAACCGCCCGGCGACTATGCAGTCTGCGCCGTATATCCGGAAAACGCGCCGTACTGCGCCATATAGGTATCATAATAAAGTCCCTTCTTTGCCAGAAGCTCTTCGTGCGTCCCGCGCTCTGCGATCCTGCCTTCTTCCAGATAAATAATTTCGTCTGCATGACGGACCGCCGAAATACGGTGTGCAATCACAATTTTTGTCGTATCCGAAAGACAGTTCAGCATCTTCTGAATCTCATGCTCCGTCTCCATATCCAGCGCAGATGTGGAATCGTCGAGCACCAGCACCGGACTGTGCTTTGCCAGCGCCCGCGCGATGCTGATCCGCTGTTTCTGACCGCCGGAAAGGCCTACGCCGCGCTCTCCGATGACCGTCTTATACTGTTCATCCATCTTCTCGATAAAATCACGCGCGCTGGCATGTTCCGCCGCGAGGCGCACTTCCTCGATGGGCAGACATTTTCTCTGCCCCATCCTGATATTTTCCTCGATCGTATCCGAAAAGAGGAACACATCCTGTAAAACCACGGAAATATTACTGCGGAGCTGCTTTAGCGACAAATCCCTGACGTCCGTCCCGTCAAAACGCACCGCTCCCTCCGTCACATCGTAAAAGCGCTGCAGCAAACTGATCATCGAAGATTTTCCCGAGCCGGTCGCCCCCATAATTCCAAGCGTCTTTCCGGCCGGAACCACAAAACTGACGTCTTTTAATATCTCTTTTTCTTCCAGTTTAAACGACACATGATCAAATTCGATGTCCCCGCTGACTTTTTCCAGCCGGACCGTCCTGTCCTTATCCTTAACCATCGCCTCTTCTCCGTATATTTTACGGATTTTCTTGTAGGACGCCGCGGCTGCAGAAGCACCATTGGTCAGCCAGCCCAGCATCTCCATCGGCCAGGTGCAGTTTCTGCTGTATTCCACAAACGCTACGAGCGCGCCCAGCGTCATCTCGCCGTTCATCACAAAAATACCGCCCAGGATCGTCGTGCAGACCGGCAGGGCCTTTCCCACAAACTGAAACAGCGGATAATACCGCACCATCACCTTCGACTGTGTGATGTTCAGTTCATAATAACGACTGTTGTGTGATAAAAACTTCTGGATCTCGTGCTTTTCCCGCGCAAACGCTTTTACCGTGCGCACGCCCGCAAGATTTTCCTCTGCCACCGTCGTCAGCACAGCGTTTTCCTCACTGATTTCCTCATATACTTTATCCAGCTTCCGCTCCATCACCACCGCCACAATCCCGCAGATAATCATTGCAAACAGCGGAACCAGCGCCAGCTTCCAGTTTCTGCTGAACATACAGTAAAGCACAAAGCCGACATGGATGATGACCTCAATCACAAGCATTCCGACAAACCCGAGCGCATCCCAGATCCGGTCCACGTCGTCCTTCACGCGGGCCATCAGCTCTCCCGTATTGACATTGTCAAAATAATTCATAGACAACGTCTGAATGTGGTCGAACAGATCCTTGCGCATCTGCGAACCGATCTTTGACGAGACACGGTCAAACATAATTTCTTTGCAATATCCAAAGATACACCGCCCGATTCCCACCGCCACAATTCCGCCCAGAAGCCCTGTCAAAAGCTGCGTTTTGCCGCCTGAAATCACTTCATCCACAATATCCTGGGTGATCTTCGGATAAATCATGTCCAGGACAATCGCCGTCACCATCGAAGCGATGGCAAACAGATACGAAAGCCACTCGCGTCCGATATAAATATACAACTTCTTCACAAAAATCCTCCTTTTCTCCCGGCATGTCTTCTCTTCATTTCCGTCCGGTATTCCCGCCATACAGGACATATTTCCCTGTATGACAAAAAAGCCCGCGGCATCGATACGATTACCACGGGCTCTGCGGTTCACAGAAATAAATCCGCCATCTATGGAAACAGGCAGACGCTACGGTCTGCGCACGGAACACGCTCCGCGCGCCCGCACAAACATACTGCTCCTCATAATACTGGCCGAAAACTCCACCGAGGTAATACAATGCCTTTTCTGATCCTCTGATCCATTCACATACTGAAATCTCAACATTATTCTTACCTCCTTTTCCTCAAAATTGAACACTGCATTGACTGCATATTGTTAGTATAAGCACATCTCATTTCCATTGTCAAGAAAATTCTCAATAATTTCCAACATATTATTTTTGCGGCTGTAAATAATAGGATTAGGAGCCGCGGCGAAAACTGCCGCGCCCTCACAGAGGGGAATATCCCCAAAGAAAAACAACACATTTTTATGGAGGTGAAAACCATGAGCGCAACAAACAGTTCAGGTTCTAACAGCAGTCAGATGGCCGTACCGCAGGCGAAAGAAGCGATGAATCGTTTCAAACAGGAAGTAGCCAGTGAAATCGGAGTACCTTTAAAAGAAGGTTACAACGGCGACCTTACTTCCGCACAGGCGGGCAGCATCGGCGGCGAAATGGTCAAAAAGATGATCATGAAGCAGGAAGAACAGATGTCCAGATAAGGATGCACTTTCAAAATTAAAAAATACCCGAATACAAATCACGCCGCATCAGCCGCATAAATGGCTGATACGGCGTGATTTCCGTCCGGATACGCAACTCCGGTGCACTTTCTAGGCGCGGAAAACCAGCCCTTTTCTGATTCCTTCCACCGTCTCTTCATCCGTAAAATAACGCACGATTGCAAGGCCAAACGGTATCGCAGTACCCATGCCGCGGCTTGTGATCAGATTGCCGTCCACGACGACCTCATCTACACAGACGACAGCCCCCGTCAGTTTATCTTCAAACCCCGGATGGCATGTGGCACGCTTTCCCGCAAGAATCCCGGCCGCACCGGGCACGCCCGGCGCGGCGCAGATGGCGCCGACCAGCTTTCCCTCCGACGCAAAACGCCGGATCACTGCGTTTACCGTCTCATCATCCGCCAGATGTAAAGTCCCTGGCATTCCGCCCGGAAGCACGATCCCGTCCAGCCCGTCAAAGTCCACCTCCGATGCCGCCGCGTCCGCCAGAAACGTAATCCCGTGCGACCCCGTCACTTCCTTTTTCTCCGTAAGAGCGATCATCACGATCTCCATCTTTGCGCGGCGCACAATATCCACCACGGCAAGGCCCTCGATCTCCTCGCAGCCGTCCGCCATAAAAATTCCGATTCTGCTCATATGAATCCTCCTGTCACCCTATTTTTACCTCAGCTCCGCGCTATTGCGATCCCTTCGCAACCAAAACCGCCGGTCAGATTTGTTTCCTCACCTCTCCTGACTTGTCTGCTCCGCCAGCACCAGTTTCGCCTCCGCGACCGCATCCGGGATTCCTGCAGCATTCTTTCCGCCGGCCTGCGCCATATTCGGCCGTCCGCCGCCGCCGCCGCCGACCTTCCCGGCGATACGTCTGATCAGATTTCCGGCATGCGCGCCCTTTGCCATCGCGCCCTCGGTCGCCATCGCGATCAGGTTCACCTTGCCGTCCTTTGCAGACGCCAGGACAATGACGCCCTCCCCGAGCTTCGCCTTGAGCTGATCGCCCAGATCCCTGAGTCCGTTCATGTCCACGCCCTCGACGCCGACGGCCAGAAGCTTCACACCGCCCACTTCCACAACCTCATCCATCACATCGCCAAGTGCGTTTTTCGCCGCCTTACTCTTTAAGGACTCGTTTTCACTCTGTAACGCCTTTATCTCCGCCATCAGGTGCCCGATCTTATCCGTAAGTCCGGCAGGAGTCGTCTTTGCCGCCTTCGCCGCCGACAAAAGCTCCTCCTCAATCCTGTCGTAATATGCAAAAACACCCTGCGCCGTCAGTGCCTCGATTCTTCTGACGCCGGCCGCAACTCCTGCTTCCGATACAATTTTAAACGAAGAAATCGCACTGGTATTTTCAACGTGCGTGCCGCCGCACAGTTCGACGGAAAAATCTCCCATCCTTACGACGCGCACACTCTCGCCATACTTCTCGCCAAACAGCGCCATCGCCCCCGTCTTCTTCGCCTCTTCAAGACTCATAACTTTCGTCTCAACCGGAAGCGCGGCCGCAATCTTTTCATTTACGATTGCCTCGACCCTCTTTAACTCCTCCGGCGTCATCGCAGAAAAGTGGGAGAAGTCAAAACGCAGCCGGTCTGCGTTCACATCGGACCCCGCCTGCTCCACATGGCTCCCCAGCACCGTGCGAAGGGCCTTCTGCAGAAGATGCGTTGCCGAATGGTTTTTTCCGATCGCGGCACGCTTCCCGGCATCCACGAAAAGTTCCACCGTATCGCCCGTCTTTACCATGCCGCTCACCACGCTGCCGATATGCCCCACCTTGCCGCCGAGCATATTTACGGTATCTTCCACCTTAAAGACAAACGACTGGTCCGCGCTTTTTATAAAACCCGTATCGGCATTCTGTCCGCCCATCGTCGCGTAAAACGGCGTCTCCTCCACAAATATCGTTCCTGTTTCACCGTCCGAGAGCGCTTCGGTGATCTCCGTCTCTGTCGTCATGACCGTAACCTTTGACGTGTGAGTGAGACGGTCATATCCGACAAATTTCGTCGTGACAGAAGGATCGATCGACTCGTACACCGTCACATCCGCCCCCATGTAGTTTGTCACCTTGCGGGCCTTGCGGGCTGTTTCGCGCTGCACCTTCATCGCCGCTTCAAAGCCTTCCTCGTCGATTGTAAATCCTTTTTCCTCCAGAATCTCACGTGTCAGATCGATCGGAAAACCAAACGTATCATACAGGCGGAACGCGTTTTCACCGGAAAGCACCCTGCCGCCCGCAGCTTCCATTTCAGTCTCCATCTCTCCTAAGATCGCAAGCCCCTGATCAATGGTCCGGTTAAACTTCTCTTCTTCCTGCGTGAGCACTTTAAATATAAAATCCTGCTTCTCATAGAGCTCCGGATAACCATCCTTACTCTCGTCGATCACCGTCGCCGCCAGCTTCGCCATAAAAGTCCCGGCGATGCCCAGCATCCTCCCATGTCTGGCCGCACGACGGATGATACGGCGGAGCACATAGCCTCTGCCTTCGTTTGACGGCATGATGCCGTCGGAAATCATAAACGTCGCCGAGCGGATATGGTCTGTGATCAGCCGGATTGAGACGTCGTCCAGCGCATCCGTCTGATACGTCTTTTTCGACAGCTCACACACCTTATCTCTGATCGCTTTCATCGTATCGATATCGAACACCGAATCGACATCCTGTATCACGACGGCAAGACGCTCCAGTCCCATTCCCGTATCAATATTCTTCTGCTCCAGCTCTTCATAGCCGCCTTTGCCGTCTCCGTCGAACTGGGTAAACACATTATTCCATACTTCCATAAAGCGGTCGCAGTCACACCCGACCCTGCAGTCCGGACTCCCACACCCGTATTTTTCACCGCGGTCATAATAAATCTCCGAACAAGGACCGCAGGGTCCCGCCCCGTGCTCCCAGAAATTGTCGCATGCCCCTGTCTCCGGGTCACGGTAGAAACGGGTGATGCGCTCCGCGGGAATACCAATCTCCTTATTCCAGATCTCAAATGCCTCGTCGTCCTCACCGTAAACAGACGGATACAGCCTGTCCTCCTCCAGCCCCAGAACCTTTGTCAGAAACTCCCACGACCATGCGATCGCTTCTCTTTTAAAATAATCCCCAAACGAAAAATTTCCGAGCATCTCAAAAAATGTGAGATGTCTGGCCGTCCTGCCGACATTTTCAATATCGCCGGTACGGATGCATTTCTGACATGTCGCCACCCTCTTTCCCGGCGGGATCTCCTGCCCTGTAAAATAGGGCTTCAGCGGCGCCATCCCCGCGTTAATCAAAAGCAGGCTCTTATCATTGTGCGGCACCAGTGAAAAACTTTTCATGACAAGATGTTCCTTGCTCTCAAAAAAAGCAAGGAACATCCTGCGCAGTTCATTTTCTCCGTAAAACTGTTTCACGACTCATTCCTCCGAAATATATGATTCTTCTGTCTTCTCTATTGATACTCCCACGGCATTCGCCGGACAGCCATCATACATGGACGCCCGGCGAATCCCGCGAAACATCGGACCGGCCTTTTACCGCCCGGCCCTCACTCGTCCGACTGTTTGCGGTCGCTTAATTTTTTTCCCGCAAAAACGCCGAGGCAGCCCACCGCCGCAAGCGCGATAAAAACCAGTAAATAATGTCCCAGCCATCCTATAAACGCCATAACTCATTCCTGCCTTTCTGCGGCATATGCCGCCCATTCCCTATTTCACATTACCGTAGACGCTCTGTAACTTACAATCAGAAAAACGCGCTTCCCTGCGGGGCTCCCATGCATCCGCCTTAAAGACCCGCAGGCTCCCTTTCCTTCACGGCAGCGCTTCAGACCGGCACAAAAAAGACTGTCAGGTCTCCTCTCTGATCTCAAAAATCTGATTTTCACACCGGATTTCCACAATCCGTTCTGCCATCGCGGCATTTGAGATCTTTTTCTTATAGGCCACGATCCCGGAATAATCCCGCCACATGTGCATCGGAAAAACATAATCGGCGTCCACATGCTCCAGAAAATAATCCATCCCCTGCCCCTGATACTTTCCCTGTCTGGGATCGAGCACAACAAACGCCAGATGAACCTTTTTCCCCGAAAGTCTGCGGATCTGTCCCTTATAAGACGCAGACATCGTCCCGTTGACCAGATCTCCCGCCCCGTCCCATTTCCAGTCGTTTAAATCTCCTGCATGAAAAAGAGAGATACCGTCTGCCTCCACGTAAAACGCCACCCCGGCGTCCGTTGAGCGGAATGTCTCGACGCAAAGCCCGCCGGTTTCATACCGCTCTCCTGCCGCCACATACGTTATCTTCTCCCGTATTCCCGGTGAAAATCCATGTTTTTCCAGAAATCGCGGACTCATCTTACAGTCCTTTGAAAAAATATACCGGATCTTACGATACCGCTTCGCCCAGTGCAGCACATCCATATCAAAATGATCCCGGTGCTTATGACTTGCAAACACATAGACAGGCGTATCCTCTGCATACTCCGGAATCACACCGCCAAAATGAATCCCGTTTACCCTGTCACCGTCAAACCAGTCAAAAATCAGTACTTTCTCATCCACCTCGACCACAAAACAGCTGTGATGTATAAAAATAACCCGCATAACGACCGCCCTATTTCATCCGCCCGATAATCGCATTGGCGCGCCGGTAAATCTCCTCCGGGTCAAATCCGATCTCAAAACGATTGTCCTCATAGAGCACTTTTCCGTTTACCATGGTCAGCTTCACATTCTGCTTGCTTCCGCTGTAAACCAGATTTTTAATGATATTGTTTTCCGGCTGCATGTTCGGCTGTTTTAAATCGATCATGACAAGATCGGCTTTCTTTCCGACAGCCAGGCTGTCGCAGTCAGTAAGCTGCATCGCGTGAGCGCCGCCCGCCGTGGCCATATAGAGGATTTCATCCGCACCGATACACTCCGCGTCCATCTCACGCACCTTCGCCAGCGTAGAGGTTAAAAACATCTCGCGAAACATGTCCAGACAGTTGTTGCTGGCCGGCCCGTCGGTCCCGATCGCCATCGAAATACCCTCATCGACAAAACGCTTTGTCGGACAGATGCCGGACGCAAGCTTTAAATTGGACGCCGGATTCGTCACCGCCGTAAGCCCTCTCTTTTTAAAAATCTCAAAATCCGGCTCCTCCACCCACACACAGTGGTATCCGCCGCCGCCGTACTCATACATGCCAAGGCTGTCCGTCAGCTGCGTCGGCGTCAGTCCCCAGCGCTCTTTGCACTCGTCTTTTTCCAGCTTCGTCTCACAGTTGTGAACCCATACCGGAGATTTCAGCTTGTGCGCAAGCGCCGCCACGCCCTCCATCAGCTCTTTCGATGTCGTATACTCCGCATGGAATCCCACAAGAAACGTTGTGAGATCGCTCATCTCATTGACGATATGGTAATTTTCTTCCATCAGTTCCACCGTGCCGCCGTAATTGTTCAGCCCGCTCGTCTGCACGGTGCGGAAGCCGGTATCCTTTGACGCCTTCGCATCCACCGGAGGAAAGAAATACATGTCAAAATTGGACGTGATGCCGCTCGTCAGATACTCCATAATCCCCAGAATATTCAGCCAGTATACATCGTCCTCCGTCAGCTGCGCCTCGCGCGGAAACACCTGCCGGTTCAGCCAGTCCTGCAGAGGAAGGTCATCCGCATAAGAGCGAAGAAATGTCATCGCGGTGTGCGTGTGGGCATTCTTAAATCCCGGCATCAGCAGATTTCCCCGCGCGTCGATCTCGCGGTCCCATACCGGAGCTTCTTCTCCTGCGCCGGCCGCCGTTTTCTCCGTCCGGACCCCGACATGGCAGATCGTATCGCCTTTTACCCAGAGCTCCCCCTCCACAATCTCAAACTTATGATCCTCTTTTAAAGTCAGTATCTTTGCATTGTAAAAACGTATATTCATCCCACATGTTCCTCTCTGCTGTTTACACGATATTTTTGATAACCTCTGTCACAAGTGCCTTGAAATAGGGGGCCACGCGGTCCGCCGTCTCCTGCACCTCCTGATGAGAGAGCGGTGTCGCCGAAATACCGCAGGCAAGATTGGAGATGCAGGAAATACCCAGCACGCGCATTCCCATATGCCGCGCAGCAACCGCCTCGCACGCCGTACTCATGCCGACTGCGTCCGCGCCCAGTGTGCGGCACATGGCGATCTCCTGGGGCGTCTCGTACTGTGGCCCGGTGAGCTGCAGGTAAGTCCCCTCCTTTATCGCAATGCCAAGACTGACCGCCGCTTTCTTCACCGTCTGCTGTAAATGCAGATCATAAATCTGGCTCATATCCGGAAAACGCACGCCCAGTTCATCAATATTGGCGCCTCTGAGCGGAGACGGGACAAAACATGCAATCTGTCCCTTGATGAGCATAAAGTCACCCACATGCATTCCAAGCTGGATACCGCCCGCCGCATTCGTCAGAAACAACACTTCCGCTCCCATCAGCTTCATCAGACGAATCGGAAGAACCACATCCGCCATCTCATATCCCTCGTAATAGTGAACGCGCCCCTGCATGCAGACTACCGGAACGTCCCCCACATAGCCAAAGATAAATCTGCCCGCGTGCCCGGGAACCGTGGATACCGGAAATCCCTCGATCTCGCTGTAATCAAGCGTGCACTCCACCCTGATATCGCTGGCATAATCGCCGAGTCCCGAACCAAGGATCAAAGCCACCTTCGGCGCAAAATCAACCTTCGCTTTATAACTCTCATAACATTTCATTAACTTCTCATAAACCGGATTCATCCTGATTCTCCTTTTGCCTTTTTCTGATTTTTTTCCATAACACCATCGTATCATAAGAAGCCTGCATTCTCAACCATTTTCCGAACAGTTCATCGGAAGAACCTCTCTCCTGCCCGCCGCATATCATAAACAAAAAGGCTTATTATGCGGGACAGCACACCTGGACTTTGTTTTTGTCACATATTACTCGAAAATCCGCCGGACGCCGTGGCCTGGGTCAGCGGCTCGCCGGACTATCCGAAACTGTCCGGACTGGTCAGATTTTATTTTACACCTTATGACGGAACGCTTGTGGAAGCAGAATTTTTCGGCCTTCCCGACAGCCAGCCGGGCTCTTCTGATTTTTATGCGATGCACATCCATGAGACGGGAGACTGCACGCCTCCCTTCTCCCAGACAGGAGATCACTACAATCCAGCCTCGGCGCCTCACCCTGCGCACGCAGGCGATATGGTTCCGCTGCTCGGAAATGAAGGCTACGCGTGGACTTCATTTTACGACAGGCGATTTCTGATCCCCGATATACTGGGCCGCTCTGTTATCATCCACCGGATGCCGGATGACTTTACTTCACAGCCCTCCGGAAACGCCGGAGAAAAAATCGGCTGCGGCATTATTCACTGAAAAATACACTGAACAACGGCGGTGCAGCATACGCTGCGCCGCCTTTCCTTTCCGCGCATCCCGCACGCCGCGCCATCCGTACCGGTATCGGAAAGACAAAACAGCAGAGATTTCTCTCTGCTGCCTCGTTTTTCGCTCTTTTATACCGGATACGCGCCGTTTTTGGTGTCGGCAATCGTGATATCCACTTTCTTCTGCTGTGCCTCGCGATACTTAAAGAACTCGGTCGCAACCTGCGGGAAGAGTGCATAGGACAGCACATCCTCGTCCTGCTGCTTCCACTGTTTCATCTCCGCCTCAATCTTGTGAAGCTCCGGCTCCAGGAGATCAGCCGGGCGGCAGGTGATCGCATTCTTTTTCTCTTCGCCGAGCACCTTGTCGACCACCTCGGGGTTAAACGGTTTTACAGTCTGGCCGTATTTTCCGAGCAGGACATCCTTTGTCTCTTTGGTGGCAACCTTATAGCGCTCGCCCATCAGTACGTTAAACACGGCCTGTGTGCCGACAATCTGGGAAGACGGAGTCACCAGCGGCGGCTCGCCCAGATCCTTGCGGACACGCGGTACTTCCGCAAGCACTTCCTCATATTTGTCTTCCTTTCCCTGCTCTTTCAGCTGTGAGATCAGATTTGAGAGCATACCGCCCGGAACCTGGTAGAGCAGCGTCTTGATGTTGACGCCTAAAACCTTCGGGTTCATCAGACCGCTCTCCAGTGCCTGCTCACGCATCGGCCGGAAATAATCCGCGATCCCGGCCAGCTTATTCTGGTCAAGTCCGGTGTCGTACTCCGTTCCCTTAAACGCCTCGACCATAACCTCCGTCGCAGGCTGGGAAGTCCCCAGCGCAAACGGCGACATCGCCGTGTCGACAATATCACAGCCCGCTTCCACTGCCTTCATCAGCGTCATTGAAGCGACGCCGGAAGTATAATGCGTGTGAAGCTCGATCGGAAGATGCGTGGACTCCTTGAGCGCGCGCACCAGACGGTCAGCCTCCTGTGGAACCAGAAGCCCGGCCATATCTTTGATACAGATTGAATCCGCGCCCATTTCCTCAATCTTTCTGGCCATATCTGTCCAGTATTCCAGAGTATAGGCATCCCCCAGCGTGTAAGACAGCGCGACCTGCGCATGCCCTTTCTCCTTGTTACATGCGGTAACCGCCGTCTGCAGGTTGCGCAGATCGTTCAGACAGTCAAAAATACGAATGATATCGATTCCGTTGGCGATGGACTTCTGCACGAAATATTCCACCACGTCGTCCGCATACGGACGATACCCTAAAATATTCTGTCCGCGGAACAGCATCTGCAGCTTCGTATTCTTAAAGCCGGCGCGCAGTCTGCGCAGACGATCCCAGGGATCTTCTTTTAAGAAACGCAGGGAAGCGTCGAACGTAGCGCCGCCCCAGCATTCCACCGCATGAAAACCGATCTGATCCATCTGCTCGACGATCGGCAGCATCTGCTCGGTCGTCATGCGCGTCGCAATCAGGGACTGATGTGCGTCACGCAGTATCGTCTCTGTTATTTTTAAAGGTTTTTTCTGCACTTCTGACATTTCCTCTATCCTCCTATTAAATTCCAAAGATTGCCATAAACACACCGGCCGCAACTGCCGTGCCGATGACTCCGGCAACATTTGGTCCCATCGCATGCATCAGTAAAAAGTTTGTCGGGTCTTCCTCTGCTCCGACTTTCTGGGAGACGCGCGCCGCCATGGGAACCGCCGACACGCCTGCGGAACCGATCAGAGGATTGATCCTGCCCTTCGTAGCCCAGCAGAGCAGCTTTCCGAACAGAACGCCCGCTATCGTGCCGAACATAAATGCAATCAGCCCGAGAGCGACAATCTTAAGAGTCGTCCAGTTTAAAAATGCCTCTGCACTCGTGGAAGCTCCGACCGAAGTTCCTAAAAGGATAACGACAATGTACATCAGCGCGTTGGAAGCCGTCTCCGAAAGCTGACGTACCACACCGCTCTCGCGGAAGAGGTTGCCGAGCATCAGCATACCGACCAGCGGCGCCGTCGTCGGCAGAATCGTACACACGACGATGGTGACGACAATCGGAAACAGGATCCGCTCCAGCTTGGATACGGGGCGCAGGTTCTGCATCTTGATTGCGCGCTCTTTCTTTGTCGTAAACAGCTTCATAAATGGCGGCTGGATAATCGGAACGAGCGCCATATAGGAATACGCCGCAACGGCGATCGGCCCCATCAGCCCGGACTGCCCCAGTTTTCCTGCCAGGAAAATGGACGTAGGACCGTCCGCGCCGCCGATAATGGAAACGGCTGCCGCAGCCTTGTCGTTAAACCCGAAAAGAATCGCCAGAAAATATGCGCCGAAAATACCAAACTGTGCCGCAGCTCCCAAAAGAAAGCTGATCGGATTTGCAATCAGCGGACCGAAATCCGTCATTGCGCCGACTCCCAGGAATATCAGAGACGGCAGAATGGACCACTCGTCCAGCACATAAAAATAGTGAAATAAGCCGCCGATACCATTGCTCATCTGCTCCGGTCTCGCAAAAATATCCGGATAGATATTCACGAGCAGCATTCCGAACGCGATCGGAACGAGCAGCAACGGCTCAAACCCCCTGCGGATCGCCAGATAGAGAAACACGCAGGCAACCAGAATCATGATAAAATTTCCCCCCGTAAGGTTGAAAAAGGCTGTCTGATGCAGGAGGTTGTTTATCGTCTCCGTAATATAACTCATTGTTACCCTCCTACGATAAATTAGTTATTCAGAGTCGCAAGCAGAGCGCCTGCTTCCACCATATCCCCTACGTTTACATTGATGCCCGCCACGGTTCCGTCTTCCGGAGCCACGACCGGCGTCTCCATCTTCATGATCTCGAGAATCAGCACGGTATCGCCTTTCTTTACGGCTGCGCCGACGGAAGATTCGATCTTAAATACCTTACCGGCTGCCCCCGCTTCAATCCTGACATTGCCTGCCGCGCCTGCCGCTGCCGGTTTTGCCGCCGGAGCTGCCGGTGCCGCGGGTGCGCGTCTGGGCGCCGGCGCCGCGGGTGCGCTCACCGTTCCGTTCTCTTCCACTGTGACGTCATAAACATTTCCATTTACGGTAATCGTATAGCTCTTCATTTTATTATCCTCCCGAAATTGACAATTAAGAATCTTATTATTATGCGCTCACACTTCCCGCGCTTTACACCTTTCTGCGTATGGAGCGCACGACGAACGAATCTGCAGACGCCCCCGTACCGGCCGCGATCGCAGCCGTAATCACCGCGACAAGCTCCAGATCGTCGGTGAGCTGCCGCTCCTCCCGCTGCCCGATCTGCTCGACGACCGTGCTCTCAGCCGGTTTTGTATTTTCTGCTTCTTTTTTCGAAAAACGACCCTGGATATACGGAATTACCTTAAACCCATAAATAATCAGACTGATCAGGATCAGCACCACAAAAACGGTTCCCATTCCCATAAGGGTGTTTAACGCCGCCTTGGACATCTTCTCTCCCAGCGTGTAAACCAGATCTGCATTTGCGTCCGTCAGCTCAAGCTGCCTGATTTCATAATTGTAAGTATAGACACAGGTGACGACGACCTGACGCTTTTCATAGACCACCCGCTGCTCGAGCGTCACGGTATCCTGCGCCTGTGTCACGGAAAAATCTCCGAGCTTCTGGTAAGTCCCAAGATCCGCAACCGCCTCGCTCCATGTCGTAACCAGCTTTGCCGCCGTCTCATCCCCGCTGTTCTGAAAATATGCCATCCCCTCTGCATTCAGCGGCAGAAGTGTCTGTGAGATCAGCTGCTCCATGCTCTTCTGAAAATCCGAGTAACCTATCCCGAAATACGTGACGGACTTCGGATCCTCTCCGCACGCCGCCATGACCAGCACCATGATCACAAGACAAAGCATAAGAGATATTTTTTTCTTCATAACTTCACCTTTCTATTTCGTTCCATGTTTTTTGTCCGGCACACCCGCATATTTTGTGTAGAGAAGCTCGAACGCCGCCACAAGATACTTTCTGGTATCCGCAGGCTCGATAATCCGGTCGACATAACCTCTGCGCGCCGCCGTCATAACGCTTCCCTGCAGCTTTTCGTACTCCTGCTCCTTCTCTGCGATCACGTCCGCAGGGCTGTCCGCATACATAATCTTCGCCGCAGAGCCGGCCTCCATCATGCCGACCGACGCCCCGGTCCACGCATAGACGAAATCCGCGCCGACTGATCTGGAATTCATTGCGACGTATGCGCTTCCGTATGCGTCCCCGATAATCACGTTTACCCTTGGGCATTCCGCTGAAGCAAACGCCGCCGTCATGCGCGCCAGCGCCTTTGCCAGATTCTTTTCCGAACACATGCTGGCCTTAAAGCCCTTTACATTGGTGAGCGTAAGTACCGGAATCTCAAATGCGTCGCAGAACCGCACGAAATCCGCCGCCTTATTACAGCCTCTCGCCGTCAGCGCCGCATCAAACGTCCCGGAAAGATTTCCTTCCGCGTCATAGCACTCCGTGCCGTTCGCCACGGCGCCTACGGTCTGACCGTTCAGCCGGAGAAAACCAGTGACCATGTTTTTTGCGTAATCCGTTTTTGTCTCAAAAAAAGCATGTCCGTCCGCAATCTCTCCCAGAAGAAAACGCGGGTCCCCTTTCATCTGCTCCATATTTTCACAGAGACGGTTCAGATCGTCCGCGCACTCGGACGTATAAGTATCTCCCTCGTTGTTCGCCGGAAGCAGGCCAAGCAGCTCACGTATCTTTCCGAGAATCTCCTGCGTGCTTCCCACGCCGTCAATACAGCCGTTTTCCCTGCTCTGGAATCCCGCCGCGGACGTATCGCACTTGTCCATGCGGTTTCCGTCGATGGCATTCGGAGAATTGATAAACATTTTTCCGCCGCTCTCCTCGATGAACGCAAAGTCGCACAGAGCCGGCACGACCGCCAGTCCGCCGCCGCAGCTGCCGAACACCGCGCAGACCTGCGGAACAATTCCGGATGCGGCCGCCATCTTCGCACAAATCATTCCGAAACCGTCAAGGGCGTCCACAGACTCCTGCAGACGCATTCCCGCACAGTCGATCAGGCCCACTATCGGCGCGCCCATTTTCATCGCCATATCGTACATGGATGCAATCTTCTTCGCATGCATCTCCCCGATCGTCCCGTTTAACACGGATGCGTCCTGGCTGTAGACAAATACCGGTCTGCCGTCGATCAGACCGTGGCCCGTGATCACACCGTCCGACGGCGTCTGTGTGTCCGCAAGATTAAAATCCGTGCTTCTTGCTGTTACATAAGAACCGATCTCCATGAAACTGTTCTCATCGACAAGCCCGGTAATGCGCTGCATAGCCAGGCTATCATTGCTGCTATTCATTCTTTTGACCTCCATCTATATAGTGTTTGCCATATCTTAGCGATATGTTTTATAGTACTTTCGTCTTGCGACGCAGTTTCCTATAACCTAAAAAAGCAACAAATTTCGCTATGGTAAATTATAGTCCATTCACCGTAACAATTCAAGCAGATTATAAAATCTTTTTTTACTTTAACCACATCCGCTTCAGCACCATGGCAAAGCACCACTTATAATCGATTTTTTCAACGGAATCCGCCGCCGTCACCCGGTATTCGCGCAACGTTTCATCCCCGAGCAGATACGTGATCTTCCCAATATAATCTCCCTTTTTTACAGGCGCGCACAGTTTCGGGGCCAGCTCATAGCGGACCGTCACTTCCTCGCCGGCGGATACGAGGACTTCTGCGATTCCCTCTGCCTCTCCGACTTCAAGCGCTACATCCGTCCCGTCTCCGATCGTCTCTCCCTGACCGTCTTCAACCGCAACCGGAGCCAGTCTCGCCTCGTCCACCGCCACCTCGTCCAGGCTCAGTTTTATGAAATTGTCGATCCCATAGCTCATCAGCTTTTTCGTGTCAGACCATTTGTAAGATTTATTGTTCGGCCACCCACAGGCAAGCAGCGCCACAATGTAAGTCCGGCCGTCCCGCTCCAGAGCGCCGACATAGCAGTAACCGGCCGTCCCTGTAAAACCGGTCTTTCCGGAGAGCGCGCCGTCCATCATCTGTAAAAACGCATTGTGATTATAGCAGCCGTATGTGCTTTTCTCTTCCACGTCCGAAAACGTATGCTGTCCTGTCCGTGTGATTTCCAGAAATTCCTGGGATTTTTCGGAAAAGCGGATACAGTACCGCATAATCAGTGCCAGGTCCGCCGCCGTTGTGTGGTGAAACCCTTCCGCGTCAGAAGCATCTAGGCCGTTTGGCGTGATAAAGTGACTGTCGCTGCACCCGATCTCTTCCGCCTTACCGTTCATCAGGCCCGCAAAACCTTCCGTCGTCCCCGCAATATGCTCCGCGATCGCCACCGCACAGTCGTTATACGATTCCAGCATCAGCCCGTACAAAAGATCTTTTAAATAAAACGTCTGCCCGGCCTGCATGCCCAGACGCACCCTGGGCTGGGAAGCCGCATTGGAAGACACTTTAACCTGCGCGTCCATCACGCCGTTTTCCAGCGCCAGAATACACGTCAGTATTTTGGTGGTACTGGCATTTGCCATCGCTGCACGGCCGTTTTTTTCATAGAGAATGCGCCCGGAAGCCGCGTCCATCAGTACCGCTGATTTCGCATAAAGTTCATTTTCTTTCGGAGGTTCTGCGGCGGCAGCCGCAAGATCTGTCCACAATGTGATTGTCAGGATCAAAAGAAAAGCTAAAATACGTCTGTACATACTCATCCTCGGATTTCATTCATAAAATCTATATGCACAAAAACCGGGAGAGAGAACCCCTCCCGAAAAGACTCTGAAAACAATTGGCCGGAAAATATTCTTTTACATTCAGATCCCCAGCTTTAAATGCATTTCCGCTTCCGCCTCCTGTTTAAATTCTTCCACCTGCACCGGATTTAAGACCGGAAGCTCTTCGATGGAATGCACGCCGAAACTCCGCAGAAAATCTTCGGTTGTTCCGAACAAAAGAGGCCTTCCTGGTGCATCCAGCCTCCCCAGCTCACAGACCAGATTGTACTCCACCAGCTTGTTGACGGCGTGATCGGACGAGACGCCCCTGATTTTCTCGATCTCCACTTTTGTGATCGGCTGCTTATAGGCGATAATGGAGAGCGTCTCAAGCAGAACATCCGTCAGGACATGGCGCTTTGGCTGCTTCGCTATCTTAATCAGATACTCATACATCTCCTGCTTCGTACACATCTGATATGCCCCGTCAAGTTCAATGATCTGCACGCCGCTGCCCTCTCCCTTATAGCGCCGCATCATGCCGTCCATGATCTGTTTCGTCTCCTCTTTCTCCATCTCAAGGACGTCCGCGAGCTTCTCAAGCTCCACCGACTCCCCCATCGTAAAAAGAACCGCTTCTATGACCGCTTCACACTTCTTTTTTTTCATACTTTCTCCGTTTTACGCCACGATTTTCGACTCAATCTTTATATCGTCAAATGTTTTCTCCTGGGAAATAAAGATTTTTCCGGTTTTCATCAGCTCCAGCACAACAAGAAACGTCACGATGACCTCCATTTTGCCGCTCTGCTTTTTTAGCAGGTTGCGGAAACTAAAGCACTTATGCCCCTTACAGTACTCCAGCAGATACGCCGTTTTTTCGGACAGCGATATCTCCTCTTTTTCAATCCTGCCAAACCCGGACCGGACCGGGTCGATCTTATCCGCCTGCTTTTTCATGACCGACTTAAAAATTTCGTTCAGTTTTGCGAGCGTCACATCCGCGACCAGCTGCGTGAGGTCGACCGGCGGCTCATATTCCGCCACCTCCGGCGGAATCGAAGGCGCCTTAAACAGAATCTGCTGCGCATCCACCTGGCGGTCGCGCAGCTCGTAGGCCATACATTTGTACATCTTATATTCCAGAAGCTGCTGTACCAGCTCTGCTCTTGGATCCGCTTCCTCCTCTTCCTCTGACTCCGGAGCGGGCAGAAGCATCCTTGACTTGATATCGATCAGCGTCGCCGCCATCACGAGAAACTCACTTACAATATTCAGATCCTGCCGCTGCATCTCGGCTATGTATTCCAGATACTGATTTGTGATCTCTGCGATCGGGATATCATAAATATTTACCTTATTTTTTTCCAGAAGATGAAGGAGAAGGTCAAGCGGCCCCTCAAACACCTGCAGTTTTACGGTCAGTTCCATATATTTCCCCCTTACCGGAACCTATTCTACCCTGCTTTGGAAAAAAATTCAAGCCGTTTTGACAGCGCAGTCCATTTCCCTCCCTGCCGCCGGATACCTGCCGCGCAGCGCCCCGACACGAAGCTCTTTTCCTCTCTCACCTGGCGAGCAGGCCATGATGTTCTTCCATATAGCCCCCGTCCTCCACATTTTTATACCCCAGCCGTTTAAACTTTCTCATGGCACTTCCCGGCTTTTGTGTATAACTGCCGACGATATAGAAATGTGACGTTTTATCCGGGAACCTGCGGCAGATCCTCTCCTCCGTGATCTTGTCAATCGGGCAGTTTACCGCCCCCGAGACATGCCCTTCTTTAAACTTTTCTTTTTCCCTGCAATCGATCAGATATGCATTTTCCGATGTCCGGACTTTATTGATCGCCATATTTACCGTCATTTTTTTCTTAAATAATCCCATTGTCCGTTCCCTCCTCTTTTTTCTGTCCCCACGGCGCGGTAAGGGCTTCCTGCGACCTTGCGTTTCCTGTCGGCGCATATTTTTTCAGTTCCTTCACCGTACCCGCCGGGCCGCGCAGCTCCTCCGACGTCTGACCGTTCTTAAGAGACGACGGGGCGACGGCAAAAAGATCATTGAAAATCTTCCCCCAGGTCATAAATCATCACATTGGAAATGGATTCCAGCACAAACGGAGAGTGTGTCGCCACAATAAACTGCATACCCGGAAAAAAGCGGGTCAGAAACGGCAATATCGTTTTCTGCAGATTCACATGCAGATGCGCCTCGATCTCATCAATCAGCGCGATCCCTTCTTTATCATAATGACTGAGCCTGCCTTCCGAAAGCCAGTCCTGATCCATCCGCAGAATCAGATCCGCCGCGACGGAAAGTGCCGCCGACTGCCCGCCGGAAAGTGCGTCAAAGGAAAACGGTTCCCGGCCTTTGCGGATAATCTTAAAATCATACTCCCGATAGCTGTATGCAAGACGCGCACTCTTATCGTCCAGAAGAACCTTCAGCGCCTCCTCAAACCGTGCAAACCAACGCTGGATTAATTCCGCATTCTTTATGTCCCCCTCATTTTTCGCATACGCTTCCTGGGTCTTTAAATGAATCATATATTTCAACAGGAGCCTTCCCGGCTCCTCGCCGATCCCGTAAACCCTGTTCAGCCTGACATCCTCCACCCCTTTTGCCTTCACGATGTCAAGCCTTCTGTCCGCCGGAAAATAAGCGGTGAGAAATCTGCCCTTCCTGTAACACGCATCCAGGTCGTCCGACCTGTGAAACAAAAGCTCCACGCCGTCGCTGAACTTCTGTACGTACTCCAGATTGCGCTTGTAATGATTTTCGGCCTCTGATTTTTCCGCCGGAGTGAGCGCGCCGGCGATTTTCTCGCTGCTGTCCTTTAACAGCTTCATATAAAGCTCGTTCATACCGGAAAGTCTGCCGTCGTTGACCGCCTCTAAATATTTCCGGATCCCTGAGAGCAGCGTCGACTTTCCGGAACCGCTCTTTCCCGTCAGAATCAGGTGCTGGCGCTCATTTTTATTCAGCACGATTTCTATATTTTCCAGACTCCCCAGCTTTATAACCTGTATCCCCGTGATAAAATGCTCCATTCCCTGACTCCTTTAAGCTGCGCCGGACAGACAGCGTCTTTTTTATTTCTTCGCGATATACCCCTGTGCCTTTAAAAGCTCCGCACAGAGCACGGCCCCGCCTGCGGCCCCGCGCACCGTGTTATGCGAAAGGCCCACGAATTTCCAGTCGTATACCGTATCCTCTCTGAGCCGTCCGACAGAGATTCCCATTCCGTTCTCATAGTCAACGTCCAGACGGATCTGGGGGCGGTTATCCTCTTCCAGATAGCGGATAAACTGTTTCGGCGCGCTCGGAAGCATAAACTCCTGCGGCGCCCCTTTAAAATCCGACAGCGCCTGTAAAAGCGCCTCCCTGGACGGCTTCTGTCTGAATTTCACAAAAACCGCCGCCGTATGCCCGTTTAAAACCGGGACGCGGATGCACTGGCAGGTGATAACCGGCGACTCTGCCGGCACAATCACACCGTTCACATCGTCGATATGGCCCCAGATGCGCAGCGGCTCTTTCTCCGACTTCTCCTCCTCGCCGCCGATAAAGGGAATGATATTTCCCTCCATCTCCGGCCAGTCCGCAAACGTCTTTCCGGCGCCCGAGATCGCCTGGTAGGTTGTCGCAACCACTTCATATGGCTCAAATGATTTCCATGCCGTCAGAACAGGGGCATAACTCTGAATCGAACAGTTCGGCTTTACGGCCACAAACCCGCGCTGTGTGCCAAGCCTCCTGCGCTGATATTTTATCACATCCATGTGCTCCGGATTGATCTCCGGAACCACCATCGGCACATCCGGCGTCCACCGGTGCGCGCTGTTATTGGACACGACAGGTGTCTCTGTCTTTGCGTACTCTTCCTCGATCTTTTTGATTTCTTCCTTTGTCATATCGACCGCCGAAAACACAAAATCAACTTCGGCCGCCACTTTTTCAACCTCATTGACGTTCATGACAACGATATTTTTCACGGCTTCAGGCATCGGCGTATCCATCTTCCACCGTCCGGACACAGCCTCATCGTATGTCTTTCCCGCACTGCGCGGGCTTGCCGCGATCGTTGTGACCTCAAACCACGGATGCCGCTCCAGAAGGGAAATAAACCTCTGTCCCACCATTCCGGTTCCGCCCAGAATGCCGACTTTTAACTTTTCACTCATCTGCTTTTCTCCTCACATCTTCGAAATTTTGTTTTTCGCTGCCCGCAAGGGTTAAAATTGCACAGACCGTCCCCGCTGCCATTGTGCGGGATTCTGTCTGGCGCCGCCTTGTCCGCGCGCAGCAAACAAATGTCTTTATCACAAATATCTTATGCCTTTTTAACGAAAAAAGCAATGTCGTAATTCATAGAACTTTGTCTCCCTTTTCCGGTCTGCCTTATGGGAATTACACAATTTCCTCCCTAAGAGCAGGGTATGTGTTTAAATATTCTTTTCCGGCCGCAATCGCCCGCTCCATCGCCTCTTTTCCCGGCGCACCCGTCGTAAGACGCCGGTTGATGCAGGTCTCCATCGAAATGGCCTCATAGATATCCTCTTTAAACACCGGACTTACCGCCTGCAGCTGGGCAAGGCTCATATCCTCGATCGCAATGCCTTTTTCAATGCAAAAGAGTACGATCTTTCCCACTATGCCGTGCGCGTCCCTGAAGGGCACGCCATGATTCACCAGATAGTCCGCCGCGTCCGTGGCATTTGTAAAGCCGCGGCTGGCCGAAGCGCGCATCCTCTCACAGTTAAATTTCATCGTGGCGAGCATCCCGCGAAACAGCGCGATACAGCCTTTGACCGTATCCATCGCGTCAAAAGAGAGCTCCTTATCCTCCTGCATGTCTTTGTTGTAGGCGAGCGGAATGCCTTTCATTGTGGTGAGCAGTGACAGAAGCGCGCCGTAAACACGGCCTGTTTTCCCGCGCACCAGTTCCGCGATATCGGGATTTTTTTTCTGCGGCATAATACTGCTGCCTGTGCTGTACGCATCGTCAATCTCCACAAACCGGTACTCGTCACAATTCCAGATAATGATTTCCTCTGAAAAACGGCTCAGATGCATCATGACCGTGGCACAGGCAGAGAGAAATTCAATCAGATAATCCCGGTCGGAAACGCCGTCCATGCTGTTTAACGCAGGCCCGTAAAATCCCAGAAGCCGGGCTGTTTCGTCTCTGTCGAGCGGGTATGTGGTACCGGCAAGGGCTCCGGACCCGAGCGGACAGTAATTCATCCTCTCGTAAATATCGGCAAAGCGCAGGCGGTCTCTCTTAAACATCTCAAAATACGCCCCCAGATGATGCGCCAGCGTCACCGGCTGCGCCTTCTGCAGATGCGTAAACCCTGGCATGATCGTCTGCGTATGCTCCTCCATAATCGCCAGAATCGTCTCCAGAAGCTCCCGCAGAAGCGCGTCCGTCTCGCAGACCTGCCGCCTGGTATAAAGGCGCATATCCAGCGCAACCTGATCGTTTCTGCTGCGCCCCGTGTGCAGCTTCTTTCCGGTGTCGCCGAGACGCTTTATCAGCTCCGCCTCCACGAAACTGTGAATGTCTTCGTACTCCGGTGAAATCGCAAGCCGCCCTTCCTCCACATCGGATTCAATTTCCTTCAGACACCGCACCATCGCCCGCGCCTCTTCCTCCGCAAGAATCCCCTGTTTTCCCAGCATCGTGACATGAGCGATACTCCCCATGATATCCTGCTTATAAAACTTCTGATCAAACGCAATCGAAGCATTGAAATTGTAGACAAGCTGATCGGTCTTACCGGTAAACCGTCCCCCCCATAACTGTGCCATAACTGATTCTCCTCTCTTATCCTGACTGTGCTCTCCGCTTTTACTTTCCGCGCCACCCGCCGCTCTCTGCCGCATGGAAAACACACAGCCGCAATAGTCCTGACGGTACATTCCATACTCCCGCGACAGCTCCACAGACCGCAGATAACCATTTTTCTTCTTAAAATCGGAACATAGATACGATACGCCGTATTCCACGGCAAGCCGCTCCCCGATCTGATTCAGACTTTCTGCGTCTTTCCGGGGACTGATGGAGAGCGTCGTCGTAAAATAGTCCGCCCGAAGCCGCAGCGCCGCCTCCGCCGCCTCTTTCAGCCGCAGCGCATAACAGCGCATACAGCGCTCCCCGCCCTCTTTATCGTCCTCATGTCCCTTTGCCGCCGCATAAAACCGTTCTGTATCATAAGTGCCTTCCACAAATGAAACGGGATAACGCACCGGAAGCCGCCGGATAAACTCCTGCTGTTCTTTCACGCGCATCTCGTATTCCGCGCGCGGGTAGATATTGGGATTGTAGTAAAACAGAATGATCCTGAAATACTGTGACAGGTATTCCAGACAATAAGAACTGCATGGCGCACAACAGCTGTGCAGCAGCAGCGTCGGCACTTTTTCCTCCCGCACGATCTCCGCCAGCGTCGCTTCGAGTTTTTTCTGATAATTCTGCCTCACCGGCCTCCTCCTTCCTGCACGGCGGACACGCCTGTCCCGCACGCCGTTCCTTCTTCGCCGCGCCCCGTCCACTCCAGTATCTGACGCGCCCGGCATTTCCAGGTATCGTGTGCGAGAAATTCATGATAAGCACGCCGCGCCATCCGCTCCCGCCGCGCCCCATCCTCCATCAGCCGCGCCGCCGTATCACACAACGTGTCCATATCGCGCAGGGAATAAAATGCAAGTGTCTCTTTGTCTGGAAAGCGTCGCCTCAGATACGGATTTTCATCCGTCAGAACCACCGTCTCATTTGCCATCCCGGCCACAATCCGGTCATGCATTCCCCGGTTAAAAATCGGAGCGACATTCAGCAGAATCTCCTCCCGCGCAATCCGTTCAAAGGAAAGACCGAACAAAACGCCCCTCTCCCGTTTAAGGCATCGCTCGTCCGGAGCATGGTATTTCTCCCATCCCTCCCCCATCACCGTCACAGGAATCCGCGCGGAAAGCAGCGCGTCAACCGCTGCTTTGCGGAAGGAATCCCTGATATAGGCGTCCACCGGATACATCGCGTTCATCGAAAGTGCAAACTCCCCGTCGGAGAGCGTTATCTGCCGCCCGGCAAGATAACGCTCATATGCCTCTTCCATCGGGAGCAGCGGCTCGGCGAGCCGCATGTCAATCAGCTCCTGCATCGCGCGCTTTACGGGCCCGGACGCCTCCTGTACGAGCCGGTATACCGCATCGGGCGTATCAAAAGTACCCGGAAAGAAGACACGGCAGCTTTTCGCCGTACCCGTCTTTTCTTGCCCTTCTGCGGCCTTATCGCTCCCACGCGCGGACAATGCCCGCGTACCTCCGAGCGGAAGCATATGTACGCTCTTTATCTGCGGATGATACCGCCTCACATAGGCCGCATGCGCCTCGTCGGGCACGATCACACGCATATTTTCCGTCTCCGTCGTCAGACCATTATAGTGAAACAGCGGGTGATCCAGAATATAATCAAAAAACGGGCCGTTTAACCTGTCCAGATACGGCCTCCCATCCTCCATCACCATCCGCGGCAGCCTGGAATTAAAATCGAGAATCAGGCGGTATTCCGGCCCGATCAGCGGCTCTAACTGCTCTTCCAGGGAACGCTCCTCTGACAGTTCACAGACCTTTGCCCCGATTCCAAGCTCCTCGAACGCTGCGCCGATCTGATTTGCAAAAAAATTGCCCGACAGATAACAGATCTCCCGCGAACAGAAAATCAGAACTTCCGTCACGCCGCACCGCCTTTCCGCTCGTCCTTCGTCAGGTCAAGCATCAGGATCCCGAACAGGTAAAACACCGCGCATAAGATCATAAACATGGTATTTCTGACCGCCACTCCCGCCACAACCTGTCCGATCATCAAAAGTCCGTGAAGCCAGACCGGTACATTCCGCATGCACAAAACCAGCGCTGCTTCGATCAGCATAATCGCACAGACCACGGACGCCGGAACTCTCAACGCCAGAATCGACACCAGCATCACTGCAATCGCGGCGGCAATCACCAGAAAAAGCAGCAGTATATTTCTCTTCCCTTTTTTCATTCCTCTCATCGGGATTTCCTCTCTTTCAGACTTACAATAACAGGGCTGCGTGGCAGCACCGCATGATAACATTGCATAGTATTATAGCAATTTCCGGGAAAAAGGGCAAGACTCTGGAAATTTTTCTCACTGTCCGATATAATAATATAAGGAGCAGAATGGCATAAGCGCATCCACAATGCTTTTTGCCTCAGCACCATATCTATTTATAGAAAAGACAGAAAAGGATACGTACATATGAACAACACAAAATGGGTTTCCATGTGGGGAAACGCGGTCTCCGTCGCAGAACACCGCCCCGAAAGCTACGCAAAAAATATCACGCTGCGCTACCCCGTCTACGCACCGTTTTCCGGTGATGCAGTCAGATTCACTTTTGACAACTACTGTGGGAGCGAGGCAGTCACCATCTCCGGAGCGACGGCAGCCGTCTCTCCCGCCGACGTAACCACAAAAATGAGTCCGGACTGTCCCATCGCCCCCGAAACGCTTGCCGATATCACTTTTTCGGGTGCGTCCTCCGTCACCATTGCGGCTGGAGAACGCGTCACAAGCGACGCCGTCTCCTTAAATGTTTCCGCAGCATCAACCCTGTGCGTCAGCATCTATTTTTCCGATTTCACACGGATGCAGTCCGCAGTGCTGATCACCGGCCCGCTCTCCAAAGGCTTCTTCTCACTGGGAAACCAGCTTTCTGCCGCAGCGCTTCCGGCCGACGAAACCAAAACGACAAGCTGGTTTTATTTTCTGAGCAGCATCGATATCCTGACCTCAGACGAAAACCATTCCATCGTCTGTTACGGCGATTCCATCACGGCACAGGCATGGCCGGACGAACTTTCTTTACGGCTGCGTGAGGAAGGATATTGCCACACATCGGTGATAAGGCGCGCCGCCAGCGGGACCCGGATTCTGCGGCAATACGACTGTATCACCTATGCTTCCTATGGACTAAAAGGAAAAAACCGCTTCGCGCACGAGATCCCGACTGCCGGAGCAGACCTTGTCATCATCCAGCAGGGGATCAACGATATTATCCACCCTGTCGGCACCAACGTAAACCCGTTCCGGCCGATGAGCGATCTTCCGACCGCAGCGGAGCTGATCGACGGGTTATCCTGGTACGCCGGTGAAGCGCACCGGATGGGTTTAAAAGTCTGGCTCGGAACCCTTCTGCCGATTTACGGCTGGCGTACCTACGCCCCCTTCCGTGAGAAACTCCGCTGCGAGGTCAACGAGTGGATGCGTTCCACAAAGGATGCGGACGGATGTATCGATTTTGATCTGGCTGTGCGGGACGAAAAAAAACCTTCCGCATTCAGAGAGGGTTTTGACAGCGGAGATCATCTGCATCCCAGCAAAGCGGCATATCGCCAGATGGCATACGCCGTGCCGGAAGAGCTTTTCAGATAAAGGAGGAATCAACGATGCACACACCCTGTTTTTCTGGTTTATCGCGGGCGCTCCACCCCGAAAGAGACAAGCGTTCCGCCGCAGAACGAATTTCCCAGAATCTGGCTTCCTGCAATTTCGGCCGGAAAAGATCGCAGACGGAAAGCGCCGCCGGCACCAGAGGCGCGCTCGACAGCTTCACCGTCGCAAAAAGTATCTCGGAACTGTTAAGCCCCGCGTGCGGCATGACGGAGGAAGAAAAAAAAGAATACCTTGCACATATTCTCGCAAAATTAAAAAATGGTGAAAAGCTCAGCGGAGAGGAAATGCGTTTTCTGCAGGCGGAAGACCCTGTACTCTACCAGCAGGCTGCCCGCGTACAGATGATGCGCGATTCCCTTGAAAACCGTCTTGCAGGCTGCACCTCAAAGGAAGAAGCACTCGAAGTCTACACAGACGCCCTCTCTTCTGTCTCAGAGGAAGACCCGATGAAAGAATATCTCGTCGCGGCCTTCCAGAAAGTGATGGACGAATATCAGCAATCCGACAAATACCAGTCGCTTCCACAGGAAAAAGAGGACGAAAAGGAGCCTTAAAATGTGCGCTGCCGGACACATACAAAAGGGATGCGGCCTGCTCTTCGCCGCATCCCTTTCTGTCATATAATAATACAGACCATCCCACCGTTGCTGTCGTTTACGATTTTCTGCATCGTATCCTGCAGTTTCATCTGGCATTCGTCATCCATCATGGATATTTTGCTGCGGATACCATCCTCCATCAGCTCGCCGACCGATTTTCCGAAAATATTCGTCTCCCAGGCGCCCTCGTCGCTCTGCTGCCCCTCTTTGATATAGGAAATCAGATCGTTTGCCTGCTCTTCACTTCCCACGATCGGCGCAATCTCCGTCTCAATGTTTGCTTTGATCATATGGATCGACGGTGATACAGCCTTCATTTTTACCCCGAATTTATTCCCGTGGCGGATCAGAACCGGTTCTTCCATCCTGATATCGGAAAGCCCCGGCCCGACGACGCTGTAACCCTTGGCCTGCACCGCCTCAAAGGCATCCGCCACTTTCTCATACGATTCCTTGCGCCCCGCCAGATCTTTGATCATGGCGATCAGCTCATATTCTCCCTGAATGGGCACACCTGCCAGCTCGCTCATATTCTCGTAATAATACTGTTCCGCGATATCCATACGGATTCTGACACACCCCGACGCCAGATCCAGTTCATCTACTTTAATTCTGGAAATATACTGCTCCGGCACAAATTGCTGCACGTAGACATCTTTTGTCTTTTTCATCCCGCCGAGAATATCCGACGCCGTCTTGATGACTTCCGCCTTCATCGGATGCTCCGTATCCAGCATTTCCGCCCATTTCGGGATATAAAATTCCACCCGCACCACGGGAAATTCATACAGAATACTCTCCAGTATTTTATAAACATCGTCTTTTCTGAGTTGTTCGCAGTTGACCGGAATTACCGCCGTCTGGTATTTTTCCTTCAGCTCTTCCGTCAGCCGCGTCGCCTCTTCCCCGTATGGTTTCTGTGAATTGAGCACGATGACGAACGGCTTTCCGATACCGTTTAACTCCTGAATCGTCTTATCCTCCGCATCGACGTAGCTGCCTCTCTCCAGCTCCCCGATGGAGCCGTCTGTCGTCACCACAATCCCGATTGTGGCGTGATCTCTGATTACCTTTTCCGTGCCCACCGAGGCCGCCTCCACAAACGGAATCTCATAGTCGAACCACGGCGTCTTTACCATCCGTTTCTCATTGCCTTCCATATGTCCCGAGGCCCCTTCGACCATAAATCCCACACAGTCGATCAGCCTCACTTTTACCTTCGTCCCGTCCTCCAGTTTTATCTCCGCCGCATCCTTAGGGATAAACTTCGGTTCCGTCGTCATAATCGTCTTCCCCTGCGCAGACTGCGGCAGCTCATCGATGGTCCGTTCTTTGCTATGTACATCTTCCATATACGGAAGCACCATCAAATCCATAAAACGCTTGATAAAAGTGGATTTTCCTGTCCGGACCGGACCAACGATACCCAGATAGATCTCCCCTCCCGTGCGGTTCTGGATATCTTTGTATAAATCAAATTCCTTTTTTGTGCTGATGTCCATAAATCCCCATTTCTGCGCTGCTTTTTGCGCATAAGCGACTTTGTGGCAGACAGCGCGCAGACACAAATCGCCGTGTGAATATTTTTTTCACACTGATGCCCCTTCCATACTTAGTAAAATGTATGAAGAGGGCATTGCGTTTATGTCAGGATTCTTTTATGCCGGTCGCGAATATTTTTCCAAAACTGCTTTTGCGAAGGCAGCGCGTCTTGCCTCTTACCGCTTACGCAACACCCTGAGCTTCCCCGGCAGACAGAAAAACCGCAGCATGGAAACCTCCCCGCAGTATTCGCCATCCGCATGAAGTACCATTTTCTGTTTCAGCCTGATCTCGCATTTCCCGCAGTCCGTGACGGAAAATCCCCGGATGCGGCTGTGCTTTGCGGCCACCAGCAGCGGCAGGCAGAAAAATGTCCTCCACCTGGGAATGCCAAAAATACTGCACACGGAAAGTTTTCCGTCTGTGGCGTCCGCCAGAGGCGCCATCGGCACACCGCCGCCCTCCGCCCTGAAATTCATCGCGGCAAAACAGATTGCCTTTCTGTGCAGGATTTTATGGCCATTGCCGGGCCGCATGACAGCATCGCTCGTTTCCATGGAAAACAAAGACTGCACCGTCAGGAAAAGATAGGTCAGTTTTCCAAGGTGCAGACGGTTTAAAAAATCCTTCATTCCCGACTGCAGCGCTTTTTTACAGACGATCGCGTCCAGTCCCACACCCGAACTGATCGCAAACAGCCTCGGCTCTCCTCCGGGAAAACACACCCGCCCCAGATCCATTCGGTAAGCCTCCTGCGGCCCCTGCTCCACACAGGCTAAAATCTCTTCCAGGATCTGAACCGGACTCCCTTTCATCTTAAGCCCCCGCGCAAAATCATTTCCGGAGCCCGTCGGAATCATCCCGAAACGCACACGATCAAACTGCGCAATCCCGTTTATCGCCTCGTTGGCCGTTCCGTCGCCCCCCACCACAACCAGGCAGATATCCTCATCCTCCCTCTCACAGATCCGGCCGGCGAGTTTCCGCGCATGCCCCGCATACTCCGTGCACCACGCCTCGTAGCGCACTTTTTTATCCCGCAGGGCTTTTTCAACCTCCCTCCAGGTATCCGCCCCTCTTCCGCTCCTCGACTTTTTATTGACAATAAAATATAACATTTCATTCCCCTCCAGCCTGCCGTTCCCCAAATCAAACGAAGGTTTTCGGAATATCACAACTCCAAAAACCTTCGCCTTGAAACCATATGTCATCCTTTAGGATAATTTTCGAAGAAAACCGTCCTATAGGAATCCTAAAGGAATCCTAAAGGATGATTTTCTTTGGACACTTCTGCGCGCAGATGCCGCATCCCGTACACTTCGTCTGATCGATATACGCGATATTGTCAGTCACGTGCACCGCGTCGGACGGGCAGTTCTTCACACAGAGCTGACAGCCGATACAGCCGACGGAGCAGGCCTTCATGACATCCTTGCCTTTGTCCTTTGAGCTGCACTGCACCAGATGTTTTGCATCGTATGGCACCAGCTCGATCAGATTCTTCGGACAGGCAGCCACACATTTTCCGCAGGCCTTGCAGGCCTCCTTGTCCACAAGCGCAATCCCGTCCACAATGTGAATCGCGTCAAACGGGCAGGCCTTCACACAGCTTCCATAACCAAGACAGCCATAATTACACGATTTTGGCCCGCCATTTGGCACGAAAGCCATCGACGCACAGTCCTCGTTTCCTGTATATTCGTAATCGCGCCCCGCCTTCTCACAGGTTCCCGCACATTTGACAAACGCTGTCTTTCGCGCACCTTCCTCCGCCGCGACACCCATAATCTCACCGATCTGGGATGCAACCGGAGCGCCGCCGACCGGACACTGGCCGACCGGAGCTTCGCCCTTTACGATCGCCGCAGCCAGGCCGGAACACCCTGCGTAGCCGCAGCCGCCACAGTTGTTCCCCGGGAGAACGCCCATGATCGCTTCTTCTCTCTCGTCCACTTCTACCTTGAATTTTTCTCCGGAAATACCAAGGAAAAACCCAATTATGATACCTACACCGCCGACTACGGCGGCTGCAACTAAGATTGCCGTAATGTTCATCTTATTTTTCCTCCTAAATCATTCCCGAGAATCCCATAAACGCGATGGACATCAGACATGCCGTGATCAGCACGATTGCGGTGCCCTGAAATGGTTTTGGAATATCGTTGTATTCAATCTTCTCACGCAGGCCCGCCATAATGACAATCGCAATCAGGAATCCGACTGCCGTCGCGAATCCGTTCACAATACTCTCTAAAATGTTGTACTCTTTCGTCACATTGGTCAGCGCCACACCGAGCACGGCACAGTTCGTGGTGATCAGCGGAAGGAATACGCCAAGGCTCTGGTAGAGCGACGGGATGGATTTCTTTAAGAACATCTCGACAAACTGAACCAGCGCCGCGATGACGAGAATAAACACAATCGTCTGCAGATAAGTCAGATTAATGCCCATCTTCAGAAGAGCTTCGTTCGCAAGGATGAATTTATAAATCAGCGCGGTTACAAAGGATGCAATCGTGATAACAAATACGACCGCACCGCCCATCCCGGCCGCCGTCTCTGTCTTCTTGGATACGCCTAAGAACGGACAGATACCGAGGAACTGGCTGAGCACTACGTTATTTACAATCGCGGAACCGATTGCGATTAAAAGTAATTCTTTCATCTGTATTTCCTCCTCTATTCTGCCTTCTTCGCAGACGCGCCCTCAGACTGGCTGCGCCCGGTACACATTGCGGACTGGCCGCAGCTTGCGCAATCGCCCGTCAGACAGCCGGACGGCGCTGCAAGCGGTTTTCCCTTCGCCTCCATCTTCGCGCGCACAATGTTCATGACAGCGACAAGACATGCCAGCACAAGAAATGCCCCGGGCGCCATGACGAAAATCGTGATCGGCGTAAATCCCGCCACACCGTTTGCCTTGTCGGCAAGCGGAAGAAGCTGGAAGCCAAAAACCTGGCCTGCACCCAGAATCTCACGGATCAGACCGATCGCAGTCAGACCAAATGTAAATCCAAGCCCCATGCCGATACCGTCAAAGATGGACGGAACCACCGGATTTTTGGACGCATAACTCTCCGCACGGCCAAGGATAATACAGTTTACAACGATAAGCGGAATATACACGCCCAGAGACTCGGAAAGGCTCGGCGTATAAGCATTCATGATAAACTGCACCATCGTCACGAGCGACGCCACAATAACGATAAACGCCGGCATACGAACGCCGTTCGGAATCACTTTGCGGAATGCCGAAATCAGCAGATTCGCACAGACCAGAACCACAGTTGTCGAAAGCCCCATTCCAAGTCCGTTCATCGCAGAAGATGTGACTGCCAGCGTCGGACACATTCCCAGCATCAGGACAAACGTGGGATTTTCCTTGATAATACCGTTATATAAACGTTCTACATTTTTATTCATCAGTTCGCACCTCCTGCTAACACATTCTGGAAGTAATAGATGCAGGCATTCACACCGTTTGCCATCGCCTTCGATGTGATGGTCGAACCGGAAATGGATTCAATTTCATTGTCCGCTGCCGGAGCTGATTTTACGACAGTAAAAGAATCGACTGCTTTTCCCTCAAACTGGCTGTAAAATCCTTCCTCCTGTGCCTTCATCCCCAGGCCCGGCGTCTCCGCAATCGACGTAATCGAATAGCCGTTGACCGTGCCGTCGTTCTGAATGCCGACCGAAAACGTAATCGTCGCCTGGCTGGCATCTTTTGCCGTCACCGTAATTACATAACCGATCACATTGCCCGCCGCATCCTTTGCCACCTGCGCATCCTCAATCTCATCTGCAAAACCGTTTTCAACGATCATGGCATTTGCCGCGTCCGCGTCGAACCCCTCATAATTTTCAAACGAATCCGCATCCGCAAAAACCTGCCTGTATGCGGCCTGCGTCTTCTCATAATTTACTTTTTCAATCGGCTCCTTGGTCACGCCGTAGACAACGCCGAGCAGAAATCCCAGGACAACCGTAAAAGCAAATAAAACCAGAGCGTCATGTACAATCTTGTTATTCATCGTTATCTGCCCCCTTCCTGTTTCTTTGCTTCCCTCACCTGGCCAAACGCCAGCGGAACCGTATATTTCTCAATCATCGGCACAAGGAGGTTGCTTAAGATGATCGCAAACGAAACACCCTCGGCGTTTGCCCCCATCGTGCGGAACAGTCCGGTCAGAATACCGCAGCAGATACCAAACACAATCTGTCCGCGCGGCGTAATCGGAGATGTGACATAATCCGTCGCCATAAAAAACGCGCCCAGCATCAGACCGCCGCCGCAGAGCTGCGCGGTGAGATAGCTGAAATCAAAACCGTGGCCGCCGAACAGCAGCATAAACACGGAAAAAGTGACAATGTACGACGCCGGGATCCGTAAATCGATCACTCCCATCAGAATCATAAAAATCGCGCCGATTAAAATGGCAATGGCAGACGTTTCGCCGATGGTTCCCGGAATCCTTCCGATCAGCATGGCCATCGTATCCACCGCCTCGCCGTTTCTCATGGCCGCAAGCGGTGTCGGTCCCGTATAGGTGTCGGTGACAAAATTGGTCATATCCGCCGCAAACGCGATCAGCAGGAAGCATCTGGCTCCCAGCGCCGGATTCATAAAATTCTGCCCGAGCCCGCCGAACAGACATTTTACAACGACGATCGCAAACACACCGCCGAGCACGGCTTCCCACCACGGCAGCGTCACCGGAAGGTTCAGCGCCAGAAGCAGTCCCGTCACAACGGCGCTTAAATCTGTAATCGTATCTTTTTTATGTACAATCTTATTGTAAACCCACTCCGAAGCCACGCAGCCCGCAATGGTCACTGCCATCAGAAGCAGCGCCCTGAACCCAAAATTGAAAATACCAAACAGGCTGGCCGGCAGCAATGCGATAACGACATAGAGCATAATCCTGCCTGTGGTATCTTTGGAGCGCACGTGCGGTGATGATGAAACATGATATAAATCACTCACGGTAATCCACCTCTCTTTTTGTTTTTTATTTACTATTTTTTCCGTTTTGCTGCAAGAACCTGCTTTTTCATCGTCTTGATGGACTGCGCAAGCTGTCTTCTGGCCGGGCAGATAAAGCTGCAGCTTCCGCACTCGATACACTCAAGGCCGTTCCACTGTTCAAACTCCCCGGAAAGACCGTTGTCGCTGAATTTTGCCAGTCTCGACGGAACCAGAAGCTCCGGACATGCCTCAACACAGCGGCCGCAGTTGATACAGGCGGACGGTTCGATCTGTGCCACCTCGTCCTTTGTCAGGCACAGCAGTGAAGAGGATGTCTTCGTCGTCGGAATGTCAAGTCCGAACATCGAAAAGCCCATCATCGGCCCGCCGGAAATGATCTTTTCCGGCTGTGACGAAAACCCTCCGGCCGCGTCAATAAGCTCTGCGTAATTCGTTCCGATATTGTATAAGTAATTGCCCGGTTTTGCGACCGCGTCGCCGGTGATCGTCGAGATCCGGTTTGTCACCGGCTTCCCAAGCTTCACGGCATTGTATACGGCAATGATCGTCTCCACATTGTTCACGATACATCCCGCGTCCGCCGGGAGCATTTTGGAATTGATCGCCCGCCCCGTCACTGCATAGATCAGCTGGCGCTCACCGCCCTGCGGATACTTTGTCTGCAGCGCGCACACCTCGATGCGCGGCTCGTCTCTGACCATCTCTGTCAGCTTCTGAATGCAGTCCGGCTTATTGTCCTCGATTCCAAGAATCCCTTTTGCCTTTCCGAAAATCTGAAGAATGATCTTCATACCCTCGATCAGCTCCTGCGGATTCTCCAGCATCCTGCGGTAATCCGCCGTCAGATACGGCTCGCACTCCGCACAGTTTGCAATGATGTACTCGATTTTTTCCGGTTCCTTCGGAGATAATTTTACGTGTGTCGGAAATCCGGCTCCTCCCATTCCGACAACGCCCGCCTCCTTTACGCGGTCAATGATCTCCTGCGCGGAGAGCGCCGCCACATTGTCACACGGCGTATACTCCACTTCGGCAAACTCACCGTCATTCGACACAACGATGGATTTCACCATATCGCCCACTGCAACGCGGCGCGGCTCAATCGCCTTGACCGTGCCGGAGGCCGACGCATAGATCGGAGAGGATACAAAACCGCCTGCTTCCGCGATTTTCTGTCCTTTTAAGACCTTGTCGCCCACCGCAACGATCGGACTGGCCGGTGCACCGATATGCTGTGACAGCGGATATACCAGATCACCCTTGGGTAAAACTTCTACGATCGGCTGATCTTTCGCTAATTCCTTCCCCTCAAAAGGATGGACGCCACCTTTAAATGTTTTAGACCCCATTTTCTCGTGCCCCTCTTTCTCTTATTTGTATTCTATTCCACGCACCAGAACGTAGAATAGGTATCTTATTCATTATACCATAAATACGGAGACATGGCATAGCATTTTTGTATTTTTTTTCATACCGTCCCCGCAGACGGCACCCTCCGGACGGAGCTTCCTTTCACCCCGAACGCCCCAGAATCCGCAGCGCATGGACAAGATAGCGCTTCAGCAGCGGTTCGGACTCCGCAAAATCTTCCGTCAGTTCAAAATAACTTTTTTTGTCTTTGTAATTTTCATAAAACGCCGGTTCCTGGATAATCTCAAACTGGGGAAGGAAAATCCCCTCCCTCTTCGTATAGCAGTCCGCCGGCCGCGCTTTCCTCCGGTGGGCCTTATCCACGTAAGCGGAGACACTCTTGTGCACCGCTATATCCTCATCGGGCAGATAAAAGTAATCTTTGTAATCCTCAAAAAAATATTTCAGCTCCCCTTCATACAGGTCAGCCCGAAGCCGCGCCGTCTCTCCCCGGGCCGTCAGATAAAACGGTCCGCTGTTGGACGATATCCGGCCGCAGACCGGCTCACTGAGCTTCAGGGCAAAAAACAATTCTTTCGCCCTCCCCCCGTTGAAAGATGTGTACTCATTCCCTTCCAGCGATACGACAGAAAACCCGCCGTCGATCATCCTGCAGAATGAAAGTACCGGAAGCAGGGCCGGCATATGAAGCACATCCTCATAATTGTGCAGCTTCAGACAGTGCAGCGCCTTCTGCCCGGCGCCTTTTAAATATTCCTCATAAACCGGTATCAGTTCACCGCCCGAAAACAGATCGTCCCGCCCGACGCCCACAAAAGCTTCGACTGATTTCTGCTTCAGATCTGCCAGATGCAGAAGACCTTTTACCCGCGACGCCTCTTTGCGGATATCCAGGCTGACAAGATCCGAAAAAAGCGCTTCCGCCCCGTCAGACGCATATTTTGCTTTCAGAAAAGGGATGTCAAACCGGTCACCATTATAAGTAATCACCGTCTCATATCCTTTCAGAAGATGAAAAAAAGCGCGGACCACAGCCCGCTCCTCTCCCGGCGATTCCGCGAAAAACTGATCGAGCACAATCACATCTCCTCTGCGCGCAGCCGTACCGATCAGATAAACCGAAGCATTTGCAGGTGACAACCCTGTCGTCTCAATATCAAAAAAAAGTGCTTTTTCCGTAAAAATCCGATTCACGCAGGGGTGTGTAAAATCAGACGGAATTTCTTCGTGCCATGTAATCATTGTCTTCCTCCATATCGGCATGAATAGGGGATTCACACGCCGTCGGCCACAGACCGCACGACAGATTTATTCTATCAGACGGCAGAAAAAAAGAAAAGAACCGCCCGGATATTTTTCTCTTATAAAAACATTTTCTGCTGAAAAAATATCCGGAACCGGCCTGTATCGGGCCGTCCCGGATATCATTTACGCTTTTTGATTAACGCTCACGTTCTTTTTCTTCCACCAGCACCGCCTCGATCAGCAGCCGGTTAAACTCCTGGTCACTGTAGCACGTCGACAGCGTCAGGATCCTGTCCTCCTCTGTCACCGCACAGTCCTCACTGACATTTCCCGCACAGCCTCCGATATCGTCCAGATACCTGCCGACCTCCTCTTCCCTGGAAAAGTCATACTCGTAGGTGATCAGCGTATCCGGAAAATTCACCGCCGCGAAGATCTCGTAGGTAAGGACAGCCTCCGGTGTCCAGACATAAACCATACGGTTTTCCTCAAAGAATGCTTCCTCCTCATATGAATGGAGACTGGCAAACATACTCCCGTCCTTCATGTTGTGCCCGTAAAGGACCGTGACCGGATCCCCGAAGTCCGTGGCGTTGACCGCATGCGAATAGACCGCACCGGGATACCCCTCCTTCAGGTCCACCGTATGATCAAGATAATAGTTGTCATATGGATCCGTGGAATCCCGCTTCTGCAGCACCGGGTAGTCCACGCCGGTTCCCGGTATCCGGATCCACGCATGAATATCCCCGTTCTGCTCCCTCAGGGCGTCAAAATCAATGGCCGCATCGTCATTTTCTCCCGCGGGCCCCGCACCGGACACAGTCGTCTGCAGAGCCCCCGGACCGGACGCGGGCGCCCCCGGCGTCATACCGTCCCCCGCGCCGGAGCAGACCGCAGCGGCGGCCACCGCGGCGGCAAGCACGGCCGCCGCAGACCAGAGCCTTTTCCTGTCTGTTCTCATGTCTCTCACTCTCCTGTCCTCGGACTCCTCATCCTTCCGCTGTCCGGTCTTCTCTCCGCGGAACCGTTCCCGTCCGTCTCCGCGGACGGCGCCCCGCCGGAGGCGCCATCGTCACTGCCTTCATCCGTGCCGCCAGGGGCCTCCGCCTCTGATGCGTCATCCCTTACACGGGCGGACGGTTCACGCACGTCACTGCCTCCGTCCTCCTTTCCGCCGGACGGCATCTCAGGACCGGACGGCGTCTCCTCCGGCTCCGCGGATGTCTTCCCCGGCCCGATGACGATCACGTAGTCGGACGCGTGTGAAAACGACAGGCTCGTCGTTCCGTCCTCCGCGATCCCGCCGGAACTGATGAACACCAGCTTTCCGGTACTGTCGTAATAATACAGGTTCCCGGTCCCGCCGGCATGCCCGCTTCCGAGATTTAACGTGAGATCCGCCCGGAAGCCGAAGTCGCCGTCGTGCGTGAGCGACAGCTGCCTTGCCGGGCTGTCTCCCGCAAGTTCCTGCACCAGGCCGGGCGGCACGGCGTCCGTATCCACCTTCACTTCCAGGTCAATGTCACGCTGCTCCGTCGCCAGCACGTCCAGGCCGTTGACGGTCCAGCTGTATGTCCCCATGTCAAGGACCACCGCAACGCTCCGGTCCCGGATCGCCTCCAGGACCTCCTTCGGGATCACCGTCGCCTTCCCCATGTCGACCCTGACCGTCTCACCGTCAGACGCTTCCTGTGCCTTTTTCACGATCTCCTCAATCTCTTCTTCCGTAAGGCGCACGCCGCCCGTCGTTTCCGGCGGGGTTTCTCCGCCCTTCCGTTCCGCGTCCGCAACGGTAAACTCCATGTCGCCCGTGACCTTCACCGCCGCGCCTGCGCCGTACCCTTCCCAGACGATATTTCTGTATGTCTCATTCTCAGACGGAAGCCTGAACGATGCCCCCTTATCCGCAACCGCATATTCACGGCTGCCGTCGGGATATCTCATTGTAATGAAACAGTTATAATATACTGCCGTAAAATCAATCTCCCGGTACTGTTCCAGTTTTTTCGTGGTGTTTCCCTTCCACTCCGACAGCCGCAGGCCTTTATAGTGCTCCGCATCCTTAAAAGCACCCGTTGCCTGTCCTTCCAGGTCGGCGTCCGACGGGTCCTCCCCGTCCGCAAGCACCATCTTTTTTACTTCCGCCATCTTCCCGTCCGTACCGCGGTAGGCAAGCAGGGTGTCCACCGTCGTCTTCCCCCGGTAGACCGCCGTCACGTCCAGCTGGAGGGAGGAGCCGGGCACATCGTCCGCGTCCCCCTCATAGTCCGGCAGGATCCATTTCTCAAACGCCGCGCCGCTGACGTCCTCCGGCGTCTCAAGGCCCGCGAGGACGTCGCTGAGCCGCGTCCCGGCCGGGTACGTCCTGCTGTCCTGTCTGCTGACAGGGCTGCCGTACCGGTCAAAATAATGCAGCGTGCATGCCACCTGGGTTCCGGCATAATTCGTGCTTACCGAAAGATTCGCCACATCCCCCACTTTCGTGTCCTCATCAGCGCCGGAGAGCTCAAACCCGTCAAAATCGCCGGTTCTGGCGTCCTCCGGCAGTTTCAGCGCATCCAGCACGTCACGGAAGGATGCTTCCCTGTCGACAAACACGGGAACGTTGACCGTTTTCGTCTCCCCGGAAAGGGTCATGTAAGTGAGGGCGACATTCGCGCATCCCTTGTCATAGCAGGCCGTGAATGTGCGCGCTGCTGCATCGGTAAATAAAAATCTTGTGTCCGCGTCTGCCACTTTGCCATCATACTTCCAGCCGGAAGGTGCATTCCCCTCCAGCGGCTTCTGTAAAACCCCCAGCTCCTCTATGCTCGCCCTTCTCCCCACATTCTTTACGACCCCGTCGAAGAGCAGCGAATCCGGAACTATTGTGCCGTCCTCCTTCTGTGCCCTTCCGTATATCTTAACGGGCACGTCTTTTACATCCTCCGCATAAGTATCTCCAGCCATCACCCTGTAATACCAGGGGTAGGTAGACCAAATATCAGGCTGAAAGTCGTACAGTTTGGTATAGTGTCCAACCTCGTCACGCACCCACAGATCTGTCAGATCCCACTCGCACGGGTAAGTATCATCCGTTATTTCGATTGTTCCCGTGTACTCCTTTGTCTCTGTATTCAGCTTTAAATTAATATCTGGCTGAGGAACCAGAACATTGGAAATCATCGTGGAAAACTGTGCACCCGCCGTCTGGTACGGATGCTCCTCAGACACCTTCACCGTGATCGTCACGATATCGCCGGCCCTCACAATCTGTCCATTTTTATCAATTGTAATACTCTCAATCACCGGCCTGTCCACATCAAAACCGTCATTCACGACGGTAAATTTCACATCTGCTCCCGGCGAGACTGTGGATGAATAAAACGTGTACACCTTGCCCGCTTTTGTCTGTACCCACAAATAATATAGACTCCAGGTATGAGGATATGTCTGATCCGTAATCGCAAAAGTGCCCGTCAGTTTCTGTGTTTCCGCATCATAAGTCATCTTCGTACCTAGAAAATCATAATAACCCGAATGACTCACATTCATGTACATGTACACAGATGAAACTTCTTCGCCATTCTTACAGGTAACATCTGCTGTAAACGTCACTGTATCTCCTGCATTCAGCACCCCATTGCCGTCCACATCATTTTCCTGTTTCTGAATATTGGAAAGTGATATATTCGTCGGGTCTGCCGTCGATCCACGGTCCGCCGTAAATTTGTAGCGATACTGGCCTTTTTCGTCCTTCACATCCCCCAAATCGACATAATTTCCGGCAATATCCGTCACGCGTACACGGGAGACATAAAAACTGGTTCCCGTAATCTGACTGCACGCGCGCGTTCCCGCATATAAATTTCCATTTCCAGTCTTTGTACATGAAATATAAAATGTTTCTGCCTGATTCGAATAAACACTGACCTCAACAGACTTGATCCCGCTGTCCGCGTCATATGCTGATATCTTAAAATGTAACGTATCATCTGCCGTCAGCGCCTGTCCGTTTTCCACAAACTCAAAACTCTCGATCACCGGCTGATTTACGTCAAACGTCTCCGCCAGAAGCATAATATCGTCTGCTTCTGCCTCCCGGCCCCGTACGTTCCCTTCCCCTTCGAACTCCCCAGTTGCCTGTGTATCCTCTGTCGGCATTGCAGCTTCCGTCTCTTCTGCCGCATCATCTTCCGGCGTTTCTGTGACGGTCAGCACATCACCCAGATTGTCCTCCTCCTGCTTTCCCCCGGGCCTCTGCTCATTTCCAGACTCCGTTTCCTCTCCGGGCTCCTGCGTGCTCCCGATGGGCTGTATTTCTCCTGTCCCTGGTTCCTTGCCTGCGTAATCCGCATCACCGGAGTTTTGTGTATTTCCGGGCTCCGTTTCCTCCCCGGGCGCTTCCGTCGGCTGTACAGCCTCTGTTCCCGGTTCCGCATCCGGTTTCTGGACGTCCCCGGCTCCCGGCCCATCGTCCGGTTTCACAGTATCCCCGGCTCCCGGTTCCTCCAGCTCCGACGCCCCGGCATCCGGCTGCTCTGCCTCTGCAGCGTATGTATTTTCACCGCCCTGCGCGGCCAGTCCCTGTACCGGAGACACTGCCGTCACCGCCAGAGACGCCGCCAGGCAAAGTCCCAACAGCTTCCTGCCAAATTTCTTCATGGTTTTCCTCCTCTGTAGTATAGTACTTTTTACTTAATTATAAAAAGATTTACTATTATTCACCGGTCTTGGGACTCCGCATTTTACCATTGCTTACTTTTCTTTCCACAATCTCCGCCGTCCTCCCTTTCTCAACGATAATAACATAATCGGATGCATGAGAGAACGAGAGGCAGATCGTCCCGTCTTCTGCAATCTGTCCCGAGTTGACAAACACCAATTTTCCAGTACTGTCGTAATAATACAAATTTCCGGTATCGCCGCTATTCTCTGTCCCAACATTTAACGTAAGTTCTGCCTTAAAACCAAACGGACCATTATGTGTCAGGGAAAGCTGCGTTGCAGGTTTACCCCCCGCAAGAGAATTTACAAGACCTGACGGTATCGCATCTGCATCTACCCTGACCTCAAGATCAATGTCCTTTAAATTTGTCGCAGCAACATCCGTACCGTTGATCGTCCAGGTATATGTTCCCATGTTTAAAACGATTGTAACGTCTTTTCCCTGAAGCGCTTCTAAAACCTCCTGCGGTATTACAGTTGTTCCATTCATATCAATCGTGATAGTTTCACCATCTCCTGCATTCTGAATCGCCTTTACAATCTCATTGATAACCTCTTCCGGAAGTGTCTGGCCCCCAGTCTCAACGGAAGCATCACCCTTTCGTTCCGCTCGCTCCATTGTAAACTCCATATCCTTCCTGATTGTCACTGTCGCGCCTTTTTCATACCCCTCCCACACAATCTCTTTGTATTTCTCATTTTCTACTGGCAGTGTATATTTCGCACCTCTGTCTGCAACAACATATTCACACACATCTTCCAGATCCTTCAGTGTTATGAAACAGTTGTAATAATTTGCCGTAAACCTGACCTCCCGATAACGCTTCTGTCTTTTTGTGATATTTCCCTTCCACTCCGACAGCCGCAGGCCTTTATAGTGCTCTGCATCCTTAAAAGCGCCCGTCGCCTGCCCCTCCAGACTGGCATCCGATGGATTCTCGCCATCTGCCAGAATCATTTTTCTGCTTTCCGCCATTTTTCCGTCTGCACCACGATAGACAAGCAGGGTATCCACTGTCGTCTTTCCCCGGTAAACCGCTGTCACATCAAGCTGCATTGATCCCAGTTCAATCTCATTCTCCTCATTTCCCGCAAAACCAGGCAGAATCCACTTTTCAAACTCCGCGCCATTCACCGCTTCCGGTGACTTCAGATCAGACAGTACCTCCCTTATCTTCGTTCCTTCAGGATATGCCTTGCTGAACAGGTCGGTAACCGTATTGCCATTCTTATCAAGATATCTCAGTGTACACGCCACCTGATTACTATTGTATATAGCCTTCACCGGTATCTGTATCGTATCCTCTACCCTGGTGTCCTCATTATATTCATTATTACTGTAATTCAGACGCAAACCGGCAAAATCATCTGACCTTGCATCTTCCGGCAGTTTCAGCAGTCCCAGGACCTCTTTGTAAGTTGTACCCTTATCGACAAACTGAGGCAGATATACTATTTTTGTTTCGCCTTTTTTTGTCATATATTCCAGGGACACGTTCGCGCAAACCTTATCGTAAAAAGCCGTAAGATAAACGGTCATATCTGACGTATCCCCAAACAACAGCTTTGTATTTTCATCTACTATCGTTGCCTTCGTATCTCCTCTATATAGGCCAAATTTCCACTCTGTAACAGTAACTCCTATCGTCTGTGGAAAAGCTACACCCAGCTCTTTCAGGCTGGCTCTTCTGCCCACATTCTCAACCGTCTCAGAAGAAATCAGCGAATCAGAATACACTATGCCGTTTTCCTGCCTGGCAAATCCGTAAAATTCAAACGTTACATTCTTTTTATTTTCTGCGTAAGTATTCTTTGTTCTCACCCTGTAATACCAGGGATACGTACGATAAAAATCCGTACAAAAATCAGATAATCCTGTCCTGTGCCCGACTTCATCATACACAGTCAGGCTGGTTAAATCCCACTCACACGGGTATGTATCCTCCGTGATGGCAATTGTTCCTGTATACTCTCCGGAAGCCTCATTTAATTTCAAATTGACATACGAGTCCTGAGAAACATTGGAAACCATAGGAACAAATCGTGCATATGCCGTTTCCGAAAGGTGTGCATCGCTTGCCTTCACCGTAATTGTAACTACATCCCCCGGTTTTACTTCCTGTCCGTTTTTATCGAGCGTGATACTTTCTATCACCGGTTTTTCTGTATCATACTCCTCCTGCACCACATCAAACGCCAGATCCGCATCCGGAAATTCCCGATGTGAATAAAAATAATATGATTTTCCCGATTTGGTATAGCAATAGATATCGTATAATCTCCATGTTACAGGATATGTCCTATCTGTTATCACATAGGTGCCTGTCAGCGTTCCCGCAGTCTCATCATAACTGACCGTCGCATTTTCATAACCATCATAGCCATTTGCAGAACAATGGATTCTCATTCCTGCACTTCTAATCTCTTCATCCTTACATGCGATATCGGCTGTATATGTAACTGTATCGTTTACACTTAATCTGCCGTCTCCATCTGTATCATTCACCTTCATCTGTACATTAGAAACAGACACATTTCCATCAACATTTCCTATCGAAAAATGATACAAATACTCACCATTATCCCATACGTCCCATTCTGTATAATTTCCTGCCCGATCCGTTACCCTGATAGTTGATATATAATAATTTTTCCCGGCCAGGTCACTGCACAAAAAAGTTCCAGTATACAGATTTCCCGTTTCGCTTTTTTTGCAGGATAACGATGTCGAATTCCCATACGATTCCTTACATGATATATGTATCGTAACCGACGCAATCCCACTGTCCGCGTCGTATGTCGATATGTTAAAATGCAGAGTGTCGTCTGCCGTCAGCACCTGTCCGTTTTCCAGAAAGTCAACGCTCTCAATCACCGGCTGATCGATATCATATCGATCTCCCTGAAGATCAATATCACTCTCCTCCTCATCCTGACGCCGTGTACTCTCTTCTCCCTTAAACTCCCCGGGCACCTCTGTATTTTCTTCTTTCTCTGTGGACTCTGTGCCCGGTATTGTCCCGGTTATCTGCGTGCTGTCGTCTTCCTCTTCCGGTTTCTGCGTATCTTCCGTCCCCGCCCCCGGCTCTTCTGTCGGTTGTTCTGTGTCCTCTCCCGGCTGTATCTCTTCTGTCCCTGGTTCTATTACGGGCTGTTGTGTATTTCCCGGGGCCGCTTCCTCCTCTTCCGGTTTCTGCGTATCTTCCATCCCCACCCCCGGCTCTTCTGTCGGTTGTTCTGTATCCTCTCCCGGCTGTATCTCTTCTGTCTCTGCTTCTGTTGCAGGCTGTTGTGTATCCTCTCCCGGCTTCTGTTCTCCCGTCTCTGGTTCTGTCGCAGGCTGTTGTGTATCCTCTCCTGGCTGAACCTTTCCATCCTCCGTTTCCCCCTCCGGCTTCTGTTCTTCCGTGACATCCGGCTGTCCCTCCGACTGTCCTGTATTCCCGGTTTCTGGTTCCTGTCCCGGAATCTCTCCGGATTCCATGCCCTGGCCTCCGGATTCCATGTTCGTACCTTCCGGCGCATCCGGCTGTTCTGTCTGTCCGGCGTACACATTCTCACTGCCCTGCGCTGCCATACCCTGCGTCGGAGGCACTGCCGTGACTGCCAGAGACGCCGCCAGGCAAAGTCCCAACAGCTTCCTTCCAAATTTCTTCATCGTTTTCCTCCTTTGTAGTATAGTACTTTTTACTTATTATAAAAAGTTTTACTATAAATGTCAACATCCTAAATTCGTAGCGTATGCTCTTTTATCTCTCAATTCAAGTAAAAAGAAACCGTTAAAATATACAGAACCGGATAATCTGCATACTATAATTACAGACGGTCAACGGGATTATTAAGCATCGCTTAGCATAAAACACCTTGTATCATACAGGTAAAGGCAGAACTTTGAATCCGGCCCTGCCCTTTCACAGCATTTACATGCCGCACAGTTTTCGTTTATTTTACCACTGCGCTTTGCACCGCTTCATGAACCGTACAGCTTTTTCGTTTTCCCGCCCCATTTCAAATTTTTATGTCCAGCACAAACGGCTTGTATAATCAGTTCCTTCTCTCAGAACAATGCCATTATCCATTATGGTGACGACAGGTTTTTTCGCCTTCCCGTCATAGGATGAAAGAGACAACAAAAAACCTGCCGGAAGCAATGCTTCCGGCAGGTTTTCCTGTCTTAACATATTACGCTTTTTCAAAGAAAAACGATTTGTTGCGGTTAAATCCAAGCTCTTTGTAATTCATGATCTGCTCTGTGCTTCCGATAAAAAGCACGCCGCCCGTGTTCAGCGATTTATGGAATTTCGAATAAATAACATCCTTCGCATCCTCCGTAAAATAGATGACCACATTTCTGCAGACAATCAGATGACACCCCATCGGATAACTGTCTTTTAACAGATCATGCTCCTTAAACTCCACACGCTTTTTGATCTCATCCGAAATCTGATAGGAATTGCCGACCTTTGTAAAATATTTCTTTTTAAAGTCTGCAGGCACCGCCGCAATACTTTTCTCATTGTACAGTCCCATCCGGGCGGTATCAAGGACCTGCTTGTCGATATCCGTCGCGATAATCCGGATGCCGGTCAGCGGCATATGCCTGGAAAGAGCCATCACAAGCGAATAAGGCTCGTCTCCGGTCGAACATGCAGCGCTCCAGATTTTTAAATTCCTGCCGAATTTCCTGATCAGAGCCGGAAACACCTCGCCCTCGAGGATCTTCCACTGATCGGGATTGCGGTAAAATTCGGATACATTGATGGTAAGAAAATTGATAAACTGGTCAAACTTTTCCCTGTCTTTTTTCAGAAGCGCCACATAGTCGCTGTAAGTCTTCACACTGTTTTTCATGATCAGCGTGTTGATCCGGCGCCGCATCTGCTTTTCCTTATAAGCGTTCAGATCAATCTTGGCAAGTGCCAGAATATCCTTTTTAAACTTCTCATAGTTGTCATTCTCAAGCATAACAGCCTCCCGGAATCCATGAACAAATGATTATGATACAACCGCTCCGGTTATTCTCTTCCGGCAACGGCATCAATGTCAACGTCGGCGATGTCGGGATCCGCCGCCTCCGAATTGAGCAATGCTTTTATGGAAAGGCTGATCTTCCTCTCGTCCTCGTTAAAGTCGACGATCCTGGCATCAATCACCTGTCCCGTCTTAAGGACATCCGACGGCTTCTCCACATGTTCCTTTGCAATCTGCGACACATGAAGAAGTGCATCCACGCCCGGAGCAAGTTCGACAAAAGCGCCGAAATCCGTCATTCTCGCGACCTTGCCCGTCACGATATTGCCGACCGCAAACTTCTCCGCCGCGCCGTTCCACGGATTGTCAGCCGGGAATTTCATACTGAGCGCGATCTTGGTCTCGTTGATATCTTTGATAAATACTCTTACATTATCGCCTACGCTGAAGACTTTGCGCGGGCTCTCCACGCGTCCCCAGGACATCTCGGAAATATGAAGGAGTCCGTCCGCTCCGCCCAGATCGATAAACGCACCGAAATCCGTCACGTTCTTAACGGTTCCCTCCAGAATATCGCCGATCTTGATTCTCGCGAACAGCTCTCTCTGCTGCTCCATCTTCTTCTCGACCAGAAGCTGCTTTCTGTCACCGATGATCCTCCTGCGCTTTGGATTAAACTCGCTGATGACGAACTCAATATCCTGATCTTTGTACTTTGTCAGATCCTTCTCATAAGAGTCGGACACAAGGCTTGCCGGGATAAACACCCTGGTCTCATCCACAATCACACACAGTCCGCCGTCGAGCACCTGCGCCACCTTTGCGGTCAGCACTTCGCGGTTCTCGAAAGCTTCCTCCAGTCTCTTGCTGCCCTTTTCAGCGGCAAGGCGCTTATAGGTGAGCAGAACCTGTCCCTCACCGTCGTTGACCTTTAAAACTTTTGCTTCCATGGTGTCGCCGACGGATACCAGCGTGGTAAGATCCGCGTTCGCTTCGTTTGTGTATTCGCTGCGCGTAATGATTCCGTCTGATTTGTAGCCGATATTCAAAACGATTTCGTCAGGTTTCACATCGATAACGGTACCCTCAACTACCTCCCCATTTCTTATTGTTTTAAATGTTTCGTCCAGCATTTGTTCAAAACTCATTTCTGACATTCTTTTGAACCTCCTCAATAATATTGTTTGGGGTAGACGCCCCTGCGGTAATACCTACGTTATCGATGGATCTCAGGCTGATGCCGTCCAGATCCTGTACAGTTTGTATATAGTAAGTATTTTTGCATTCTTTTTTACATATTTCAAATAACTTCTGTGTATTTGAACTGTTTTTTCCGCCGATGACAAGCATCGCCTCAACCTGCCGTGCAATTGCGGCCGCCTCCTGCTGTCGTTCCTCTGTCGCATTGCAGATTGTATTTAAAACAATTATATCATAACCTTTTTTCCGTATAATTTCAACCAATTCTTGAAATTTATTGTAATTAAATGTCGTTTGTGATACTATGCAGATCTTTTTTCCCGGGTCGGCCCTGTAATTTTCTGCTTCTTCCCGCGTGGAAATCACACTGACCTCCTGCGTCAGCGACCAGCTTCTGATACCTCTGACCTCGGGATGATTTTCATTTCCGATAATGACAATCTGACAGCCTTCCCCGCTGTAGCGCTCCACGAGCCGGTGAATTTTTAAAACAAACGGACAGGCGGCGTCAACCGTCTCAAATCCCAGCCTCCCGATCCGCTGACAGACGCCGCGCTCCACGCCGTGCGCGCGCAGAATCACCGTTCCCCGCGGACATCCCGCGAGCTCTTCAACGCTGTTTACGACGCGGACGCCTTTTTTTTCAAGATCCTTTACGACTTCCTCATTGTGGATAACCGGTCCGAAGGTATAGAGCGCTTTCCGGCGCCCCGTCTCCCGGTATACCAGATCCACCGCACGCTGTACGCCAAAACAGAACCCGGCGCTTTCTGCCGTTATCACATTCATGTTTCGCTCTCCGCTCCTTTTATCCCCGCCGCTTCCCGATATACTTCATAGATTGCCTCCACGACTTCATCGATCGTCATTTTCGAACTGTCGATAAGCACGGCGTCTTCTGCCTGCCTCAGCGGCGACATCTCACGGTGCATGTCACGGTAATCCCGGTCTGCGATATCCTGTTCGATTTTCCGGATATCACACGCAATCCCTTTTGCCGCGAGCTCGTCGTATCTGCGCTTTGCCCTCGTGGCAGTCTCCGCGGTCAGATAAATTTTGACCTGGGCGCCGGGCAGCACACAGGTGCCGATATCCCTTCCGTCCATAATAACATCCGATTTTTCGGCCAGGCGCCGCTGAAGCTCCACCAGCTTTGTGCGCACGGCCGGATAGACGCTGGTCGACGAAGCCATATTTCCGACTTCCTCTGTGCGGAGTGCACCGCTGACGTTCTTCCCGTTTAAAAGTACCTGCTGCTCACCGTTTTCATAGACAATCGTCACGTCCACGTCCTGACAGGCAATGGCTATTGCGTCCTCATCTTTCCCCGCGATCCCGCGGGACAGGAAATAATAAGCCATTGCGCGGTACATCGCGCCGGTGTCCACATAGACAAACCCCAGTCGTTTTGCAAGCCGTTTTGCAATGGTACTCTTTCCGGCTCCGGCCGGCCCGTCAATCGCGATATTCATACTCATATTATTCTTTTCCCTTTCTGAAAAAATATGTATACTCACCGCACGCTGATTCCCGCCAGATATCCGGTAGACCATGCAATCTGCAGATTGTAACCGCCCGTCATGGCATCCGCGTCCAGAAGTTCCCCGCAGAAGTACAGATTTTTCACGATTTTTGATTCCATTGTGGAAGGATTTACTTCCTTCACACAGACGCCGCCTCTTGTGACAATCGCCTCGTCAAAACCGCGCAGACCGTTCAGCGTGACCGGAAATGCCTTGATCAGACGCACAAAATCCAGCCGTTCTGCTTTTGTGATCTCATTGACCCGCCGCTCCGGCGGAATACCCGATAATTCCGTCACAACGGGAATCATTTTTACCGGAAAAAGGCTGTTCAGAGCATTCTTAAACTGCTTTTTTCCGGCCTCACCGAACTCCCGCAGAAGCCGGCGGCTGAGCTGCTCATCCGAGAGCGCCGGTTTCAGATCGATCTCCATGGAAAGCTTTTTCTGCGTCAGAGCAGGCCGGATGGCCGCACTCGCCGAAAGCACCAGCGGCCCGCTCACGCCGAAATGAGTAAAAAGCATCTCTCCGGATTCGTCGTACAGCACTTTTCTGCCGTCTTTCACCCGGACACGGACATTTTTCAGCGACAGCCCCTGCATTCTTCCCACATAGTCTTCCACCGCACAAAACGGCACCAGAGACGGATGGATGTCAGTGACCGTATGTCCCGCTTCCCGTGCAATGCGGTAACCGTCTCCTGTAGCCCCGGTTGTCTGATAAGAAAACCCTCCGGTCGCCAGTATCACGGCATCGGCGTACAGCGTCTCCCGATCCGTGAGTTTCACCCCCGTCACCCGGCGTTCCTGCGCAGACTGCACGAGCAGCGACTCCACCCGCGTGCCGTACCGGACCGCCACACCGCTTAAACGCAGCTTTTTCTGCAGTACAGATATGACGTCCGATGAATGATCCGACACCGGAAACACCCGCCCGCCGCGCTCCACCTTTGTTTTCATCCCGTTTTTTTCAAAAAAATCAATCACCCTGTGGTTGTCGCAGGCAGAAAACGCACTGTACAAAAACTTTGCGTTCGTCATGACATTGGCGCGCAGATCGTCCGGCCCACACGCGTTCGTCAGATTGCAGCGCCCTTTTCCTGTAATATAAAGCTTTTTTCCAAGCTTCTCGTTTTTTTCCAGCAGCAGGACTTTATGTCCGCGCTCTGCGGCTGCAACCGCCGCAAACATCCCTGCCGGGCCACCGCCTGTCACGATCACGTCACTCATCTGTATCCGTATCTCCTATTCTGGCATATCTCATTTTGATGGAGTCATCGATATAATTAATTTCATCGTTCTCGTAAACCTGATACTCGTCCCAGATCCCTTCCAGCATCTCCAGTGTCTCCGCCACCTCACTCTGCTTTTTCATACACAGCGCGACGATCAGCGCATTGATCACGCTCAAAGGCGCAACCAGAGAGTCCACGATGGACGCCATATCGCTGTCTGCGATCAGATTGCAGGAAGAATACAGATTCATCGGTGAGTGTACGCTGTCCGTCAGCGTGATTACTTTGGCGCTGCGGTTGTTCGCAAACTCTATCGCCTTTAAAGTGCGCATCGAATACCGCGGAAAACTGATACCAATGATCACGTCGTCTTTTCCGATGCGCACCATCTGCTCAAAAATCTCGCTGGAACTGCTCGTCTGCAAAAGATGGACATTCTCAAACATCAGCGTAAAATAGAATGCCATAAACCCCGCCAGCGGCGCACAGCTCCGGATTCCGATAATATATATATGGCTGGCATGTAAAATCGTGTCCACCGCCAGTTCAAATGCATGTTCGTCTATTTTTTCCAGTGTGGAATGAATCTTCTCCGCGTCCGATTTCAGAACGGATTCCAGTATCTTCGACTGACTGATGCGCCCGTACGTGACTTCCATCCGCTGGATGGAATTTAATTTATTCCGCACCAGCTCGGCGAGCGCACTCTGAAATTCCGGGTAACCCTTATAACCCAGATGCATTGCAAACCGTACAACCGTGGATTCGCTGACCCCTACCACTTTTCCAAGCTTCGCCGCAGTCAGAAAAACCGCTTTATCATAATTGTCCGTGATGTAGGCCGCAAGCTGCTTCTGCCCTTTGCTCAGCCTTCCGTACGCATCATTGATGCGGTTTGCAAGGTCATTCGTCCTGCTCATAGCTGCCTCCGTGTGCACGTCCGTTTACCGTGCCACTTTATTCTATACAAACAATGAAAAAAATGCAACAGTTTCCGAAATAAAAAAGTGAGCGGCGCGCGCCCCCGGGAATGACGGTTGCTTTCGCGCTTCACAGCAACAACGTCTCCGCCGTAAAATAAAAGAGAAGCCCTGTTTAAAACAACATAGGCTTCTCTTAAGCTTTCTCTCTTATTTTGCGTAGTCTGTCACTCTTGATTCACGAATTACATTGACTTTAATCTGTCCCGGATATTCCAGCTCTGCTTCGATCTGTTTTGAAATGTCACGCGCCAGCAATACCATATCGGCGTCGCTGACCTGTTCCGGAACAACCATGACACGAATCTCCCTTCCTGCCTGAATTGCAAAAGATTTGTCTACACCCTTAAACCCGTTTGAAATGTCTTCTAACTGCTTTAATCTGTTGGAATATGTCTCCAGCGTCTCTCTGCGCGCGCCCGGTCTCGCCGCGCTGATGGTGTCAGCCGCCTGTACGATACATGCGATCAGAGACTCCGGCTCGATATCTCCGTGATGGGCCTCCACCGCGTTGATGATAAGCGCCGACTCCTTATACTTTCTGCACAGATCCACGCCGATCTGGATATGGGAACCTTCCATATCGTGATCCACTGATTTTCCAATATCGTGCAGCAGCCCCGCACGCTTCGCCATCCTTGCATCCACTCCGATCTCCGATGCCAGAAGCCCCGACAGCTGAGCGACTTCGATCGAATGCCTGAGCGCATTCTGTCCATAGCTCGTCCTGAATTTCATTCTGCCCAGGAGACGGACCAGTTCCGGATGAATGCCGTGGACGCCGACTTCCAGCGTCGCCGCCTCGCCTTCTTCACGGATCATCGTCTCCACTTCTCTCTGCGCCTTTTCCACCATCTCTTCGATCCTGGCCGGATGAATCCGCCCGTCTACAATCAGTTTTTCCAGAGCAATGCGCGCGATCTCCCTGCGGATCGGATCAAATCCGGACAGAATCACTGCCTCCGGCGTATCGTCAATGATCAGATCCACGCCCGTCATTGTCTCCAGGGTGCGGATATTGCGGCCCTCGCGCCCGATGATCCTTCCTTTCATCTCGTCGTTCGGAAGCTGTACAACGGAAATCGTCGTCTCCGCCACGTGATCCGCCGCACATTTCTGAATCGCCGTCACCACGTACTCTCTCGCCTTCTTGTCCGCCTCTTCCTTTGCCCTGTTTTCCAGTTCCTTGATCATTTTGGCAGTATCCAGTTTAACATCGTCTTCAACGGTTTTTAAGAGGTATTCCTTTGCCTGTTCGGAGGTCAGTCCGGAGATTCTTTCCAGTTCCTGTAAACGCTCTTCGTTGAGCCTTGCGACCAGCGCTTTCTGTTTGTTGATCTCTTCCTCTTTCGCGGCAAAACCGGCTTCACGTTTTTCGATGGCTTCCAGCTTCCGGTCCAGGTTTTCTTCCTTCTGCACAACCCGTCGTTCGCTGCGCGCGATCTCGGCCCGCCGTTCCTTCACTTCCTTGTCCAGGTCGTTCTTGACACGGATGGACTCTTCCTTCGCCTCGAGCATCGCTTCACGCTTCCTCGTCTCCGCTGTCTTCACCGCCTCGTCAATGATCTCACGCGCCTTCTCATCTGCATTGCCGATCTTGGCCTCCGCCACTTTCTTGTGGTAGGCGGTCGTGAGCAGATACACTGCCATGGCAGTCACGATCAGAGTGATAACAACAGCAATCACTGTGTCCACAGGAGCACCTCCTTTATTAAATTTTCATTGTACATATAACATTTCGTTATCTGTCATAAATTACAACAGTTAGATTTTATTCTATTTTGTGCATTATGTCAAGTAATCTTTCATCTTGTTACGCCTGCCGCCTCAGACTTTTGCCGTCATCCAGTAAATCTTCTGCTTCGAAAAACAAAGTCCCAGAGACTGCTGCAGCCGGATGGAAACCATATTATTTTCCTCGATCTGACAGTACGGCGTAAACCCGTTCTCAAGCGCCTGGTTTACGGCATGGACTTCCAGTGCCTTTCCAAATTTTCTGCCTCTGTATTCCTTACGCACCGTGAGCATTCCAAGACTTCCCTCTATGTGTGTGCCGACAAATCCGGCCAGATTTTCCCCCTGAAACAGGCCCGACATCTGCCCTTTCCCGATGCGCTCCTTCAGATATGCGAGATTTTCATCCGGATCGTCCATGATCCGGTAATACCGTGCCACAACGTCAAGATGGCACGGCAGAAGCGTCCGGATCGCCGGTCTGTCCTCTTCTCTGCGGCCGGCGGCATCATACAGCCCGGAAACCGGAAGCTTTTCCCGCCTGGTATGGACCGCCTGATAACATGCCATCAGAAGTTCTGCCCCAAATCGTTCCCGCGCCGCTTCCACCATAAAATCCTGATGTAAGACGAGAAGAAATTCCCGGCTGGCGCCGTCTTTTCCTGCGCGCTCTTTTTCCCGCGCAAGAACCGTTTCTATCATCGCACATCCGTTTTCTATATCTGTCGCCGTGTGAAAACAGGTCCCGCTCATCGTATCCTTAAGACAGATATTTTCCCCCTGCGCACAGATCAGCTCAGCCTGCCCACGCGCGATCAGCTCCGTCATATCCGTATGCTGCAGCTTTCTGCGCAGCAGAATCTCCCTGCAGTCTTCCAGCGCCCTGTACCTGCGGTAGAGGTCCGGGCGCCTCTCCTTCGTCCGTTCTTCCGCCTCTTTCACCCGCCAGGCATCAATCTTCCTGCGGTCGCCGCTTAAGAGAATCCCGGGCACCTTGTGCCCCCTCCACTCTGCAGGCCTTGTATACTGCGGATATTCCAGAAGATGACCGTGAAACGATTCGTTTTCTGCGGACATGCCGTTATTTAACACGCCGGGCACCAGTCGTCCGACAGCGTCCACAAACACCATTGCCGCAAGTTCCCCCCCTGTCAGGACGAAATCCCCGATAGAAACATAGTCTGTCACAATCTCCGTGAGCACCCGCTCGTCAATCCCCTCATAATGGCCGCAGAGCAGGATCACATCTTCTTCTTTTGCAAACGACTCCGCCATCGCCTGGTGAAACACTTCTCCCTGCGGCGTCAGATAAACGGTCCTGACCGGGCGGCCAACAGCATCCGTCACGGCTCTCCACGCATCGTAAACCGGCTGCGCCTGCATCAGCATCCCGGCTCCGCCGCCGTAAGGATAATCGTCTGTCTTTCCGTGTTTATCCAGCGTATAATCCCGAATATCCGCCGCCGCAACCGACAGGATTCCATTTTCCGCAGCGCGGCCGATCACACTTTCCGAGAGGGCGCGCATCACCATCTCCGGAAACAACGTCAATATATGAAAATTCATGCCGGACAACGCCTCCTAAAGCAGAAACAAAAAAAACCTCAGTATCCACACCACAACGGCCATCACGATCGCGATGATCCCGATCACAATGCCTCCCGTCGACAGCCCCTTTCTGGAGGAAAGCTTCCCTTTTACGCCGTACGTAATCCCGAACGCGCCGAGCAGGACACCGCCGACCGGCACGATAACCGCCATCACGATGCCAGCCAGGGCAAACACAAACGCCATCGTGGCGTAGCGGGACGTGTCGGTTCCTCTGACGAGAACCGGCTGCTGCCCATAAGGCCAGGGGCCCGCCGGGCTTCCCGCCATTCCTGCCCCTGGCTGTACCTGCGCATTCATCCCGGCTCCCGGCTGCATCCCCTGATTTACGGGCAGAGGCTGATACAATAGCCCGATCAGTTCTTCGATATCTTTTTTGTATGCACTTTTGGGGACGCATCCCATAAACCCGGTCATACTGTTTTCAGCTCCGTATACACCTGGCAGCCAGCAGTTTCTGGTCCAGGCCTCCACATGAAAAATCCCGTTCCAGTAACCCCACGACAGAAATTTGGGCATCTCCACAAGGCCTCCGCCGGCGCGGTAGACCTGTTCCCCCTGAAAATCCACAAGCCTGAATCCGTGTCTGCTCAAAAAATCCGTCATAATATACTGCACAAAATCTTCCGGGCGATTCAGCTCCACTTCCCTTATATATCTCGCCATCTCTATCTCTTCCCTTCCTTTTCCGGCCGGCTGCTCTTCTGATTGGCCTCACGCAACCCCGGCATCAGGTGCACCAGCATCCTGCCTTCTTCTATCTTAATCTCCTTTATGCACGGGCGTATAGCCGGGAGGAGTACTTCTTCCTCTGAAGCTGTGCGCACCACATAGACATCGTTTGCTCCCGTGGACAGCACATTCACAAGCGTCCCGAGTTCCTCTCCCTCGTCCGTCCGGACCGAAAGTCCGATCAGATCTGCGATAAAATACTCATTTTCCGCCAGCTCTACGGCATCCTCACGCCTCACATAAAGTCCTTTCTGCCTGTATTTCTGTACATCGCTGATATCATCCATCCCCTTAAACCGGAGGATAACCATATTTTTAAAAAATCTTACTCCTGCAATTTCAAGCTGTATTTTTTCTTTTCCTGTGTCTAAAATTACCTCTTTTAACTTCTTAAAACGCGCTGCGTCATCCGTTGTCGGAAATACCTTCACCTCGCCGTGCAGTCCATGCGTCGTAGTGATAATCCCGATCTTAAGCAAGTCCTCCATCTTTCCCTCCATGGCGTATACCTTTTGTTTTTCTCACATACCGCTTCACTCCCCGCAGCCCCTTAAGTCTTTCCCAGAAGACGAAAAAAGCTATCTTCAAAAGTGAGAAAGATACTCACGATTGAGATAGCCGAAGGTTATCATACGATCTCAACGATAACCTTTTTTTCTTCTTTTGAGGCAGCCGCCTTCACAACGGCACGGATTGCTTTTGCAATGCGGCCCTGTTTGCCGATTACCTTGCCCATGTCCGACTGTGCCACATGCAATTCCAGGACAATGGTTTTCTCATTCTCGGTCTCGGTCACAACAACCTCCTCCGGGCAATCGACGAGTGATCTGGCAATTACTTCAACTAATTTTTTCATCAGGTCCACCTCACTGATCCTATTTGCTGATACCAGCCGATTTAAAAATCCGTGCAACGGTATCCGTCGGCTGCGCGCCGTTCGCCAGCCATTTTTTCGCCAGCTCCTCGTTGACATGGTACTCGGTCGGGTTTCTCGTCGGATCATAAGTCCCAATCTCATCGATGCATTTTCCATCTCTCGGGGATCTGGAATCCGCAACTACGATTCTATAGAAAGGAGCTTTTTTCTGTCCCATCCTTCTCAACCGGATCTTTACTGCCATCACTCTCACCTCCTCATGCTGTTCTGACAATGTCATACATATATATTTAGAAAGCGCAATGCGCTGTTCCGCCTGCTCAGAACGGAAGCCCCTTAAACATGCCCCGTTTATTTTTTTTCATCATGCCTGGCATCTGCTTCATCATCTTTTTCATCTGATCAAACTGTTTTACCAGCCGGTTAACCTCGGACAGATCGACACCGGCTCCCTGTGCGATACGCCGCTTTCTGCCCGGATTTAAAAGACCGGGATTCTGCCGCTCCTGCGGCGTCATGGAATAGATGATCGCCTCGGTCCTCGCCATGCTCTTCTCCGCCGCCGCTTCGTCGATCTCCGGCATCTTCCCGCCGCCGAGCCCCGGCATCATACCAAGAATACCCGACAGACCACCCATCTTTTTCATCTGACTCATTGATTCTAAGTACATCTCAAAGTCAAACTCGTTTTTGCGCATCTTTTCTTCGAGTTTTTTTGCTTTTTCCTCGTCAAATTCCTCCTGCGCTTTCTCGATCAGTGTGAGCACATCGCCCATTCCCAGAATCCGCGATGCCATCCGGTCGGGATAAAACTGCTCCAGATCGGATAATTTTTCCCCCATTCCGACAAACAGAATCGGTTTTCCTGTCACCGCGCGGATGGAAAGCGCCGCTCCGCCCCTGGTATCGCCGTCCAGCTTTGTCACAATCACACCGTCAATGCCGATTTTCTCGTCAAACTGCTTTGCAACGTTCACGGCATCCTGTCCCGTCATGGCATCCACAACCAGTATCGTCTGATGCACGTCGACATTTTCCTTGATCTGCGCGAGCTCAGCCATCATGTCCTCGTCGATATGAAGACGCCCGGCAGTATCCAGGACGAGCATATTGTAGTCGTGCCGCAGCGCGTGTTCGACGGCAGCCCTGGCAATGTTTACCGGCGTATTCTTATCGCCCATCGAAAATACTTCCACGCCCTGCTTCTGCCCGTTGATCTGAAGCTGTTCAATCGCGGCCGGACGGTAGACGTCACAGGCGGCAAGCAGAACCTTTTTTCCCTTCTGCTTAAACTTCCCGGCGATCTTGGCCGTCGTCGTCGTCTTACCGGCTCCCTGCAGACCGGCCATCATAATAACCGTGAGCGCCCTGCCGGGCAGAAGCGATATCTCCGTCGTCTCCGATCCCATCAGCCGTATCATCTCTTCGTTCACGATCTTTATAACCATCTGTCCGGGATTTAAGCCGTTCATGACATCCTGCCCGATCGCACGCTCCTGCACGTCCTTTACAAACTGCTTTACGACTTTAAAATTGACGTCCGCCTCCAGCAGCGCCAGCTTTACCTCCCTGAGCGCGGTTTTTACATCCGCCTCCGACAGCCGGCCTTTGCTTCTTAAATTTTTAAATACATTCTGAAGTTTCTCCGACAAACTGTCAAATGCCATCTATAACTCCTCTAAAATCTGTCCGGAAATCTGTCTGATCTCCTCCATCACCGCATCGTCCTGCCTCTTCCCGGACTGCTCTGCAAGATCCTGTATCCGGCTCACTTTCTGCTTTACCGACAAAAACTTATCGACCAGATGAAGCTTCGCTTCATAATCTGCCAGAGACTTTGTACACCGTTTTATCACGTCATGCACACCCTGTCTGCTGATGCCCTCCTCGTCCGCAATCTCACTGAGCGTAAAATCCTGGAATATAAAGGCCTCGTACAGCTCCCTCTGATGCCGGTTTAAAAGCTCTCCGTAGAAATCATACAGGTATGCCTGTTCCACTTTTTCTTCCATCGCAATCACCTTAGGTAGATTAGCACAAACAAAAACAGGTGTCAAGTATTTTTTCTTGACACCTGTGCGGCCGCGCTCCGTCTCCTCATCTCAGAGCGCAATGGATTTCATTTCATCCGCCAGAACCGGAAATAAGCCGGCATTCCAGCACAATTGTACTGCCGTCCGCCATTCTGATCAAAAACGTATTTTCCCGGTCATCCGCTTCGATGTCGGTCACATCCAGTTCGCCGCTCTCATTTATCAGATCAAATAGTTTATCCTTAAAACGATCCAGCTCCATCTTCTCCTCCGCTTTTTTATTTTATTTTACACTTCTGCCCGTCTTTTCTGTCAATAAGAATCCTGCCCGGAGGGCTTTTTGTATCATAAGGAAGTTCATAAAACTTTCCTGGTGATATAAGAAGAGGCATCTGCAATATATGCAGATGCCCTGCGTCCTGTGATTCACTGACCACTGGATCTTTTTAAGATTTTATCTGTCTCCACTCATCCTCCAGAATTGCCATTAAAATATCATCCGCATACCCGTCCCCGTCCATCACCGCGTCACGCAATACCCCTTCCCGTTTAAAGCCTGCCTTCTGATATGCCTTTTCCGCTCTTAAGTTAAAAGAAAAAACATCCAGTTCCAGACGGTGCAGGTGCAATTCCTCAAACGCGAAATCGCGAGTCGCTTCTATAACCCAGGTTCCGATTCCCTTTCCCCGCTCCTCTGCACAAAAAATACCGATGCGAAAATTTGCACAGCGCCGTTTCCGGTCGATCTCATTTATCACGCTCTCCCCGATAATCCGGCCGTCGGGAGAGAAGATCAAAAACAGATACCGTTCTTCTTCCTCGACAGAGCTCAGAAAAAAGGCGGTCACTTCTTCCCTGGTAAAAAGAAGTCTGCTTCCGGTTAACCTCGCGACTTCCGCATCCAGCGGATTGTAATTCTGCGAATAATAATCATCCGCGTCCTTTTGTTCTGCAGACCGCATGATATAACCTTCTTTTTCCCATATCCGTTCCGTTCTCACAGGCTCGTCCTCACTTGTTTCGGCTGGTATCCCGCATCCTCCAGCGCCTTTATAATCTGCTTCTTGTGATCGCTCCCGAAGCTCTCCATCGTAATTCTCAGTTCCACCGCCACGTTCCGGTTCGTACTCACAAACTGATTGTGTTCGAGCTTAATGACATTTCCCTGCTCCTGTGCGATCGTGGACGCCACCTTGGACAGTTCTCCCGGCTTATCCGGAAGCAGCACGGAGACCGTAAAAATGCGGTCGCGGAAAATCAGCCCCTGCTGCACGACAGAAGACATTGTGATCACATCCATGTTTCCACCGCTTAAAATAGCCACGACACGCTTGTCCGACACGTCGAGGTGCTTTAAGGCAGCCACTGTCAGAAGTCCGGAATTTTCAACAATCATTTTGTGATTTTCCACCATATCGAGAAATGCCGCGACCAGTTCATCGTCGCTTACCGTGATTATATCGTCAAGATTCTCCTGGATATACGGGAAAATAGCCGTTCCCGGCGTTTTTACCGCTGTTCCGTCCGCGATCGTATTGACGACGGGCAGCGTCGTGACTTTCCCGGCGGCAAAAGATGCCTGCATACAGTTTGCGCCGGCAGGCTCCACACCGATGACCCTGATTTTGGGATTTAAAAGCTTTGCGAGCGTGGAAACCCCGGTCGCAAGACCGCCGCCGCCGATCGGCACCAGAATATATTCCACCAGCGGCAGCTCTTTGAAAATCTCCATCGCAATGGTTCCCTGCCCGGTCGCAACCGCAAGGTCGTCAAACGGGTGGATAAACGTATACCCTTTTTCTTCGGCAAGCTCGCATGCCTTCCTGCACGCCTCGTCATAGACGTCTCCCCAGAGCACGACTTCGGCTCCGTAGCTTTTGGTCCGGTTCACCTTAATCAGCGGCGTCGTCGTCGGCATCACGATGACGGCCCTGCACCCATAGCATTTTGCAGCATAGGCCACACCCTGGGCGTGATTTCCGGCCGACGCCGTGATGAGCCCGCGCTCCCGCTCTTCCTCCGTGAGAGTACTGATCTTATAATAGGCGCCGCGCACCTTATAAGCCCCGGTAAACTGCATATTTTCCGGTTTCAGATAAACCTTGCTCCCCGTCTGCCTGCTCAGATAATCACTATATATCAGTTTTGTCTCCAGGGTCACTTCTCTGACTTTCTCGCTTGCTTCTTCAAATTTATCCAATGTCAGCATTCGACGCTCTCCTTTCTGCTTTCCACAGCCACACTCCTGCGCTACCTGCACGCCCCGCATCACACTTCAAAAAGCGCATCCACAAACTCATTCGGATCAAATTTCTGCAGATCTTCAATCGATTCCCCGACACCGATATATTTGACCGGGATGCCGAGCTCCGAGTGAATCGCCACGGCAATTCCCCCTTTTGCAGTTCCGTCCATCTTCGTCAGAATAATCCCCGTGATATCTGCCACGCCGGAAAACTCCCTGGCCTGGCTGAGCGCATTCTGCCCGGTCGTGGCGTCCAGGACAACAAGGGTCTCTCTGTATGCATCCGGATATTCTTTTTCGAGAATGCGGTTGATCTTTCTGAGCTCTTCCATCAGATTTTTCTTGTTGTGAAGACGTCCCGCCGTATCGGCAAGCAGCACGTCCGCTTTTCTGGCTTTCGCGGCGGCCACAGCGTCGTACACCACCGCCGCCGGATCCTGCCCTTCCTGCCCGCCGATCATCTCCACACCGGCGCGGTCCGCCCACTCCTTTAACTGATTTCCCGCCGCAGCGCGAAATGTATCTGCCGCAGCCAGAACCACTCTTTTCCCCTGCTGCTTTAATTTCCCCGCCAGCTTTCCGACCGAAGTCGTCTTGCCGACACCATTGACGCCGATGACCAGAACGACGGAGCGCTCCTGTTCAAAACGGTACGCCGTCTCCCCGACATCCATCTGCTCCTTGATACTGTTGATCAGAAGCTGCTTACACTCTGCGGGATCCTTGATATGTTCCTTCTTTACTTTTTCCTTCAGATTTTCGATAATGGACTCCGTCGCGGCCACGCCGATATCGCCCATAATCAGGATTTCCTCGATTTCTTCATAAAATTCCTCGTCGATGCGGGAAAATCCGCTGAAAATGGAATCGATTCCGGAGACAATATTATCTCTTGTCTTGCTGAGCCCGGAAACCAGACGGCTCCAGAACCCCTTCTTTTCCTCACTCATTCTGCTACCTCACTTTTCGGTAAAACGCTACCTGTCCAGATCGCCCTCAATCAGATTGACGGAGACAAGCGTAGAAACTCCTTTTTCCTGCATCGTGATGCCGTAGAGCCGGTCCGCCGCCCCCATCGTCCCGCGCCGGTGCGTGATCACAATAAACTGTGTATGCTTTGTCAGTTTATGTAAATAGCGGGCAAAACGTCCTACGTTCGAATCATCCAGCGCCGCCTCGATCTCGTCGAGAAGACAGAACGGAGACGGCTTTAAATTCTGTATGGCAAAGAGCAGGGCGATCGCCGTCAGAGACTTCTCTCCGCCGGACATCTGCATCATATTCTGCAGTTTTTTGCCCGGAGGCTGCGCGACAATCCGGATGCCGCACTCTAAGATATCCTCTTCCTCGACCAGGGAAAGCGTCCCTTTTCCGCCGCCGAACAGCTCCTTAAACACCTTGTCAAATTCCTGCTGAATCTCTGCGAACTTTTCAAGAAACTGTCTGCGCATGCCGGTGTCCAGTTCTTCTATAATGCCGATCAGTGTCTGTTCCGCTTCGACCAGATCATCGTGCTGTGTCTTCAGAAACGTATACCGCTCCAGGATCTCCCGGTAATCCTCAATCGCATTGACGTTGACGTCCCCGAGGCCTCTGATCTCTTCGCGAATGGCAGCAATCTGTTTTTTTAAGGCAGAGAGATCGGCGTATGCCCCGGTCCGCAGCTCCATCGCCGCATGCAGGGTCAGCTCGTATTCTTCCCACATATAGTTGTTCTGCTGCTCAAAGACTTCGTTTAATTTTTCCCGCTGGCTGTTCAGACGAAACAGTTCCTTGTCAAGATCCGCCGTCTGCTTCGCGATTTCCTCCCGCTTCTGGAAAAAGCCTTTATACTCCGTCTGCATTTCCTCCCGGCGGGCTGTCTTCTGTTTCAGTTCCTCTTCCAGCCTCACGCAGGCCGCCTCCGACTGTATGATCTCCTCCTTAAGCTTCTCAATGTCTTCGCTCTTCTTTCCGGCATCCTTAAGCGCTTCTTCCGCCTCGCCCTGAAAGGCCTCCCGCTCCTGCTCATAGCGGCGGATCTCTCCTTTAAGGCGTTCCAGATTCACTCCTGCAAACTCTGCCTTCTGGCGAATCCCTGCTTCTGCAAGCTGCGCCGTCTGCACTTCCTTCTGCGCCTGCGCTTCCGCCGCCGACGCGGCCTGTAAAGCGGCCTCCAGCACGCGGTTCTTTTCTTCGATCTCCCGCTCCCGCTCCTCTGATTCTGCAATCTCCCGCGCGATCCGCTCCTTGCTCTCTTTGATTTCCTGAATCTGGCCTTCCATCTCGGTGCTCTCGGAGCGAAGTCCTGCATAAAGGCTCTCGCTCTCACTCTGCTGTTCCACGGCGCGCTCTACGTTCATCTGTGCCGTATTCTGCAGAATATACTGTTCCTGCAGGGCCGCCTTATTCTTTTCGGCGTCGTCCGCCAGAAGGCTCTGCGCCGTCCGGATATCTTCAAGGCGGCTTTTTAACTCTCCGACTTCTTCCTCAAGCGCTGCGACCGTCTGCTCCAGCTCCTCAATCTCGCGTCTGCGCGCCAGAAGATTGCTGCTGTTGCGGAAAGCGCCGCCGGTCATCGAACCGCCGGGACTTAAATGCTCCCCCTCCAGCGTCACGACATGAAAAGAATAGTGGTATTTCTTTGCGAGCCGAACCGCATTATCGATACTGTCCGTCACGACAGTCCTCCCAAGCAGGTATCCAGTCACGCCCTCATATTCCGGCTCTGTCTTCACCAGACTGCTCGCAAGCCCCAACACCCCCGGCTCCTGAAGGGCCTGTGTATTCCGGAAACCGCCTCTGCCGTTCACGCTGGTCAGCGGCAGAAACGTTGCTCTTCCGTATTTATTTTGTTTTAAAAAGGAAATCATTTTCTTGGCAGTTTCCTCGTCCTGTGTGACAATATTCTGGATACTGCCGCCCAAAGCCGTCTCTATGGCAATTTCATACTTTTTTTCTACCTGAATCAGGTCCGATACGACGCCGATCAGACCGGCATTTCGATGCTTCTGCTCCATCACGCGGCGGATACTTCCGCCGTAACCGTCATAGCGCTCCGCAATATTTTTTAAAGACTCCAGCCTCGACTGCTCTCTGTGAAATCCGGTGACGGTCTGTTCAAGTCTTAAGTTTGTCTCCGCCGCTTTCCGTTTCCACTCCCTTTCTTTTTCCTCCGTCTCCCTGCCGCTTTTTTTCAGCTCCGCAATCACGGCATTGACATCGTAAAGCGCCTTCTTAAACCCTGCAAGCTCCGCCTCCAGATTTTCCTCCTCACTCTTATGATCGATAAGCCGCCTCGTGAGCTGCGCCCTGCGGATATTGATCTGCTCTGACATGGTGTCATACCGCTGCTGTCTCGCCCGGATGGACGCCTTGCTGTTTAACAGCGCGATCAGCTCATTTTTTCCTTTTTCTATCCCCTCGCTGCAGCGGGAAATCTCCCTTTGTATCGCATCAAGCCGCTCCGTCGCCGCACTCTTTTCTGCTTCCGCTCCGGCAAGCCGCTCTGTCTGCTCCTGCATTTCTTTCTCACACGCTTCGCGTGAACGGAGCCGCTCTCCCCGCTCCCGCTCAATCGCTGCCAGCCGGCTCTTAAGGTGCTCGTCCGTCAGCCTGGCCGAATGAATCTGTTCATTGAGCACATTGATCTGACCTTCCAGTTTTCCCCGGCGCACTGCCTCCTCATTCAGTCCGTCACGGATGGACCCCGTCGCCGCGTCCATGGCTGCCATGTCCGCTTCCATCTTTTCATACGCAGCTTTTGCATGCTCATAAGCTGCGTTGGATTCCTTTAACTGCTGGTCTGCAATGGTATATTTTTCTTCGACCGCCTTAAGCTCTGTCTCAATGCGCTCTGCCTCGAGAAGAAAAAGGCTGACATCACACGTCTTTAGTTCTTCCTTCTTTTTTAAGAAAGCCCTTGCCTTTTCCGCCTGGCGTTCCAGCGGCCCGACCTGGCGTTCCAGCTCCGACAGAATGTCATTGACACGGATCAGATTTTCCCGTTCATTTTCCAGCTTTTTCTGTGCTGCCGCCTTTCTTTTCTTATATTTGACGATTCCTGCAGCCTCGTCGAAAAGCTCCCTCCGCTCTTCCGGTTTACCGTTTAAAATCCGCTCGATCTGCCCCTGGCCGATAATGGAATAGCCCTCTTTGCCAATTCCGGTATCATAAAAAAGCTCCGTCACGTCTTTCAGACGGCAGGAACTACCGTTGAGCAGATATTCACTCTCGCCGGAACGATAGACGCGGCGCGCCACCGTCACCTCCTCAAAATCGACAGCCAGTTTATGATCGGCATTGTCCATGGTAATCGCCACATACGCATAACTCAATGGCTTCCGGTTCTCTGTACCGGCAAAGATCACATCCTGCATGCTGGCGCCGCGGAGCTGCTTTGCACTCTGCTCTCCCAGAACCCAGCGCACTGCATCCGCAACATTGCTCTTGCCACTGCCGTTCGGCCCTACGATGCCCGTGATTCCGTTGTGAAAATCAAATATAATTTTATTTGCAAACGACTTAAAACCCTGGACTTCGATGCTCTTTAAATACATGAAAACCTCCGTGACATTTTTCCAGAAACAAGCTTTTTTCGCGGGAGGTTCTCATGCCTTTTTCAGAAACAATCTCCCATGCCTCTTTTCCACCGGAACATTACTTAAGAGGCGGCACCGGCCCGAGCAGCAGCAGGGCCTCGTAAGCGGCCTCCTGCTCCGCCGCTTTTTTGGTATGACCGCTGCCTCTGCCGACGACACGCTCGCCAAGACGCGCCTCCACTTTAAAGCTCTTATCGTGATCGGGTCCTTCTTCCGACAGAAGAACGTAGTGCAGTGTCTCCCCGTATCCGCCCTGCACAACTTCCTGCAGGATCGTTTTGCTGTCATAAAACAATTTTTTGTGCTCGATATCTGTCAGTATAAAACGCCGGATAAACTTTTTTGCCGGCTCAAATCCGCCGTCCAGATATATCGCGCCGATCACCGCCTCCAGAGCGTCAGATAAAATAGACTTCCGGTTCCTTCCTCCTGTGTGCTCCTCCCCTTTTCCAAGAAACAGATAGTCTCCGAGACGCAGCTCCTTTGTGCAGAGCGCCAGCGTAGGCTCGCAGACAATGCTGGCCCTTAATTTCGTCAGGTCTCCCTCCGGCAGTTTCGGATAATTTTCATATAAGAACTCGCTGGATGCGACTTCCAGGACCGCATCCCCCAGAAATTCCAGCCGCTCATTGTCCGAAAGCTTTTTCATATGTTTCTCGTTCGCATAGGAACTGTGCGTGAGCGCCTGGCGCAGCAACCCCTGCTGCCGGAACTCATACCCGATGGCCTCTTCCAGTTCTTTTAATTGTACCACAAAATCCTCCCTATTCCCGGAACAGACGCTCCGATGAAAGGCGTGTACAAACGTCATTTCCCGCAGGCTCCCGCTCCGATTTACACGCAATATCTGCAAAAGTCACATGCCTGCCTCCCGATACATACACCGTACCTTCTCTGGCACACAAAATCTGACGTGAAATGGAGCGGCATACTGCGGGAATCAATGTCTGGACACGCCCTGAAGTATAACCCTCTTTTTCTATAATTCTGTCGGCATTTACGCATTCAACGCATTCTTAATCTCTTCCACCGCGTCGGAAACGGTCACGATATGCTCTGCTTCTTCGTTCGCAATCTCAATATCAAACTCTTCCTCGATTCCCATGATAATCTGGAAAATATCGAGGGAATCTGCTCCGAGATCATCTACAAAAGTTGTCTCCATCGAGATCTCTTCCTCATCCACATTTAACACTTCCGCGATAATTTTTTTCAGTTTTTCAAATTCCATGCCTACATCCCTTCCTGTTCCGTTGAACTTATAATATTTTTTCGAATTTTCCCATTGATGTCCTGTTCTTTAAATGTCACACACTGAAAAATGGAATTGGTGATTTCGCCTGCTTTTGCACTTCCGTGCGTCTTTACCACCAGACCGGTAAGCCCCAGAAGCGGCGCTCCGCCGTACTGCGTGGCATCAAATGCTTTCAGCGTCGATTTCAGCGCGGGCAGTGCGAGCGCGGCGCCGATTCTGCTCCTCGTCGTGCTCATCATGCCTTTTTTGATCACATCCACCAATGTGGCGCTGAGCCCTTCATAGAGCTTTAAAATCACATTTCCGACAAACGCTTCACACACGATGACGTCCGCCGCGCCATGCGGTATCTCCCTCGCCTCAATGCTGCCCACAAAATGAATACCGCTGCACTCTTTCAGCAGCGGAAAGGTTTCCTTCACCAGCGCGTTTCCCTTTTCCTCTTCGGCTCCGATATTGACAATCGCCACCCGCGGACGCGCGATTCCAACCACATTTTCCATATAAATGGAACCCATTCTCGCAAACTGGACCAGATGCGAGGGGCGCGCGTCCACATTGGCGCCGCAGTCGATCAGCAGCGAAACCCCTTTCTCTGTGGGAATCAGCGGCGCAAGCGGCGGCCGCTCAATCCCTTTGATGCGCCCGACAATAACCTGTCCGCCTACAAGAACCGCTCCGGAACTCCCGGCAGACACAAACGCGTCCGCCTCTTTTTTTTTCACCATATTCATTCCCACAACGATGGAAGAATCCTTTTTTTTGCGGATGGCACTGACCGGCGGCTCCGCCGTTTCTATCACCTCTTGTGCATGCACCACCGAAATCTGCTCCTGTGGATACGTATACTTCGCAAGCTCCGCGCGGATGACGTCCTCCCGTCCTGTAAGATATATTTCGATATCGTCCCTGGCACTGACCGCGTCAACGGCTCCTTTCACCTGCTCCACCGGAGCATTGTCCCCGCCCATCGCGTCCAGAACGACTCTTACCCTTTTTAAACCATCCACAGATGCGCCTTCCTGCCGGCTGCTTTGTTCCATATCCATTCTCCATTCTGCCGCGTTTTCGGGTGTCCCCCGTCACGTCTATAAAAAAATATACTATAAGTCTTTCTATAAATCAATATGTAAAAAATCTGTTTCTGATCCGTTATCCTTCACACCGCCGCACACTCTCTCTGCATGATGACGGCAAAAACCTTAATTGTAATATTCGCGATTCCGCTCTTCTTCCTCGGCCAGATCTTCCGGCGACATATACTTTTTAAAAATTTTTTCCAGAATCTGATTTAAAAGCATCGCATAGACCGCAGGAACAACCAGAATCAACGGAAAAATCACATAGACCGCCAGACAGGATACAACCACCAGCACAAGCACCAGAAGCGTCCAGGGCAGATGCACTATCGCCATAAACGCCGAATTTTTCAGTGTCTGCCACAGGCTGTTCTCAAAACGTGCGAGATAGGAAAAAACATATCCCGCCCAGACCAGAACCAGAAAAAATAAGACCAGAAACACAATAGAAAGAATCCCCGTACTCTGTCCGGACTCCGCAAGCTGACGCATAAAAGCACTGTCGATCGCCATGATTGCCAGTGTGGCAAGCACGATGAGCCATGCCAGTGTGGCCTGTTTAAAATTGACGCGAAAAGCATGCCAGTATTCACTCCAAAGATACCCCCTGCCGTGCCGGATCACTTTGTTGATCGTATAATAGACCGCCGTCGACGCCGCTCCCACCGTCACCACCGGAATACAGCAGAGCAGCCAGAGCATGCTCAGCGTGACACAGTCCACCGCCTTATTGACAGACTGAAACAGCTTATTGTCAAGGTTAAAAAAAGATCCCATTCGCGCTCCTTTCCTTATAAACAATAAAAACAACTATCAAAACCCTGTAACTTATTAGCAGGATGGAAAACAGTCACTCAGTGTTTTACTGCAACAAAGTCTTTCCTGTGAAATAATGAAAGGGAGTGTTTTTTCAAACACTCCCCATTCAGGGCATTCAGATTAATCCTGCGGAATAATCTCTTTTTTGTTGTATGAACCGCAGTTCCTGCACACTCTGTGCGGCATCATCAACTCTCCGCATTTGCTGCACTTCACAAGCGTCGGCGCAGTCATTTTCCAGTTTGCTCTTCTTTTATCTCTTCTTCCCTTGGAAGATTTATTCTTAGGACAGATCGACATTTTCTCACACCTCCTTAAATTTATTAAAAATATCCTGGATTGAAGCCATTCTGGGATCCAGCTCCGTCCTCTGACAGCCACAGTCTCCCGCATTCAGATCTGCTCCGCACACCCTGCAGATGCCCCTGCAGTCTTTGCTGCACAGAACCTTCATCGGCCAGTTCATCAGAATCTCTCCGTACAGCAGCCTGTCCGTATCAAGGCAGGTCCCTTCCAGAAAGACGGTATCCTCCGGCTCTTCTCCTCTGACTTCGGACGCTTCTATCGTCAGCTCCTTGTCAATCGGAACATGCAGATCTGTCGCGACTTCTTTCAGACAGCGGCTGCACGGAATCATTACGCCAAGATCGGCTTTGCCGTGAATCAGCAGACTCTTATTTTCCCGATTCACAATCTGAAGTTCCATCGGCGACTTCTGTATAATCGGAAACTTTCCAAGCCTCGACTCAAATGATGTCAGTCCGACCGAAACCTCCAGCGTCCTCTCCTTATTCTCGGAGGAAATGATATCCGAAATATCTATCAGCATGGCTCTCTCCCAAATCCCTGATACAGGTAAATCCTGCTATCGGTCTTTTCACACTTAAATGATTATAGCCAAAGGCCACAGGTTTGTCAACAATTTTTTACCTATTTCACCAGCGCAACCGTCTCCCGCGCAATAGCCAGCTCTTCGTTGGTCGGGATCACACACACCTTCACCTTCGAATCCGGCGTGGATATGATCTTTTCCTCCCCGCGCACTTTATTCGCCTCCGCATCCACGGCAATCCCGAGATAGCCGAGATAGGAAAGAACCATGCCGCGCACAAGCTCCGTATTCTCGCCGATGCCCGCCGTAAACGCGATCGCGTCCACACCGTTCATGGCTGCCACATAAGAACCGATGTATTTTGCGACGCGGTACGAAAACACTTCAATCGCATTGATGGCCAGCTCATTGCCCTCGTGATACCCCGCCTCCAGATCACGGAAATCACTTGAAAGTGCGGACAGACCCTGTACACCCGATTTTTTATTCAGAACGTTCATAATCCCCTCGATATCCAGCCCCTCTTTCTTTGCAATAAATTCCATGATGGCAGGATCGATATTGCCGGAACGGGTCCCCATTACAAGTCCCTCGAGCGGGGTAAGGCCCATGGAAGTGTCCACACACTTTCCGTCTTTTACCGCACTGATGGACGCACCGTTCCCCAGATGTGCCACAATAATTCTGGAAGCGTTTTTCTCAAGCCCCAGAAACTCCGCCGTGCGCGCCGACACGAAACTATGGCTTGTCCCGTGAAAACCATATCTTCTGACTTTATATTTCTCATAATATTCATACGGAAGCCCATAGAGATATGCCTTCTTCGGCATCGTCTGATGAAACGCCGTGTCAAACACGCCCACCATCGGCACTTCGGGCATCAGCTCCCTGCACGCACTGATTCCGATCAGATTCGCCGGATTGTGAAGCGGCGCAAGTTCGCTGCACTCCTCGATGGCTGCAAGGACGTCCGGTGTCAGCAGCGTGGAAGAGGCAAATTTCTCGCCGCCGTGCACAACGCGGTGACCGACTGCATCGATCCTGGCCAGACTTTCAATCGCTCCTGTTTTCTCGTTGACAAGAGCGTCGAGCACCATCTGGATCGCCTGCTTGTGTGTAGGCATGTCCGCTTCCGTAATTTCCTTGTCCAGGCCGCTCTTCTGATATACAAGTCTGCCGTCAATTCCGATTCTCTCACATAACCCCTTTGCCAGTACGGCCTCGCTCTCCGAATCAATGAGCTGATACTTTAACGATGAGCTGCCACAATTAATGACTAATACATTCATACTTTTTCCCTCCATATTATACCACATTTACTTTTAGTATACGTCAGGATTCACTTGGATACAAGTGAATTTTAAACGGATCAGCCTCTTTTTATCCGAAAGCCTGTTTCAGCCTCACAGCGCCGGAACGATACCGATTGCGCATTGACAGCAGCTCTCCGAAATGTTATTCTGATTTTATACAATTTGTAATAGAGTTGCAGCTTTTTTACAGCTCCAGAAAATGGCAGAAAAGCAGGAGGCCAAAGATGAAAAAAGCAGACAAGCAGATCCCAAAAGCAACCGGAAAGAACCAGCCCGCCGACCAGACTTTGCAAAAGCATCTGGTCTCACAGGTCACACGTCTATTTCTGATCCTGGTAATCACTCTGATTATCGTATCCGGAGTGTTTATGTATATCAGCAATATGAACACGCTGCGCGATATGGCAAATGTGGCACTGAACTCGACGTCCTCCGCAGTAGAGCAGACGTTACATACGCTGGAAGTAAACGCGATGAACGTTGCCGCTCTCGAGACGATCAGGGATACCGGAGCGTCCAGACAGGAAAAACTCAACGCAATGGAAGGTGTGCGCTCGCAGAATCATTATGACGAAGTGGGATTCGTAGAGCTGAACGGAAAGGGTTATTCCAATTACGGTGACTTCGACTTTAACGACCAGCTTCACTTCCAGACGACGTCAAAAGGAGATGTCTTTGTAGGCGAACCCATCATAAACCGCCTCAACGGCGATATTATCATCATATCGGGCGCCCCTGTCTACAACGACAGCAAGATTGTCGGCACCGTCTATATCGTCGATCTCGTCGCGTCCGTAAATAACAAAATCGGAGAAATCACATTTGGAAAGACCGGCCACGCTTATATTATTAATAAGGAAGGAACCGTCATCTTCCACAGAGACGAGCAGAAAATTGCGGAACAGTCAAATGCCATATCACAGCAGGAAACAGACCGGAAAAGCGCTTCGCTGGCAAAGGCAACAAAAAAAATTCTCTCCAGCACCGAAAACGGTACGATTACTTACCGGCAGAATGGCAAAACCATGTTTGCAGCGTATTGTCCGGTAACCGGTCACGGAGACTGGCGCCTGATCATCACCGCGCCGATCAGCGAATTTACATCCATGGTTCTTATTTCCATGATTGTCAACAGCATCATCGGCATCCTTCTTCTGACGTTTACCATTTCGCTGATGAAACGGCTGATCCGGGATATTATTTATCCGGTCGACTCTGTCACAAAACGTCTGGTCAAGCTGGCCGAGGGCGATTTAAAGACACCGGTTGAGGTGATAGACACAGGAGACGAACTCGCCATTCTTTCCAGCAACCTGGACCACACCATTCAGAGTCTGAACCTGTATATTTCTGATATTACCAGAGTTCTCTCACAGTTGTCCGACGGCAATCTGGACATACATACAGAAGCAAGCTTTACAGGAGATTTTATCAGCCTCAAGGAATCGATCAATACGATTATCGGCTCTCTCAATGAAACAATGACGCAGATGAACAGCGCCGCGGATCTTGTGGCAGACCATTCGGACGGCACCTCACAGGGCGCTAAAAATCTCGCGGACAGCACGACCGACCAGGCAAGCGTGCTGGAACAGCTTGCCGCGAGTATCATGAGCGTTTCCGACCAGGTAAAAATAACGGCGGACAATGCCGTTAAAGCAAACAGGCGTTCCATGGAAGCAGAGAAAAATGTAGAAGTCTGCAACCGGCAGATGCAGTCCATGATCAATGCGATGGCAGATATCAAAGCCGGCTCCGCAAAGATCGGCGACATTATCAAAAATATTGAAGATATTGCCGAGCAGACAAACCTTCTGTCCTTAAACGCTGCAATAGAGGCTGCACGCGCCGGAGAGGCCGGAAGAGGCTTTTCCGTCGTCGCCGAGGAAGTGCGCAGTCTTGCAGAGGAAAGCGCAAAAGCGGCACAGAACACCGCAAAACTGATTATCAAATCCATCGAGACGGTAGAAAACGGAACAAGCATCGTCAATGAGACAGCCACTTCCCTCTCGCAGGTCGTAGAAAATACCAGCGAGGTTACCGGTATTATTGCTGAGATCGCAGAAGCCGCAAAAGAACAGGCAGCCGAAATCGAACAGATTAACATCGGGTTTGAACAGATGTCACAGGCAGTCACCACAAATTCCATGACCGCGCAGGACAGCGCATCCTCCAGCGAGGAGCTCGCGGCGCAGGCCAGAAATCTGAAAGATCTGATCGGCCGCTTTTCGTTAAAAAAATAGCTGCTGTTTTTATCAGAGCCAGATGTGCAGTCAGAAAAAGCCAGGGAAAATCCCCTGGCTTTTTCTTTGCCTGTATTCTTTCCGCAAAACCCCCTCTATCTCCTCCGGCCTCCTTTTTCTCTTTTGTACCTGCGGATTTCATCCTGTATCAGCGTATAGTCACGCTCAAACAGTTCTTCGCTCACCTGTCGATGTAAAAGCTCTGCGGGAACCGTCTCCGCAATCTTCCTCCGCACAAAATCCCTGCTTTTCTGCCGATATGCAGGAAGCCCGTTTTTCCGCTGTATGGAGGCGAGCTCCGGCCGCCAGAGCATATCGAGCTTTCTTATCATCTCCGCCCCCGGATTTGCCTTCATCTCCCGCACCACATAAAAATCAAGTGCATCCCCCATCAGCTCCACCGACACAATTCCCCACGTCTCCGGCACATGCTCCCCGACGTGGAGTGCGTGAGTTGAACCGACCACAATCATATTGGCGTCAAAATAGCGCTCATAATCCTTCACCTGGCGTCCCAGTCTCGCATACGTGTCAGCATCGCTCTTAATCTCAATTCCGACCAGCCGCTCCGGCATCACCATCACCGCGTCTGCCCTCGAGCGTCCCATCGTTTTTTCTTCGATCACACGGATCTTTCCGTAGCGCTCCTCCAGAAAATCAAAAAGCGGCTCACGGATGTCTCTGTCTCTTATCATCGCTTTATCTGTACATCTCCCCGGTATCTGTCTTTTCCTCTTCCTGCTCTGGCCGGAAGAAATCTTTTTCTTTCCTATTGTACTACTGCCACGTTTTTCTGTAAATGCCATTGATATTTCTTACGTTTGTTATCTCCGCAAAAACAATGACTTTTCTCAAGGCGACAGAAGAAAAATAATGATATGTATTGACAGATAATACAATCTTTATTTACTATATAACTATCCATACATTTATTGTAAAAAAGGGAGGGTACTAAAAATGAAATCTGACTGTAATCTTCAAATATCCCGATGGAAAAAACTGACGGCACTCGCACTGTGCGCCGTACTGCTGCTCTCGCCGCTGACCGCATCCGCCGCAGTATCAGACGGCGGGACAAAAAATGCCGAAAAACCAGATACCAATGCCATTCTCTCGGTATCCCTTGCGAGGAGCACCTATTCCTACACAGGAAAAACCATCAGACCAAAAGTGACCGTGACGCAAAACGGGAAAGACGTCCCTTCGAAATATTACACGGTGACCTACGGAGAGACCGTAAAAAATAAATTTAAAAAAAAGACCCCGAAGGCAATGGGCTATTATACAGTAAAAGTCACATTTAAAAAGGCTTACAAAAATCGGGGCACACGGATGCTTCCGTTCAGCATCACACCGAAAGCGCCGACCCTCACAAGCGCTAAAATCGTAAAAAACAAGTCCTTAAAGATTACCTGGAAAAAAGTTCCGAAAGCCAGCGGATACACGGTCTGGCTGGTTCCCGCCGACTATGGCAGCAGATACCAGACCACCATCAAAAAGAACGCATCCTCCTGCTCGATTGCACTGAGCAATATCTCACCGGGAGAATATTACGTGTACGTCATGGCATATACAAAACTAAAAGGAAAGTCGATCTCGGGTTCTCCGTCAAACCATCTGACCATCACCATAACAAAACAGGAAAAATGATCCCGTCACACCAAAATCAAAAGCAGCCAAAGGCTGCTTTTGATAAATCAGGATTCTTTCAATACACAGCTCATCTCATGCCACTGCTCTCCTCCCCAGGAAGAATCGGCGATTCCCTCATCACGAAACCCCATTTTCTGATACATCGCAACCTTCGACGGCAGACAGGTCAGCAGAGCAATCCGCCTTCCTTTCTGACGCTCTCTTCCAAGATACCGATACACCAGCTCCCCCGCCAGGCCCTGCCTGCGATACTCCGGAAGAACGTCCAGACCCAGAATCATCACGCTCTCACCGTCCGGATCATACAGATCGGCATTGGTAAAAAATTCGTCCCGGAAAGAAGAGGCATTTGTCGACAGGCCGTTTAAAAATCCCGCGATCCGCCCGGTCTGCCGGTCAACAGCCACCAGAAACAATTCCGGAGCCTTAGCCACACGTTTATACATCATTTCTTTCGAACATGCCTCATTCGGCGGAAAACAGATCTTTTCAATCTCCGCGGCCTGCTCCGCTTCCTCTTCCCTGATGTCACGAAACTCAAACCGTTCGCACAGCTTTCTGCCCAGAAGCGTTTCTGCCTCTGGAAGCTCTCTGTCATTTTGCTCTCCCCTCTTCTGTGGGAAAACATTTTTTTCTGTCATTTACTCTCTCCTTCCTGTCATCCTGCCTGCCCTTTATCCGGCGCGTCACGTGAGCATAAAAAAACAAAGAACGGACAAAGTCCTCTCCGGCCGGAAAATCCGGGAAACTTAATGGCTGGTACATCGTCGAATTTAATATACAGAATGTGGATTGGATTGTCAATCCGTACCGTTAAGCTGCTGTTCCCTGCCTCCGATTTCTCTCTTGAAAATACGACTTCCTATGTTATAATAGACAGGGTCGGCGCCCAGGCGCCAGAGAGGAGAATTATATATGGAACATTTTTACATACCCGACGATTACCACTCTGAATTAAACCTGCATGACACGCAGCTTGCCATCAAGACCGTAAAAGATTTTTTTCAAGGCCTTCTGGCGCTGCGCCTGAATCTTACCCGCGTTTCCGCGCCGCTTTTCGTAGACCCTGCATCGGGCCTTAACGACAACCTGAACGGCGTGGAACGGCCGGTCGCCTTTGACATCAGGGAGCAGAACGGCCGCATCGCTGAAGTCGTGCACTCCCTCGCAAAGTGGAAACGGTTTGCGCTGAAAAAATATGGTTTCAGCTGCGGAGAGGGCCTCTACACCGACATGAATGCAATCCGCCGGGACGAGGTGACCGACAACATCCACTCCGTTTTCGTGGACCAGTGGGATTGGGAAAAGATTATACACAGAGAAGACCGCAACATCGAAACATTAAAAGAAACGGTCCGCGCCGTTTACAAATGTCTGCGAAAAACCGAAAAATACATGGCGGTCCAGTACGATTATATAGAAGAAATTCTGCCGCAGGATATCTATTTTATCACGACCCGGCAGCTCTTTCAGCTTTATCCCGACGCATCTGCAAAGGAGCGGGAATACCGCATTTCAAAAGAAAAAGGTGCCGTCTGTATCATGCAGATCGGCGATGCCTTAGAAAACGGCGAGCCACACGACGGGCGCGCGCCGGATTACGACGACTGGTCGTTAAACGCCGATATCATCGTCTACTACCCGGTGCTCGACATCGCACTTGAGCTTTCCTCCATGGGAATCCGTGTCGACAAGACCGCGCTCCTCACCCAGTTAAAAAAAGCCGGCTGCGAGGAGCGGGCCGGACTGCCTTTTCAGAGAGCCATCATCGAAGAGGATCTGCCTTACACGATCGGCGGCGGCATCGGCCAGTCCCGCATCTGTATGTTTTTCCTCAGAAAAGCCCATATCGGGGAAGTCCAGTCATCGCTCTGGCCGGACGAAATAATGGATGCATGTGAAAAAAAAGGCATTCGTCTGCTCTGAAAAAACTGCCGCAGATGTAACTTTAGTTACATCTGCGGCAGTTTTGCCCTAGTCCAGTTTCAATCCGGCCAGAAGGGATCCCAGGCTTGTTCCCATCGGCTCACGGCTGGTATACGCCCCGAGATCTCCCACTCCCTCGGTATCCACCATCTCTTCTTCCAACGCTTTCATACTCAGACTGATCTTATTGTCATTTGTATTGAGCACCTTCACTTTTACTTTCTGTCCTTCTTTCAAAACCTCGGACGGCTTGCCGATCCGACGCGCGCAGATCTGGGAGATATGCACAAGTCCGCTCAGCCCGTCTCCAAGATTGACAAAAGCGCCATAAGGCATCAGTGATTCCACAGTTCCCTCCATCACGGTTCCCGGCGCGATCATTGATATTTTATGATTGCGCTCCTCCGCCTGGTTCTCACGTGCGACCACCTTGCCGGATAAGACCAGTTTTTTCTTCTCTTTATCCACCGTGATCACGCGCACATCAACTTCCCTTCCGATCCAGGCATCCGTGTCTTCCACATAATCCAGCGAAAGCTGGGAAGCGGGGATAAAAGCGCGTATTCCTTTCAGATTTGCCACCACACCGCTCTTTACACTCTCTTTTATGCGCACTTTTACCGTAGTTCCGGACGCAAGCATCTCCTTTAATTCTTCCCAGGCCATCTGCTCATTCGCCTCTTTCCGTGAAAGTAAAATATTGCCCTGGCCGTCGTCCGTCTTTATGACAGTCGCCTCGATGACATCTCCCGGATGAATCTGCTCCGCCGCGGAAAAATCCGGGTCATTGCTCAGTTCCGCCACCCTGATGATGCCCTGCGCATAATATTTTAAATCGAGCGTGACTTCTTCCTCTCCCACGTCGATTACCGTGCCCGAAATCACATCACCCTCACGGATACGGCGGAAGGATGCTTCCAGTTCGTCCTTGTAGTCTTCCATTGTTTCCATGTGTACCTCCATATGCACACGATTTATGATATTTCAGTCTTATGCGTGTGCACACAAAACTGAGATTGAAAATTTTATTTTCAATCTGAAACTTCTGGCTGCTTTTACGCAGACTATACGGGGACTGCAGCTCTCTCAGTCCCCGCACGGTCACTCGCTCCTTTTGATTGTACCACATTTCCACTGGATTACAACCTTGAATAAATCTCCGTCCACTTCAATATACAGTTTTCCGCCCTGCGCCTCAGTAAAAGTCTTTGCAATCGCAAGACCAAGTCCCGATCCTTCCGTATTTCTTGAGGCATCGCCGCGCACAAACCGCTCCGTAATTTCATCCGTGTCAAAATTCAGCTCCGCAGCCGACATATTTTTGATCGCAATCTCAACAATCCCTTCTGTCTCCTGCTGCTGCAGCGCAATCGCCATACCTGTTGCCTGCCCGTTGTATTCATAAATACTGCCGTATCCGGCCACAACCTCCGGAATCACTTTCACATCCACATAGACACGGCTCTCTGGCATGGCATATTTCGTAACATTGACAAACAGATTTTCAAAAATACGATAAGTTTTCTGATTGTCAAGCATCACCACGACCTTTTCCTCCGGAACATTCCAGCGCAGTTTCAGCCCCGTCTCCGCAAACTTCTCCGCGTACTCAATGCTGACCTGTTTTAAGAGATTCACCACGTCCAGCTCCATGCGCTGAAAAATAATACTGTTGCTCGTGACCTTGCTGACTTCAAAGAGATCGTCGATCAGCACCCGAAGGCGCAGCGCTTTCTGTTCCAGCGTCTCAATATAAGAACTGCGTTCTTCCTCCGTGATGTCCTCTTTCTTTAACAGCGCGACATATGTTGTAATCGCCGTCAACGGCGTCTTCAGATCATGGGAGACATTTGTGATCAGTTCTGTCTTCATCCGCTGACTTTTGATCTCCTCGTCCACCGCCCGCTTAAATCCGTACCGGATTTTTCCAAGTTCCGCCTTAAATGGTTCAAAAATGCCCAGGTCTTCCGGAATCTCTGTTTCCAGATCTCCCTGCGCGATCCTCCCCACTCCCCTGAGCAGTTTCTGATAATCTGCGCCACACTTGTCATAGTATTTTTTTATGAGATAAAAAAGTCCCACAGAGTAAACGATCAACACAAACGTCCCAAAAAACCACAGAAACGAACAGACAGAAAGAATTACAAAATTAACGACAACGATTTTCACAATCGTCTTTGTTGATTTTTCACTGAAATCGATATGTTCCACCTCCTCCCGGAACTGGTCAGACCTCGTTTTAAGCCAGGGAAAAATCTGGTAAATATAGCTGTACTGCCGGATATATTCCCGCAGTCCCAGCGTGAACACCGGACGCAGAAACCGCAGCGACAAATACCATACCGCGTAAACCAGAAAAATAGTTGCTCCGTCCGTAAGGATATCCGCAATCGTGGAAAACATCTCTTTTCCAGTAAGGCTCTGCCAGAGCACAGAATAGCTCATCATAAATCTGTATTTCCAGATCATCTCCGTCAGCACGTTCGACATACCAAGCACACTGCAGAATCCGATGACTGCCGCCTCCATCACATACCAGTTCCCGGGGCGCTGCATCGGGATTTCTTCTTTCCAGATTTTTTTGCTTGTCATCAGAAGCATCAGCAGCGTAATCAGGAGAAACATGCCTCCGTAGAGAAATCCTGCTCCCGCATCCGAGTATATACGCAGAAGATTGGTGTATCCAACGCCGGCCTCCAGATAAGACCAGACCGTATATTCTCCTGTTTCCTCGTCCATCTGTGCCGTGGCAGAAATCTGATACTCGGACGACGCCGGAATCCCATAGACAACCGTAAAATTTTTTAGTGCTTTGATCTCGCATCGTATCCCTGTACTGTCCCACAATGATTCCAGGCTGGCCCAGAATTCATTGTCGCGGTCTATACTTCCGAGCATCTTGATCACCTGATCTCCCAGACCACCTGCACTGTAAATATAAGGAATGGACATGGCCCCGCTCTCGTCAAACTTCAGCACAAAAAAATCATTATAGTATTCGGTCAGCTTTTTCATCTCCGCACTGTTTTCGGGATAAAGAACCACATTTTCCAGAGCATGGCTCGTATTTTTTTCATACGCACCCTCTCCGAGCACCACACAGTAATCGATATTCTGGCGGTAAGGCTCAAACGTTTCTGAGATACGCTCCATCTGCTCATTCCCCTGCTGCCAGAATATCTCTTCTTCTTCACGGTCGCCATCGACGATTTCCAGATACCGCTCCGCACCTGCCTTCTCACCCTGACGGTTTGCCGTTTCCAGATCCAGCACATAACATCCTTTATACAGGAGCCTTAAAAGGTCTTTGTCCGGATTTTTTCTCTCTTCCTCTTCGGTTTTTACACTTTCGACGCCTGCGCGCGCCCTCTGATTGACACCCGGAAAAAAGCACAGCGTGACTGCCGTGAAAACCAGCAAAGCGGACGTCACTATTTTTATCCTTGTCTCACGGTTGTTTTTCAATTTTATATCCAACACCCCACACCACCTTTAAATATTTCGGTTCTTTCGGGTTAATCTCTATCTTCCCCCGAATATTTCTGACATGCACCATAATCGTATCCGTATTGACTGCTTTTTCATTCCAGACGCGCTCATAAATCTCCTCCGCAGAATAAACCCTTCCCGGATTTTTGATCAGAAGCGCCAGAATCTTAAACTCGATCGGCGTCATTTCCACCGGTTTCCCGTCCACACAGACCTCGACGGTATCCTCGTTGAGCTCCAGCCCTCCGATCATATGTACGCGGTCATCCGGCTCAGCCTGCGTTCCCTTGTTCGAAAAACGCAGATACCGGCGAAGCTGGGAATTGACACGCGCCATCAGCTCCAGTGGCGTAAACGGCTTTGTGACATAATCGTCCGCCCCGATATTAAGGCCGATCACCTTGTCTGTTTCCTCCGATTTGGCGGAAAGCATAATCACCGGAAATTCATATTTCTCCCGCAGCTTCAGCGTCATTGTGACACCGTCCATCCGCGGCATCATAATATCCACGATGGCCAGGTGAATTTCATTTTCTTCCATCACGGCAAGCCCCTCCAGGCCATCCGCCGCCTTGAATACATTGTAATTCTGACTTTTTAAAAAAATCTCAATGCCCTCCCGGATTTCCTTGTCATCCTCCACGATAAGTATGTTGTACTGTTCCATTGTGCGCTCCTTATGTCTGTTCTCTTTCTTCTTCCCGTCTTCCGCCTGTCCGCCATAATAATCTTCCTGTAAGCCTCCGGCCGGCACGGGTTTTCTGTTTTCACAGTATAACACAGATCAGTGCCATAAGGGAACCTTGCGGAACACATTCCGGATACTGCCATGTCTGCGGCAGTTGTCTTTGCATGTGCCGTACATCCATGATCCGGATGATTTAAGCGTCTGCGCCGCGCGGACACAGGTGTTTAAGTAATATATCTCCGCCTGCTCCGCCACCCTGCCCTCTGCATACTGCAGCGCTGTTTCTTTCGCCCCGCGGCTCATTTTTTCTATCTTCCCATCCTCGCTGACCGCGGCGAGGATGGCATTGGCCCACTCCTGCGGATCCACCGATGTCAGACGGCCGTTTTCCCCGTCATCCACAATGTCCCGCACGCCGCTTGCCTCCACCGCAACAACCGGGCTTCCCGCGGCCATCGCCTCAAGGAGTGCCACCCCCTGCGTTTCGGATCTGGACGTAAACAAAAACAGATCGCTGGCCGCATGATAATTTTTGATCTCCGCATTTTTTTTATTTCCCGCCAGAATGACATTTTCGGAGAGGCCAAGCCTTCTGATCTCTGCTTCCAGCACGCCCCGCCCCGGGCCTTCCCCGATCATCAGATGCCGGAAACTCTTTCCCTTCTGCGCAAGCGCCCGCTTCAGGTGTAAAAGCCCCTGCATCTGGAATAGAAGATTCTTTTCTTTTGCCAGACGTGAAACCGTACAAAACAGATAATCTGCCGTGCCGATATATGCACGCCGCAGACGTGCCGCCTCTTTCGCATCCGGCTTGTAGTCCTCCTCTGATATCCCGGTCGGCAGAAGGCCGATCGGAACCTCTACCCCTTTTTCAATGAGATGATCTCTGATTTCCGGCACAGGCGCCGCAATCATGTCACAGCGGTTGCAGAAATCACGCACATACCGGTCAATCATGCCGGTATGCTTTTCTATCCGTTCCAGCACACTGATATAATGCAGATATTCTTCATAGCGGGTGTGATAGGTAAACATCACCGGGATTCCAAGCTTTCTTTTGATTGAAAGCGCCACATTTCCGACAATCGCCGGGTGATGCACATGAATGATGTCAATGCCAAGCTTTTTCACCTGTTCGAAAAACAATCCGGTCAGAACATTCGGCGCCGGTGCGCCCGCTATTTTCAGCGGAAAAGACGGATACCGGATAACAAAAGGCTCCTCCTCCTGTCCCTCATAACTTGGGGCAAAGACATACACGGCGTGCCCTCTCTTTCTTAATGCCTCTGCCAGATGTTCGATTGACACCGGAACGCCGCCAATATACGGTTTATAGTTGTTTGTAAACATTGCGATTCTCATATACATTCCTCCCCGCCGCTTCTGCGGCTCATACCTTCACCTTTACCCGGCCACTGTAAACACCGCGTCTCCAAAAAGATACCCCGCTCCCACAAACACCAGATTCCAGACGGCGATGCCGAGCGTGGAACTGACACAGTAGCTTTTAAAATCCATCCGCATCACCCCCGCGGGAATGGAAATGAGCGTCCGCACCATCGGCAGCAGTTTGCTCACAAAAATACCGACGCTGCCACGCTGCCGCAGATACTCGAGTTTCCCCTCTATTACCTCTTTCTGCCTGGGAAAGCGACGGTAATATTTATTTAAAAACACTTCCCCACCGCATCTTCCAAGTCCGTAAAGTATGATGCTTCCCGTCAGTCCGGCTGCCACGGTAATCACCATCGTGATGAAAAAACTGAGTCCGCCCCGCGACGCCCAGATTCCTGCCAGCGGCATAATCACTCCGGCCGGAAACCCCGGCAGATTCAGATACTCTAACAGCACGATCACAAATATAGCCACCGGTCCATACGTAACAAAATATTGCATCAGCGTGTTTACATCCATATCGTTCCTCCACTTCCCCGCCACCGGAAAACACTCTTCCGGAACGGATTTCCTTTCGTTGTATCCAGCATAAAAGACGATTCCAAAAAAAAGCACCAGAAAAATCAAAAGATTTTCAAAAGAAATTCTTTTAATTTCGTAAATAGTACCAATTACCTATTTTCATGTCGCCGGAAAGGTCCTATGATCAACTTAACAAGACAGTCCGGTCCATTGTCTGCCGGACAAAAGGAGGTTTCAAATGAATAGAAAAACAACAGGTATTGTCTCTTACTTCACTGTAGTCGGATGGCTGATTGCATTCTGTTTCGGTGACCGCGAGAATGCGGGATTCCACTTAAACCAGTCGCTGGTACTTCATCTCTGTCTGATGGCTGTCTCCGTGATCTCACGACTTCCGTTTGTCGGCGGATTTCACGGAATACTGCATTTTCTCTTCTTCGCGTTCTGGATTGTAGGGCTGGTTCATGCGTGCAACGACAGAGACGCTGAAGTTCCATTGATCGGCGGCATTCACATTTTAAGATAGAACGCCTTTAAAAGCCTCAGCCGGCAACAGCCCGGACAGGTCCGCCGCATTCGCTGCGCTGACCGTGCGCGCACGTTATGGCCGCATGCATCCGCCCATGGAAAAACATCCTCTTAAAGGGCGGATGCCGCAACGTGCCTCCGTTTATAAATTTTGTATTTTTTTCTTGACAACTACAGCGTCTTATTATATGATATACAGGTGTTGAGACAATCACACAGATGCTGCTGTGGCTCAGTCGGTAGAGCGTCGCATTGGTAGTGCGGAGGTCACGGGTCCGATTCCCGTCAGCAGCTTTATTGGAAATAGCCGGAGTCCTCTGATTTTGGAGGGTTTTCGGCTTTTTTGTTTCGTTTTTCTTTGATTACACGATTCTGCTCCATTTGCAAAAAACGAACGGGTCAGTCTACATGGAAAAAGATACGCGAAAACGGGCTCACAGACACCAGAACTATCGAAGCATTGTGCAAATACCCGAACTGCCAGCCCGGCGATATACAGGAATATATACCAGACGAAATGAAAACGGCTCACAAACAGAGCCAAAAAGAAAAGCTGTGCATATTGCATGGCTTTATTCCATAAACAGCATAAATTAAAAAGATGCAAAGCCTTAAAAATTCAACAGACTTTCGTATTTCAGCGTCTGTCCGGACAAAATACGGCGTTGTGTGGCATGGTACAGATGTGGCTGTTGTGTGATGTAATGACCATGCGGTGAATCATGATCTGAATGGATGATTGCAGCCTGGATGCTTCTTTTTTTCGTCGGGTAAGACTCTGCGTATTTTGTTTTGCAGGTGCCGTCGATAATCAATGAGCCTGTCCATCTCTATCTGGTTGTTATCCTTGTCGGCGTATAAATCGGAAAGGGCAGAGATATTGCGCCCGGTCATATACCATGCCTGTGCCGTGATTTCGTCTAATTTCCGCAGCTCTTCTTTCATCAACGGACTGGCCGTCATGAATATCCCATTTCTACTTCTTTTTCTTCCGCAACGTTTCGACCAACTGTGAAACCAGCACAATTTCATCTTCCTCAAGTCCGGACATATCTATCTTCCTCACGTCGGTCATGCCCAGAAGGTAATCAGCCGATACATGATATATCCGTGCCAGTTTTATAAGTACTTCATAGGATGGATACCGCGCTCCCGATTCATAAGAAGATACCGCACTTACAGCAAGTCCGATTCTCTCTGCGATCTGCTTCTGCGTAAACCCGTTTTCTTTCCTGAGCCGCTTCATCTTCTGTCCCATATTTACCATCTGTATACCTTCTTTCACACGTAGTGTACAGGATACCTTTTCTGTTATGGTGTATCATTATACACATTTCCAGAAATTACCTGTTGTGCACGTAGTGTATGAATGATATATTGATGCAAATGCCTTTTGTGAGGAAAACCATGAAAAGGAAACATCTGTTTACATGGATCAAAGATAAAAATCATTCCATGAATGAATCCGGGAAAATTGGAAAAACTTCCGTACAGAAAAAAAAATATGATTATGATGATTTTCGCAACTTTCCTTTTGGTATCATGGAATACCATGAGGATTTTTCCAGTGATGACATAATAAGAATAAAGAAAACAATCAGAGAACTGGACGAATGTGACAGAAATGTAAATAGAAATGAAAAAAATAAGAACTGATTTCATGAAAACAGAGAATCCTGCAAAAAGCAGGATTCTCCGCCGCATTTTCCTTCAACGACGCTAATGCAGATACCTTCTTGCACCGCCTACGCCGGACGTATCCGGTCCATAAAGCAGTTTCGTGGCCACAACTTCCGATATACAGTTCGCCGTTTTTCCGTTGCTTCTGCATATTTCTTCGCGGAGCTGTCTGCCAAACGTCTGCGGATCGTTTACTCCATTCATGGTAATTCCCCCCAGATTAAGATGTACGTCACCCACGCTCTGTCTTATATCGGAAGTTACAAAACGGCTGTAATCCGGCGTCGCCACCTTTACAAACTTCTCCATATCCGGGATTACATTCATAAGTTTCTTTATGTACTCGACATCCTCTGGTTTTACAAACCCTTCTTTATTCCGTACAAGCGCCAGTCCGTCTTCGCCGGATGTCTTTACGACCTCTCCGATTCCGCCGGATGCAAATCCTTTTACCCCGACTGCCTTTAGCTTTTTGTACAGATTTCCGTTTCTGCCCGCATTGTTATATGAAATACCAAGTATTCCGGCAAGCTTTTTCATGTCTTCCAGCCGCAATGTCTTCCCGCTTCCGGGATATATTTCTGCCTTATTATCCCATATTACCCTGTTGACATCGGAATACTTCTCATAAGCCTTTTCCGGCTTTTTTACATTTGCACGGATAAACTCTTCTGCTCTTTTTTTCTGTCCTGCTGCGGAGGTCAGTGTTCCCTCGGCTGTTTTTGACTGCCGGCCGCTCACATCTCCCTGACCCTGCTCTTTTTCCTTAAACATCGCCTTTTCCGACGGAGATGAAGCAGGATCGGATGGAGACGGTCTCTCCTGTGCGGTCTGCGTGCCGGCCGCTGCCTGCGCTGACTGTGCATCAGACGCCGCGATGAGTGCATCCATTCTGCCAAGGATAAGTGCAAAGCCATTCTCCGGATTATAGTAATTTTCGTTCCAGGCAGCGCGGATGGCATCGGAAAGAGTAATACCATACTCTCCCGAAAGCCGGACTAACGTATCGTTGATCAGATCTGTGTTTCCTGTAATGGCTTCCACACCCTCTCTGAAAAGTTCTTCCAGATTATTATATAGCTCACTGACAAACGTTTCCAGTCCGGCAAGCATGCCGTCAAGTGCATCCTGTGTGTCTGAAATATATCTGTCATACATCGTTTCCTGCATATTCTTCTGCGCATCTGCAAGTTCTTTGTTCAGCGTCTGTATTTTTGCCGCCGTCTCTTCATTTCCCGTCATACCAGAATAAGCCGTAAGCTGCTTCTGCAAAGAAGCAATATGGTCTGCCTGTTCCTCTATCTGCTCCTGGTAATCATGTGCATTTTTCGCATTCTGCAGCAATTCCTTATATTTATGAACCGCTTTCTGCAGCGATTCGGTCAGCGACTCATATCCTTCCCTCACAAGGTCGGCAATGGCTTTCTTCTCAGCCTGTGCGTTCCGGATACATTCCCTCTGTGCATCCTGATATTGCTCCATAAGCGCCATCAGATTTGTATCATACGGATTTTCAGCAAGCAGGGCGTTTATACGCCGGATTTCCGCCGCATAATCCTCCGCCTGTTTCAGATAAGTGTCATAATTCTGATAATGCAGTCCCGCGGCTGTGAGTCCATAGTTATTCAGCCCGCCATCATCTTTGAGCACCCTCTCCGCCATCGCATCAATAAAGAAATCCGACTCTGCCGTAAGACGCGAAATCTGTCTTTGTATACAGGCAAATATATCCGATTCCGCCTGCCGCAGACTGTTCCTATATTCCTGTAATGTCACATCCGATTTTGCCAGCGCTTCTGTCACAGCGTTAATGGAGTCCGTCATCTCCCACCATTCTTCAGAGTATTTTTCAATCTCTCCGCTCTTAAGCGACGCGTCAAGATCTGCCTTTAACTTTTGCAGTTCCTGTGACAGCGTCTGATTGTTTTTCTGCTCATATTCCGAGAGGCTGCTGTACCAGTTTTTACTCTCAAGGTATCCTTTTGCCGTTGTCAGATCCATCTTTGCCGAGAGAATGCCGGCCTTGCTGTCCATTGCACTCTGCTTCCTCTCATATTCGTTCTGAATATTATCAAATTTTGATTTTGCCAGTTCAGCGATTTCTTTTTTCGCTGTCTCAGCGGAAAGCGCGGCCGTCTGCTGTGCAGTCATGTCTGCAGCCAGTGCGGCATTATAATTCACAGCAGCCTGATACAGGGAAGCATAATTTTCCTCGGCAAGCTTTGTGATAAGGGAAGACGGAATTTCTTTCTTTGCTTTTATATAACTTTGTATCTTTTTATAAATGGAACTGATCTTTTTCTTCTGCTTTTTATTCTTTCCCCCGGAATCTCTTTTTTTCGCACCACGGAAGGCGTCCTTTGCAGAAGAAAGATTTTCGGCCGTGTCTTCTGCAGTCTGTTGTGCCCTGGCATTATTTTTTGAGACGAGGGACATCTGTTTACGGATTATGCTGTTCTGCTTCTTCGCAGATATGGCATTGTCAAGTTTTGCTCCATAGAGCCCGTTTTTCGTTTCATTTCTATCCAGATAGGCGTTATAGCGGTCCGCCGGAATTTTCGCCTTCTGCCGCGCAGTCTCTGCAAGCTCCCTCAGCGTAGTCTGTGCCATCAGCCTTGCCGTTGCCTGTGCCGTCTCATTCGCCGTCAATGCAGCGTTATACCGGACTGCTGCATTGGCGAGCGCGCCATGCCCGGCTTCCGACAGCCTTGCGATAATGGTCGCAGGTATTACCTTACCTGACTTTATGTACTTTCTGATCTCATCATAGTATTTGTCAATAGCTGCTTCCTGCCCGGGCGCGGCATTCCTGCGATCCGTTTCCCATGCCTGTGAGAATCCTTTTCCTGCAGCGGACAGGCTTTTCTGCGTTTTATCTGCCGTCTGCTGCGCTTTTGCATTGCCTTTTACCGTCAGCTCCATCTGCCTGTCGAGGATTCTCTTCTGCTGGCCATAACTGTGAGAATTATCAAGCTTTAGATCATACAGCTCTTTTTTCGCGTCCAGCTTCTGAAGAAATGCCTCGTATTTTTCAATCGGGAGATTCGAAAGCTGTCTGGCAAGATCAGCAAGATTCTGTGCCAGATCAAGAAGACTCTTTTTATTTTCCTCAATCCGGTCATTGTACGTTTTCCACGCGTCACTTCCATAAGTCGTTGTGCGGATAAGCTCCTGCAGCGCCCGGTTCTGCTTTTCAGCCATATCAATCCGGAGCGCCGTCTGGTCAAGCTGTACGTTCAGCCTGCCCGCAGATGCAAAACCTGCAAAAGATTTCTGAAGATCTGAAAATGCAGCCTGCCTGTCGATTCCCCGCTGAATGGCATTAATCTCTCTGTCGTGAGACGCCACCACTTTGTCGGCGTATTCTGCCTGTGCTTTTAATCGTTCTTCTTCGAGCAGGCGGACATTGTCGTAACATGCTTCCATCTTTGTATACCACTGCTGATATTGTGAAATCTGATTTTTCAGATTCTCATCCGTCACATCATCGATGGACAATGCGCCGGTCTGGATTTTGACAATCCACTCATAGGACAGGCCGATGGCGTCCAGTTTCTGCTGATAGATCGCAATCGCCTGGCAGTCTGCATTGATTGCGCTTTCAATCTGCATAAGATATTGAGCATATTTTTCCTGTGCGGAACCAATAGAAAAAGTGCGTGAAAAAGCATCTGCAATCAGCTTTGTCTTTTCGGAAATCGTCTCAAGAAGACGATCAATCCAGTTATAAGTCTGCTTTGCCTGTTTTTGTCCGGACTCCGTACCAGATTTTCGGCCCGGGCCCGTCTCTTTTGTACCGGCCTTTCCGGTACTATTCTGCATTCTTCCCCCGTAACGGCTGAGTACATCGTCAATTTCTTCCTGCGCTTCCTTTCTGAAAGTCTCATCATCGTACTGGCCCTCAATGTAGGTCTTGTTATTTCCCGTATGGATCTTTTTGTCATGCGGATTTTTTACCTCTATCGGCCTCCCACTCCTGGCCGCCTGAAAACGAAGGAGAGCGTCTGTCGACCCACCCAGCATTTCCACGAGCAGTTTTATGTTTTCAATGTCACCGTCTGTCGTAAGCGTAACACCGTTCGCAAGTTCTTTTTGCAGGGCATACCGAAGAATATAACCAGATGCCGCGTCAGAGACAGCTCCTTCACTGGCCAGCGCGATAATCTCCTGTGTCGTGGCATCTGCAAGCGCAAAAGTCTTTTGTACAGCAAGCTCCCTTGACACGGCAAGCTGCTGCATGACAATACTCTGTGCATCTTCAATGCCAAGCTCTGTCAATCCCTGCGCAATCAGCGCGGCATTCTGTTCATTTACCGTATCCAGTATTCCGATGTAATTGATATAAGCTGACAAAAGCGCGTCTGTAACTTCTGTTACCGCCTCTGTATTCTGCCCCGCTTCCTGAAGGCGAAGGATATAATCGTCAATATGATCCATTTCCCCGAACGCTTCATTGATGGATCCGAAATCCTCCAGACCGATGCCGGTACCTTCGTCAGAAAGCTTTGTATACGACTGCTTCAGTACATCCATTTTCTCTTTCAGCGCATCAAACTGCGTCACCGTATCTGAAATCGATGGCGGCGGCATCTGAAAATCTCCATTTATCGTCTTTATTGCATCTGCGCGACGCTTCATTTCCTCAATAAATGCTTCTTCCAGCGTATCAGTATCACTGTCTAAAAACAGCCTGCTGTCTTCTATGGCTGCATAAAGGTTCTTAAAACCTGCAAGCTTTTCCGCAGTGAGCTCACCTGCCTCCATCATCGCAAACAGTTCTTCCTCTGTTTTTTCAATTCCCTCCGTATTAAGGATATCTTCAATCGCCAGTGCATTCCACTCATTCTGATTCGTATAATCATACAGGATTCTGAGCATATCGTAAATCGACTCATATGTATCGATTATTTTCCTGTCATCTGGCGCAGCCACATTGTTTTCATCCCGCTTCTTTATCGCCTGCCTGTATTCATTCTCCAGCATAAGGCGCATTTCCTGCAGATCAATAATGTTATTGTCAAGTTTCACGCCATAGCTGTCCGCCAGCTCCATATACTTTTGTATATCACGCTCAATCCAGGTAACGTCGTCCCCGGCATCTATTGCTTTATGATACTTCTCCTGCGCTTCGCTGAGCAATCCCTGCCAGTGCAAATAAGCAGCTATATTAGAAACTACATCTTTTTCTCCTTCCGCCCCCATATTCCCTGTCGCACTCATATACGCCTGTTTTTCAGAAATATCAGACTCGGAAATACCATCTGTTTCATATTCTTTCTCAAATAGCTCTACTGCCTTCTGCGCTACTTCCCTGGAATCGTTTCTGACACGTCGTTGCTCAATACTCTGCTGAATCCTGAGCTCTCTTGTAATCGCCTTTAAATCCTCAAGTTCTCCTTTTTCCGCATAAGTCAGTTTTTCCTTGCGTTTTAGCTCATCCAGCCTCTTTCCATGCTCCGCAAGCTGGGAATTAATGCTCTCCAGACTGGATTTTGCAGAATCGTATTCGGAAACAGCATCGTCAAGAGCCCGTGCCGCTTCTTCCTGCTTTCGCTTATACCATGATACCGCCATGGAAAAGGCAGATACCGCCATTCCGATTCCTGTTGTGATAACCCCGATCGGATTTGAAATCCAGGCCGCCCTGAGCGCGCCTCTAAGAGAAAAAGCTCCCTTCTCAGCCTGTTTCTGCGCGTCTGAAAGTCCCAGTGTCTCCAGTTTTTGTTTTCTTTGCTCCTCCTGCACTCCCATACCGGATAAAATAAGAAGCCTCTGCTGTGTATCCAGTCCTTTTGTGGACAATACCAGCTTCAGCTGCTGGTCTGACAGACCAGTACATGCTCTTCCGATATTTTCTAAATTTTCCCTGCTGTTTCCTTTTCCAAACAACGCCATGGCCGCCGTAAGCTGCGATGTACTTTTCACCGCAGTGATGATATCGGCGCCCATAGACGCAAAAATCCTGGATATCTGCATTGCCGCAAGCCCCGACAGGGAATCTTTCAGCAGATTTGTTTTATCCAGAAACTGCACCAGTCCCGTGACGGCTTTCACAATACCAGCGTATGACTCCTCCGAAATCATATTGATCGACAATGATTCCAGCGCCGCCGTAAGTTCATTCGACTTCGCCTCGATCGAATTCTGATAACTCCCATAACGTTCCATGGCCAGACCGGCGGAAACGGAGGCCGCCCCGGCATAATCCATTGCCGCCGAATAATGGTTCATCAGAGTTAAAAACTGCTCTCTCTGTGGATTTCCTGCCATCATTATGGAAATCTCATTCTTCTGTGCCTCGGTATACTTATCCCATTTCTGACTCACCTCATCCAGCACATTATCAAAATCTTTGTATAAATTAGCGCTGTTGCGCAGCCGTATCCCCAGTTTATTCAGATCTTCTTCTGTTTCGGCCAGTGATTCGCCTGTTTTATCGTCGATAAGCTTTCCCGCCTTAATATTGTTCATACGATCATAAATGGCACTGAAGGCATTGCCGACCACAGACATTGACTCTTCGGAATTTTCCCCGACCGCCGCAAGATATCCGACCAGCCGGTCCATCGATGTGCCCGCGCTGACCGCAGGCGGACTGCAGCGCGCCATCGCTTCGGCAAGCTCTCCCGCACTGACCGCCGCTTCCAGATCCACGGCCGAAAGCTTATTTACAACCGTCATCGCTTCTTCCGCCCCCATCCTGTATCCCCTCAGGCAGGAGACGAGATAGTTTACCGCGTCGGCATTCTCAATCATTCCGATCCGCGAAAGCACCTGCGAGCTTTTTATCATTTCATCTGCGGATACTGCGCTTTCCCCCAGCCGCAGCAGCTCTGTGGCGGTCTCTGAAACAGATTTTGTCGTGACGCCGAGCTGTCCTGCCATTCTGTTATAGGAGCTCATCATGGCGTCTGCATCCGGATCAGAAGCACCGGAAGTTATTTTCATTTCCGCCTTTATGGTATTCATCTCCCTGATCCATGCAATCGCTTCGCCTATGGACTGAATCACCTTCTGCACGCTCATGCGGATAAGGTTGACGCCGACCGCGCTTTTTGCGAACCGATTAAAAATAGCCTTCGTCCTGCTCTCTGTTTCTGCAAGATTAGCTCTTGCCTTTGTATCATCCACGACAGGCGTGATCTTCGGCTGTGATTCCCGATTGCCAAGTCTTGCGATTTCCCTGTCAGCCTGCGACGTATCGGCGTTTATTTTGACTCTGGACGTCAGTCTCAGCCCCTTGTTTACCTCTTTCCGGATACCTGCCTTGTCGAGAATGGCCTTTATCTTTATTTTCAGCCCAGGCTCCAGAGCCTTTAAATCTTTTTTTATATTGGCATATGATTTTACACGATCCAGTGCCGCCTGTATTTTTAACTTTAAATCAGATGACTTTTTATCTGACATCAGCTTCCTCCTTTTCTGTCTCAGTATCAATCTGTTAAAAATGCTTCCTGTATTCCCGAAACATTTGTATCTTTTGTTTTCTGTTCAGCCGGACTTTTACACAGTCATTCCATCACATCCTTTCACATAAGCATATGTCCCCATTTATCCATCCCTGTTTACATAACCAAAAACAGAACTTATGTTCTCGATCATATGTTCTATAGTACGATGAATCATCCATTCTGTCAACTAAAATTTTTACACAAAAACAGTCCATGAAAATTTCATGGACTTCACGCACCGGTTATGGTATACTCCCCGTAACATCAGTGATATCAGCGGGAATAGAGGAAACGACATGATTGAAATAAAAGGAACCTGCAACACGGCAAAAATATTTACGGATATCGTGGACGAGGCGTCTCTGTCCCAGATCCGCCTTCTGCTCGACCAGGAGTTTACCTCCGGCAGCCGTATCCGGCTGATGCCGGACGTTCACGCCGGAGCCGGCTGTACCATCGGAACCACCATGACGATCACCGATAAAGTTGTTCCGAATCTGGTCGGCGTCGACATCGGATGCGGCATGGAGATCGTCCGGCTGAAAGAAAAAAAGATCGAACTGCAGAAGCTTGACAGGCTGATCTATAATAAAATCCCTTCCGGCTTTTCGATCCGTGAAAAGACACATCGCTTTTTTGAAGAAATCGATCTGGAAGAATTAGACTGTTATAAACATATTTCCCCAAAGAGGGCGGAAAAAAGTTTAGGAACCCTGGGAGGCGGAAATCATTTTATAGAAGCAGATCGGGACGAAGAAGGAAATCTATATATCGTGGTACACTCCGGCAGCCGGCACCTTGGCGTGGAGGCAGCCGGTTTTTATCAGAAAGAAGGCTGCGACGTCCTCCGCCGGTCATCAGGGAAAAACATCCCCAGACAGCTGGCATATGTGACAGGCAGCCTGTTTGAACAGTATGTCCATGACATGAAAATCATACAGAACTACGCGGCATGGAACCGGAAAGCAATGATGGACGAAATCCTGAAAGGCATGAAGCTGCATGTCGCTGACCGCTTTACGACAATCCACAACTACATCGACACAGACACCATGATACTGCGCAAAGGCGCGGTGTCTGCCAGAAAAGGAGAGACGCTCCTTATTCCGATCAATATGCGGGACGGCTCTCTTATCTGCATCGGAAAAGGAAACGACGACTGGAATCAGTCTGCCCCGCACGGCGCAGGGCGGCTGATGAGCCGCTCTGCCGCCAGAGAATCCTTTACCGTATCAGAGTTCAGGCGGCAGATGGACGGCATCTACACAACCTCTGTCAGCAGGGATACCTTAGACGAATGCCCCATGGCATATAAAAGTATGGATGACATCCTGAACAATATCGCAGATACCGTCGAGGTTCAGAAAATAATAAAGCCAGTCTATAATTTTAAGGCAGGCAGTGAATAGGATCTGTCCGTCTGATCATGACAGTAATTTTTTTAAAATACGACTGACAAGCCCCGGATCTGCCTTTCCTTTCATCGCCCGCATTGTCTGTCCCACCAGAAATCCGATCGCTTTCTCTTTCCCGCCGCGGTAATCCGCCACAGACTGCGGATTTTCCGCAATCACCCGCTCTGCAGCCGCCGTAAGTGCGGCTTCGTCGCTGACCGTCTTTAAGCCCATCTCCTCCACATAACCGTCCGGATCGATATCCGTTAAAAACACTTTTTCAAAGACCTCTTTGGCTACGGTATTCGTCACTGCCCCAATGTCTGCCAGCTCCACCAGCTTCGCAAAATTTTTCGGTGAAAACCGCATTTCGTCCGGCGTCATCCCGTGTTCCTTCAGCAGGCGTATCGTCTCCCCCATAATCCAGTTTGACACCTTTTTCGGTCTGCCGCAAAGCTCTGTCGCCGCCTCAAACAGATCGGCAAAATGCTTATCCCCTGTCAGGATTGCAGCGTCATACGCAGGCAGTCCGTATTCCTTCTGGTAACGGGCCATCTTCTCCGGCTGCATTTCCGGCTGACGTTTTCTGATGCGTGCAATCCACTCGTCGCTGATCTCAACGGGAACCAGATCCGGCTCCGGAAAATACCGGTAGTCCTGCGCGTCCTCTTTGGAACGCATCACATACGAAGACTCTTTATTATCGTCCCAGCGGCGCGTTTCCTGAATCACCTTCTTCCCCTCCTCGATCAGACCGATCTGACGGTCACGCTCTCCTTCGATGGCTCTGGCGATCGCTTTAAATGAATTGAGATTTTTCATCTCCGTCCTTGTACCGAATGCTTCCTCCCCTTCCTCACGGACGGAAAGATTGACGTCGGCACGCATTGATCCCTCGTTGAGTCTGCAGTCGGACGCCCCGAGATACTGGATGATCAGACGCAGTTTTTCCAGATAGGCAATCACTTCCTCCGCGGAGCGCATATCCGGCTCCGAGACAATCTCAATCAGCGGAACGCCCGAACGGTTATAGTCCACAATCGACACATCTTCCCACTCGTCGTGCACCAGTTTTCCCGCATCCTCCTCCATATGAATCTCATGAATACCAATTCTCTTTTTCCCCGACGGCGTCTCTATCCATACGCCTCCGTTTTTGCAGATCGGCAGATAAAGCTGTGATATCTGGTAGTTCTGTGGATTATCCGGATAAAAATAGTTCTTGCGGTCAAATCTGCAATACCGTGTGATCTCACAGTCTGTGGCAAGCCCGACTGCCAGCGCATATTCGACTACCTGTCTGTTGAGCACCGGAAGGGAACCGGGCATTCCGGTGCAGACCGGGCAGGTGTGGCTGTTTGGTGCTCCCCCGAACGCCGTGGAACAGGCACAGAAAATCTTTGTCTTTGTCGCCAGCTCCACATGGACTTCCAGTCCGATGACGGTCTCATATATTTTGTTCATTCTAACCTCCATGGCGCCGCCGCGCCGCATCCTGAATCTCCTTTTGCACAGTTTCCTCTTGTCTGTTCATATGCATAGGCCGCCCGTATAATATTTTTTTCCTTAAAACAGTCCCCGATAAGCTGCAGGCCGATCGGAAGGCCGTTACTGTCTCTTCCGCACGGGAGCACGATGCCCGGAAGCCCTGCCAGATTCACAGAAACCGTATAAATATCGCCGAGATACATTCTGACCGGATCACGCAAAGACTCCCCCAGCCGCGGAGCGCTCGTCGGGGCCGCGGGCCCTAAAATTACGTCGTATTTTGAAAATGCTTTGTCAAACGCTTTCTTAATCAGTGCTTTTGTGCGGAGCGCCTTTAAATAATATGCGTCGTAATACCCGCTGCTTAAAACAAATGAGCCCAGCATAATGCGTCGTTTTACCTCCGGCCCGAACCCCTCCGAACGTGATTTCTGATACATATCATGAAGCCCCTCATACTGCCCGGCCCGATAACCATATCTGACGCCGTCAAAGCGGGCCAGATTGGATCCTGCCTCGGCACAGGCAATCACATAATAAGCCGGAACCGCATATTCCACAAGACTTAAATCAAACTCTTCCACGACCGCTCCCTTCTTTTCAAGCTTTCGGGCGGCGGCAAGCACGGCCTCACCGACACAGGAGCTAAGCCCTCCACCGAAATAGTCTCGTGGAATACCGATGCGCATCCCCCTGACGTCGTCTATGAGCGCCTCCGTAAAACGTTTGTCCTCTCTGTGAACCGAGGTGGAATCTTTCACGTCGTAAGAAGCAATCACCTCAAGGATTGCGGCACAGTCGGATACATCTTTTGCAATCGGCCCGATCTGATCCAGAGAGGAACCGTATGCGATGAGCCCATAGCGGGATACCGTCCCGTAAGTCGGCTTGATACCGGTCACGCCGCAGAATGCGCTCGGCTGGCGGATGGAGCCTCCGGTGTCTGACCCAAGCGCATAACTGCACTCCTCCGCCGCCACAGCCGCACAGGAACCGCCCGAAGAACCGCCGGGCACATGCGCGTGGTTCCAGGGATTTCGCGTCACGCCATAAGCCGATGTCTCTGTCGTGCTCCCCATCGCAAATTCATCCATATTGGTCTTTCCGATCACAATGGCTCCCTGTGCTTCCAGATTCACAACCGCCTCCGCCGTGTAAGTCGGGATGAAATCCTTCAGCATTCTGGATGCACAGGTGGTGCGCATCCCCTTTGTACACAGATTGTCTTTGACCGCAACCGGAACCCCCGCAAGCATTCCCTTAAACGTTCCGTCCTCTATTCCGCGCTGTACCTCCTCTGCGCGCTTTAGAACGGCCGCTTTGTCTACCGTCAGAAAACTGTGGATTTCCTTTTCTTTCTCTTGTATGGCATCAAGCGACGCAACGGCAGCTTCCACCGCCGAAACCTCCCTGGCCTTTATTTTTCTGCCGAGCTCTAAGGCAGTCAGACTCATAAGCCCCATCTGTTTTCCCCTTTCTATCCGATCGTCCTTGGAACTTTAAAACCGCCGTCTTTTTTCTCCGGCGCGTTGAAAAGTGTATCTGCACTGCCGTCCCCGTTTTCCACAATATCCTCGCGGAATACATTCTTAACCGGAAAAACATGAGACAACGGCTCTACGTCCCGTGTGTCGAGTTCATTTAACCGGTCAATATAATCCAGCATCTCGCTCATATCCTTTCTGGCCTGCTCTCTCTCTTCTTCGCTCAGCTTAAGGCTGGCAAGGACGCTCACATACGCGATTGTCTCATCAGAAATTACATGTTTCTTCTGATCAGGCGCATGCCGCCTGTTTTTATCCGGCATCTCCTGCGGTACGGACTGCTCCCCGAAGCTTACGTCCGATGCGTCCCGTTCCGCAGGCCGCTGTGCGGTCCCGGGCTCCTCCAGGTCTTTTTCTTCTATTGTCTTCACATATCCGTATAGTGCGCAGTCACAGACGCCGGAATTATTCCAGTCCGCCCGGATTCTTGTCCCCTCATATTTCATGCCACACTTTCGCATCACCGCTCCGGAATGCGGATTCCTCGGGTCGTGCCGTGACTCGATGCGTTCCGCCCCGACCTGCGTCAGAAGATACTGCATCACCGCGGCAAGTGCCTCAGAGACAATACCCTTATGCCAGTACTCCCGACCGATACAATACCCGATCTCCATCGCTTTTGTCTTTTCATTACAGTTCACAACACCGATACTCCCGATCGGCTCATTGCCATCCTTAAGTGCAATGCACCACTCATATCTGTCCGCTTTTCCATAGCCCGCTATCCATGTCTCCAGAATGAGTCTTGTGTCTTCCACACTGCCGTGCGGCGCCCACATCAGAAACTTTGTAACCTCCGGGTCGCCGGCCCAGTTCCGGTACATCGCCTCCGCATCTTCTATTGTAAAACGTCTCAATACCAGGCGTTTCGTCTCGATCTGTCTCGTTCCCAGATGTTTCACTTCTTTTCTCCCTCCATCTTTGCCATCAGTTTCCTGTAAACGCGCTGTATCATCCACGGCTCCGTGACAACCTCCGGCACAAGTTCTGCCGGAAACCACCTCACACCGCTGTTTTCATCGGGTTTCACCCTGAGCGCTTCCGCCTCATCTGCCTCCAGCAGATATGTCACATTAAGATGCAGATGCGACGGAACGTAAACGCCTCTCTTTTCATGCCCTTCCACCGTCACAATCTCAACCGAAAAAATATCTTCCGAGACGACCCGCAGCGTATTCACCACGGTTTCCTCTCTTGCTTCTATTATGGCTACGGAAAGCAGATCGCTCTCCCCGTCCGCGTGACCGCCGGTCCAGGACCAGGATCTGTAAATATTGTGATAAACCATCAGCACCTTATCGCGGGCCGGATTTACCAGCCACGAGGAAGCCGAAAAATGGGCCGTCCTGTTTTCTCTCATCAGAATGTCCTCTTCCCTGGCAAGCAGGGAAAGCATAACCGACCGGTCGGCGTCCTCCTGTTCGTTGAACGGCCTGTATTGTTCCAGCTTCTGCCGCAGATTCATATCTCTTTCTCCTTCGCATTTTTAATTTTTATCACCGGCTCTTCTGTCTCATGGTGTCAGACGGCTCAGATCCCGTGGAAAAAGCGTCGTCTCCCGCACATTGTCTTCACCGATCAGTTTCATTGTAAGACGTTCCAGGCCGATGCCAAGCCCTCCGTGCGGCGGCATGCCATGCCTGAAAATGGCCAGATACTGTTCCATCCCTTCCGTTGTCATGCCGCGCTGCGCCATCTTTTTTGTAAGCTGCCCATAGTCATGAATCCGCTGCCCTCCGGTCGTGATTTCCATTCCGTGGTAAAGAAGATCAAAGCTCAGGGTATACGTCGCATCATCCGGATCATCCATCGCATAAAACGGGCGCTTCTTCGACGGATAGTGCGTGACAAACACAAAATCGGCTCCGCATTCTTCTTTAAAATACCTGCCGATCAGGGTTTCCTCCTCCGGTTCCAGGTCATATGGATTGCGGATCGCGCGGTCATATTTTTCCGCCACCATCTGTTTCGCCTTATCAAAACGGACAACAGGTATTTTTTCCGTATCCGGCAGCGTCACATTGCACAGCCTCAGTTCTTTCGCGTACTCCTGCTCCAGAAGCTTTTTCATATACTGCAGAAATCCGGTTTCCATCGCCATAATATCCCGGAATCCATCGATATAACTCATCTCGAAATCCAGACTCGTGTATTCGTTCAGATGACGTTTTGTGTTGTGCTTTTCTGCTCTGAAGACAGGCGCCGTCTCAAAAACCCGGTCAAACACCCCGGCCATCATCTGTTTGTAAAACTGCGGACTCTGCTGAAGCACCGCCGGTCTGTGAAAGTAATCCAGCCTGAAGAGGTTCGCTCCTCCCTCCGCGCTCCTGGCGCCGATTTTGGGTGTGTGTATCTCGGTAAATCCTTCTCCGTACAAAAAATCGCGGAAGCCTCTGGCGATCCCTTCCTGAATACGAAATTTCGCGCGTTCCCTGATATTGCGCAGTGCAATCGCACGGTTATCCAGATTTGTCTCAAGAGTCGTCTGCAGTTTCCACTTTGAAACGGCAAACGGCATCTGGGCTGCAGGCTCCGACAAAACGCGGATGCTCTCAAGCCGGATTTCGATCCCGTCCGGCGCGCGCTCTTCCGTTTTTACAATCCCCACTGCCTCTATCGTCTGTGCCTCTCTGATCTCTTTAAAATCGAAATCTGTCTTTCCCTTTTCAAATACGCACTGCAGCAGTCCTTCCCGTTTTCTCAAAATAACAAACGCCACATCCCCCATATCGCGGACGGTGTGGACGGCTCCGTTTACCTTTACTTTTTTCCCTGCAAAATCGCCCGCGAGCAGTCCGCTGATTTCTATGGTCTCTTTTTTCTCTACCCCTGTCACATATTCCATATTTACCTCCCTATGCGCCCTGCACAACAAAAAACCCCGGAAAAGTAAATTTTACTTTTCCGGGGCGAAATTTCCTTAAGCCCTGCACAACAAAAAATTTCTGCGCATCCGCCTGCTCAAATCCCGCGGTACCACCCGCTTTGAAAAACGACCTGTCCTGGTCCTTTTTCCACTCTGTGTGCTTAACGCGCACCCACGTACTGACCTACTTTCATCCGCCCTGCGGATACGGTTCAGTCAGTCTGCTCCGGAGTGTTCCCTGTATCCCCTCTTTCCAACAGCGCTCTCAGTCGGTGACGCTGTATTCCTGTCGACATCTGGTGATCAGAGTCTCTTTCATCGCTTTGCTAAATTATATTGAAACATTTATACCACATCGCCTTTTCGTTTTCAAGATGTTTTTCAAAAAAAATTGTCCTGCCCTTTCTGCTTACGATACAGTGCGCCGAACAAAATGCCGGACAGGATCAGATTCAGAAAAAGCACAACAATACTTTTTGCGGCAATTGTCCCTTTCCCCAGCGCACCAATCAGAATCCGGACCTGTTCCGAATATGTGTATTCCGCCACCTTTGCAACCTTTTCATTAAACATGGAAAGCATTGGCAGAAAAGAAAAAACAAGCATCACCGGAACTCCGGCTGAGGCCGCCGCCATCTGATTGGGGCTCCCCACGCCGATTGCGGCCCCCAGAAGCGCAGACTCGATGATTCCGACGGCCAGAATCAGCAAAAATGCCATTTTCTGTCCAAAACCTGCGGCATCTGACATCTGAGAAAATATAACCGCACCCGGCATGCACGCAAGGAAAACAAAGCTTCCAATTCCAAAAAGGTATTGCCAGGGCGTCACATGCGCAGTCAGAAGCACCCGCAGCGTATTTTTCTCTTTCTCCTCCGAAAGAATGGAAGCCATACTGATGAGCGGTGCCATGCCCACATACATTGCCGCAAACAGATTGACAAAAAAATCCTTCGGCACACCGTCTGCCTTAACCATCCTCGTCATAATAATTCCCAACATCGGAAACAGTATAAAATGAATCAGTATCGTCGGATTTTTCAGTGTGTCCTTCCACTGTTTCCGCATAATAATCCTCACATTTTTCATTTTTCCATCAGCCGCCTTCCTGTTACCGCAAGAAAAACATCTTCCAGATCCGGTTCTGTGGAATGTATGCGCAGAACACGCTCCTCTTTCATCCATTCCGACAGCCGCCGCGCCCCCTCGCCGTTGTTCTGCACCATTTCTGTCACACCGCCTTTCAGTGTCACTTCTATCCGGTTTTCCGTATTATATTTCATACATATTTCCCCTGGACCTCCTTGTTCCACAATTTCTCCTGCATTCAGCAGCATCACCTCATCACAGAGCGCTTCAGCCTCATGCATATTGTGCGTCGTCAGAAAAATCGTCGTCCCGGCCTGCTTTTCCTTCAGAATCAGCTCGTGGATTTTTCCTGCGGCTGCAGGATCGAGGCCCGATGCCGGCTCATCCAGAAATAAAATATCAACGTCTTTTAAGAGCGCGCGGCAGAAACTGACCCTGTTGCGCATCCCCTTGGACAGCCTCCCTACCGGCGTCTTTTTTTCTGCCTCCAGTCCTGTTTTAACAAGAAGTTCCTTTATTTTTCCGGCTGAAACACGATAAAGATCCGCATAAATTTTCAGATTATCCCAGACGGAAAGCCTCTCATACAGCCCAAAACAATCCATCATAATCCCGGCAGCACACCGCCCGCTGATCCTTACCGTTCCGGCGGCCGGAACAAGCTGTCCCGTCAGAATCGAAATCAATGTCGTCTTTCCGGCCCCGGAAGGCCCAAGAAGACCTGTCACACTTCCCTTTTTGATCTGAAATGAAATCTGATTCAGCACCTTTTTCTGCCCGAAAAAATGTGTCAGATCCCTGACCTCAATCCATGTTTTCATACCTTTTCTCCTTTAAATTGTGCAATCCGCTCTCCAGTTTTTTATTTTCCAGACGCTCTTTTGCTATCGAAACGGCAGCGCTGACCACAAAACAGATACCGAAACAAACCAGAAAAATTCCCCAGCACTCCGCCTCATCGACGGGAAACCAGCCGAAGCGATATGCAAAAAACCCGATAAGAAAGATCACCGAGAGAAGCATCCCAATCGTCCGTTTCGCAACAGATATCCGGCGAAAAAGCACATCGGAAAAAAATACCATACGCAGAACAGTAATACAGACCGACGATAAAAAATACTCCGCAACCGTATGCAGGGGAATCCCTCTCCTTCCAAGATCAAACATGGTGGAAACCCCCTGCGCCTCATCTCCCACCATGGCACATATCACCGCGATCACTGTCAGCGTGGCGCCAAATACAATAAAAACCTCTGCCAGATAATCAGACAACTGTTTTCTCTCTTCCATCATTTCACTCCCAACAAGACCTTGATATCATCCGCATACCGCCTGGATGCGATGAGCTGCTCCCCATTGTTCATCGTAATCAGAAGACGCCTGTCAATATAAGCCCTGATCGACTCTATGTTTTTCAGATTCACAATTCCGGACTTGTGAATACGTACAAACAGATACGGCTCTAACTGTCGTTCCAGTTCATAGAGCTTTAATCCGGTTTCATATACCCCTTCCGCCGTATAAATAAAACTCTTCCCGTCTACCGACTCAATATATAAAATTGCTTCCAGATGCAGCGCCACCGCCGCGCCGCGCCGCACTGCCATGATCTGCCGGTCTGTCATCTTCAGCGCGGCGACTAATTTGTCGATATGCGGCGTCCTCTCTCTGCATCGGATCGTGACGACGGTCTCTGGCGTCTCTTCCTGGATTTCTATCTGAATCCGCAAACAACTCACCTCCCACATGCGGCCCGGCCGCTTCTGACTATACAATATGTTATCAGAAATTATCTCCCTTGCAAGCACCGGCAAAGCATACTGCCATTTCAGGCGGGTAAGATGCCAGCGGCAGGCCGGATGCCGGTATTTAGTCGGACAAACTGTTCTGCCAACAAAAAAAGGAGAGCGATTGCTCTCCTTTTCATCTTTCATTTGATATTTTTATTTATCAGAAATATGATTCTCTAATCGCTTTAGAGTTATTATTTTCTAATCACATCAGACTCCATATTCTCTCATCGATAATCACAGATCATTTATTCTCTGATTCTTTCAGACCCGATGATTTCACCAATATTTTCTAACCAATTTAGATTTCATATCTTCCAATGACTTTAGATTTCATATTCACTGATCAGCTATATATATTTTCACAATTTAACTTTCAGTCTTCTTTGTTAAATTCTGTCTCCATCTTAAACTGAAACATATTTCCAAACGTCAATTCTGTGCTATGTTTTTTAACATTTTTCTTTGTGACGAAATATGTCGCAGTCACGATGCCAGTAATTACAACACAGACTGCAATAATCACTTCCATCATCCGTATCCTCCTTTCTTATCAGGATACTAAAACTTCTCTTATTGCCCTTCCTCCTTTCCAAGATAAAGTTTTATCCATGAATAATATAGTACAGTAAACAAAATATGTCAATACCATAAAATCCATGCACTTCCGGGTACCTATAGGATTACAATACCTAAGTTACAGCGAAATATTTAAAATACAGCTTCCACCCCCAAAGGAACAACCGTCTATCTTCCGCAATACCCATGAAGCGTCGGCAGACAGCGCCGTCTTTGGACGGTTGCAGGAACTTCGGGAGTAAGCCACATTGTACGTGAAAAGCTTGATTTTACTGACTATTTCCAGGCAGGCAAAAAGTCACCTGCCCAATATCCCCTCCGTATTGATAAACTCATACGGCGTCTGCTGATAAACATAGTAATTAAGCCAGTTGCTATAGAGAATATTGCCATGCGACCGCCACTGTAAATACGGCTTTTTTGTATCGTCATCACCGGGATAATAATTGACCGGAAGCTCAATCGGAAGTCCTTTGTCTTTATCGCGCTTATATTCCTTATCCAGGGTAATTCTGTCGTATTCCGGATGTCCCATCACAAAGATCCGTCTGCCCTCATCGGCGATGGCCAGAAACACACCGGCCTGCTCTGATTCCGCCAGAATCGTAAGTTCTCTGACTGCGCGGATATCCGCAGCGCGCACTTCGGTATGCCTGGAATGCGGCGCCATAAAATGATCGTCAAACCCTCGCACGAGCGGTACTTTACGGTTCCTCACATGATGCTCATACACCCCGAACATTTTTTTCGGCAGCATATACTTCTTAAGGCCATAATGATAATAAAGCCCTGCCTGTGCCCCCCAGCAGAGATGCAGCGTGGATGTGACATGGCTCTTCGTCCACTCGAAAATCTCACAGAGCTCAGCCCAGTAGTCCACGTCCTCATATTCCATCTGCTCCAGCGGCGCTCCCGTGATTATCAGCCCGTCGAGATAACGGTTTTTTACCGCATCAAACGTCTCATAAAACTTATTCAGATGGCTCATGGAAGTGTTCCGTGACTCATGCGTGGACACGGTCAGAAACGTCACGTCTACCTGTAACGGCGTATTTGACAATGAGCGCAGAAGCTGCAGCTCCGTCTCTTCTTTTAAAGGCATCAGATTCAGTATTCCGATCTCAATCGCCCGGATATCCTGGTGCATTGCGCGCTTTTCATCCATAACAAAAATATTTTCCTTTTCGAGTATTTCTTTTGCCGGCAAATCACTCTGCGTCTTAATTGGCATCTTACCTTCCCCCTCTTTTTCCAAATGCTCCCCTTGTCGGCGGACTGGCATAAAATCGCCGGCCCACAGCCCTCTCCTGCCGCTCAGACAATCCCCAGCAGGCTGCGCAGACCTTCCTCCGTCAGAACGGGGATCGAAAGCTCCTGCGCCTTCGCCAGCTTACTGCCCGCATTTTCGCCCGCAAGGACATAATCCGTCTTTTTCGAGACGGAGCCGGACACCTTGCCCCCGTACCGCTCAATCAGCTCCGCCGCCTCCTTTCTTCCCAGCGTCGGCAGAGTTCCCGTCACAACGATCGTCCTGCCACTGATCGCAGAATCAATCTTTTCTATGGCCCGTATCTCCATATTGACACCGCTCTCACGCAAACGGCCGATGATTTTCTGATTTTTCTCCTCGTCAAAAAAATCCCGGATACACCCGGCACTGACCTCCCCGATATCATTAACCGCTATCAGCGCCTCTGTATCTGCCTTCTGCAGCGCCTCTATCGTCATAAAATGAGCCATGACTGCTTTCGCAGCAGCTTTTCCGACATTCGGGATCCCAAACCCCGTCAGAAGCTTATATGCATCATTCTCCTTTGATTTTTCGATCGCCTCAAGAAGCTTGTCCGTATTCTTTTCTTTGCCGATCACTCCCTGCGCAATCAGCGCATCGCGGTGTTCTTTTAAAGTATAAATATCGGCGATATCCTTAATATAACCCATTCTGACAAGTTCTTCAATATAAACCGTGCCAAAACCCTTAATATCCATGGCGTCTCTTCCGACAAAATTGATAATATGGCGTTCCAGCTGTGCCGGACAGCCCGGAGCGATACACCGGATATCCGCCGTATCCGCTTCGCGCACTGTCTTCGACCCGCAGGCCGGACAGACATCGGGTATCGTATAACGCTTCCATCCTTCCGGCCGTCTCTCACGCCGGACTTCCTTTACCTTCGGAATGATCTCACCAGACTTGTAAACTACAATCGTATCACCAATGCCAATATCCAGCTCATCAATAAAGTCCTGGTTGTGAAGTGTTGCACGTGACACCGAAGTACCACAGAGACGCACAGGCTGAAAAATCGCGGTCGGCGTAATGCGCCCGGTCCGCCCCACTGAAAGCTCGATGTCCAGAAGCCTCGTCTCTTTTTCCTCCGGCGGATACTTATATGCAATCGCCCATCGCGGCACCTTCGACGTGGCCCCCAGCTTTTCCCTGTCTGCATAACGGTTGATTTTTACAACTGCCCCGTCAATGTCATAGCCGAGATTTCCTCTGTTCTCGCCGATTGCCACAATGGCCTGCCACACTTCATCCGCCGTCTTACAGACCCTGTAATCATCAATCACCCTGACTCCCTGTTTCTTCAGATACACGTACCCGTCTGTGTGGTTTTCAAACTGCATCCCCCTGATATCCTGGATATTAAAAACAAAAAGAGACAAATCCCTCTCCTTCGTCACGGCCGGGTCAAGCTGGCGCAGCGTTCCCGCAGCACAATTTCTTGGATTTGCAAACGTCCGCTTTCCCAGAAGCTCCTGTTTCTCATTGACTTTTTCAAACGCGGCATTCCTCATATAGACCTCACCGCGGACTTCCAGATACTCCGGCCCATTTTTTAACTTTTTCTTTACATCGCCGATAACCCGCGCATTTGCTGTTACATCCTCACCAAAATTGATCCCGTCGCCGCGCGTCTCCGCAAGCACAAGCCCGCCATTTTCATAGCGGAGCACAAGAGAGAGCCCGTCGATCTTATATTCGACCACAAACTCCGGATCTGTAAGCTGCTCCTGCATCTGTTCCACAAACTCATAGATTTCTTCCTTTGAAAAAACATCCTGGAGACTGAGCATCGGAACATTATGGCGCACCAGCACCCCTGCCTCCCTCTTTGCGACGCCGCCGACCGTCTGCGTCGGGGAATCCGTCGTCACAAGTCCGGGATTCTCCTGTTCCAGCTTTTCCAGCTCCTGCATCAGCAGATCAAATTCATAATCCGATATTTCAGGGTTATCCCGATTATAATACCGGTCGCTGTGATAAGCGATCTCTTTTCTCAGCTGTACGATTCTTTCCTTCGGCGTCATCTTTCCCTCCATGCTCTTTTCGAATCAACGTCTCATTCGATGAATCTTTGATCCGCGCGAGAAGCTCCTCATACTCTCTCCCCGTCACTTCACGGTATGTCCCTTCTTTTAAACTGCCCAGTCTGATATTCATAATACGGACCCTGACAAGTTTTTCGACACGATATCCAAAATACTCACACATCCTGCGGATCTGACGATTGAGCCCCTGGGTAAGCACAATCTTAAACTGCCGCTTTCCCAGACGCTCTGCCCTGCACCTGCGCGTCGTTGTCCCAAGCTCCACAAGAGGCACGCCGCCCGAAATCCCTCTCAGAAAAAAATCCGTAACCGTCTTATTGACTGTGACAATGTACTCCTTCTCATGCATATTACCAGAACGCATGATTTTGTTGACAATGTCTCCCTGGTTTGTCAGAAGGAGCAGGCCTTCCGAATCTTTGTCCAGCCTTCCGATGGGATAAATGCGCTTTGGATACTTCAGATAATCGATTACATTTTTCCGTTCGCGCTTCTCTGTCGTACAGACAATCCCGGCCGGTTTGTAAAAAGCAAGCAGGATCCTCTCTTCCTCTTTTTTAACCTCTCTCCCCAGAAATTCAACACACTGCGATGGCAGAACCCTGTCTCCGGGCCCGGCTGCCTTTCCGTCAATACGGACATTGCCGGCCGCAAGCTGCCGGTCCGCCTCACGCCGGGAACAGACACCTGCCTCGCTTAAAAATTTGTTGATGCGGATTCCTTCCTCATGCATACTTCCTCTCCATATGTCAATATAAATCTGAAAAACGGAGACTTCGCTTCCGAAAAGTCTCCGCTTATTTTTCTGCTGTTACTTTGAATGTGCCAATAATACTTCAAGCAGATCAGACCGCTGTGGGCCGTGTGCACCCACTCCTTACAGGAACCCCTTCTCTACCCTTATGGACTCCTCTGTTTTGGACCGGGATTACTGTAACAGGGATGTTTTAATATATCCGGTCTGTCCGTTCCAGCTTACCTTGGTCCAGCCTTCCGCATAACTCATAATAACCGTAACTTTCTCACCCGAAAAAGCGGTACCGATCTTGGAAGCCGTCTCCCCCATACTGGATCGGACATTGACGGAATCCTTTAACGTGACGACCGTTCCCTCCGCCAGCGCTCCGCCGGAACCCGCTCCATCCGCCGCCGGCTCCGCCTGAGAAGCATCCGCGGTCAGATACTCGCTCTTGACATATCCTTTCCCGCCGTTAAAATCAATGATACTCCATTCTCCTTCCGTTCCTGTCCGGGTTACTTTCTCCCCCATCTCCACATTGCCAAGCTTCTCTGCCGAAGTATCCGCTCCCGCACGCACGTTCACACGCTCCCGGGCATATAATGTCTCACTCGTCTGCTCCGGTGTCTGATTATCGGCCGGCTCCTCCGACGCAGGCTGATTATCCGCCGGCTGTTCCGTCGACGCATTGTTTTCGGGCGGCGTTTCCGTCCCCTGCTGCGGGTCTGCAGCCTCGGTATCATTCTGCGCCGCAACAGCCATCCCTTCGGAAATCGCGGCCGGAATCGTCGTTGAAATCATTGTCGTCAGATTTGTATCCGCTGCCAGCGCCGTATTATAGCGCTCCTGCACATCCTTCTGCAGCGCAATAAAATCCTCCGCCTTCTCAAACATATCAATCAGGCTCTGCACATCATTGTCCAGCGCATTCTCATGGTTTGCAAGGTTATACTGGCTATAGAGATTGTCAATATAAAGGCCACCCTCCGCGTTCGTCCTCACATAAAAGAAATCAAGTCCAGGCGCAGCCGTGTCGACGCCCGCAAATTTGACATCGACCATCACGGAAACCAGGTAGGAATTCTCCTCCAGTCCAGGCTTGGTATAACACTTGATATTCTGATAGCTCTCCACATACTGGCTGAACAGCGTCACATAACTCTGCTCGTTTCCCGAAATCGGCATCGCCAGACAGCTCAATGCTCCCAGGTCGCCCGACGCATAAGCATTATAGTACTGTATAATCAGCGCATTGACTGCCGGATAAGCGTCTGTCTGATACGCATCCAGCTCCTTAGGCGTCTGCGCAGCTTCCGTCTGAATCTGCTCATCCACAGGCTCCTGCGTCCCCTTATCCGATCCCACAAACCGGACCAGCACCAGAACAAGCACCACAAACAGCGCCGCCGCAGAAATATACCGCACATTTTTCTTTATAAAACCAAGTATTCCTTCCGTTCCGTCCTTCTTCGGCTCTTCATTCTTTTTCTGTATCTCCATCTATCCGTCCACCGTACCTTTCTCAATCCACAATTCTGCCGTGTCCTTGTAACCTCCGCAGCAGGAAACGCCTTCCGCTCTCCCGGAACAGTTCCCGCTTCGCCTTTTTGTCCGCCCTCCGCAGTCCATATACCGTATCGCATGCAATACGGCACAGTTCTCCGTTACTGCTTCCTGTCTGTATTATTTTAAAGAATGCTCCATTTCATACATAACTGCAGCAAGGTCTTTCCCAATGAAATAAAAAACAGCAATATCTGCGATATCAGCAGACACGCTGTTCCACCAGATTCGACTGCGCAGAGGCAGAAAATCCACACAGTCTTCCTACAAAATGCACCCGGCGGGAATCGAACCCGCATTGCCGGAGTCGGAGTCCGGTGTTCTATCCGTTAGACTACGGTTGCGCTCTGCTGCCTCCTGTTATCAGCGACAGCGTAGTTATAATAGCAGAAAAAAAATGTTTTTTCAAGTCATTCCGCGAAATTTTAGAAAAAAATTTATTACGGTGCCGGCAGATAAACAGACACTTCATTTTCTGCCCTCTGCACCTGTTTTATTCCGGCATGACTGCACGCGGCAAAAAGCAGGCCCACTGTATGCGATCCTTTCCTACGCAAGATGATCCCGTGGATTGTTGTCCTCAAACTCAAACACACATTTCTCATATGCATTGATCACATGCGTGTCCATGTATTTATCATACCGTTTATGCTCTCTCCCGTAAGACATATGCACATGCCCGTGAAGAAAGAATCTGGGATGATACTTTTCGATCAGCGTCTTAAACACCCGAAATCCCTGGTGCGGCAGATCACGCCCGTCATTGAGCTGATAGGCAGGCGCATGCGTCACCAGAATATCAAATCCCCGTTTCTGAAACAGACGCAGCCAGAGCCTCTTTATCCGCATCTTCATCTGCCGCTCGGTATACTGGTGCGGTCCCTCCTTATAGCGCATTGAGCCGCCAAACCCCAGAATCCGCACGCCTTCATGGACATAAATCCGATCTTCAATACAGATACATCCTTCCGGCGGATTTTTTTCATATTTGTCATCGTGATTTCCATGCACATACAATACAGGCACTGCAGCAAGCGTCGCCAGAAAAGACAGATAGCGCGGGTCCAGATCACCGCAGGAGATGATCAGATCGACGCCCTCAATTTTTCTCTTGTCAAAATAATCCCACAGAGCCTTCGACTCCTCGTCTGCAATTGCCAGTATCCTCATGATTTGTGCGCTATCCTTCCTTCCTGACGACGCCCTGCTGTTTCATGACAGGCGCGGCCTGGTCTTTTAACTCCTCTTTTTTCGGAATGGAACCGATGACATTGTCGGCCAGCCAGTCTATGGTCATAATCTCCTCGGGTGTAAGACACCTGTCCGGATTATCCGTGACAACCCCCGTCTGGGAATACAGAATACCGGAAAACGGATTAAACAATTCCGAACTGATAGATGCCTTTAAAAGCTCCACCAGACGTTTCGTCCCGATGGGAAGATGCTGAGAACAGACCACATCGATCACCCCCGACGACATTCCCCACCAGTAATTGATCGCTTTTGTAGACGAGGCCTTATCATCGTATTTCCACTTGCCGTCCATAATCGTCCGGATCAGCTGTTCATAAAATTTACCCCAGTGGCAAAGCGGCATGGCAAGATTTCTCGGGTGCCCTTCATTGACATGGTAGATCCCAAAAAAACGCGAACCCTCTTCCGGAATTACCATATCTTTCCCCGAGATACAGGCGGGACCGATCGCTCTTATTTTCTCCTCCAGATCCCCCTCTTTCTTCGAAGACCACTCCAGATATACGCTCACACGTGGATTGATCATTTTCGCACCCAGGGCAAACGCGTTGATATTCGCGATGGATCCGTAAATCGGATAATCCGCGACATAGGCCAGACGATCGTTCTCCGCCATAGCCGCCGCGATCGCCCCCATCAGAAATTTGGCTTCGTGCATCCGTGCATAATAGGTGCGGATATAGCGGTGAGACGTATTCAGGGAACAGTTTAAAATGCGGACTTCCGGATGCGCGATCGCGGCTTTGACACTTGCCTGTACAAAAGCCGGGGTCGTGGTAAAAATCAGATTGCAGCCCTGCCCGATCGCATCTTCAATCAGACCGTCTATATTATCCTGCCCGGCATTTTCATAGAATACGGTGCTCAGTTCATCCGGAAACGTCTGTTCCAGATATAGTCTGCCCAGCTCATGCGCATAAGTCCAGGCGGAATTTCCCGGCGTCTTCTCATAGATAAACGCTGTTTTCAGCTTCTGCGCGCTGGATGGAAGGAGAATGCTGAGCAGAGGTTTCTTTTCCTGATTGGGCTTCATTTTCAGATCTATCTCCTGCTCCTCCTGAATAAGGACAAACTCCTCCCAGCTCTTTACGATCAGCTTTTTCAGCTCATCGGTTGTCTTCTCAATCACGGCCTCATACCCATAGAGCGTGATAAATACCAGAAAAGCGTCCCCCGGCGTGATTTTAAGCTTTCCGCCCCCGTTCGCTTTATATTCCCCGCTAAACCGGGTGTAAACAGAACTGAACTCAAGCAGATCATCCTCCGTCCAGGTTTCCCCCGGTTTCTTTCCGACTGCCTCCCTGAGTTTTGCAAAGCTTCCCTCCTGTGAAAACCAGATATAATTGATCGGCGCTTCCTGGTAAAAATCCAGAAACTCATAATAAATCTTATTTTCTTTCTCTTCTGTGCGTTTCGGAATAATGCGGGTGACGTTTCCCGGAATAGAGACCACGCCGAAAAACTTCATGACACTGACCCGCTTATTTCCCTCCTCCACATAAAACCTGTTCATATATTCATAGGCCTTGATCGGATCCCGGATGCCCTCTTCCACATGTATGGTGCTCAGATGCGACCACTTTCCAGCAAATTCAGTGTCGTCTTTTAAGATCGGCATAAAATTGCCGGCAAAGGAATTGCTCCGCCCTGCCGTCCTGGTCCCCACGATCTGATCGATCGGAATCTGCACCAGGCCAAGAGGGACCTCGGAATAAGACCCTTTCTCCGGGAGGACATCATCCAGAACCTGCAATGTGGGATTTTCCCCGCGCAGCATTTTAAGCTGATAGTCTCTTTTTCCCAGTTTAAACGCTTTATTATAATCTTCCCTTCCCATAATCATCCTCATTTCTGTGCATGTTTTCACACCCCGGATCCACAAATCCCGCAGAACCAGGGTTTACTTCTGACGAAAATCACACCCATCCTTTTCCATTTCATTATATGGAACAATCCAAAGAATTGCAAGACTTGAAATAAGCAATCCCGTCTGCAGGACAGATTGCCGATAACAGACGCACCAGGTATGAACGGTAATAGATCAACGGCATAAAAACCCGCGAATCTCCTGAAAGAAAATTGAATCCGGTCGCTGAATATGATATACTCAGATTCATCCGTCAGCCTTCAGAGGATTCCTGAAGATGATACAGACGAAAGCTATTTCGTTCTGACTGCAGAGCAAACAGATCAATTCCTCATAGGAAGAACATGGAGGTTCACAATGTCATTCAGAAAAATCGGATTTATCGGACTGGGACTCATAGGCGGTTCCATCGCCAGACGTTTAAAAACACTTCACCCGGATCTCACCGTCATCGCTACGGCAGGACACCTGTCCACTGTTACACAGGCCTATCAGGAAAATCTGATCGAAAACAGCTCCCTCTGTGAGATCGAAGATTTTTATGACTGCGATTACATTTTTTTGTGTACGCCGGTGCAGAAAAACATCGAATATCTGCGCCGATTAAAGGGACATGTCAGAGAAGGCTGCATCATCACAGACGTAGGCAGCGTCAAGACAGATATTCACCGCGCCGCAGAGGCCCTCGGCATGGAAAAACAATTTATCGGCGGCCATCCGATGGCGGGTTCCGAAAAGACAGGTCTTTTAAACGCCAACGAATATCTGCTCGAAAACGCCTACTATATTATCACCCCGACCGCAATGTCTGATCCTGAGGCCGTCGACGCATTTCGCCGGCTGGTGATCTCCCTGGGCGCCATCCCGCTGGTCTTAGACTATGAGGCGCACGATTATGCCACGGCGGCCATCAGCCACCTGCCGCACATCATCGCCTACAGCCTTGTGAACCTGGTGCGTGAGGCGGACGATAAAAACGAGACGATGAAAACGATCGCGGCCGGAGGATTTAAAGATATCACGCGGATCGCATCCTCATCTCCCGTCATGTGGGAAAATATCTGTCTTTCAAATAAAGAACAGCTTCTGAAGCTGACCGATGATTATATCACAATATTAGAGCGCATGAGAGCACAGATTGAAAATTCCGACAGCCAGGCTCTCCTGGATGCTTTTACCGCCGCAAAAGACTACCGCGATTCCATCACGATAACTCCGCGCAGCGGCGCATTAAAAAGCGTCTATGAACTTTACCTCGATCTGCTGGACGAAGCGGGCGGTATCGCCACGGTCGCTACCATCCTCGCCAGCAATCACTTAAACATCAAAAATATCGGTATTATTCACAACCGCGAATTTGAGCAGGGCGTCCTGCGGCTGGAAATGTACGATAAGGCGTCGCTGGATGACGCCATACATCTGCTTCACAGGCATCATTACACGATTTATGAACGTTAAGACGCCGTCAAAGGCAATTTTCAGAGCATTTCCCGAAAACAAAAAAACAGACCGCCGCACATGGTGTAAATCCACAGCGGCGGTCTGTCATATGATGCTTATGACCGTTCCGTATTTTCTTCTATTTATGCAAAAAATAAGAATTATCAAATCCAAAAGTTCCCAGATATATATAACCTCCATAACCATTATTCCACATAAGCTCCTGTACCCGTTCATCCAGATTATAAGAATTTCCGATAAAGGAAACGATGACCCCTTCACCGGAATCCCATTTCGCGATCCCCTCCTCACGCAGTTCATCAGGCGAAATAAACGTTACACTTTTGTAGACAGAATATTCGGCAAATTCCGGATGAAGCAGCCAGTTTTCCCCCTCAAACACGCAGATACAGTCATAATTGCCGTGTTCTTCTGCCGCAGCAAGAAAGGCTCTGCTGTCCCAAAAAAGGTACGTCCACCCGGCAGATACATAACTCCCGACGATAAGCAGCGCACTGATACTGACCGTTAACACAATAAATGCATTGCCCTTGAGAAAACCATTCAAAACCGTAAATATCATACACATTATACAGACGTAAGAAACAGCGTATATCGGTGAAATATATCTGTCTGCCACAACAAAGGACATTTTAGACACAAGCATAAAATATAAAAAACAAGGGATAACGAGAAGCACATAGCGTTTGACACACTTTCTGTCATATCTGAGAAAGATATCTCTCACAGACATCCATTCTTCCCCGGCGTTCCTCTCATCCCTGAAATATATCACAGCAGACAGGATTAAAAAACTGATTATGATATGACCCAGCATGCCCCCAAATACCTGCTGATTCAGAACCGTAAAAAATGCTTTAAGCGCATCCCAGTAATTATCATATCTGGCTGCAGCCAGGTTGCCTATCGCTTCTACTCCTCTGTACTCGTAAAACATATGCTGTATCATTGCAGGAAAAACCACAATCGATGTCCCTGCCGCAAGCGCCATTGTCAGACAAAAAAACAGGACCTCCTTTATCCTCTTCTCCCACAACAGATAAACGCCATACATGCATGAAATAAAAAAAGCATATATAATCACGTAATAATGCGTAAGAGCACCCGCAGCGGTAACCAGGTAAAGGCATCGGTAAAACCGGAAATCGTGTTTTTCATCTACCTGCTTTACAAATATATAGCTCAGCAGTGTAACCCAGAGCATAGCCATGATATACATCCTGAAGTAAGCCACCGCATGCAGGATTCCACTCAGTAATACAAACGAAACTGACATGATTGTCAGAATATACTTGTTATCCGTCAGAAGCTGAATCTGTTTTCGCATCACAAATAACACCAGTATCGCAAATACAATATTGATACTCCCGGCATACCATTTTGAAAATGTATCCGGAAAAACAGAACATATGGTGTGAAGAATCGCATAATAAAATGGGGGATGCACATCATCTGTCTGATTTGCCCAGACACAGGAATAATCAAACTGTTCTCCCGACTGCACTTCCATATAATCCCGGAACACAGAGGCACCCGGGGTATAAGTCTTATCATATTCAAACGTAATATTGATACCCTCTCCCGTGTGATTCGACAGTCCATATGAGTATATCTCATCAATATAGTAATTTGACTTTAAGCATATTACAACTATCATCAAAAGTACAAATGCAATATACAAAACAGCTGCTTTCGGCAATGACTTTCCCACCATCTGATCCTCCTCCCAAATCCAACACCAAAATACACACAACATCCCAAAACATCTGGCCGCAGACTGATGTGAAAATCATACCTGTTTTCCATTTCCGGAAAGAGCACATTTGATATAATGAAAGAATATCTGCTCCGTATACTGCACATACTGTCTCAATAACGCCATAACAATTGTTGCTGAACTGCAGGTTCTACGCAAAACTATTATTTACAAAGCGAATCAGGGGCATGCTTTCTCAGAGCGACTCTGATCCTGACCCTCTTCAAAAAACTTTTCGACTTTCTCAATCTGTGCTTTTTTTCGCTCCAATGATGAATGCACGTATGTGTTTAAAGTAATACTGACATTGGAATGACCAAGAATCTCACTCAGGGTCTTGATATCCATTCCTCCCTCTACGCATCTTGTGGCAAACGTATGACGAAGCCCGTGAAAATTTATATCGGGCACCTTGCAGGCATGCAGCGCCTTATGAAAACGATATTCAAAAGTTCTTGGATTCACAAATCCGTCTTTTTCAGACGCAACGTATTCCGAGCGGGAAAATGTTCTGACATGCAGCAGAGTTGCCATAAGTTTTTCTGAAATAGGAATTACGCGAAATGAAGACATCGTTTTCGGACTTTCAATAACCCATCTGCATTTATTCGCCTCATCCTGAAATCTTGAAATCGTATTATTTACATACAGCAGGTGGTCCGGTATATCGATATCAGACCAGCGCAGCGCACATATTTCACCAATCCGCAGGCCTGTATTTAAAGAAACCAGAATACCAATATTGGTTGAAGTCAGATGCTCCATGCAGTATGTGCTCAGATCATCGAAATCTTTGTGATTCAGAGTGCAGACAGCCGCCTTTTTTGCGGCAGGCTTGTGAATTTCCGCTCGAAACGATAAACACATTCCTTCTGAAATGGCATAATTCAGAGCCGAACGAATGATCAGCGCCATTGTTCTTACATAAGAAGAAGATAATGGTTTCTGATCACGTAAATCGCCATTCTTCAGCTTCCTGTCCAAAAATGAATTGATGGTCACTGCATTCAGAGTCGCAACCTTTCTGCTGCCCAGTTCGGGAACAATATGTTTTTCAATGATATATTTATATTTTGTGTACGTTGACGGTTTATAGCGAATCTTATTATTTGTCAGCCAGTTTCCCAGGACTGTGCAAAAGCTCACCGCCTCCTGTTTCCCGTGTCCTTCCTTCCTCATACAAAATTTTTCTTTTTGCATTTTTTCCTTTGCCTCTGCATATGTTTTTCCATATACAGAACGATATACAGCCTTGTTATCCATATTTCTGTCAGCTATATATCTTGCCTCCCAGCGTCCATCTTTACGCTTCCGTATATTTTCTCCTCTTTTAGACATCATTCTCTCCTTTCCATTTCATCAAATCTGACGATACCCCCATTGTGACCCTTATTCCCCTGCCACTTCTTCAGATCATGTACCCATACCATATCTTTTGGGAATGAATAGAGGCTTTCTCTTCTCACCCATAATCCGATCTGTTTAAAATATCCGTCCAGACTGACGAATTTGTCGAAATATGGGGACGGATATTGACAAAAAAAATCGGTAATGTTATGATATCAATGGTTTATTTCATTGTAATATTTTGCGTAGAACCTGCAGTTCTACGCAATTTTTTTAGATCATTATACCAGAGAAAATATATCCGCAAATCTGCTCTTAAATTATCTATAACCCGGATAAAACTGCACAAAAAAAGAAAGCCCCTTCAAGAGAACATATGCTCTCTCAATGGCACTTTCTGTTTTACTGCTCTTTAAAATTCCACCTTTGAAAACATCGGACCGGGATCTGTAAACACGTTCCCAGAACCGATGTGATACCTCATGGAACAACCTTCACTTCCGCCCCGTTCTGCAGCGGTGCATCCGCATTCACGGCATAAATCTGCCCCTCCTGGTAAATTCCGCGTACCGTAACCGTTCCCTCTCTGGCATTGGTCTCTTCCACCGTCACCAGAACAGCCCTTAGCAGATACCTCGGGCCAAAGCGACCTTGTTTTTCTTCAATACAATAAACACACGTCCCCTCCGGCTCCGCAAACACAGCTTCCTGCGGCAGCACAAATCCAACGCCCTGCCAGTGTGCCTCCACAGCCTGTACGTCTGGCAGCATACGCCAGTAGATCACCTGTGACGCCGCCGTACAGATCAGAAGCACAATACACGTTCCGATCGCCAGGATTTTTGCAAATCGTTTTTCTCCCCCCATATCCGTAGTCCCCTTTCCAACATCCTCACTTTTCCAGAAGAAGTCCGCCGCCCTGCACAAGCTCTTCTCTGAAAGCAAGAAGCAGAAGCACCGCGGGGAGCATGGATAGCAGCCCGCTGTGAAAACTGAGCGAAAATCCCTCCCGTCCCAGCGAAGCCAGAAACACACTCAGAGGATATTCTGACACATCGCTTAAAAACACCATCGGCTGTTCTGCCATATTCCACGCATCGATAAATGTCAGCAAAAGGACGCTGGCCGCTCCGCTGCGCCCGGCAGGCACCATAATCTGAAAGAGCAGCGCCCACACGCCTGCTCCGTCTATTTGTGCGGCATCCATCAGACTGTCCGGCACCCCTCTGAATGTCATCCACATGACAATTGTTCCAAACGGTGAGAACACCGCGGGCAGAATCAGCGCCCAGACCGTATCCAGAAGTCCCATTCTGTCCAGAATCAGATAAGAAGGCATCAATGTAACCTGCAGCGGAAGCAGCAGCACAACCACGAGCGCCCCGATCAGAAAACGCTTACCGGGAAGCGGATATTTTGCAAGCGCAAGCCCCCCCATACAGCTCACCAGGAGCTGTCCGGCCGTGATCACCGCGCAGATCCCCAGACTGTTCCAGAATTTATACAGATACTCCGGCGTCCGCAGAAATGTCAGCCAGAATCCCTGCGGATCCGAAAAACAGCCCCAGAGCAGATAAAGTACCGGGCCAAGCGCCGCAGCAGCGGCCAGCAGGATCACGGACGAACCGGCCCACTTTCTGACTGTCTTTTTCATGCGCGCCTCCTTTGCCACAATAAGAGACCGACTGTGGCCACGACAACAGGCAGGGCGGTCAGCACCGAAGCCACCGCAAGCCGGGTATAATTGAGATTTTCAAAATTGTTGTTGAGAAAATGCTGCAGAAGATAGATACTTTCATGAGGATAATTTCCCCCAAGCAGAAACGCTTCCCGATACGATTTAAAGCTGTTGATCACACCGAGCACCGCGCAAAACGTCAGAGACGGCGTCAGAAGCGGCAGCGTGATATACCTAAGCTTCGCAGCGCTGCCGGCTCCCTCTATGGCCGCCGTGTCGTAGAGTTCGCGCGGAATCAGAGACAGTCCCGCCAGCAGCAGCACCGTAATATATCCGCCGTTTTTCCACAGATAAAGCGCAAGCAGAACGCGAAACGCCGCCGGACTCTCCAGCACGGAAACCGGAATCATCCATTCCACCACCATCACGATGCTGGCAATCGGCAGCACCAGCGGCAGCAGAATCGTATTTCCGCACAGACGGCTGCCCGGCAGGGCACGCGAAAGCAGCAGCGCCAGAGTCAGTCCCAGAACCAGAAGCAGGGGAACGCCCAGCACCAGAAACTTCACGGTATTGCCTGCCGCCAGCCGGAACGATTCCGAACCCAGCACTTTCAGATAGTTGGCAAAACCCGCAAAACGCACCTGACCGCCGCCCAGGCCAAACGAATAGCCGATAACCATACAAAACGGCATTGCAAAAAACACAACCGTACCCAGCAGAATCGGCACGAAAAGAAATCCGCCCACAAGCTGCCTGCGTCCCCGCAGGGACAGGAGCCGCTTCTTTTTTTCATTCATCCAGATAGGACCATTCTTTTTCAATCTCTGCATAACATTCCTCCCAGCCCATGGTTCCCTTCAGATACGGCTCCACCAGGGAATAAAGTTCTCCGTCATAGCGGCCCGCGAGGCGGCAGGCTCCCACACGGTTTTCCATACGCTCAAAATCAGCCTTCAGCGTATCGCTGATCTCCCCCGGCACAACCGGCTGCAAGGTGAGCGCTTCTGTCATTTTCACCGCGCATCCGCGCCGCACCGGCCAGCTTGTGCCGCCGTTGATCAGATTTGCACTGCTCTGGCTGTTTTCAAGCGTACCGCTGCCCTGCACCGTGTCGCTGAGCAGAAAGAGCAGAAGATCGGCGGCAGCCTCGGTATTTTCACACCCTGCAGAAACTGTGGCAGTGATACAGGGCATCGCCGTCAGACTGCCGTTCTCGTTTGGAACCGGCAGCAGTCTTGCCGTATGGCCGCCATCCTCCAGCACCCGCAGGGAATGCGCCGGATTGACAGAAGCCCCCGCCAGAAACACAGCGCCATCCGCAATACAGGCATCCAGATCAAGAGCCGCAAAAAAATCGGCTTCCGTTCCATCGTCCTCTTTCAGGATCCTTTGGGCCTGTTGCAAAGTATCCTGCCAGACCGGTGTATTCAGTCTGATTTCAGCGTCCTGCACCGAAACCGGAGCAACGGATGGTACGTTCATCAGCAGAGAGGGGGCAGCCACAGACAGGTACGGCCGCTGCACGGCCGGCAGCGCCATCAGCGCATCCACATAAGCCGCCGTATCCGCCGCGGCCGCCTCTTCGTCAAAACCGCCGGATGAAAGCCCTTCCTCTGTAGCGATCAGGACGGGACAGGTATAACTTAAAGGCAGGACATACGATTTTCCGTCATACTGCCCCGCCTCCTTCAGCATCGGTATATAAGCCTCCTCCTCAAATCCAGGGTTTTCATACAAAAAATCAAGATCGTGAAAAATCTCCCCCATAATCTGACGTTCGAGATTCGGGAAGAGCATATAACTGTCCGGCTCCGCCGAAGGACGGTTGAAAAAAAGATAGATATCGGCCCCCTCGCCGCCCATCAGCTCCGTGCGCGTCCTGATCAGCGCCGCCTCGCGCTCCTCGGTCATGGCCGGATCCTGCGAATTGGCCGGAGGAAGATAGACGACCTCCAGCTCCACATCGGGATTTAATCTCTCATACTCCGCCAGAACCGGTCCCAGAAAAACTTCATTCAGCCCATTGCCATCCGCACAGATGGTAAGCGTTCCGCCCGGACCGGACGGACTGCCGCAGGCGCAGACCAATGGAAACAACAGCAGGCATAAAACAGAAAGTCGCTTTTTCATAATGAACCTGTCCTCCTAAATTATAACTACAAAACCGGTAACGGGCCTTCCACAGACCCCTGCGGCTTATTTTCCATCACATAATATAAAGTCCCGTCAGGCCGGGAAGCGCGTCGATGATCTCCTCACGGGTATGCTCCTTCTCCAGACCGGCCATACTCAGCCCAAGGTATGCAAGGCCGGAAAGCGGCCGCAGATCGTCCAGCGTCACGGAAGCCGGCGTGTTCTCATTGCCCAAAATCGACAGATATTCAAGCTGCTGCAGCGTCCCAAGAGGACCCCAGTCCCTGGCGGTACATGCATACAGGCTCAGTTCTTTCAGCTCTGTCAGTTCTGTCAGAAAAGCGAGATCTCCGGCATTCGCCAGAACCAGTACTTCCAGCTTTGTCATCTGCGCCAGCACTTCCGGATTCCACTCAATCCCGCCGTTGATATCCAGATATACCAGACGGTCCGCCATCGGCAGAAGGAAACTGCCGTCCGTAAAGCCGGCCACCTCCGTAACTTCTCCGTTTCCCATGCGGAATGCCTTCACTTCTTCCAGAAGTGCCAGCTCTTCCAGCCGCTCCGCCGTCACAGCCGCTCCCTCAAATTCAATCCACTCCAGCTGCGTCAGCGAGGCCAGCGGCTCCAGGGACGGCACTTCCAGCCTGCCGAGCGACAGCCACTGCAGATTGTCGCACAGGGCAAAATCCTCCAGTGTTTCGGGCTGGCCACACTGCTGCCAGTAGCCCTTTCCAGGTTCCCACGGTACTGCATCATCAAGGATCTGCAGATCAGACCAGTAACGATCGTTCCGCCAGTAGATGGCATGAATTTTCTGCAGATCACTGCGCAGCACCTCGCCTTCCGGCTTCCCGGTCATGTTCCGCAGCATCTCCTCCGTCACCGGATCATGGAACTCCACCGGCCCGTCATAAGATACCGCCCCGCATTCTTTCAGTTCATCCGCTGACAGTCCCGATCCCCCTATCCCACGGAACGCAGAGGATACTTCCCTTGTCTGTGCTGCCGGTTCCTTTTTCGTATCGTTCTCCGGACTGCCGCAGCCGGAAAACACCAGAAGGACAGTCAGAAATACCGCCATCCATCGTCTTCTGGAACTCACCATACCTCTCCCCCTGACTTTACACTCTGTCTGTCAAATCTCAGATCTTCTCTTCACGCCATTGTCCCCGTCTGCCGGTTCCGATGCCTCTGCCCTGCATCGGAATCACATAATATAAAGTCCCGTCAGGCCGGGAAGCGCGTCGATGATCTCCTCACGGGTATGCTCCTTCTCCAGACCGGCCATACTCAGCCCAAGGTATGCAAGGCCGGAAAGCGGCCGCAGATCGTCCAGCGTCACGGAAGCCGGCGTGTTCTCATTGCCCAAAATCGACAGATATTCAAGCTGCTGCAGCGTCCCAAGAGGACCCCAGTCCCTGGCGGTACATGCATACAGGCTCAGTTCTTTCAGCTCTGTCAGTTCTGTCAGAAAAGCGAGATCTCCGGCATTCGCCAGAACCAGTACTTCCAGCTTTGTCATCTGCGCCAGCACTTCCGGATTCCACTCAATCCCGCCGTTGATATCCAGATATACCAGACGGTCCGCCATCGGCAGAAGGAAACTGCCGTCCGTAAAGCCGGCCACCTCCGTAACTTCTCCGTTTCCCATGCGGAATGCCTTCACTTCTTCCAGAAGTGCCAGCTCTTCCAGCCGCTCCGCCGTCACAGCCGCTCCCTCAAATTCAATCCACTCCAGCTGCGTCAGCGAGGCCAGCGGCTCCAGGGACGGCACTTCCAGCCTGCCGAGCGACAGCCACTGCAGATTGTCGCACAGGGCAAAATCCTCCAGTGTTTCGGGCTGGCCACACTGCTGCCAGTAGCCCTTTCCAGGTTCCCACGGTACTGCATCATCAAGGATCTGCAGATCAGACCAGTAACGATCGTTCCGCCAGTAGATGGCATGAATTTTCTGCAGATCACTGCGCAGCACCTCGCCTTCCGGCTTCCCGGTCATGTTCCGCAGCATCTCCTCCGTCACCGGATCATGGAACTCCACCGGCCCGTCATAAGATACCGCCCCGCATTCTTTCAGTTCATCCGCTGACAGTCCCGATCCCCCTATCCCACGGAACGCAGAGGATACTTCCCTTGTCTGTGCTGCCGGTTCCTTTTTCGTATCGTTCTCCGGACTGCCGCAGCCGGAAAACACCAGAAGGACAGTCAGAAATACCGCCATCCATCGTCTTCTGGAACTCACCATATCCCCTCCCTTTATTACACGTATCTGACGACGCAGACAAAAAACGGACGGCATGCAATGACAGAGATCTCAATGCCTTGCCGCCGTCCGCTCTCATTCAGGGCACATCACGTAAAATGATGATAAAGTCCGTGCTTCGAACACTCCCTATAAACCATAAAGTGCCCGCCGATCGACTCGACCTGATACAGATATTTACCAACCTGACCACAGCCTTCCACAGGACAATACGGCGAATACATATCATACCGTGCCTCTGCACCGGCAGCGTGATCATGCACCGGCAGTTCCGCCGCCTGCACCGGCATATTCATAAAACCGGCAGCCAGCGCAATTGTCAAAGCAAAAGCCACAATTTTTTTCATCAGAATCCCTCCTTCCATTATACTATGTATGATCATAAAAAACAATCGGTACCATATTGTTTTTATGATTTCTGTAGGTATACAAAGCAAAAGCTTCTTACAAAGATAGTAAGATTGACCAAAAAAATAAAACCATCTTCCTACATCTGAGTTATAATATGATATTACTACAACAACATTCTGTTGTCAACTATTTTTCTACATCTGCATTAGAACCTGTAAAGCACAGTTACTTTTTTATGCCATCAGCGGGCCGTTGGCCGGACAGCTGATGACACTGCGGATTCCTCCTTCCCACTGTTTTTTGGGCTGCAGCAGCCGGAAAACAGCAATAAAAACTTTCCTTTCATCCTTATAGCCGCTTCCTCTCCCACAGCCCGGGGCAAAAAAAGCACGCCCTGTCATACCCCGACATTGCCGCTGCCGACTCCTGCCACGCTCCCTTCCAGCGGAAGCCATTCCAGAACTTTCTGGATATAGCAGTTCCAGAAATCCCATTCATGGGCCCCCGGCGCCTCCTCATATGTCACATTGTATCCCAGATCCTTTAAACACGCCTGCAGTTTCCGGTTATTTGGCAGAAGGGAATCTGAGAGGCCGCAGGCGATATAAATCTCCGGCAGCTGTGCCTTCTCTTCCGCCAGCTTTGCGGCGATCCATCTCGGATTCTTATCACTCTCTGCGACTTTCGCCAGATCTCCGAAAACACTCTCCGCATAAGATCTTCTCTCGAAAAAAAGCGGCGCATCGTCTGTTCTCAGCGGAAGATCGTCGATAATATCCGCCACTGACAGACCTGCGATGCAGCCAAACGTCTCATGATACTTTAAGCCGTTGCGCATTGCTCCGAATCCGCCCATGGACAATCCGGCTATGTAGGTATCTTCCCGTCTGTGTGAGAGCGGAAACATTTTCCGTGTCAGCTCCACCAGCTCTTTTCCGATAAATTCACCATAATAATTGTGCGCTGCCTCCTGATCCACATAACACATATTTTCACCGGCCGGCATCACGACCGCAAGGTCCTTTTCCTCCGCCCACCGCTGTATGTTTGTTCCGTTGACCCAGTCGACGTGGCTGCCGAGCACACCGTGCAGAAGGTATAACGTCTTATATGGCTTTTCCTCCCGCTGCGCCATCCCCGGAAATACCATTTTATCCACCGGCAGGATCACATTGACCGGAACCGTCCTCATCAATGACTGTGATAATACGCTCATCTGTAAATATGCCATTTTCCTTTTCTCCTCTCTTTCCTTATACCAGGCTTTTCTCAAATGCATCCCTCAGGCTATTCTCCCCGTCGTTCAGCCGGATGACACCGCAATACCAGAAACCCTGCTTTAAAATCCAGTTTCGCATTCTGTCGTTTTTGCGGTGCGTATCAATCCGCACCGCCTCCATTCCCAGCTTCCGACAGATTCTCTCCAGCGCGTCGTACAGACGGCCTGCCGCACCCTGCCCGCTTTTGTTTCGGGCGACCGCCATGCGGTGAACCGTGCCGTACCGCTCTCCCGTGCCCCACGCACCGTCCATAATCGTCCGGTAAGACGGTTCCGGTTCTGTCTGCAGCACTCCCACCGCGCAGATCTCGTTTTTCTGCCTTAAGACATAGCAGTTTCCGCCTGTGACGTCTCTTCGCAGGACAGCCTCGTCCGGATAGCCATCCTGCCACTGCGGAATCTCATCTTCCGCCAGGGCAGCCTGTGCGTCGCGAATGATTTTCATAATCTGCGGCATCATCTCCATTTCCGCTCTCACGACATCCTCCCCGCGCTCCGGGACCTGCTCCATCCTCTTTTCCCCCTTTCATATCTGTTCCCCTTCGCCTGTATGTATTATACTCCCCCGTTTTTCTATTTTCCAGAAAAAGAGTCTTCCTCTTCTAAAAAAATATGTTTCCACTCCTCTGCCCACACGTTGCTTTTATCCGGGATATTTACAAAATAATGATTGCAATCTCTGTTTTTCAAGGTAAAATGGAATATACGGGTCTTCCGTGAAATCCGCAGACAAATACCATTGATGTAAATGAAAGGAATCAACAAATGAGATACGAAAAAATCGGCTGGGGAAGTTTCTTCCGGACAGTCCTCACCATCGCACTGCCTATCGCATTTCAGAATTTTTTGTCCACCACGGCAAGCATGGTCGATACCATCATGATCGGCAGCCAGGGTGAACTTTCTGTGGCAGCAGTCGGAATCTGTTCCCAGATTACGTCTTTATTCTTTTCCTGCTATTTCGGGTTTGCCAGCGGGGGACTGTTGTTTTTCTCACAATACTGGGGCGCCCGCAACGAAAAAGGGATCAGTCGGGTCTTCGGGCTCGCGCTCACCTGTATGCTGGCAGTATCCCTGCTCTTTGGCGGAGCGGCAGTCGCAAATCCGGAACTGATACTGGGAATTTATACCGATAAAACAGCTATCATTGCCATCGGCGCTCCTTATATCCGTATTGTCGGATTTGCCTATCCACTGCAGGTCATCGCCGTGATCATAAGCTTTCTGATGCGCTCCACAGAACGGGTAAAGCCGCCTCTGATCAGCTCCGTCCTTGCGCTGATCACGAATTTCATTCTGAACTGGATCCTCATCTACGGTCGTTTCGGTATGCCACAGATGGGAGCGGCGGGCGCCGCCGTCGGCACTCTTGCGTCAAGTATCGTAAACGTATTCGCGTTGTTCCTTTTTCTTCTGAAGGACAAAAAAACAGTTGTGCTGAAATTGAAAGATATGTTTTCCTGGCGTGACGGCTTTCTCAAAGAATATATGGGAAAATGCTGCCCCATCATCTTCAATGAATTATTCTATGGAATCGGACAGATGATAATAAACATCGTAATCGGACATCAGTCCGAATCAGCCATCGCTGCCATGGCTGCGTTCCGTGTCCTGGAAGGATTTGTGTTCGCCTTCTTTGCCGGCCTGGCCGACGCCTCTTCCGTCGTTGTCGGAAAAGAAGTCGGCTCCGGCCGCCTTATGAACGGCTACCAGTATATGAAAAAATTCGCCGTGCTTTGTCCGGCAATTACATTCTGTATCTGCCTGACCGGCCTGCTGCTGAGCAGACCGCTCCTCTCGCTGTTCGGCCTCGGAGCAGAAGCCATGTTTTATGGCAGATACATGCTTCTCATCTATCTGGCTGCCGGAACGGTCCGCACCTGCAACTATATAATGAATTGCTGCTACCGCGCCGGAGGCGAAGCCGTATTCGGAACTTTGCTGGAGATTATCTGCCTCTTTGCCGTAAGCGTCCCTGCAACATGGGCCGCCGGCATGATATGGCATCTCCCGTTTCTCGCCGTGTTCTCATTCCTGTACACGGATGAACTGATCCGGCTCGTCTTTGAATTGTGGTATACCAGAAGCGGAAAATGGATCAAACCGGTGACCGGGATGGGAAAAGCCGCACTGCCGGAATTTAAGGCAGCACTCACCTCCAGAAAAAGCCGCGGCGTCCGGTAATTCCGAAAAGGATTTACTTAGGACATAATCATCAGGAATTTCCTGCCATTTATCACCTTTATAGCCTGATTATATCATAATAACCCTGACAACGCCATGTCAGGGTTATTATGTGTTCTATGCCGGCTGACGAATGGAACGGTACTGCCCAATTGAGTACGCCTGTTCCATCTTTTTAATAGCCAGACTTTCTTTCCTTAATTTCCTGCACAATTTTATTATAAACTTTCCTGTTCAGGCGGTAAAAATATAAAACGCCAGCTGTAACAATCCATAATATTCCCGGAACCGTTGTGAATGAATGTCTGATTACCGCCAGCACAGCCGGATTCTGCTGCTGGTTTGCCATATATCCCAGGCTGCCTAAAACACCTGCCAGCACAGCCGTTCCGATTGCCATTCCGATCTTATTTCCCAGCGAAATAAATGCATACTGAAAACCGTCATTGCGGAGTCCTGTTTTCCACTCCCCATACTCCACACAATCCGGCACAATCGCGTAAATAGCCGTGTTAAATCCGGAAAAGAAAAATTGTGCCAGACACGAAAACAGGTAAAATGGAGCCGGAGATTCACTGGCTGTAAAAAAATACATACAAAACATGCTGATTCCTGTGAGCAATGCAAATATGGAAGCCGAACGCCCCTTATTGTTTATCAGCTTAAACACCACCGGAAAACAGGCTGCGCCGACGATCGAAGGAAGAATAATAAAAAGGGAATATGTACTGAACAATGCCTGATCACCTTCCACATAAGTGAAATAATAAAGCGCATCCGCATTTCTTCCATAAAGCGTAACCCCAAACAGGAACTGCCCTGCCACCGCGATCATATACGGTCTGTTTTTCGCCACCGATGCCAATTGCACCCGGAAAGATATTTTTTCCTTTTCCGGAACATCCACAACTTCCTTCGTTTTTGTAAAACAGAAAATATGGCAGGCTGCAAAGATACATCCATAAACAACGGCAACCAGAAGATATCCCTGTCTGTCATTGCCCTGCCCGAGCGCGGCAATCAGAGGAACCGTTATGATATTGATAATCCCGATTGCAATCATCGCGCTGACAGAACGGAACGTATTAATTTTTGCACGCTCTTCTATATTCTGTGTCATCGCGCCGCACAGCGTTCCATAAGGAATATTCACGCAGGTATAGCCCAACACCAGGATACAGTACGTAACTGCCATATAGACAACTTTTATCGCAGACGGCCAGTCCGGATGCGCCCAGAATGTCAATATCAGTACAATAGCAGTGACCGGCGCGGCGACCAGAAGCCAGGGGCGGTATCTTCCCCATCTTGTATGCGTCTTATCACTCAGACCCCCGATTATCGGATCATTGACGGCGTCCCAGAATCTTGAAAACAACATCAGACCCGCGACTGCCCCCATTCCGATTCCAAAAACATCCGTATAAAAAATCATCAGGAAATTCCCGACAAACATCCAGCTGAAATTGCAGCCCACATCCCCCATGCCATAAGCAATCTTACTGATCAGCGGTACTTTTACATCTGTGTTTTTCTGGTCCATTGCCATCCTCCTTATTCATACCGGTTCTGTTAAACCCTCTCATCCGCCCATGCATACGCCTCCGAAAGAATATTTACTATCATTTCCGGAGGCGTATGCATCCAATCCTTTTATCCGGCTACTCTGCGATACGGATAACAGCCTTGACGATATCGGCTTTATTATTTACACTGTAATCCATCGCCTTCTGCACCTCATCCAGCCCGAATACATCTGTCACAATCCCTTTCAGATTTACTTTTCCCGCCGCGACTGCGTCAATGGCCATCGGATAGATATGGCGGTAACGGAATACGGTCTTAAATGTCAGCTCCTTATCCAGCGCAAGACTCATCGGAAGCGTCATTTCACCGCTTTTACTGTATCCGACAAGAACAATGTTCGCCCCCTTTTTTGTCATATGGATCGTCTGAACAGTAGTTATCTGCGTGCCTGCTGTTTCCACTGCAAGGTCACATCCTTTTCCATCGGTCAGTTTCTTTACTTCCTCCACAGGATCTGTCTGACTCCCGTTTATTACACCGTCCGCCCCCAGTTCCAATGCTTTCTGCAGCCGCTTTTCCATAATATCCACCACATATACCCTGGATACTCCCATTGCCTTCAATGCCATCATCGTTACAAGACCAATGCATCCTGCGCCCATAACTACCGCGGTCTGCCCGGCCAAAGCACCGCCCTGCATCGCCGCATGGAAGCCAACCGCCAGCGGCTCAATCAAAGCTCCTTCCAACGTGCTTACATTTTCTGGCAGTTTAAAGCACAGATCCGCTTCATGCGCCACATACTCCTGAAACACTCCGTCCACCGGAGGCGTCGCAAAAAATACGACATCCGGACAAAGATTGTAATTTCCTGATTTACAGAACTCGCAGTGTCCGCAGGTTTTTCCCGGCTCCAGCGCAACCCGGTCCCCCACTTTCAGATGTCTGACATTCCTGCCTGTTTCCACTACCGTACCGCCCGGCTCATGCCCCAGCACAAAAGGCGGCTTCACCACATAATCACCGATTGCCCCTGTTTCATAATAATGCAGGTCGCTGCCGCAGATCCCGACATACTCCAATTTTACAAGGACTTCGTTGTCCTTCGGCACCGGAATCTTCCTTTCCTCAAATCCCATTTTACCGATTCCCAGCATAACTGCAGTTTTCATTGTTCCCTCCATGATTTGTTCCTCCTGTTTTCACTTTATTTATTACTTTATTAAATAGTTTTATTATGTATTTTATTTTATGCACGCAAAAACCTTTTGTCAATACGAAATCACCAATCTCACGACTTTCGTCACTTCATCCTGAATACCAATGTTGTTTTTGGTAATTTGCGACAAAAAAAGAGATTTCATCTCTGAAATCTCTCAAAGGATATCTTTCATCTCCGTATACCTGCACGTTCGCGTCTTACTTTATACCTGCTCCATGAACGTCTCAGCCACTTTCAGGGATGCCCCCAGCGCAGCTGCTCCCGTCTTATGTCTGCAGGTTCTGATAAAAGAGGTGTCTTCTTCAAATGTATTTCTTTTCGATACTTTATCCCGAATATCCTGCACAGACTCACCCATGCAGCTTCCTACATATCCTCCCAGAACAATATCGCAATCCAGAACCATATGGATATTATTCACTGCTATGGCCAGATAAGACGTATACTCTTCCCAAAGGCGGGCTGCTTCCTCTTCCCCCTGCTGCAGCCGTTCAAAAAAATCTTCCACTCTTCCATCGATAAGGCACTTTGCGGCGCAATACGCATCCAGACAGCCATATTTTCCACAATAACAGACTTTTCCGTCCGGAACGACCGTCATATGCCCCACTTCCCCGCAGCGGAAATTTCTGCCCTGTTCCAGCTTTCCATCACTGTAAACGGCTCCTCCCACCGTATTGCTCAAAGACAGATAAAAAAAACGGTTCCTGTTTTCTGACCGGATTCCCTCCGCATATGCCCCCGCATTTGCGTCATTTAAAAAATGGCAGGGATAAGGAAAAAAACGGCTTACAGAAGAAAATGGAAGGTCATTTACCCCAAGAACATGAGAATCTGCAACCAATTCTTTCTCCAGATCCATAATCCCAGGAAATGATATTCCGATTCCCAGTATGTTCTCCCTGTCACATCCGCCATCCTGCAGAAAAAGCGCAATCTTCTGATTCACTTCCAGGTAATAGTCATCTCTCGCGGCATATGGAAGAAATATCCGCTCATATTTTACAATCCTGCCTGTCAGTTCTGTAAGAACCAGACTGATATGATTTTTGGTAATATCCAGCCCCACTGCTTTTCCGGCGTCCTCAGATACCGCCAGCGCTTTCGCTCTTCTTCCTCCGGTTGATTCCATTTCCCCTGTTTCATCCACAAGTCCCCGCTCTACCAGCTCCTTCGTAATCTGCGTTGTTGTCGGCAGGCTTAGTTTCAGCGCATAAGAAATGTCCGGATTTGATACCATTCCGTTTCTGCATATATAGCGAAAAACCTCATTCCTGTTTTTCTTTTTTACTTCCCTGTTTGTATTTTTCTTTTTATCCATCTCTGCTCCCATATTTTCCAAAAGGTTTTTTCACCCGACAGACAGTCGTATTCCTTTTTATTATAACGCACTTATTCTTTTTTGTCATCGGCCGGTCAGAAGTGGATAAACTTTTGCAACCCTGTTTCCAGCCCCTCTATGCGCATGGTCAGATACTTATACTCTGAACCAGACTTCCCCTGCGTACCAGAAAAGGGCGCAGACATCGTTTGCGCCCTTTTACATTTTATTTCATAATCGGTATCTCTGTTTTTTTATTCTCAGATGAGATGAAAACGATCAGCGCGGCGATCTCGTCCACATCGATAACCCGGTCATATCCTGCTATCTGATATGCATCGGACCTGCTGCTATCTGTATATCCGGACCCGCCGCCATCCGTTAAGTATGGTATTCTTGTTCCGTCTTTTAAAACGACTCCCGTAACCTCCGGAATACAAAGATCATCCTGATCCCCTGCCAGAACCGCGCTGACAGAATAGCTGACTTTCATGGAAATGGGTGAGATATCGACATTCTCCATCGTAAAACCGGTTCCTTCAACCTTCTTCCCTACCTTAATATTTGTGGCTGAACTTACATCAGAAAGATTTATTTCAAACTTCCAGTTTCCCTCCACCACCGAAGTAAACGTTGCTTTTGAAAAAGTTCCCAGATTTTTAAAATCCACATGCACTGTCCCGCCAAGAAATGAATCGTTCTCGTCCACAACACTTGCCTGTATAATGTATTCCATATTTCCATTCTGATCCGTATAATGACAGACAATACTTCCGTCTTCAGAATTTTCTATAGGAGTTCCATCCTCATACACCGGCGTGCCGTTTTCATCAGACATAATTCCATTATACATGGTTCCGCTCATATTCACCCATGCACCGTCATCCTCAGGGGCATCTCCCCGATACACGTTTACCATCTCAAACCCCGGTTCCATCCCGTCTGCCACACTATAGCCGGAAATGCAAAATGACATATATACAAATCTGTCATCGACAACAACGGTATCCGGCTTTATTGTCACGCCACGATCTGTCACAGCAGGGGAAGAACCATCCGGATCTTCACGGTACACTTTTGCCACATTCCTTTCTCCAAGCACCTGCTGCTGCGCGTCGGATGCCTGAATGTTTCCATTCATACCTCTCCCCCAGTAATGACGTATTGCGGCGACGGCACTTATACTGCCGACTGCAAGTATGCAGATACCTGCAATAACAGCCGCCTGCATTTTAAATAATTTCTTACCACCGGTATTTGTTTTTTTCATATAGCCAGTATCCTCCTGTCTGATCATCTCAAAGGCCTGATTTGTTTTTTTCAACACAATTTCCGACAATTCTATTTCTTCAGAAAATATATTTTTTTTATTTGACATTTCCACTCTCCTGGCAATCGCGATAATACTCTTTCAGCTGCTTTCTTCCTCTTGAAATTCTCGTCTTGATCGTATTCACCGGAATCGACAACATTTCTGCAATTTCTCTTATCCTGAATCCCTGACTGTAATACAGCTCCATGGGCAGTCGGTAACGTTCGTCTACAGAAGCATATGCCTCCTTCAGTTCAAGATTATATTCATCGCACTTTGACGATTCCTCACAAAATTCGATATTCTGGTAAACTGCATTGTCCCTTATGATGTCATAACAATGGTTTATAAGTATTCTTGTCATCCATGTCTTAAAGAACTCTGGTTTTTTAAGCGTATCCAGCTTCTCCCAGCAGGTGAGAATTGTATCCTGAAGAGCATCTGCCGCATCGTCTTCATTCATCAGAATTGCAATGGCAGTTCTATACATATCTTTCATATATAACTGCATTAATCCGGTAAAAGCGTCTTTATCATGCCTCTGCGCCTTCTTTACCAAAAACCTTGTTTCACTGCTTTTCATTATTTTTCTCCTACGCGCGTATGTTTGTAAAACAAATACAATCCTCTTTCATTTTGTCTTACATTCATTAGACGTCAGATTTTCTCTTTTGGTTTCAAAATGTATGATTCTTCTTTTATATTACATCGTTTCCAAAGACACTGTGTCACTTGCGGGATTGCAAAAACCGGATATCACCCGGACCCGCGGCAGCAGAATCCGTAAAAATTCTCTTGTATCCTTCCTGCAATCAATGGTAAAATATTGGTAAATACAAATCGAAAAAAGCAGCGTGAAAGAATATGTTGCCTGAAAACATCCCTGCGCAGGAAAGGAGATGAATCTATGGGAATTGACAAAGCAACATCCGCGAACAGGATTTCTGATATGCAGATGATTACAGCACATTCAGCAAAACCGGAAAGCAGGACTATTCAAAATAAAATTACAACCGTGCAACAGAAGATGCAGAAGATATCTTCAAAGGAAGAGCTGTCTGTTAATGAAAAAATGGATGAGCGGAAGAAGCTCCGGAAAGAGTTAGCCAGCCTCAACAGAAAGCTAAAACAGCAGGAAGATGCCCTCCGCAGCTCCCGGAAAAGAGAGCTTTTGACTGAAAAGCTGCAGAAAAATCAGGAACCGGCTAAAGAGGAGACACCAGAAGACAAAGCACAGGCAAAAGCGATCTCCTCCGGCCCTGCATCCAGAAAGAGTCTGCCTGCAGACGGACAACATACAGATCAGCCGGGCATTATCTTACTGCGCAGCCGCGACGGCCTTGTCCGATTGAAGGAAGGAGCCAGTCGGGCTGAGGACCCGGGCGTAAATACAGAAAAAAAGCCGGCCGACGAAACCAGCGAAAAAAACGGCGCTGAAAAAAATGCAAAAACCACAGACAATGATATCATTACAGATAACAACCTGTCCGCCAAAGAGACACATGCCATGGTATCCGCAGACGCATCCATTCGTCAGGCTGGCCGCCTGGGAACCGTCATAACCAGAACGAACGACGGCATTGTTATTTTAAAAGGAGAAATTGCGCAGGACGAGAAGCGCAGCATCGATACCAGAAAAAAGGAGGCCGAACTTGAAAAGCTGGAAAAAGCAGAACAGAGAGCGATCGCATTTCAGTTCTCTGTTCTGGGCGAGGCAGACAAAACACTGGAAGCAGCCACAGACACAAATCGTGTAACCGGGATCAGAAACAACACACCAGCCAGCGTAGAAAGAAACGCTTTTATTCATGCTGTAAATGTATCACAGGAAAAACAGGCAGCACAACAGAATTTTTATGTTTCTTTTTAAGACATTGTCTGCACGGCGCATACGCCGTCCCGACGAGAAGGCCGCACTGGCAGAAAGAAAAACTCCCGTACCATACAGACAGTGCAGAACAGAAAAACCGGGTTCTGCACTGTTCTTTGTGCCTTCACAGAAATCTCCATCGCTGCTCTCCCCTTGCTTCTTCCCACATTTCCCGATACCTTTTTCCTGCCGGTTTTCCTAAGTCTGACAGATCAGATAATCAAGGGAGAAATTCTTTCAGTTAACCAGCCATCATCTCTATTGCCTGATTTCATAAAGTTCTCCTTTGCAGCTCCTGATTTATATACTTGATTACAAATTTATTCTGCCCCGGCACACTGTCCAGCCTCAAGCCGGAAGACTTGAGGCTACACAAAGCGCCCCGTGCCCCATTGATGTCAGGTTAATGTCACAAACTTTTTTCACTTTTTTGAGCGAAAATCGCTGAAACCCGCATAACTTCGTGAGGAGTACAGCACATTAGTACTAAGCCCAGACAAAAACAACCGTGAATTAGTGTCAGATCATTTTCGAGTTTTCTTTCTCACTTTCACCAATCCCAAATAATAACTTATCAAAATCGCTTTGATACAGTCCGTCCTGAATAACTCTATACTTTTCAAACTCACTTTCAGCAAAGCTTTTCGCAATTTCAGCTGATACTTTACCCTTATCCCTCAAGATCTCTTCCTCATTAAACTCTAAAAATACATCCAGTCTTTTCGCCCAATCTTCCATAGTCATAGGAATCTGCCGTCTTGCCTGTCTTTCCGCATAATCCAGATACATAGTGACAAACTGATTTAAATCCTGCATTTCCACTTTTATCAAATAATTCTTTGCAATACTGTCATCCGATTTCACAATCTTACCCATTGGAGCATTTTTCCAGGTTGTCAGCCCCATATTTTTTTGCCGTCAGAAGCAGTTGCCGAGGATTCCTCGGTAACTGCTTCTGCCTCTAACTCTCCGCTGGCAAAGATATTTTTCAAATGTAAACCAATATTGTCCGTTGAGCAATCGAAAAGCCTCGCCATGCTCTTTTGTGTCAACCATACATCTTCATCATGAACTCTGACCTCAATGCCATCCTCCCCATTCTGTTTGGTAAACACAAGAAAATCCGTAGTACTATTTCTGATCTGTATCTTTTTGCCCATAAAATCACCCAATCTTATTACGAAAACCTATTATTGCGAGCTCATCTCTTAATCCATATCCTGCGAACATCCCATTCATACGTACCCCTTAAGGGCTGACGCACTTTATCCGGTAAGGTATAAATACTTCTAACAACAATTCTCAATAATCTTCCGCACTGCATAAGGCCGTGCATATTTAATACAAAAATCACTGACATATATAACATCTTTTTCAAAAGGTTCCACCCACATTGCCGGATAGACTACAATTTTCTTTTGAATTCCCCGTTTTCTAACTATAATAGAATCGGAAAAAATATCGATATCATATCCCGACATCCCCAATATCTATTTCAATGAGCCAATATACCGTATCTGCTCCTCCACCGAAACAGCCTACTGGTTTACCATTCCTCCTGGATGCAACCTGGCTGCCTCATAGGCAGTTATTTTCTTCCAGCCATGTTCTGACCACATACAAACATGTGTTAAAGAAGCCATTTTTCTCTCCCGTTAGAAACTTAGTTTCGATTCATAAAATATATTATATCTCGCTTTGTCGAAAAGTGCTATGGATTTTCATGCATTTACATCAATAATTTATTCACCCCGGCACACTGTCCAGCCTCAGATCGGAAGACTATCCCTCACACAAAGCGCCCCATACCCCACCTGCGGATTTGGATACACATCAAACCCAGGCAATGGCCGCGCTCCCCTCCTAAGATAAGCTTTGATTTTCTCCCCATACAGATACCTGTCATTCCCATTTACAATTCCCCACTCCATCAGGAGCGCCGCGCCCCCGCTGACAAACGGCGTGGCCATCGAGGTCCCGCTGCGCGCCGCATACCCGCCGCCCGGCGCGCAGGAAGTGATCTCGACTCCCGGCGCCGCGAGATCCGGCTTAACCTGGTTCGTCTCCCTCGTATACCCTCTTCCTGAAAAGGAAGCCAGTCTGTCGTACCAGGCGTCGTAAGCCCCGACCGTAATCACTTTCGCCGCGGTGGAAGGAATCGTGAGCGTCGTCTCCTCCGTCGGAAGCAGAAATCCCGTGCCGGCATTTAAAATCCCGCCCGCCGGCAGCCACATATCAAAATTTCCCTGCACAACGCGCTGCGGCACGAGCCGGATTTCCCATATGCCGCTGTCGATAAAATCCCGTACCGGAAGAAATTCAAAGTAAACCTCCTGAAATGGACTGTACGGGCTTGGCTCCCCGTAATAAAGCAGAATCTGTGTATTCTGTATCTGAAAACGCTGCGGTCCCTGTATCCTCTGAATCGGCCCGACCGTAGCGCCCCCCGGATGTGTGACCGATATTGCCATCTCATCCGCATACGACTTCCAGATCTGCAAGTTCAGGGCCGACTCATATGCGCTCACCACAAATTCTACAACCTTCGTCTGCCCCTCCTCCACACGCCCGGAAGTATGTACGGCCGAGGTGCCTTCGTTCCCGCTTCCGATCACGATGGAAGCCCTTCCATAATTTGCCATGTCATCCAGGTAAGTCTCTATCAGAGACGTGCCCGAATGGCTGCCATAATTATTTCCAAAGCTGAGATTGACGACAAGCGGCATTCCATATGCCGATGCTTTTCTCTGACAGTAATCTACAGCCTGCATCAGCTCCGAAGTCCGCGGAAACGCCCCCTCCTTCTGCAATCCCAGTTTCACCACAATAAGACCGCTCTCAAACGCCACGCCGCGGTATCTCCCCTCCGAGGCCCTGCCGTTTCCGGCAGCGATTCCCGTCACATGCGTTCCGTGCCCCGAAAGGTCGCGGCTTGGACAGACCGCATAGCGCTGCTGCTCCGTCGGCTGCTCCAGCGCATAATTGATGACTTCCCCTGAAAACTCTGTGCCCAGGGAAAAACCGGCCGGAGACGCAAAAAAACGTTCCGGCTCTCCGAAAGATTCGGGAACCGGAACGCTGCCGCCCGGCACGGTCTGATCCCACAGACTTAAAATACGCGTCGTGCCGTCCGCATTGCGGAAATCGGGATGATTATAATCAATCCCCTCTGGTGTTCCATTATTGCTGCAGGAAAAGTCAATACCCTTCTGCAGTTTCATTTTTTACAAGTTTAATGATACGGCTCGTTCCCAGGCGGTCTGCGCCAAGTTCCAAAAACTTCTCCGCATCCGCAAGTTCTGCAATGCCTCCTGCCGCCTTTATTTTTACATCCGCGCCGATATGTGCCGAAAAAAGCCGGATATCGTCAAACGTCGCTCCGCCTCCGCCAAACCCGGTCGACGTTTTGATATAATCTGCCCCTGCCTCCGTCACCACTTCACAAAGCTTCTTTTTCTCCTCGTCCGTCAACAGGCACGTCTCAATGATCACCTTTAAAATCCTGTCTCCACAGACTGCCTTAAGCGTGCGGATTTCATCTGCAACACATTCAAATCTGCCGTCTTTCACCCAGCCGATATTGATCACCATATCGATTTCATCCGCACCGTTTGCCAGCGCATCTTTCGTCTCATACGCCTTTGCGGCCGTCGTCATATATCCGTTCGGAAATCCAATCACGGTACAGACAGCCATGCGGTCTCTGACATACTCCTTCGCCTGTTTTACATAACTGGGCGGGATACACACAGATGCGGTGCCATAGGAAACTGCGTCGTCGCAGATCTGCCTTATCTCCTCCCAGGTCGCCGTCTGCGTCAGCAGCGTGTGATCCACATGTTTTAAAATCTCTTTGATATCCATCGCTTCCTCCTCCGATGCCGCCCGTTGCCGGCTCCGTCAGTCCGCACCAGATACAGCGTTTCACCCACGGCCGGCTTCCGTCATCTGACAGCATATACTTTTACTTCGACTTCACAAACGTTTTTCCGTTGGCTGCCGGCGTGTGCGCCCTTCCGACAAACAATACCAGTGCCAGAATCGTCACAATATAAGGTATCATCGAAACCAGGTTCGGCGAAACCGTGTTGCTCTGACCGGCAAGCGTCTTGATTCCGCTGCACAGCCCGAACAGCAGACATGCCTTGAGCGCCCCGTCCGGCGAAAACTTTCCGAAAATCACTGCGGCAATCGCGATAAACCCCTGGCCGACAATGACGCTCGGACGAAACTGATTGATTGTAGCCAGCGTCACGAACGCCCCGCCAAGACCTGCCATAAAACCGGATAAAATAACACAGATATAGCGGACACGGTACACATCGATTCCCAGCGACTCACATGCCTCCGGATGCTCTCCCACCGCGCGCAGGTGCGCACCAAATTTCGTCTTATAAAACACAAACCAGCACACCAGCGCCAGCACAAACACCAGATAAGCAACCACATAGACATTCAGCACGTTGCTCCAGAACGAACCCGCCGGAAATACACCCTCAAAAAGCTTCGGCAGCTTACTGGACGTATCCATGGCCGGCGTATCCGATGAATTGTCAAACATCGCCTTACACAGGAAAACGGCAAGACCCGGCCCAAGAAAGTTAATGGCCGTCCCGGCGATGGTCTGATCCGCGTGAAACGAAATGCACGCGATCGCATGTATCAGTCCGAACAGCGCCCCGGCAAGACCGGCGATAAAAAAAGCCAGCCAGCCGTTTCCGGTAAACAGACCGGCCACCGCTCCGGTAAACGCACCGATCGTCATCATTCCTTCAATACCAATATTGACGACACCGCTGCGCTCGGAAAAACAGGAGCCTAAAGCTGCCAGCAGAAGAGGAGGTGTCGCAATCAGTGTCGCATTGATCAGAAGCCCCAGATTTCTAATGATAACATCCATATTATTTTCCCTCCTTCTTTCTGCCAGCCTTCTCAAACAGGATGCGGAAAATCTGCGAAATCGCGATAAACAGGATCACACACCCCATAATTATATCCACGACCTCAGCCGGCGCCTTCACGATGCTCAGCTTGGAACCGCCATATTTCATGGCCCCGTAAAAAAGCCCCGCAAAGATGCATCCGATCGGGTGGGACGCGCCGATCAGCGCAACCGTGATTCCCTCAAAACCAAACCCTTCCTGTCCGGCAAACTGACTGATCCGTCCGGACATTCCCAGAACCTGCACGGCTCCGCCAAGACCGGCGAGCGCACCGGAGATTCCCAGCGCCGTCAGCACGGAAGTATCTGCATTGATCCCGGCATACTGCGCTCCGTTGCTATTAAAACCGACTGCCTTCAGCCTGTACCCCAATGTGGTTTTCTCAATTATAACCCACATCACAATGCCCGCAAGCACTGCAAGAAAAAAACCCCAGTTGGCTGCACTGCAGTCTAAAAGACTTCTTACCCCTTCCGGAAAAAGCAGCCTGGCTGATTCCCGTACATCTTTCGTAGCCTCTCCGGTTCCCTTGTGTATCGCGGGAAGATTGACCACATAATTTGACAGATAAAAAGCGATCCAGTTGAACATAATAAACGACAGGACTTCGTGTATTCCACGCTTCACCTTTAAGATACCCACAATCAGAGACCATATACATCCTGCCGCCGCGGCCGCGATTACACAGAGCGGCGCGTGAATCCACACGGGAAGATCCAGAACGATTCCCAGTACACAGGCCACCAGCGCGCCCACGACAAACTGCCCCTCCGCCCCGATATTAAACACACCCGTGCGGAACGAAAACGCCACACTTAAACCTGTAAAAATCAGCGGGCTGGCATAGATAAGCGTCCAGACTATAAATTTCGGTTTTCCAAACACACTGGTGATCAGTTTGCCATACGCCACAGCAGGGCTGATTCCTGCGACCATAAGGAAAATCGCGCCGACCAGAAATCCCGCCACGATGGCGATCAGGGTATAGAGCACATTACTTTCCAGAATCCCTTTCTTTTTATTCATGCTTCTTACCTCCCGCCATCATAATGCCAAGCTCCTTCTCATCCGCATCTTTCCCGGAAACGCTGCCCGTGATCTGCCCGTCGAAAATCACTTCAATCCGGTCGGAAAGACTCATAATCTCATCCAGCTCAAACGAGACGAGGAGAACGGCACGGTTTTTATTTCTCTGTTCCACCAGATATTTATGCACAAACTCAATCGCCCCCACATCCAGTCCGCGCGTCGGATTCACCGCAATCAGAAGCTCCTTGTCATTTGTGACTTCACGTGCAATAATCACTTTCTGCTGATTGCCGCCGGAGAGCGTCCCCGTCGGCAGGCCCTCGCTTCCTCTGGGTCTTACGTCAAACTTCTCCGTCAGCTCCGTCGCATGCGCACGGATCGCTTTCCGGTTCAAAATCCCTTTCGACGAAAACGGCTCTTCTTCAAAATGCTGTACAATCATATTGTCTTCGTTGGAAAAATCCAATATCAGGCCATGTTTCTGCCGGTCTGCCGGAATACTGGAAACTCCGCATGCAAACGTCTCCGCCGGGGATTTGTTAAAAATATCTTTTCCCAGCACCCGCACTTCACCGGATTCGGCGTGACGCAGGCCGGTGAGAATCTCAACGAGCTCCGTCTGGCCGTTGCCGTCGACGCCTGCCAGCCCTACAATCTCGCCCTTCCTTACGTTGAGGCTGAACCCTTTTAAGATCTCGACATTGCGGTAATCCTTTGCTCGAAGGCCTTTCACCTCAAGCACATTTTCTCCGGGCGACATCTCCTTCTTTTCGACCTTAAAATTCACATCGCGCCCTACCATCATCGCCGCCAGCTCATTTACATCCACCTCATCCACCTTCACGGTGCAGATATATTTTCCCTGCCGGATGATTGTACAGTTGTCCGATGTCGCCGTGATTTCCTTCAGCTTATGCGTGATCAGGATCACGCTCTTTCCATCCGCCGTCAGATTCTCGATAATTTCCATCAGACCCTCGATCTCCTGCGGCGTCAGCGACGCCGTAGGCTCGTCCAGAATCAGCGTATCAGCCCCTCTGTAGAGCACCTTTAAAATCTCCACACGCTGCTGCATGCCCACGGAAATATCCTCGATCTTCGCGTCCGGGTCTACCTTCATATTGTAGCGTTCAGACAGCTCCAGAACTTTTTTCCGCGCTGTATCTTTATCGATCACAAGTCCTCTGACCGGCTCCATGCCCAGTATGATATTCTCCGTGACGGTAAACGGCTGTATCAGCATAAAATGCTGGTGCACCATGCCGATACCGATATCGATCGCCTCTTTCGGACTCGAAAAAGAAACCTCCTTTTCGTTGATAAAAATCTGCCCGCTCGTCGGCTTATATAGTCCGCAGAGCACGTTCATCATCGTACTCTTTCCGGCCCCATTCTCCCCTAAAATCGCATGCACTTCCCCTTTGTGCACCGTCAGGTTGATGTGGTCGTTTGCGGTAAAATCGCCAAATTTTTTCACGATGTCTTTCATACGGATTACAACCGTATTCTCATCCATATGGCTTACTCTTCCCACTCCCCTGCCTCCTTCTCAAGTAATCTCTCTCAGGTAATCATGATATCTCTAAATCCGAGATCTCTGAGCAGCTCTGCCAGCCTGTTTAAATACGCTGCGTCCGGCACACGGTAACCGGCATACTGTTTCCGCACCCCCATGGGCCTAAAAGCGATCAGCTTAATGCGAAAATCATGTGTTTTACGGTATGGCACCAGGAACGCCCCCATCTCCTTTACGCTCCGCTCTGCGTCATAAAGTCCGGGCACGACAACCACCCTCACCTCATACAGTTTTGCGTGCTTTGCCAGATAAACCGCATTGGCCAGAATCGTCTCATTGGACACGCCCGTCACGTTCCTGTGCTCTGCGGCGTCAAATGCCTTGATATCCAGCATAACCCCGTCCGTCACCTCCATCAGTCCGGGATATTCCCAGAACGGAATTGTTCCGTTGCTGTCGATGAGCGTAGTCAGCCCGTCAGCCCGCACCAGCGAAAAAAGCTGTTTCAGAAAATCGGGCTGCAGCATACATTCTCCTCCCGAAACCGATATGCCGCGGATAAAAGGAATCTGTCTTTTCACTCTCTCATATACTTCTTCCGGCGTCATTTCCTGCGTGCGCGGAGAGCTGTCATGCGGACAGACATGGATGCAGGCGTCACACTGCACACATGCTGTACCGTCATAGCAGATACCGCCTTCCTCCCTGTAAGACAGCGCGCCTGTGGGACAAACGTCCACACAGGCGCCACAGTTTCTGCAGATTCCTCTGGTCTCCGGATTGTGGCAGTATTTACAGTCGATATTACATCCCTGAAAAAATACGGCCGTCCGGTTTCCCGGTCCGTCCACGCTGCTAAAGGGTATGATCCGGTTTACGACCGCTTTCATCAGCGCACCTTTCGTTCCAGGATGTGCCCGTTTTTCGATGCGCCGAGCCCCAGTCCCGTGGTATTCTGCAGCACTGCCATTCCCGCATCCAGTTTTTCCATCTCCGAACGCTTTACCAGATATCCCGTCACGCGGATTACATCGCTGTCGCTGGAATAGAATGACAGATATCTTAAATCTTTACGAAACGCACCTTTGACAATATCCAGGACAAATTCCGGATTGCGGTGCACCGTCAGATCAATCGGGAAAATATCGCCTGTTCCCGACGGAAAATATTTATGGAAACGATTCAGGACCATAAGCTGATCGATCAGCTCTTCGGGTTCCTCCCCGATGGGAATCCTCGTTCCCGGCGATACGTTCTCATCCTCCGCCAGACCGACCTGTGCGTGAAGGAGGAAATGGCCGCCGGTCACTTCACAATATGGATTCTCATGGTGATCATTGAACGCCTTAATCTGATCCATGATCTCCACCCCGAGATCATTGGCCTTTTCATCATGCCCGAAACGTCCCGTCATCCCTTCTTTTTCCAGCAGGAGATTGACACATTCTGCCAGCCCCACCAGCCCGAACATCGCGGAAAACCGGTCTCTTCGGATAAATCCTTCTTTTGCAAGAAAATGATTTTCAAAAAATCCACTCTCCTCCACTTCGAACCGGATGCGCGCATCCATATACCGCGCCATGATATCCAGGACATACGGAAGCTGATTTTCCTTGAAATCTGCAATTCCCGAAGCCCTTTTTGCAATGTTGCCAAGAACCAGACGGCAGAGCGTATAAGAACCGCCTCCCAGCGGCAGGCCGTTGTAGCAGCTCGCAATAACGTAGCGCTCCGTCAGCTCTCCGGAAAACATCCTGTGATTTGCAAAGCTTGGCTTCGCACTGTGCAGCGCGCAGCGCACGGCTTCAAGCGCGAAATCATCGTCCGTCACTCCCTCTTCATATTTGAGCGTGATATTCGGCACTGCATGCTCTAATTCCGCCTCCACCTCCAGCAGGATACGCCCCGCCCTGGTCGCCTCAGGACCGATGTTTGCATGAGAAAAAGAATCAAGAATGGTCCGGTCCATGTGCACCATAAACATCCGGATCAGTTTCTTTGCCGTAGCCTCATCCACCGTATCCATAAACGGTTCCAGCAATTCGTCGAGCTGCCCAACATACACCGGATAGTTGGTCACGCTCGGCACATGCTTATAAAAGATGAGAAGGTGATTTAACGCCTCAGACAGATCCGTCGGAGGAGCAAGCTGCAGAAAACTGCAGCCTTCCTTCATAAACTTTGCGTAATCCGGGACAATGTAGCGCGGACGCACGGGCGCATGCCCTTCCGCCAGATCACAGATGCATTTTGTGTCAATGGATTGGTTTAAAAGCTCATCCAGTCCCTCCGGGAGGTCCAGCACCTCCATCAGGGAATCCGCCTGATTGGCCAGGTTTGTCAGCTTCTGCTCATGTGTCAGGGATGGGCTTTTAATAATACTTAATATGTTCTTTCGCGTTTCCTCCACGCGCTCCATGGAAATATCCCTCATTGCCGCTCCTCCTTCTGGATCTCAATTCTATTGTCAGCCGCGCGCCGCAAAGCGGCTGTTTTCCATATACGGCTGTGTGTCCGGTGATCAGTCTAACTGGTATACATCGCCGTAAGCAGCCTCAAACTCTTCCTTTGAGGAAGGAACTGTAATTTCTCCGCTGATGATTTTTGCTTTTACTTCCTCTACGGCAGAGATCACTTCCTCTGTCAGAAGATCCTGCGTCGGTGCGATGTCCACGCCGCCGGCTGAAAGGTCATAGACGTGAACGCCCTTTTCAAGCGTACCGTTTATCAGAGATTCCACCGTATCGTATACTGCATTGTCCACTCTCTTCATCGCGGATGTGATCACAGTGCCCGGAGCTGTGGAAGACTGGTCACTGTCAACGCCGATCGCATATATTTTTCCTTCCTTGCATGCCTCGATCACGCCGAGACCGGTCGCGCCGGCCGCATGAAATACGATGTCCGCCCCGTTTGAAATCGCCGTGTTCGCATTGTTTTTGCCACTTTCCGGGGATGAGAACGAGTTTGCATTGTACTGGAGAATCTCGATATCCGGATTCGCCTCGATCGCACCTGCGCAGTAACCGTATCCGAACAGGTTCATATTTTCGTTCGATGCACCCAGGACAAAACCGATCTTGTTGGTCTCCGTCATCATGCCTGCCACGTAGCCGACCAGGTAGGACGCCTGCTCCTGTCTGAACATAAGGCAGGTCACATTGTCAAGATCAATCGTCGCATCGTCGATGATTGCAAACCTGCAGTCCGGATTTGCCTCTGCAGCCGCCTTTGTCGCGTCCGCCAGCATATAGCCGACGCTGATGATCAGATCGTAATCCTCGTCGATAAATGTCTCGATGTTCGGCACATAATCCGAATCGGTCGCAGACTCCAGATAGGATGCCTCAACTCCCAGATCCGTGATCGCTCTCTGCAGACCTTCCCAGGAAGACTGGTTAAACGAGCCGTCGTTCACGCCGCCTACATCGGTAATCAGACCGACCTTAAAGCCCTCTCCGCTGCCGCCGGCTGCTCCCCCGTCTGCCGTCGGTCCGCCCGCTTCTTCCGTGGAACCGCCTGTTGTTCCGGCATCCTGATTCCCCGCATTTTCATCTCCTGCAGCGTTGTCTTCCTGATTTCCCGCAGGCTCTTTGTCTCCACCTCCACCGCATGCGGCAAGTGATGCCGTCATCGCGGCTGCCAGCACTAACGCCATTACTTTTCTCTTCATAATTCTTTCTCCTTTTCTATAAACAGGCTGTATGCCTGATTATCGTATGCCATATCCTCCCGGCTCCGGCAGACGCACTGCCGGAAAATCTTTCCGGGAAAGATCTTCCCATTAAAGGGTTTTATCTCAATTGCTCCAACAGAGAAGTTCCGATGGTATGCTCCGGCATCGGCACTTCGAAATTGTCCGCCACCGTCGCCCCGATCACCGCAAAGGTATCTGCCTCCGGAAGCGCTCCATGCGCTTTCATCGACGGGGAATAAGCCAGAAACGGTACCTTTTCCCTTGTATGGTCCGTCCCCCGGTAGGTCGGATCATTGCCGTGATCTGCCGTGATGATCAAAAGATCATCTTCTCGCAGAAGACCCAGCAGAACCCCCAGATTTTTATCAAATTTTTCGATCTCCTGCGCGTATCCGAGCGGATCCCTCCGATGTCCCCAGAGCGCGTCGAAATCAACCAGATTTACAAAACACAGGCCGCAAAACGTCTCTTTCGCCGTCTGAATCGTCTGCTCCATGCCGTGAACCGAGCTTTGTGACCTGATCGCTTTTGTAATGCCCTCACCGTCAAAAATATCCTGTATCTTGCCGATGGAAATAACGTCCAGACCTGCCTCCTTCAGCGCATTCAGCGCCGTCCTGCCAGACGGTTTTAAAGCATAGTCATGCCGGTTGCTGGTCCGCACAAATTCGCCGCGCTTTTTTCCGACATAGGGCCTTGCGATCACGCGCCCCACCTTCCACTCATCCTTCATCGTGATTTCTCTGGCAATCCCGCAGCACCGATACAGTTCATCCAGCCCGAACGTCTCCTCGTTGCCACAGATCTGCAGCACGGAATCGGCGGACGTATAGACGATCATATGCCCGGTCGCGATCTCCTCCTCCGCCAGTTCGTCCAGAATCTCCGTCCCGCTGGCACTTTTGTTGCCAATGACCTTTCTCCCTGTCCGCGCCTCCAGCTCCCGGATCAGTTCCGGGGGAAAACCAGTCTCCGTAAAGGTCTTAAACGGTGTTGTCACTCTAAGGCCCATCATCTCCCAATGTCCCGTCATCGTGTCCTTGCCGCGGCTCTTTTCACTGAGCTTAGTGTGATATCCGAGCGGCGCCGCTTCCGGCTCCACCTGCTTTAACGCGCACAGATTGGCAAGTCCCAGCTTTTTTAAATGCGGAATCGCAAATGTCTCCACGGATTCGGAAATATGCCCCAGCGTATTTACGCCCACATCCCCAAATTCCTCTGAATCCGCCATCGCACCGACGCCGAGCGAATCCATGACAACGACAAAAACGCGCTGGTACTTCTTCATCGCGCATCCTCCTTTCCATCGTCCTCCCATCCGGCCAGATTACCGGGCCCGAACCCCATCGGCAGAAGCTCCCTGAGCTTATGGATCCGATAATCTTCTTCTCCGACGGCAAGAATGATCTCAAACGTCTCAGGATCACAGAACTCCATCATCACCTGACGGCACACACCGCAGGGAGGCGTGTACTCCCGCAGTACGCCGTCCGGCCCGCCGACGACACAGATTGCCGAAAATGTCGTTACGCCCTCGCTGACCGCCTTAAAAAAAGCGGTGCGCTCCGCGCAGCAGGCAGGCGTATACGCCGCATTCTCAATATTGCATCCGGTATAAACCGTCCCATTTTCCGCCAGAAGGGCGGCACCCACCCTGAAGCAGGAGTATGGGACATATGCGCGCGAAAGCTGCTCTTTCGCCGTTTTTATCAGTTTTACGATCTCCTGTTTTTCCATACCGACCTCCTATACCGCATAAGCGGCACTTCCGCCTCCCTCCGCTGATGGAGGGGTCAGCTTATTTTATCATCTTTATATAAAAAAGAAAAGTACCTTTTCAATCTTAGAACTGATCCGCAAAGCTTAAGAGCCGCTGCTTTACCGCGTCCTCTGCAAAAGCCGCATCCACCGCATGAAGATAAAATTTTTTCAGCTCTTCCGTCGTAATCCCATATTGTTCCTGCACAAAACACATTTCTCTCGTCATGTCCGTATTGCTCACGGTACGGTTGTCCGTATTTAATGTCACTCGCAGGCCCGCCTCCATAAATTCCCTGAGCGGATAGTTTTCTTTTGTCGCGGCGCGTGTCTGAAGATTGCTCGTCGGACACATTTCAATACCGGTCTTTTTATCCGCGCACAGTTTCTGTATCGTCCTGTTCCCTGCAAGCGCAATCCCATGGCCGACCCTGGCAGCGCCGCACTCCACGGCCTTTGCGACATTTTCAGCCCGTCCGCACTCGCCCGCATGAATGGTGAACGGGATTTCCAGTTTTTTTGCCTGTGCAAACAGATCCATATAGTCTTCCATCGGAAACGCCGCCTCGTCCCCCGCAAGATCGGCCGCGCAGACGCCTTCGCCCAGAAACTCCCGGCAGACCTTCATCATGGCGAGGCTGTCTTCTTTCGGGTGATGGCGCATCGCGCAGACGATCACATTATAATCCGTCCCGCACTTCTCCCGCGCCTCCGAAAGCCCCTTTAACACCGCCTCCACCACCTGCCTGCATCCCAGATCATCGCTGACCGACAAAAGCGGCGCAAACCGGACTTCCACATACCGGGTATTTTCCTGCGCCGTCCGAAGGAGAAACTCCCGCGCCGCAGTTTCCAGCCCCTCCGCAGTCTGAATACACTGAATCGGAATTGCAAACTTATCCAGATATTCCGCAAGATTTTTGCAGGTGTCGCCGGCCGTCACCTCTCCCGGGCCAATCTCTCTCCCCAGAATCTTCTGCATACTTTCCACTGTCATCGAACCGTCCAGATGACAGTGCAGATCGATTTTCGGCAGGCTTCTGATCTTATCGATCGCTTTCATAAATTGCCCTCCCCATCGTGGCTTTTGCCAGAATTATACCATCTTTTTCCCGACAGTACAATAACACGCTCCCCCGAATCAATCACTGCCACAATTACGTTCTTCCCCGTCAGATTTTCCACGGTTCCGGAACTGCCTCCTCCGGATATACTGCCCCTCTGCAGCGAATTGATACAGGATGCCCGTTTTCCGTTGTTCACTGCAAAAAACAGCCGTTTCGGTTTTTCCATATATTCGATGAGCGGCAGGGCGGCCACTGCCTCCACAAGCGCCTCCGGTATGACCAGTATCATATACTCATTGCTCAGATTCGTGATCCGGATCTGTCCCGCCTCCTCCGGGGAAACCGCTCTTAAAGCTTCCCGTACCGCCGCCTCGTCCCCGCCCGTTTTTACGATCACTTCCCAGGTACGCTCTTCTTTATCGTACCCTACGTCGAGTTCCACCGACTTTTCCCGCTCTTGCGGCGTCGCGTCAAGTGCCAGGTTCAGCAGATTCTCAATTTTTTCGTTTTCCATTAAATCCCCATTTCTGCACTGCTTTTCGCGCATAAGCGCTCCAAAGCAATCTCCCGCAGAGACACTGGCCTTATGAAGCCGGTTTCAGGCTGCGGTAAACAATTGTCTCTGCGCATGTTCTCACACTAATATATGCCGGAAAAAATGACTTTGTTTCCCTGTTCTGTTCTGGAACGATATGTTTTCATCCCTTTTCCTTCACCTTCCGGAAATCACACGATCCCTCCGGCATTTTCTCCCCGCCGTCTGCATATACTATCCCATAACGTCACGCCAGCCGGCACAACGCATTTTCAAAAAGGAGTATGAAAAACTATGTGTGGAATTTCCGGTTTCTGCTGCCTTAAGCAGAATTATTTGGAAAAAAGACCCTACTGGGAAGATATATTAAACAATATGCACACGCGGCTTTCCCGCAGGGGAAACGACAATTTCGGGACGTATCTGCGCAGACAGATCGGACTCTCCCATGCGCGCTTAAGCATCCGCGATATCGCAAACGGAGCGCAGCCGATGGTGCGCCAGATAAAACAGGCGGAATATGCCATCGTCTACAACGGAGAAATCTATAACACGGACGAACTGGCGCAGCCGCTTCGCGCCGCAGGCTTTTCATTCGAGACCACGTCGGACACGGAAGTCATTCTGTACGCCTATATTCATTACGGAGAAGATTTCGTCTCGCGGCTCAACGGAATTTTCGCTTTCGCCATCTGGGATGAGGCAAAAGAAACACTCCTTCTGTACCGGGACCGCGCCGGAATCAAGCCACATTTTTATTCTGTCAGAGAGGATACGCTTGTATTCGGCTCCGAACCGAAAGCCCTCTTCTGCCACCCGGATTTCCCGCCGGAGATCGATAAAGACAGCTTAAGGGAAATCCTCGCCATCGGACCTGCGCGCACCCCCGGCTGCGGCGTCTTTTCCGGGATGCGGGAGGTAAAACCCGGCCACTATCTGAAATATACCCGCACAGGTCTTACCGACTGTCCCTACTGGGACTTACCCTTAAGGGAACACACCGATTCTTACCGGGAAACCGTAGAAAAAGTATCGTTTCTCGTCCGCGACGCGATCACGCGGCAGATGGTATCCGACGTACCGGTGTGTACCTTTCTCTCGGGCGGGATTGATTCCAGCATCGTGACCGCCGTCGCCGCGGAGCACATGCGAGTCCGCGGTGAAACCCTAAATACCTTTTCTTTCGATTTCACGGAAAACGATATCTACTTTCAGTCAAACGCCTTTCAGCCAGAACGTGACCTTCCCTATGTCAATCTCATGCTGGAACGCTGCCAGACAAACCACACATATCTTGAGTGCGACCCGGCAACGCTGACCGATATGCTCTATGCCGCCGTCGACGCCAGGGATATGCCAGGGATGACAGATGTGGACGCATCTCTGCTCTATTTCTGCTCGCTGGTCGCAAAACACAACAAAGTAACCCTGACAGGGGAATGCGCGGACGAAATCTTCGGCGGTTATCCGTGGTTTTACCGGGAGGACCTCCTGAACCGCGACGGATTTCCATGGTCCGCAGATATGGGGGCGCGCACCGTTTTTCTCGCAGAAGGCCTTGCGGACGATCTAAGCCTCGCAGAATATTCCTTCGCCCGCTACAAAGATACGATAGACGCCGCGCCGCTTCTGCCCGGTGAGACCGGGGAGGAACAAAAACGCCGCCGCATCGCCTACCTGAATATCAAATGGTTTATGCAGACCCTCCTTGACCGCATGGACCGCACCAGCATGTACTCCGGCCTGGAAGCCCGCGTACCGTTTGCGGATCACCGGATTATGGAATACGTCTTTAACGTGCCCTGGGAGATGAAATATCAGAACGGCGTGGAAAAGACTCTGCTGCGCGACGCCTGCGCCGACCTGCTGCCCGACGGGCTCCTGCACCGGAAAAAAAGCCCTTACCCCAAGACATATCACCCAGGCTATGAAAAACTCCTTGTGGAGCGCCTCGCAGAAATCGTGGATAACCCCAATGCACCGATCACACCGCTGATCGACCGAAAACGCGCAAAACAATTTATGGCCTCCCACAAAGAGCTCGGAAAACCCTGGTTCGGACAGCTTATGGCCGGCCCACAGCTTATGGCCTATTTCATCCAGATCAACTATTGGATGGAAAAATACCATCTGTCCGTCTGACCACTCATTTTTTCGTCGATAAGGCAGATACATCTGTTTTTACTGCGACATGGTCATTCCCGTGAAACAACAAATCAGAACCACCGGCTTAGCCGGTGGTTTTCTCACGCCCTATAAGGGCTCATTACCGGCTCTGGAGTCTGAAGACTTATCAAAAGGTTCGCCAGCCGCAACATCATTTCCATTCAGGTCAGTTTACAAGGAACTACACGCAGACCACAAAACGGGACTGCTGACAACAAATAAAGGCTGAGTATCAGGCACCGGGAAAGTGCGGGATATTCAGCCTGTTTTGTTGTGCAGGGTATCCAAAGGGGCCTGCCCCCTGGCACATGGCTTTGCCTGCAAAAGGAAAAGGCAGCCCGCGAAGCGGACTGCCTTTTAGGAGAAGGTATTTTTACTATGGGGTATAGCAAAAACTATATAATGTATTGGGGGTTTTTACAGTTACTATAGTACCATGGATTCCCCGATCAGTGTTCACAATCTTATCTGAAAAATGGTGTTTAAACTATACAATGTGCACCACATCTCACTTTTTTTCATCACTTTGCACAAATAAATCCATTCTATTTCCGTCGAATTAACGATCTGTCCTCCGCTCCCCTTTTTCCTGTGTCTGCCGGACTTTCAACCGGACGCGCTGCAGCGCGTTGTCGATCGCCTTGGGACTCTTTCCCATCGCCTCCGCAATCTGACGATAATTCCGCCCCGAAAGATACTCCTCCAGCACCTCGGACTCCATGCCGCTCAGTCCCGTTTTCAATGTCTGAAGAAATCCGTGAAAATTTTCCTGGGCGATGACAAACTGCTCCGGATTATCCATCCCGTCCGCCGCGAGCGTCTCCGCCAAAGACCTGCCGTCCTCTCCGACATGCGTATCAAAAGAAATATATGTGTTGAGCGGCGCATGCTTTTTCCGGTTCGACGCCTCGACGGCGCTGTAAAGCTGTCTTGTAATACAAAGCTGTGCAAAACAGAAAAAAGAAACCTCCTTCTCCCCGTCGTAATCACGGATCGCTTTAAACAGTCCGATCATTCCTTCCTGAATCAGATCTTCGTTCTCCCCGCCGATCAGATACATCTCGTTTGCCTTTTTCCGGACCAGAGGCTTATACTTATCGAGAATATAATCCATCATTTTTCCGTCTCCGCCGCGCAGCCGCCCGATCAGCTGCGCGTCAGACAGATTATCGTATTGCTCCACTCCGGACATATCTGATGCCCGGTTACTGCATCCGCTGTCTGACGATCTCATAGGCCAGCACCCCCGCTGCCACCGAGGCATTCAGTGAACCAATCTCGCCCTTCATGGGAATTGCCGCCGAAAAATCACAGCTTTCCCGCACCAGTTTTCCTGCACCGCTTCCCTCGCTGCCGATGACAAGCCCGATGGGTCCCTTTAAATCCAGCTCATACATCATCCTTCCTTCCATATCCGCACACACAAACCAGATGCCGCATTTTTTCAGCTCCTTTATCGTTGCGGCAAGATTGGTGACTTTTGCCACCGGCGTGTAATTGAGCGCGCCTGCCGAAGCTTTCGCCACGACCGCCGTAAGTCCGGCCGCGTGACGCTTTGGTATTATCACGCCGTGAGCCCCGGCGAGATTGGCCGTGCGGATGACAGCGCCCAGGTTATACGGGTCTTCAATGTGGTCCAGCAGGATCAGAAACGGATCCTCCCCCTTTTCTTTCGCCGCCGCCAGCAGATCTTCCACTTCCGCATACGCATAAGCGGCTGCCACCGCAATCACCCCCTGGTGCCTGTGCGTCATGGAAATCTGATCAAGCCGCTCCCTGTTTAAAAAGCTGACAACCGTATCATGCTTTCTGGCCTCTCTTAAAATCGTCTGTACCGGACCGTCCTTACAGCCGTCCAGCACATACAGCTTATCAATCGTTTTTCCCGAGCGGAAAGCCTCTAAAACCGCATTACGCCCCTCTATTTTCAATTCTTCGTTTTCCATATCTCCTCCATCGCAGCCGCTTAAAATTCAAGCCCCAGTTCCTTAATACCTGTTCTGATCAGTTCCACCATCCGCGGAAACTCATCCCGCAGATACAGCCATCCCATCAGTGCCTCAAACCCCGTCGCTTTCCGGTAATCCGCGACCGTCGCATTTTTCGCCATTGTATACGATTTTGCGTTGCGCCCTCTGCGGCAGACGTCCGCTTCCTCGTCCGAAAGAAACGGCGTAAGCGCCTCCGCCATTGCCGCCTGCGTCTGCGCCTTTACGATCCCGCTCGTCTGTCTGTGCAGCTTTGAAGCCTTCGTATTTCCTTTCGCAACCACCAGGGAGCGGATGATCAGATCGAAAATGCCGTCCCCGATATACGCCAGCGTCAACGGCGAATATGTCCGGATATCCACCTCCGGCATCTGAAACTGTTCTCTCAGATAAGAATCAATCCCTCTCTCCATACACGTCTCCCTCTATGCCTTGTGCCAGACCACGCCCTCTCTGGTATCTTTTAACACGATTCCCTTTTCAAGAAGCGCATCCCTTATCGCATCGGCCTCGGCAAAATCCTTCGCCGCCTTCGCCGCCTTACGCTCTTCGATCTTTTCGAGAATATAGCGTTCCAGATCGGCGTCCACCTTAGTATCCTCCTCAGGATTATGGATTTTCGCCGTCGTCAGATTTAATGAGAGCACACGGTCACAATCCTGAATGAGCGCATACTTTGTCGCATCATTCAGATCCGCTTTGAGCAGATCGTAGAGGACGGTAATCGCCATGGATGTGTTCAGATCTCCCGAAAGCGCCTGTATAAACTTCTCCCTGTATTCCTCAAAGCGCCCGGCATCCACACTTCCTTCCGGCTTTAGATCTGCGATCCGCTTCACCAGCTTTACGTAGGCGGCACTGACATTCTCAAGCGCTTCATAGGAAAATTCCAGCGGTTTGCGGTAATGTGACTGAAGACAGAACATCCGGTAAACAACCGGGTCGTATCCCTTCTCCTCAAGCAGCGATACGGTGAGAAAATCTCCTCTGGATTTGCTCATTTTTCCCGATTTATCCTGCAGATGATTGACGTGGAACCAGTAATTACACCATTTATGCCCCAGATAACTCTCCGACTGTGCAATCTCATTCGTATGGTGTGGAAAAATATTGTCCACGCCGCCGCAGTGAATATCCATATATTCTCCCAGATGCTTCATGCTGATGCAGGAGCACTCGATGTGCCAGCCCGGATAACCGACGCCCCACGGACTGTCCCACTTAAGCGCCTGATCCTCAAATTTTGACTTTGTAAACCAGAGCACAAAATCATTCTTATTCTTTTTATTCCTGTCCTCGTCCACGTCGTCCCTGACTCCCACCAGAAGTTCTTTTTCACTCTGGGATGAAAAAACATAATATTCCTGCAGTTTCGATGTGTCAAAGTAAACGTTTCCACCGGCCGCATAAGCATATCCCTTCTCCAGGAGAACCTCGATCATATGGATAAATTCCGGAATGCAGCCTGTCGCAGGCTCCACCACATCCGGCGTCCTGATGTTTAATTTCGCACAGTCCGCAAAAAAAGCATCCGTATAAAACTGCGCGATTTCCATCACCGTCTTGTGTTCCCGTCTGGCTCCCTTTAACATTTTATCTTCTCCGGTATCCGCGTCCGATGAGAGATGGCCGACATCCGTGATATTCATGACGCGCTTTACGTCGTAGCCTGCATACCGCAGCGCTTTTTCAAGCACATCTTCCATAATGTAACTGCGCAGATTGCCGATGTGCGCATAATGGTACACCGTCGGCCCGCAGGTATACATGGCAATTTTTCCATTCTCATTTGGGACGATCGTCTCCACTTCCCTCGTCAGCGTATTGTAAATTCTGAATTTATTTTCCACTTCCCTCTCTCCGTTTCTTTACTTTTTCAGTATCTTTGACAGAAACCGTCTCACGTCGCTTCCTTCCCCGCCGCAAGCGCGCGCACGGCGCGCTCCAGATCCAGCACGCGGTTTACCAGCTCGGCATTTTCATGCTGCAGGACCGTGATGTCCTCCTTCACCGGATCCGGCAGATGGCACTGGTCCATATCGCTGCGCGGAATCTTTATGTTGTCCCGCTTTACAATCCGTCCGGGCACGCCCACGACGGTACAGTCTGGCGGCACTTCTTCAATCACAACGCTCCCCGCCCCGATTTTAGAATTTTCCCCGACCGTAAACGATCCTATGATTTTTGCGCCCGCGCTGATCATCACATTGTCCCCGATTGTCGGATGCCGCTTTCCGGTTTCCTTTCCGGTACCTCCCAGCGTAACCCCCTGATAAAGCGTGACATTGTCTCCGACGATCGCCGTCTCTCCGATGATCACTCCGCTCCCGTGATCAATGAAAAAACCGCTGCCGATCTCCGCCCCCGGGTGGATTTCAATCCCTGTCCTTCTGGCCGCACGCTGGGAGATGAGCCGCGCCAGAAAATAATGCCCTTTCAGGTACAGGCGGTGTGCGCGCCGGTAACTTAGCATAACACGAAAACTCGGATAAAGCAAAACCTCCATCGGCGATTTGATCGCCGGGTCTCTCTCCCGGATCACCTGAAACTCCTCTTTGATGTAGGACATGATTCCCATTTCTAACCTCTTTCTGCGCGCCTGCCGCGCATATTGCTGTAAAAGTATCCGGATGCCCCGTTATCGGAAATCCGCATTTACCGCGGGCGCGCCGGCGCCTGGTCACTGCGCGAAAAATACGTCCGCCCGTATGCGATATCATTGTGCATCTGCTCCTTCAGAGCGTCGATCGATGCAAATTTCTGTTCGCCGCGGATAAAACTTAAAAATTCCACCGTAACCACTTTTTCATAGATATCTTCCTTAAAATCAAGCAGATGTGTCTCGACTCCCACAGGATTTTCGCCTGCGATCGTTGGTTTACAGCCCACGTTGGTGACGCCGCGGTACTTTCTGTCATCGATGTAAACCTCCGTCACATACACGCCGTTGGGCGGCAGCAGTTTTTCCCTGGGCGGAAACTGATTGATCGTCGGAATACCGATCGTACGCCCGATCTGGTTGCCGTGCGCCACGACGCCGGTTACAAAATAGCGGTATCCCAGAAGGCCGTTCGCCTTCTCTATCCGCCCCTTCTGGATCTCCTCCCGCACAAATGTACTGCTGATGTCCCGCTCATCCTCCCTGAGCTTTTCCATCACATCCACTTCGTACCCAAGACATTTTGAAAACGCTTCCAGCATCCGGTAATCTCCGCGCCTTAAATGGCCAAAACGAAAATCTTCTCCAACGACAAAGCGCTTTACATGGAGACGCCGCGCAATCCGTTCGATAAATTCCTCCGGCTCCATACATCTGATTTCCGCGGTAAACGGACATTCCACGAGATAATCAATGCCGATTCCCTCAAAAATATGCATTTTTTCCTCGTTTGTCGTAAGTACTCTGGCCTCTTCCCCGCTCACGCTCTTCCTCGGGGGAATGTCAAACGTAAAAATAACACTGGAAAGCCCGGCTTCTTTCCCCAGCGCAAGGCGTTCCAGAAGCCGTTCATGTCCCCTGTGAATCCCGTCAAATTTGCCGAGTGAGAGGACCGTGTCCTCCCCGATATAAAAGTCGGTTGTACCTCTGATATATTTCATCGTCCACCTCGTATGCCTGTCTTCTCACCGCTCGATAAACATGGCCGATGGCCTGTAGTCATCCCGTCCGGCCTCATATCTGTATATTCCGATAAAATGTCTGTCCGCATCGTACACTTTAAGGTACTCCGACGCCCAGCCTTCGCACGATGAAAACATTTTTTCCTCAAGTCTGCCGCCGTTTAACAGTATCCTGTCGTATTCCCGTTTTACAGCCGCCCGCTTATAGCCGTCGAAAACAGTGTCAATGGAAGTGAGAAACGAAAACATCCCTGCCTCCCACTGTTCCGGCGGCAGTCCCCCTGCCTCCTTTTTTACCAGCGCCTCAATCTCCGACAGACGGTACGCCTCTTCTTCCCGAAAGCAGGATACCCGCGTGCGCGTAAGCGATTCCATACAGGCGCCGCAGCCAGTCTTTTGTCCGATATCATGGCAGAGCGTGCGGATATACGTTCCCTTGGAACATGCCACACGCATCCGCACCCGCGGAAGATCCATATCCAGAATCTCAATGCCATGAATTGTCACCGGCCTCGCCTTCCGCTCGACCGTCACCCCGGCTCTCGCCAGATCGCATAATTTCTTTCCGCCCACTTTTAACGCCGAGTACATCGGCGGCATCTGCATATACTCTCCTCTGAAACTTAAAACAGCCTCTCTCACTGCCTCCTGTGTCACACAGACCTCCCGGCTTTTAAGCACAGTCCCCGTCGTATCCTGCGTGTCCGTGACCGTGCCAAGGAGCATCACAGCCTCATATTCTTTATCCCGGTCCGTCAGCAGCCCGCACACCTTCGTGGCCCTCCCAAGGCAGACCACAAGCACACCCTCGGCCGCAGGATCAAGCGTGCCCGTATGCCCGATTTTTCTCATTTTAAGAATCCCCCGCAGTTTCGCGACGACATCAAATGAAGTATATCCTTTTTCTTTGTATATATTGATCAGTCCGCTCAGCATAATATCCCATCCAAATCTGCATTATTTTTACACGATCAGATCATAATTGATCTTCCGGTAAAAGATCTCTTCAAGGCCGTCCCGCGACGTGCCGAAAGTCCCCATCATCCACATGGCTTTTGCGATGACGGATTCCAGCGTCATATCGTAGGATTCCAGGAAATGGCAGTGCTTTTTTATATCATGCCCCACCTCATAGACCGTCATGTCGCTGCCCTCATGCGCGACCTGGGTCGCCATAATGACAAGGCGGTCCGGATATTTCTGGCAGAGCTCATAAAACTCCCTGGAGATGGAGCCCGGAATGCCGCCCACGCCAAAACTCTCGACGATGATACAGTCATACGTCTCAAAAATACTTCTGAGCACCCTGGAACGGATCCCCGGAATCATTTTAAACACAAACACATTTTCATTCAGTTCCTCGTAAAAATGTACGTCCTGCGCGTAGGGAATCATCGGGATATATCGCATAATTTTCCCGTCCTGTATCACCGCAAGGAACGGATAGTCGATGCTGGAAAATGCATTGTAACTCTTGGAACGCACCTTTTTAGCCCGCGTGCCCGCGATCACCTTTCCGTCGAACACAATCACAACGCCCTGGGAGGCTTCGTCGGCTGCATAGAGAAAACTGTCGTAAAGATTGGACTTTGCATCCGTAATCTCTAAGTCAATCGGCTTCTGCGCGCCGGTGATGACAACCGGCTTGCGCGTGTTCTGTATCATATACGAAAGCGCGGCCGCCGTATAGGCCATCGTGTCCGTGCCGTGGGCAATGACAAAACCGTCGTATGCATCATACCATTCTTTGATGGCATGAACGATTCTTTTCCAGTGAACCGGCTCCATATTCGAACTGTCGAGATTTAAAACCTCCTTCGCAGTGACATCGCAGACCGCATTCACCTGTGGAATCTGCGCTATCAGCTCCTGCGGCGTAATCTGTGGTCTTAAGCCGCTGTCGGATTTCCGCGATGCAATCGTACCTCCCGTTGCCAGCAGCAATATCTTTTTCTTCATCCTTTCCTCCTTGCCGGAGCAACTGTCAGAATCATTCTCCGGCTTAAAACACGGCACTCCCTGCCTTCCATCCGCCTCCGGCCTTTAAGTTCCCTCCCGGCACGTTTCCATCAGAAGGCGTATATCGGCGAGGAGACGGTCCACATTTTCTTCTTTCGTCGCCCAGCAGGTACAGAAACGGACCGCACTGTGCAATTCATCCACCCTTCCCTGATCGCTGTAGACATAGCTCTCCCGCAGCCCTTTTAACACCGTATCCGGCAAAATGGGAAACTGCTGATTTGAAGGCGAATCCACCAGAAAGGAAATCCCCATCTCTGTCAGCCCGTCTTTTAATTTTTCAGCCAGGCGCGCCGCATGTCCGGCAATCTTAAAATAAAGATCTTCCTCAAACAGCGTCAGAAACTGAATCCCGAGCAGCCGCCCTTTCGCCAGCATACCGCCCCTCTGCTTGATATTATACCGGAAATCCTCGCCCAGCACATCGTTCGTGATAACGACGGCTTCGCCGAACAGCGCTCCCACTTTTGTGCCGCCGATCGAAAATACATCGGTATTTTGGGCGATATCCGAAAGAGTCAGATCATTCTCACGGCACATAAGGCCATAACCGAGGCGCGCCCCGTCCACAAAAAGATAGAGATGATACTCCCTGCAGACACGGTATATCGCCTCAAGCTCCGCTTTCCTGTAGATGGTTCCCATCTCTGTCGGATTGGAAAGATATACCATCTTCGGCTGCACCATATGTTCGGAACTTTCATCCGCATAATGTGCCTGTACATACGACGCAATGGCTCCCGCCGACAATTTGCCGTCCTCTGACTCAAGTACAAGACATTTGTGTCCACACGCCTCCAGCGCTCCCGTCTCATGCACGTGGATGTGCCCGGTCGCCGCCGTAATCACCCCCTGATAATGCTTTAACGCCGACGCGATCACTGTCACGTTTGTCTGCGTACCGCCCATCAGAAAATGAACTGCCGCCTCCGGCGCACCACATGCCTCCCGTATCCGTTCTGCGGCACGCCGACAGTATATATCCTCTCCGTATCCGGCAGTCTGTTCCATATTTGTCCCGACCAGGCGCTCAAGAATCGCCGGATGGGCTCCCTCTGTATAATCACTGTTAAAATAGATCATATTTTACTCTCCCTGTTTTCTTTTTCTTCCGGCGGATGCGATATCTCTTCAGACACTCCCCAGCCGCCGGATCCTTTTAGTACGTCATTCCGGGAAATTGTCGTCTCTGCCGCTCATTCTACACCATCTCCTATGGAACTTGCAAGCCCCGATCGAAAGAGCCGGTCTAAAGCTGATTCTTCATCGTTTTCTTTCCCTCCATATAATATGTCGGAGCCGGATAAAATGTCTGTATTTTAACCGGCTGTGCCGCACGGCTGACCGCGAATGGTTCTTAAGGCCCCTCCCGATATGGCGGAAACCTCTCCGGAACCGGAAAGATCTGCCGCCGTTCAAGAAAATTCTTTACTTTTCACATGTCCTATGCTAGAATACAGGAGTTGTGAATAATTAAGATGGTCCTCTGTTACGAATCGACGTATTAAGAACATCCAGATCATAGGAGGTCACAAAATGAATGCAACAGAAATCATCAAAAGTATCGAAGATACGCAGTTAAAAGCGGACGTACCAGAGTTTCGTGTCGGTGATACGGTAAAAGTATACGGCAGAATCAAAGAGGGAAACCGTGAAAGAATCCAGATTTTTGAGGGAATTGTACTCAAAAAACAGGGTGGAAGCAATCGTGCGACCTTTACCGTCAGAAAACTTTCCAACGGTATCGGCGTCGAGAAAACCTGGCCCCTCCACTCTCCGAACGTAGAAAAAGTAGAAGTCGTCCGCCACGGCAAGGTCCGCAGGGCAAAGCTGTTTTACCTGAGAGGCCGCGTCGGAAAGAGGGCAAAAGTAAAAGAGTTAGTCAGATAGCCGGAAAAGAAAGCCGCAGACATTCGCCGTGTCTGCGGCATTTTTTTCCGGTCCGTTCCTTATCATCAGATAAAATATTTCCATCCTCTTTCACGTCACTGGATTTAAACAAAAATTAAATTGTACTTTTCCTGATTTTTCTTTATACTGGAGAATGAAGTAAAATACAAAGGATGGTATAAAAATGGTAAAATGCAACAATCTGTATGAAAATCAGAACTTAAGGCAGATCGCGGCAGCCGGCAATGTCAAGGTATTTGAGTACCAGCGTGACTTAAGCGTCACCCCGCAGACGGCCGTAAGCGCCTATTATTCCGCAGAGATGAATCTGCGCCAGCGCCAGGTTCTCATCGAAATGAACGGAACACCGTGGATCCTGCAGGCAGGCGCCATGCAGTGGATGGCAGGAAATGTCAGGATGAACTCCGGCATCAAGGGCGTCGGCGATTTCCTCGGAAAAGCGATTTCCGCAAAAGTGACAAAGGAGTCCACCGCAAAACCGGAATATACCGGAAACGGTCTCCTGATGCTCGAACCCACCTACAAGCATATTCTTCTCGTCAATGTCGGCGACTGGGGCAGCATTGTACTGGAGGACGGGCTGTTCCTCGCCTGTGACGGAAATATCAGACAGAAAGTCGTGGCAAGAAGCAACCTCTCCTCCGCAGCGCTGGGAGGCGAAGGCCTTTTTAATCTCTCCCTGACCGGAAGCGGAATCGCCGTACTCGAAAGCCCTGTCCCGAAGGAAGAACTGATCGAATTTGAGATCGACAATGACGAGGTCAAGATTGACGGCAATATGGCGATCGCATGGAGCAACTCCCTGCAGTTTACCGTGGAGCGTTCTTCCAAGAGCCTGATCGGCTCCGCCGTATCCGGCGAAGGCTTTGTCAACGTCTTCCGTGGAAGCGGCCGCATCCTGATGTCTCCGCTGTAATCTGTTTTAAAAGCCTGGCCGCACTGCGGTGACGCATCCGTCACCTGCATATACCGGCCGGCGGCATCCAATAACCCGTTTCGGAGCGTATGCGCCTCTGGCGCAGGACACCCGAAACGGGTTTTACTGATTTTTTCTCCTTTTTATGCGGTGAAGCTGCGGCCTTAACATAATCTCCGACACCATAGCTCCTTCCCGCTGGCAGAGTGCAAATTCTACTGCACCGGCCACTTCTTCGGGCAGCAGGTACGATTCCGCCTCATCTCCCACGTCGAAATCCGCGTTGCGGTATAGGTTTGTCTTTGTCATATCCGGCAGAATTGTCGTCACTCTGACACCATATTTGCGCACCTCATCAGACAGGCTGCGCGAAAAACTGGCGAGCCCCGCCTTCGTGGCGCCATAAGCGCACCCGTGCGGATTGGACTGATTTGCCGTGACGGAAGCGATATTTATGACATAACCCTTATTTCTCTTTAAATGGCGCAGAAGCTGTTGCGTGAGAATCATCGGCGCCTCTAAGTTCACCCGCACCATCTCGCTGATCTTTGCCAGGTTCAGCTCCTCATGCAGTCCATAGTAGCCTGCACCCGCATTGTTTACCAGCACACCGAGCCTCTGCCGCGCCGCGATTTCCCCGGCCAGAGCGCAGAGCTTTTTCGTGTCAGACACATCACAGACAACCGGGTGGAAACCATTCTCCCGCAAAGCCTCTTTCTCCGCAAAATGACGGCCGATGCCGTATACTTCATATCCGAGTGCACATAGCCTTCTGCTGATCTCCATACCGATGCCGCAAGAGGCTCCTGTCACAATGGCCGCCCTCTTTTTTTCTGTTTCCAAAATCTCCATTCCGTCCACGCGCACCCTCCACACCATTTTTTCGGCAGTAAAACTTATCTCCACCTGAAAATCTTTTCCTCCGGAACGTATTTTTTCAGCTCTCCCGTCAGAAATTGTTCCATTTCGTCTAAAAGCACATCCGGATAGTGATAATATCCCCTGTCGTTCTGATAGGGAAACTGCACAACCGCCGAGTCCGGCTCCTGTCTGCGCATCTTTTTCAGATATTCCTGCGAAATCCGGAATGTCCCGACGCTGACGTCTGCAATCCTGCCAAAATCGACCGAAGCGCCGGCCTGCCTGACCATCTCTCCATAGTGCCGCCTCCACTCCGGGAAATAAATCATCGGATCAAAACACAGCCGCACGGCAAACCCGCGGCAAAGAGCCAGGGATACACAGGCAAGCCGCGCGGCAAGAGAAGGCGTCTGATGTTCATACGCGCCGATCACCGCCTGCGGCGATATCGTAAACGCATAGATCACATTCGGCAGCGGTTCTGCACACGCAAAATACCTTTTGTCCGCACATTTCGTCCGGATCTCAAGCGTCAGCCCTTCTCTGCCTTTCGCAAAGGCATTCCACGCTCCCACATATCCAAGAACCGCCTCCAGCGCCAGAAGATCGGTATCATAGGAGACACATAAATACAGTGGGTGCTCCTTTAACAATTGTTCCGTCTGGGCAAACATATCCTCCAGGTTTACAAATACGACCACATTTGCAGACGGATACATCCCTTTTAAATAGCAGTATTCACAATCATAAATGCAGTTCATCACAAGAGACGAATAATAAAAATGCGGATTTCCAAAACTCTGGCACACCGGAGCTCCTTCATAGAGAAGATTTCCCGATTTCTCCGCAAGAATCAGCTTCTGCGCAAGGTGCTGGGCTTTATAATCCTGTCCTCTCCGGCAGAACACATCTTTGTAATGGTCGATTTCCATGATCGTGGCAGACGGAAATTCCGCCAGAATGGCCTGCACACGCGGGTGCTCCCGCACCGCTTTCTCCACATAGATATGTGAAAAAAAGGAATTATAGTAACCTTCTCTTAAGCTCTTCAAAGCACTTCTTTCCCTCTCTTTTATCTCTGCACGGCAGATAATTTTCCTCACGCATTTTTCCGACCACCGACGCAGAATCCTTTCCCGACAGGGAGGCATACCGGATATACTGCCAGAGCGACCGGCCCATCGCCTGTGAGCAGTGAAGCTCCCGGCACAACCGCTCCCACAACAGCCGCTCCTTAAGTTCCGCCGGCTTTCTCTCCCGCCCCTCACTCTCTGCGATGGCCGCGAGGCGTCCGAGAAAACCGACGATGTCATCCCCGTATTTTTCTGTCAGCGCAATCACACGGTCCGCGGTAACCGCCTCCCCCGCCCCGCTGTCGGAAACAATTTTTAAAAACGCCATCCGGTGCGGGCCGAAAAAAGGAAGGCCTGCCTGATAAACAGCCGCAGCTTCCATGTCATAGAGACATCTTTCCGGCACACCTTCCTCCGGCACGCCGTCCCACGGCCGCATCCCGGTGACAATGCCGCACTCCCGGAAATTATGGCGATAGAGCATATCCGGATAAAACGTCTTTCCGGACGCCTGCTCCGTCAGCTTATTGCACAGAAAAATCCCTTCCGTCCCCGCAGTTCCCCCGCAGATTCCGAGATTGACCAGAAAATCGTCTTCCGGCGCATGCGCCCTGCCCGCCGTCCGATACCGGGCGCAGACTGCCGACACCACCGCGGCGGCCGCGATCTCTCCGACGCCTGTCACAGCCAGGCGGATGCCGCATTCCGCACTGTAAAACTCCTGAAACCAGGTATTTTCCGTATTTTTCACCAGCCCGAATCTTCTGATCAGGCCGCCGGCCTCCTTATATAACGCCGTAAACAGATAAATCATAATCCTCCTGTCATACCCATTTCTGCTCTGTTTCTTATTTTTATGTCCCGGACTTTCTGGTCCGTTTTTTCTATCTTGATTATTTCCATTCCAACAGGTATACTTATTAACGGTGGCTCTGCATCCCGCAGAGTTCCCAATATGATGAAAAGGATTTGTGCCATGCCCGAAAATTACGATCACTATATTACCAAAAATATCAAAGCTTTTTATATGCGCAGACTGCCCGCTCCCATCCTCTACCTTCTCCTGCTCTTTCTGACCTGGCATCTTTTTTCTCTCTCTACTCTGATGGCGCCCGGTTTTCTGGACAGCTCCACGACGCTGGAGACCGCGTATCGCAGCGATATGGAATACGTGCGCACCACGCTTAAGGATCTGAACTTTACCGGCTACACGCAGCGCTTTCTTGGACGGACATCGGGTTATTTTTACTACACGATGCGAAGCGGCGAATGCATCATCGTCCTTCTCTCTCCGGGGACAAGCGAACAGGGCCTTCCCGTGATCGAAGAAGTTTCCATTGCGGGAAAGATTATAGAAGGAACCGAGAGCTTTGACACCCTGCTAAAAAATCTCTCTGTCGATCTGAAATGGACGGAAAACGGAATCCACAGCAAGGTGTCGCGCTATTTTCTGAGCGAACCCGGCTGCAACAGAGCCGGCAATCTGCTCGTCTTTTTTGTCCTGTTTACAACCGGGGGATATGCACTCGTCAGCCTGATTTATTTTATCGCATGTATTTTCTTTCCGCGTCTCTCTCCGCCCTGTAAAAATCTGTCCCTGTTCGGAAACGCAAAAAAACTGCTGGAACAGGCGGAGGACGAGCTGGCAACGCTTCCGCAGCTCGCAACTGAAGATATGTTTATCACGGAACACTTTTTTATCGAGACTTCAGAATATGGAAATGCCATCGTGCCGATCAACGAGATTATCTGGATTTACAAATATTCCACGCTGCATAAGTTTTTCTGGTATCATTTCAGCATCTCTTATACGCTGCACATCAGTGCAAACCGGCACCTTTATATCCGGTGCCCCAAAAATATCAAATCGGATATCGACGGCATTATCGATTATCTCGCGGAGGCAAACCACAGCATTCTGGTCGGATTTAATGAGGCAAACCGCCTGAAAGTCCAGAAAATCCAGGGAACGCCGATGCATTTCGAAAAATTTATCGCCTTTTTAAACCGCAGAATCTGAAACTGTCACTTCACCCTATTCGCGCAGAAGCACATCAATAAATTTTCCAATCTCCACCCAGGCCTTCCTGGACTCCGGCAGCATCTTTGCCGCCATCTGAAAAATATGAAACATGCCCTCATAGACGCTTAAACGGACTTTTACTCCCTGCTCCCTCGCCTTTGCCGCAACACTTATGGAATCCGAGAGGAGCATTTCATAAGAACCTGCCTGGATGAGCATGGGCGGGAAATCCCTGAAATCCCCGAACAGCGGCGAAATATACGCATCCATCGGATCGTTATCGCCCACATAGTCCTTATTATAAATAAGGCTGTCCCTCGTCTTTCCAAACAGCGGATCCCGCTCATAGTTGGTGTCATACGATTCTCCGCCCGCCGTCAGATCCGTCCAGGGGGACATCGCGACGATACCGCAGGGAAGCTCTTCCCCCCTGTCCTTCAGATAATGGCAGAGCGCCATCGCCAGCCCGCCCCCCGCCGAATCCCCGGCAAAAATAATCTGTTCGGCAAACCATCCCTCTTCCCTGAGATAGCGGTATGCCTCATATGCGTCCAGAAGGGCCGCCGGATAAGGATTCTCAGGCGCTACGCGGTAGTCGACGGTGAGAACGCTCATGCCGTGGCTCACCTCATTGTAAAGCCCTGCAAACATCCGGTAAGCGTTACGCATCGCTCCGATATAGCCGCCCCCGTGAAGCTGCAGAATGATTTTATCCGTACTGGCCCCTTCCCGTGATTCCAGCAGCTCCATGTTAAAATGCTCCGTCTCAATCACCGTCATTGAAAAACAGTCCGGACACTTCCAGGGCGGTTCCGTCTCCCCTATTTTTTTGCGCATCTCTCCGTTTTTGATTCTTTTTCCGATCAGATTGTCATTCGACACATGGGCAATCAGATCCCGCATTACTCTTCCCCTGACGCTCGCTTCGCTCTCCCGCATCACTCTGTCAAACCTCCTGTCCTAACGGATATGGAATCTCCTCTTTAGTTCCAGTCTCGCCCTCCGGTCCCCGATGATCACTGTTCCCAGAAACAGGAAAACAGAAAACGCCAGCGGAAAAAATGCGAAATACGGCGCCTTCTCAATACCTGCCAGATACAGCGTCATCGGAACCAGGCTGCACAATATCATCAGAATCTGCCACATCATATAACTCTGCCAGTTTCTGCGGTTGGCCGCCATCAGCACGATAATCCCGACATCGATCAGCACGATCCCCGACGGCAGCACATAATTGACAGACCATCCACGGTATCCTGTGACAATATCAGATGCAATCAGCATCAGAAGCGCAATCAGCGACAGAATCAGAATTTTGCTCTTATAACCGGATTTTCCCAGAATCGCAAACCGGATGAGCATATAGACATAAAAAAGGGAAAGCCCGGTGATCGCACACCACCAGGTCTGCGACCCGGTCAGGATATTTACAGCAATCAGAATGGCTTCTGAAAGAATGGCACAGAACAGATAAATCCTGCCGATCAATGTCATCCGCCTGACAACCATCCTGACATCCGGGTACATGTTCTCGACCTCGATTGTCTGCTCCAGAACAGAATTACAAAGCGGGCAGCGCTCCGTCTCATCCAGGATCTCTATCCGGCAGTTTTTACATTTACTCATAATTCACCCCATTGCTCTCCAATTCCACGCTGATTCCGTCGGACGCCACTTTGCGGAAAAATCCTCTCTGCACCGACGGGTCAACCAGGTCATAACTAAAGCTGAACACCAGCGTATCTCCATAGGAACAGATCGTTCCCTTAAGGTGCTGCCCCTTTGACATCGCCAGGAACGCATGAAACATTTCCACATACGGGCGATACTCCTCCGCGACTGTAATATTGCCGATGTTCGTAATCGTCGTCGTGTTCGCCAGCGCCGACGTCGTATAGATATAACGCATCGCCATATTTTTCAGAAACAGCGGAACAGCCCGGGCAATCCAGAGCTTTTCATTTGAGACATTGTAAGAAAAAAGTTCTTCCAGATGCTCTCTGTCAATCTGACTGCGCAGGCTCCCCTGCACAGTCTTTAAGACTTCTTCAAACGTATACACGTCTTTTGTGGGATGAAACTCCGCCGAAACCATGACAAAAAAATTTTTGGTCGTAATGGAATTAAAATAGGGCCGCAGGTTGACCGGAACGGCGACACGAACCGGCTTTTCCGAAGCCATCCCATGCATACACTCCGTATAAACGCTCCATACAAAAACACCCACCAGATATTCATTGATGCTGACGCCATATCGCCGGCAGACTTCTTTTAATTCCGATACCTTCATATAGCCATGCATCACCCCGAATTCGCCGGGACGCAGCCTCTCACCTTTGATCAGATACGCCTTCTTTGACTGATATCCCCTGGCATGACTTTTCTTGTAATTCTTTAAAAAGCTGTCCTCGCGGTTCAGGGACGTGTCTGCGCTCAGGGCATCTCCCACCTGTGCGGCAAGCTGCGGATGCGCCAGACGCAGATACTGATAAGTCAGCTCCTTTAAAAAACTGATTCCTCCCATTCCGTCTGTGAGCACATGAAATACTTCAAGATTGATTCTGTATTTATAATAAGTAACCCTGAACAGATAGCTGCGGTTCTGATTCTGACGGATAAAACGGCATGGAAACATATTTTCCATCCGCACCCGCGGCGCCGGCTTGCCGTTTTCCTCAAAATAATACCAGAAAACGCCCTGCCTTAAACGAAGGTTAAAACCGTCAAACTTCGGCAGCACAATATCAAGAGCTTCCTGCAGCAGTCCGGGATCCACCTGTTCCGTCAGCGTCACGCTGATCCGGTAGACGTTGCTCATGCTCTCACCGGCAATCACCGGAAAAAGATGGGCCGTATTGTCCAGTCGTTCCCAGCGTATATCCTTCTTTAGCACTCTCGGTTTTCTTTTTCTGCCATCCGCCTTTACCGGCTCATCCGACGGCTGGCTGCTCTTCTTTTTTTTCATGGAATCATTCTTTCATTATGCCTGTACAAACTGGCTCTGATACAGGTTTGCATAAAACCCGTTCTTTGCCAGAAGTTCCTCGTGGTTTCCCTGTTCTATGACGCTCCCGTCTTTCATGACAAGGATCATATCGGCCTCCTGTATCGTCGAGAGCCTGTGTGCCACGATAAAACTTGTGCGTCCCTCCATCATCCGCGCAAATGCTTTCTGAATCCGTATCTCAGTGCGCGTGTCGATCGAGGACGTCGCCTCGTCAAGAATCAGCATCGGCGGCAGACACAGCATGACGCGCGTGATACACAGAAGCTGCTTTTGTCCCTGCGAGAGATTTCCACCGTCCTCCGCGATCACCGTGTCATATCCGTCCGGCAGACGCCTGATAAAGCTGTGGGCGTGGGAAGCCTTCGCGGCCGCGATCACTTCTTCATCGGTCGCGCCTTCTTTTCCCATCGTAATGTTATCGCGGATCGTCCCGCTTCTGAGCCATGTCTCCTGGAGCACCATTCCGTAATTGCTCCGCAGACTCTTTCGCGTCAGTTCCCGCATCGGTATCCCGCTGACTCGGATCTCCCCGCTGTTTACATCATAAAACCGCATCAGAAGATTGATCAGCGTCGTCTTCCCGCAGCCTGTCGGCCCTACGATCGCCACTCTCTGTCCTGGTTTTACGGTGAGATTAAAGTCTTCGATCAGCTTCATGCCGGGCACATAAGAGAAACAGACGTGCTCCAGTTCCACGCTCCCGTCCGCCTCTTTTAAAGTCTGTGCATCCGGCGCGTCAGAAACCTCCGCCTCTTCTTCCATCAGCTCAAACACCCGCGCGGCACAGGCCAGCGCATTCTGCAGCTCCGTGATCACACCGGAAATCTCGTTAAAGGGCTTGGTGTACTGATTAGCATAGCTGAGCAGACTGGAAAGCTGTCCGACGCTGATTCCCCCCGCAATCGCCGAAAACGCACCCACCACGCCGACCGTCGCGTAGACAAGGCTGTTGACAAAGCGTGTCGCCGGGTTTGTAATGCTCGAAAAGAAAATAGCCCTGAGCGAATACTTCTGCAGCCGGCTGTTGATCTCGTCAAACTGCTCCAGGGCCTCGCTCTCATGAGAAAAAGCCTGTACAACCTTCTGGTTTCCCACCATTTCTTCGATAAACGCCGTCTGCTCCCCCCGCGTCTCGGACTGTAGCCGAAACATTGAAAAAGTCCTCTGCGCGATAAAACTGGCCACAAACAGAGAAACCGGCGTGATAATCACCACCGCCGCGGTGATTTTCACACTGATGGTCAGCATAAAAAGAAGTGTTCCGAAGATTGTGACAATCCCGGTAAAAAACTGTGTAAAACCCATCAGAAGCCCGTCGGCAAACTGGTCGACGTCCGCGATCACACGGCTTACGATCTCCCCGTAAGAATGGGCGTCAATATATTTTAAGGGAAGACGCTCAATCTTCTCAAACGCCTCCCTGCGGATATCCCTTATGACATTGTACGTAATCTTATTGTTACAGACATTCATAATCCACTGCGCCGCCGCCGTCAGTGCAATCATCACAGCCATTTTCCGCAGGATCCTTAAAATCCCCGAAAAATCCACCTCTCCTGCTCCGACGATTTTATCGACTGCCTGCCCGATCAGAATCGGAAGATAAAGCGTCAGAGCCACCGTGACCGCCGCAAGCACGACCGACAGTCCCAGATAAAACCAGTATCGTCTGATATAGCGCAGCACCTTCGCCAGCGTCGCCTTCTGCTGTCTGCTCACTTTTTTACTCATTTCTACCCTCCACACCGGAAGAACGCCGTTTTTATTGTTCCTTTTTAAACTGGGAATCGTAAATCTCCCGATAAACATCACACGTTTCCATCAGCGCATCGTGTGTCCCGATGCCGACGACCCTGCCGTCGTCGAGCACAATAATGCGGTCTGCATGGCGGATCGAAGACGCACGCTGTGACACGATAAACACGGTCATCTGTGAACCGGCGGGATCTGTCATCGCACGGATTGCCATGCGCAGCTTCGCGTCGGTTGCAAAGTCGAGCGCCGAGGCACTGTCGTCCATAATCAGAATCTCCGGTTTCTTCACCAGCGCACGCGCGATCGTAAGCCTCTGTCGCTGTCCGCCCGAAAGATTACGGCCGCCCTGCTCGATTCCGTAGTTAAGACCACCCTCTTTTGTCCGCACAAACTCTTCCGCCTGTGCCGTCCTCAGAGCCTCCATAATCGCATCATCCGAAGCGTCCGGATTTCCCCAGCGCATGTTTTCGCGGATGGTTCCCTTAAACAGCACCGCCTTCTGCGGCACCACGCCCGTCTTTTCCCGCAGCGCCTTAAGCGGCCACTCCTTTACATCCTTTCCGTTAACTTTCACCACGCCGGAAGTCGCATCGTAAAAACGTGGAATCAGATTGACCACGGAAGATTTTCCGGATCCGGTGCCGCCGATGATACCGATCGTCTCCCCGCGCGCCGCCGAAAAATGAATATCCGTCAGCGATTCCTCTCCGGCGCCCGCATAGATAAGCCCCGCATGGGAAAATTCCACCGCGGCGGCCTTATCTGTCGTCCGTGCGCAGTCCGTTTCCCCGGCCTCTCCCCGGCCGCACGCATCAACAATCGAAGGCTCCAGTTCAAAAATGCGGGCGATCCGGTTTCCGCAGGCAATCGATTTGTTGATATTGATAATCAGATTAGCCAGTTTTACAAGCTCCACCAGAATCTGCGACATATAGCTGACCAGCGCCACCACCTCGCCCTGCGTGATGTACCCGTTTTCCACACGGACGGCACCCGTCCACACCAGAACAACAATCGCCCCGTTGATAATCACATACGTCAGGGGATTCATCAGCGCCGATATCTTTCCGACATAAAGCTGTACCCGCGTCAGCGTCTCATTGCTCTCGTGAAAATGCGCGATTTCATCCGCCTCTTTGTTGAACGCACGGATTACACGGCTTCCCGTCAGATTCTCACGCGTGATGCCAAGCACCTTATCCAGCGCGTTCTGCACTTTTTTGTAGAGCGGAATGCTTAAAACCATAATCCCGAACACGACCACCGAGAGCAGTGGAATCGTGACCACAAAAATAAGCGCCGCCTTCACATCGATCGTAAACGCCATAATCATCGCGCCAAATACAATAAACGGCGAGCGCAGAAACAGCCGCAGCACCAGGTTTACGCCGTTCTGTACCTGGTTTACGTCGCTCGTCATCCGGGTGATCAGCGTCGACGTGCCCACCGTGTCCATTTCCGTGAAAGATAGCTTCTCAATATGGGCAAACAGCGCATGACGCAGGCCCGTCGCAAAACCGACCGCCGCCTTGGCCGCGAAATACTGTGCCGTGATCGAACAGGTAAGACCGATGACGGCGAGCAGAACCAGAACCAGGCACATCTTCATGATATAGCCGCCGTCCGCAGACGCCACACCGGTATCGATGATCGCCGCCATAACCAGCGGAACAATCAGCTCAAACGATGCCTCCAGCAGTTTGAACAGCGGGCCGAGCACGCTTTCCTTCTTATAATCCTTTAAAAAATACAACAGCTTTTTCATCACACACCCCTGCTCTACTGCTCTTTACTGCTCTTCAGGAACTGCATGCCGAGAATCACCACACCGCCGACCGCAAAAAACACAAGACTGAACTCCTTAAGCGTCATCGCCGCCTGCGGCACTTCCAGCGTCGTCGGCCCCATCACGACCGCATAGATCGAACCAAGCATCAGTCCGATAATCAGATAAATGGTCTGTGCCCGGAAACGCTCCAGTGCGCCGCGGATAACCTTCACTATGCTAAGCGCCCCGACGATCACGCCACAGCCAAAGAGAAACACCGTCCCAAACGCACTGAAATCAAAATGCAGGATATCCTTGATCGCCGTGATGACCGGCAGATACAGTCCCATAATAAGCAGCAGCGTGGAACCGGAGATTCCCGGCAGCACCATCGCAGAAATCGTGATCATTCCCGCCAGGAAAACAAAAATCCCCAGCGTGACCGTCAGATGATCCAGATTTACGCCCTCTCCGCCGCCGACAGGATTAAAATAAGTGATCGCACTGACAATCACAATACCGGGAACAATAAATGCCGCAGACGCCTTGTGCTCCAGCAGCACCTGCCGCTCCTCCCGTATCACGACCGGAATGGCAAAGATGATAAAACCGATAAACAGGGAGCTGATCGCATAAATATGCGATTCGAACACGCTCGTAAGAACCAGGACCGCCAGAACAAATCCCACGACCCAGCCGATCCCAAGCCTGATCAGAAAAAACACCGCCTCTTTTTTCTTCTGCATATTTCCGGTAATCAGATCGTCAATTGACCCGATAAACTGATCGTAAAACCCGAGCAGAAACGCAATCGTCCCGCCGGAAACGCCCGGCACACTGTCCGCTAAAGCCATACAGAATCCTCTGATAAATTGTATCACGTACATCTCTTTTTCCTCTTTCATTTTTTTGTCCGTATTCTACGGCAGATTATTCCCCGTACATGATAGCATGTGCATTTCTGTTTGTCCATATTAAGGAAATAAAAAAGAATCCCGCACCGCAGGATTCTCTGCCCAGGCGGGCCGCTGCCGCGGCTCTCTTCTTCCCCGCCGCAGTGCGCCCCCGCCCGAAAGGCTTTTTTGCTGTGTGTGCGAAGTCTCCCTGCCCCTTATTTAACAGGTCGCTCCGCCTTTCATATGTTTTTCCGCCGCAATATTCTCCTGCCTGCGCTCCAGCAGTTCATCCGATAAAAGCTGTCTCTCCACTTCCGCGAAACCGATGCGCGCTACGGTATCGGCAAAGCGTTCTCCCGTCACGCCCTGCTCGCGGAACAGAAGAATGGCCTTTTCCACAACCAGAAGCACTTCCTCCTGGTCGGTAAAGACTTTCTCCAGATATCTGCCCTGGGCAGTCTTTTTGCCCCAGCGCCCGCCTATGTAGATACGGTAACCATTGACATAATTCTCAATCACGCCGAACGGACATTTTCCCATACAGCGCCCGCAGTGATTACAGGCATCTTCGTCGATGACCAGCCTGCCGTCCGACAGATGTGCGATTCCGATCGGGCAGTTCGTCTCCACCTGACAGACGCTGCATCCCCTGCACTTCTCCAGGCTTAACTGCGGGACGCGCTGCCCGATAATGCCAAGATCGTTCAAATCCGGTTTTACACAGTTGTTCGGGCACCCGCCCACCGCGATTTTAAATTTGTGCGGAAGTTTTACCGCGGCATAGCCGTGGAAAAACCGCTCGTGAATCTCCTGCGACAGCGCAAATGTATCGATCAGACCATACTGGCAGGTCGTTCCCTTGCAGGAAACCACCGGACGCACCTTTGAACCTGTTCCTCCTGTCTGAAGCCCCGCAGAGAGCAGATATTCCCGCAGCGCTTCGATATTACCAAACGGCACTCCCTGAATCTCCATCGTCAGCCGGGACGTCATCGCCACCTCTCCGCTCCCGTAGCGCTCCGCAGCCTCGGCAATCGCTCTGGCCTCCTCTGCCGTGATCTTTCCGTTTCTGGTGATGACGCGGCCATTGAACCTGTCGGGAGTCCGCTTATCCTTTAAAAATCCGAGTGCCTTGACTCTGGTTTCTTCCTCTTTTGAAACCTGCTCCCCGTTGCCTGCCACCTTCACATCGTTAAAAAACGTTGCTCCTTCCAGCACTACTGTATTTTCATAGCCATAAAAGCGCAGACGGTTCTGCAGAAAATAGCCCCGCTTTCCCTTTGCACAGACAAGCAGAAGCTTTTCTTCTTTTCCGATTCCCTCGATCTCTCCGCTGACTTTCACCAGATCGATATAGTCGGCGCCCGCAATCGTCGGCGACGGAGCCACATCAAGCACCCTGAACCCCTGTGCCTTCCCCGCCGCGTACTCCGCCGGAGTCATGCTCACCATTTCGCCGTTTAATTTGTTGAGCAGGACATACACGGCCTGCAGGAACGGATGGATTGCCGTCGAAAACGGTGGCGCGTAGGCGAAATCCGCATTTTCAAAATCTTCCAGTTTTGCGCCCATCGTCATTCCCATGACAGCGATATCAACCATCTTATCCACGGCGCCGGGGCCAAACACCTGTATTCCCAGCAGCCTGTGATTCTCTTTGTCTGCGATCAGCTTTGTGGCAAAGAAAGATGCGCCCGGATAATAGTGCGCCTTATCGTCCGTGACGGCAAGCGCCGTTTCCACATCATATCCAGCGGCTTTCGCCGCCTCTTCGGTCAGTCCGGTCCGCCCACAGTTAAGCCCCGGGAGTTTAACCACGCCCGTGCCGAGCACGCCGGGATATTCCTTCTGCGCGCCGGCCAGAATCTGCGCCAGCGTCCGCCCTTCCATATTTGCGGACGATCCCATCGGCGACCACTGCGGCCCGCCGGTAACACGGTTTACGACCTGCACACAGTCCCCTGCCGCGTAGACGTCCGGCAGACTGGTCTGCATCTTCTTATCGACCACGATCGTTCCACGGTTCATCTCAAGGCCGCTGCCCTCCAGAAACGCAGTATTCGGGCGGATTCCTGCAGCCATTATGAGAATGCCGCAGCGGAGCGTCCCGGCCGTCGTCTTTACCGCTGCGACCCGGCCGTCCCCTGTGATCTCTTCTGCCTTCGTCCCTGTGACAATCCGGATTCCCTCTCTCTGCAGATGCTTTTTCCCATAAGCGGCCATCTCCGGGTCCAGGATATTGGGCAGTATCTGAGACGCAAAATCGATGACCGTGACGGCAATTCCTTTCTGTTTCAGATTTTCGGCCATCTCAAGGCCGATAAACCCTGCCCCCACCACAACCGCAGCTTTCACATCGTTTTCGTCGGCATATGCGCGCACGTTGACGGCGTCCTCCGGCGTGCGGATCGTAAAGACACCCTCCAGGTCCATCCCCTTCACCGGCGGGGCTGCAGGCGATGCCCCGACAGAGATCACCAGTTTGTCATAGGAAAAATCCTCCTCCTGTCCGCTTGCCGTATCCCTGACCCGGACGTACTTTTCCTCCGCGCAGAGTCCTGTTGCTTCTTTTCCCGTCAGCACCCTGACGCCGGTGAGCGCGGCAAATTTTTCCGGTGTGTTTACCGTCAGCTCCTCCCTGTCATGGATCAGCCCGCCGACGTAATAGGGCAGACCGCATCCCGCATATGATATATCCTTCCCCTTTGTGATCAGCGTGACCTCTGCGCTCCGGTCGGCTCTTTTTAGTTTTGCCGCCGTTTTTGTCCCGGCCGCGACGCCTCCGACAACCAATACTTTCATATAAAATCCTTCCTTTCCTCTGTTATCGCTATCCCGATTATACCATGTGCGCTCAAAAAAAGATAGAAACTGCAATTACATATTTTTTTCTTTTTCGCAGAAGCTAAAAACTGTACAACACGAAAAAACTGGGAAGAACGAGGTGAATCATGAACGGAAAAAATTTTTTTATCTGTGGCCTGACCGGCTGGTGTATGGAAATTCTTTTTACCTCCGCCGGTTCTCTTTTAAAAAAGGACGGACGTCTGATCGGGCAGACTTCCGTATGGATGTTTCCGATTTACGGGATGGCCGCCTGCATCGGTCCCGTCTACCGCAAAATCAGAAAACTGCCCGCTCTCTTCCGCGGCACGCTCTACTCGCTCGGCATCTTTTCTTTTGAATATATAAGCGGCTCTGTCCTGAAAAAACATGCGATGTGTCCCTGGGATTACAGCGATGCAAAATCTAACATCGACGGTCTGATCCGTCTCGATTACGCGCCGTTCTGGATGGCTGCCGGACTGCTGTTCGAGCGTATTCTCGTGCACGCCGACGCACAGCACCGTCAGCAATTATGACTATTTTCCGTCTTGCAATTGCATTTTGATTGAGATATGATAGTAAAAATATTTTGATCTGCCACATAAGGAGGAAAAGTATGCGTCATCTGATGAGCCCGCTGGACTTCTCGGTCGATGAGCTGGATCAGCTTCTGGATCTGGCCGCCGACATCGAGAAGAATCCGCAGAAATATGCCCATGCGTGCGAAGGGAAAAAACTTGCCACCTGCTTTTACGAGCCAAGCACACGCACACGTCTCAGTTTTGAAGCCGCCATGTTAAATCTCGGCGGCTCTGTTTTAGGTTTTTCCAGTGCCGATTCCAGCTCCGCCGCAAAGGGTGAGAGCGTCTCCGACACCATCCGGGTGATTTCCTGTTACGCAGATATCTGTGCCATGCGGCATCCCAAAGAAGGCGCGCCTCTTGTCGCCTCCATGAAATCCCAGATTCCCGTGATCAATGCCGGCGACGGCGGTCATCAGCATCCCACCCAGACGCTGACAGATCTTCTGACCATCCGCTCTCTCAAAGGGCGCATGAACGATCTGACCATCGGGCTCTGCGGCGATCTGAAGTTCGGCCGCACCGTCCACTCCCTGATCAACGCCCTGATCCGCTACCCCGGCATCCGCTTTCTTCTGATCTCCCCGGAAGAGCTGCGCATCCCAAGCTACATCAGAGAAGACGTGCTGCATGCGAATCATATCCCTTTTGCCGAGGCAGAACGCCTGGAAGACGCCATGCCAGACCTCGACATTCTCTATATGACCCGCGTACAAAAAGAACGCTTTTTCAACGAGGAAGATTATGTGCGTCTTAAAAATTACTATATACTCACAAAATCCAAGATGGAACTTGCCAGAAAAGACATGTTCGTCCTCCACCCTCTGCCGAGAGTCAATGAAATCTCGGTGGAAGTCGACGACGACCCAAGGGCGGCCTATTTCCGTCAGGCACAGTACGGCGTCTACGTGCGGATGGCTCTCATTCTGACCCTGCTTGAAATCAACGTCTGAAAAACCGTTACTTTATCACATATTTCAAAAAGATGTACTTCCGAAATCTCTTTGTCCCTGTTTTGCGTCGTTTTTTGTCAGATGCGCATAGATTTGCACGGACTAAATTTATGTACATATGACAAAAACCAGCCACAAAGGCAGATGCAGGAGAGATTGCGGGCGTACCAAAAAGAAAAAGGAGCACAGCGATGTTAAATATCAGTGGAATCCAGGAGGGTTTTGTATTAGACCATATCCGCGCCGGTATGAGTCTGCAGATTTACCATGATCTGAAGCTGGACAACCTGGACTGTCCGGTCGCCATTATAAAAAATGCGAAAAGTAATAAGATGGGAAAAAAGGATATTCTGAAGGTAGAGTGCCCGATCGGGGACTTAGACCTTGAAATTCTGGGCTTTATCGACCACAATATCACCGTCAACGTCATTAAAGACCAGAAGATCGTGGAAAAGCGGGAATTGCATCTCCCCAAAAAGATCAAAAATATTATCCGGTGCAGAAATCCCCGCTGCATTACATCCATCGAACAGGAGCTCGACCAGATTTTCTTTCTGACCGACAAGGAGCATGAAGTCTACCGCTGCAAATACTGTGAAGAAAAATACCGCAGTCCCGGCAGACGTTAAAGCTGCGTGTGAAAAAATTTTCTGACATCTGAAAGCATAAAGCCCCACAGCAATACTGACTGTGAGGCTTTTTCTCTGCCATAAATGTATCAGGGAACGATCAGTCGAGATCCTCTCCGTTTGTCCGGATCACCTTCTGATACCAGTAGAATGATTTTTTCCGGCTCCGCGCCAGCGTTCCGGTCCCGTCGTCGTATTTGTCCACATAGATAAAGCCGTACCGTTTCGCCATCTCTCCGGTCGAAGCGCTGACCAGGTCGATACAGCCCCACGGCGTATAACCCATCAGGTCGACACCGTCGGCGACAGCCTCTTTCATCTGCGCAATGTGCTGCCGCAGATAATCGATACGGTAGTCGTCCTCGACGCTGCCGTCCTCTTTCTTCTCGTCAAATGCGCCAAGTCCGTTCTCCACCACCATCAGCGGAATCTGATAGCGCCCGTAGATCTCATTTAACGTATAGCGCAGACCCTTCGGATCAATCTGCCAGCCCCAGTCACTCGACGCAAGATAAGGATTTTTCACGCCGCCCATCAGATTGCCGCTGGTCGCCGCCGCATCCTTCTGCGTCGTAACACAGTTGCTCATATAGTAACTGAACGTATAAAAATCAACGGTTCCCTCTTTTAAAACTTCAGGATCGCCGTCCTCCATCCTGATCGAAATGCCTTTTTCCTCAAAGAAACGATCCGCATAATACGGATACGCCCCCCTGACCTGAATATCCGAACAGAACCAGTTCATCATCTGCATCTGCTTCTGCGTTTCCACAATATCGTCCGGATTGCAGGTGGAAGGATACATCGTCGCAAACAGGCACATATTACCCATTTTAAACTGCGGATATTTTTCATGTGCCAGTTTTACAGCCTTTGCGCTGGCGACAAACTGGTGGTGCAGCGCCTGGAAACGCTCCTGCGGTTTATCCGGGGCTCCCATCGCCGGTCCGCTGTAACCTTTTATGGTTCCCGTGGACAAAACGCTTCCCATCGCCATCGTCCCGGCGTTGATCTCGTTAAACGTCAGCCAGTACTTCACCTTATCCTGGTAGCGCGCAAAAATCGTCTCACAGTATTTTACAAATGCATCGATACAGATGCGGTTCTCCCAGCCGTTATATTTTTCAATCAGAGCGTATGGCATCTCATAATGCGAAATTGTAACAAGCGGCTCAATACCGTGTTTCTTACACGCATCAAACACCCTGTCGTAAAATGCAAGGCCTGCCTCATTTGGCTCGTCCTCAAGTCCGGTCGGAAAAATACGCGTCCACGCGATGGACAGGCGAAAAGTCTTAAACCCCATCTCCGCAAACAACGCGATATCCTCCGCATAGTGATGGTAAAAATCGATCGCCTCATGACTCGGATAGAGCGTACCCTCCTCTATCACCGGTGTAATCCGCTTTGGAGACGTATGCGAACCGTTTGTACACATATCCGACACCGACGCTCCTTTTCCGTCGACGTCCCAGGCTCCCTCAAACTGATTTGCGGCCGTCGCGCCGCCCCAGAGAAAATCTTTCCGAAATGTCTTCATTCTTTTACCCTCTTTTCTGCGCTGCCTTCTGATGACACCTGAGCCCGCGCGGGCAGCGCCGCCACGGGCTCAGGATTTCAGGGACACAGCCGCGCTCAGGAGAGATCGGCGCCCTGTGTCTTAATCACTTTCTGATACCAGTAAAACGAATCCTTCCGACTGCGCGCGAACGTTCCGTTACCGACATCGTCGCGGTCCACATAGACAAATCCGTAGCGCTTTTTCATCTCCCCGGTACCCGCGGATACCAGGTCGATGCAGCCCCACATCGTGTAGCCCATCAGATCAACGCCGTCAAGGCTGACCGCTTCATCCATGGATCTGATATTCTGCCTTAAGTACTCGATCCGGTAGCTGTCATGAACACTTCCGTCCGCCTCTTTCTGATCGTCCCAGCCGATCCCGTTTTCCACGATCCACAGCGGCTTGTGATACCGGTCGTAGAGCGTGTTGAGAGCCAGTCTCAGGCAGGCGGGATCCGTCGCCCATCCCCATGCATTCGTCTGCAGATAAGGATTCTTTACGCCCATGACAAAATTTCCACCGGCGCCGTCTATATCGCTGTGCGTCGTCTGTGTGGAGGAGCCATAACAGGAAAAGCTTAAGAAATCCGCCGGATATTTTTCCAGAAGTTCCCAGTCACCCGGTTCCGTCTCCAGTTTTATCCCGTCTCTCTCGTACTGTTTCAGCCGGTATGCCGGATATTTTCCGCCCGTCTGCACGTCGGAATAAAACAACGTTTTATGCTCTGCTTCCATGACGTACACCTGATCTGCCGGATCACAGGTATACGTATAAGTCGGCTGATAGGCCAGCATCTGTCCCACCTGTATTTCCGGGCTGATTTCATGCGCCGCCTTCACCGCAAGCGCGCTCGCCACAAACTGATTGTGCGCGCCCTGCGCCTTTGCCTGCGGCGTATCCTCCATAATGCCGCCGGCCATAAACGGGCACATATCCATCATATTGATCTCATTAAATGTCAGATAGTACTTTACTTTTCCTTTGTAGCGCGCAAAGACAGTCTTTGCATAATTCTCAAAGAAACCGATCAGTTTACGGTTCACCCATCCGCCATATGCAATGGAAAGATGCAGCGGTGTCTCGTAGTGAGAAAGCGTCACAAGCGGCTCGATTCCATATTTTTTACATTCATCGAACACTGCCTCATAAAACGCCAGCCCGTCCTCGTTCGGCGCCGTATCGTCTCCGTTCGGAAAAATCCGGGCCCAGTTCATGCTCAGACGAAACGTTTTAAATCCCATCTCCCCCATAAACGCGATATCTTCTTTATAGTGGTGATAGAAGTCGGTCGCTTCATGACTCGGATAATAGACATCGTCCAGCACGGCCGGAACGGCTCCCACGGGAAACTCCATCTTCGAGCCGAATCCCATTCCTGTCTTTCCGGTCTCCCCCGTCTTTTCATTCTTCCAGGTTATCATTCTGGGAACCGTGTGCGAGCCACCCATAATCACGTCGGCCGTGTTCAGTCCTTTTCCTTTTTCACTGTACGCGCCCTCATACTGGTTTGCGGCTGTCGCGCCGCCCCACAAAAAATCTTTTGGGAATGCCATCTCATTTCCTCCTTCTCACTGTCTCAACACGGATCTCTGTTCTAAATTATAACGATTTTGGAAAAGATTTACAATAGCGTAATCGCCACGTCACCGTGCCTTACCTCTTTTGCCCCCGTCGGAACCACATCCGCGTAGTCATCCGAGTTGGTGATAATCATGGGCGTCACCGTCGAGAATCCCTGCGCCTTTATATACGCAATGTCAAATTCCAGCAACAGATCACCCTTCTTTACCTTTGCACCCTGCGCGACCTTCGGCGTAAAACCTTTTCCATCCAGTTTTACGGTATCCATTCCGACGTGAATCAGAATCTCCGCACCGTCCGCGCTCATAAGTCCGATCGCATGGCCGGTCGGGAAGAATGTTCCGATCTCTCCGTCACACGGTGCATAAATCTTCCCCTCTTTCGGGACAATGGCAAGCCCCTGTCCCAGAGCGCCGGAAGAAAATGCCTCATCCTCGACTTCGGAAAGTGCCTTCACTTCTCCCGTCACAGGCGCTGCAATGTTTCCGCCCTTCGCAGAGCCTGTGTTTACATTCGTATCTGCATCCTTCTTTACCGTATCTGTTTTTTTCGGCTCCTCATTATAAAAAATCATTTCGGAGATAAAACCGGCTGCCACACACACAACGGACACAACGATAGAGATAATCATTCCTGCCGCGCTGCCCGTCTGCGTGTTAATGTAACCCGTATAGCCAAATACGCCCAGACCTGCCATCACATACCCGGTAACCCCTGTCGCCATAAGAACACCGCCGGCAACCGCAGAGATGATGCAGGCGCGCACAAACGGCATTTTTTTCGGAAGCACAATACCGTAAAGCGCCGGCTCCGTCACGCCTGCAATCGAAGAGATCGCCGCCGGGGCACAGAGCGATTTTAATTTTTTATCCTTCGTCTTTATCATAATCGCAAAGACAGAACCAATCAGAACAAAAGAATGTCCGAACGAACCGACCAGAACGCGGCTGAACCCTGCCGTCATCATATCATTGATGGCAACCGGAACAAGCGCCCAGTGCAGACCAAACATGACGAGCACCATCCAGAATCCGCCGACCGCAACTCCCAGAAGCACCGGGCTGAAATTGGCAATCGTCGTAAACATTACATTTAATCCGGTTGATGCCAGAGACGTCACCGGCCCGATTACCCAGAACGTCAGACAGATGGTAATCACACAGGTAAGCAGCGGCACCGTGAACATTTTAATGACATCCGGTATGTATTTTTTAATCTTTTTCTCAAACCACGCCGCAAATGCAACCGCCACGATAACGGGCATAACGCTGCTGGTATAGTCGCCCGACGGCGGCATGTTTACCGGAATGCCAAAAATATTGGATACGTCATAGCCGCTGCCGTTTAAAACATACGGATAAATCAGCGACGCACCGATAATCATACCTTCCATCTCAGGAAGCTTAAAACGCTTTGCCGCCGTGTAGCCTAAAATAACAGGCATAAAATAGAAAGACGCGTCGGCAAAAGAATACAAAATATTATAAGTTCCGCTGGCACCATCCAGAACGCCGGTCGCCGTAAAGAGTGCCAGAAAACCTTTGACAATACCACAGGCGGTCAGTACGCCCAGAAACGGCGTAAACACACCTGTCACGATACTTACAAACGCGTTGAACGGGCTCATTTTTTCTTTTGGACCGTCATCGACCCCGTCTTCCCGCGGCGCGTCCGCAATACTCTCAAGATGTCCGACTGATACTACGGTATCGTACACGTCTCCAACATGGTTCCCGATAACGACCATATATTGTCCGCCGCTCTGGATGACCGTGACGACACCGTCCGTCTCTTTTAAAATGTCTGTGTTTGCCCTGGATTCGTCTTTGAGTTTGAACCGCAGCCTGGTAATGCAGTGCGTGAGACTGACAATATTCGACTTGCCGCCCACATTCTGGATGATGATTCTCGCTAATCCATCATACTTGCTTGCCATAACGTTTCCCTCCTCATTTTCATTTGGCTTCGCTTTATCTAAAACAGACGCCTGCGCACAACGCCTGTCTTATTCCTGTCTTTCCTTCCTGCGCCTTTCTCCGCTGACGCGGTTGATGTGCAATGTCAGATAAACCAGCTCATCCTCCGTCGTCTCATGCCCTATTTTTGCTTTTACGTAATCCTTTATTTTAAGCGCACATCCATATTCTTCCGGACAATGCTCCCGTATCGTCCTCCTCATGTCTTCGTCGTCGCCCTGATACGTCTCTTCCTTGATGATTCTCTGCAGAAAAAACTTCAGATGCGTGACCAGCCGCTCATAGGCCAGCGACTCTTCATCCATCTCTCCTCCGACGGTATAGCGGACAATATTTAAAATATCCTTTATCATACCCGGTACCGGAACAGACTGCCTCATATCCGTGTCCATCTCCGCGTTCACCAGATGCAGGGCGATAAACGCCGCCTCGTCCACCGGAAGCATCAGCCCTTCCATTTTCTCCTGCACCATTCCGAGCGCCTTAAGCCCCACCGCATACTCTGTGGGATAAAATTTCTGAATCTCCCACAACAGCGCGTTATGTACCTGGATCCCCTGTTTTTTCCGTTCAATCGCATAATTGAGGTGATCTGTCAGCGTGATGTAAATATTTTTACTCAGTTTCTTTCCCAGCTTCTTTTTTGCATAATGGATGATCTCCTCCGCAAGCTGCATATGCTCATACGGTATGTCCGCCGCAAGCTCCATAAACCGGTTTGTGCTCTCCTCGGGCAGGATAAATATTTTTTCCACCGCCGCCAGACTGATCTCATCCCCCTGCTTTTTTTTAAATCCGATACCCCTTCCCATGACAACGACTTCTTTGCCCCTCTGGTCCACTGAACTGACAATATTATTATTTATAATTTTCAGAATTTTCATGAGTGATGTCTGCTCCTCATTTATGAATTGAGATCCGGATAAAAAAGAATCCTGCGCCCGCGGTGGGTTGTTCTGCTCCGTTCCCCGGCTGCCGGTCAGCCATCCGGGCAATAAAAAAACTGAAATCAGACCAAACAGCACGACGGCATATCAGATATGCCTTCTGCTCTTCAGTATCATCCAGTTTTGCCTAATAAAAGTAACAACCCAGTGAATTGCTTATTGATTTATGGGTAAATTATAATATTTGATTTTTTCCGTGTCAACAGAAATATACATTTTTGTTGACTCAATACAGATTTTACATATGATATTTGTCTGTTTTGTACAAAAACGTACTTTATTCCACGATCTCAATCTGGCACATCTGCATCGTCTCAAGCGCGGCGCGGTGACTCTCCGGCGTCACGCCGGCACAGCAGGACGCAAGGACCCTGACCGGTGTCTCCGGCAGATACGCCTTCAGCAGAAGTGCATTCGACACCACACAGATATCCGTGCAGAGCCCCAGAAGTGTCAGCCCGACCGGTTCCTCCTTCGCGATCGCAAGAAGCTTCTCCGCCAGAAGACGGGAACCAAATCCCGGCTTGTCGATCACTTCTGCCCCGCCGAGTGCCTCCGCGACTTCGGGGCAGAGCTGCCACCCCGCCGTTCCTCTGATACAGTGCGGGACGGGGAGCCGCCTCCCCTCCTGCGTATTTTTATAATCCGGACCGTGGGTGTCCCTCGTGGCGAACACATCTCCCACAGGATATTTTCTGATCTCTTCCGCCACGAAAGGAACGATCGCCCGTGCTTCTTTCGTTCCCAGGGCCCCGTCAATAAAATCGTTCTGCATATCAATCACAACCAGTATCTCTCTCATGCCTTCCTCCATTTCTCCTTAAAATTCCGGCGCAGCGCCCAGCACTTTATCGAGCACTTCCGTCACTTTTTTTACCGGAATGATTTTCAGTTTCTCTTTCACCTCTTCCGCCACATCGTCCAGATCATCCACATTCTCTTCCGGGATAAACACTCTGGAGATCCCGGCGCGCTCGGCGGCCATCAGTTTTTCGGGCAGTCCGCCGATGGGCATCACGGTTCCCCGCAGCGACACCTCTCCTGTCATGGCATAAGAGGGACTGACTGCTTTATTGGTCACAAGGGAAGCCAGTGCCGTCGTCAGTGTGATTCCGGCCGAAGGTCCGTCTTTTGGCACCGCCCCCGACGGTACATGGATGTGCAGATCACACTCATCCCAGTCTGCCGTCTCCTTCGGATAAAGCTTCCGGACCAGGCTCACCGCAATCTGCGCCGACTCCTTCATCACGTCGCCGAGCTGTCCCGTGATCCTCATCCTGCCGCTTCCATCGTTTAAAAGCGTCTCAATAAAAAGAATATCCCCGCCTGCCTGTGTCCAGGCAAGGCCGGTGACGATTCCCGGCCTCTTTTCCTCAAGAATGCCCTCATGACGGATTGGTCTGCGGTCCAGATATTTCGGCAGCTTTTTCGGACTTACGGTCAGATGCTTTTTCTCTCCCTTTACCAGCCTCACCGCCGCACAGCGGCACAGTGTTTCCATTCTCTTTTTCAGTCCTCTGACACCCGATTCCATTGTGTAATCGCGGATAACACAATGGAGTGCCTCGTCCGTAATTTTTAAATTGGCAGCCTTAAGTCCCATCTTTTTCATCGCATCGGGCAGGAGATGGCGCCTGGCAATCTGAAATTTTTCCAGCGGCGTATAGCCTGGAAATGAAATAACCTCCATGCGGTTTAACAACGGTTCCGGTATTGTGTCCGTACTGTTTGCCGTACACACAAACAGCACGTCGGACAGATCATAGGGGACGTTCATATAATGATCGGTAAACGTATTGTTCTGCTCGGGGTCCAGCACCTCCAGAAGCGCGCTCGCCGGATCGCCGCTGTAGTCCTTTGAGAGCTTGTCGACTTCATCCAGCACCATGACCGGATTCGAGACACCGCTCTGTTTCATCCCTTCCATGATTCTCCCCGGCATCGCCCCGATATATGTGCGTCTGTGCCCGCGAATCTCCGCCTCATCCCGGACGCCGCCCAGGCTGACCCTTACATACCTGCGCCCGAGCGCCTTCGCAATGCTCTTTCCGATACTGGTCTTTCCGGTACCCGGCGCGCCGACAAACAATAAAATAGAGCCCGACTGCTGCCTGCGCAGTTCCATAACCGCCATCTGCTCGACAATCCTCTTTTTTACCTTCAGAAGCCCATAATGGTCCTCGTCGAGAATCTTCTCCGCTTTCCCTAAATCAATCGCGCTGACTTCCTCTTTCTTCCATGAAAGCGTTGTCACAAAGTCGAGATAGTCATAGAGCATGCCGTACTCATGCCCGTCCTTTCCCTCCTGCTTCATCCGGTTTAAGATTTTTTCAGCCTCCTTTAACGCCGTCCCGTTCATTCCCGCCTCTTTGATTTTCGTCTCAAACCGTCTCACATCCGAAATATTTTCCGGGTGCATCTCATCCAGCTTGCCCTGCAGAAAATCAATCTGCTTTCTGATTGCATCTTCGCGGTAGACCTGTTCGTGCGAGGCCTTCTGTGCGCTCTCTGCCTCCTGGCGCACCAGCGCCGTTTCCACAAATTCATAAATCGCGCGCTCCATCCGTTCCGCACGACCGGCACGTGAATTTGTCTTTACAATCTCATACCGTTCTTTGTCCGTCAGATCCAGATACGCAGACAGTGCGCAGACCATCTCCGACATATTTTTCCAGTGCAGAATATAGCCCCGCGCCCAGATCCCCCACTGGTAATTCTGCGCAAATGCCAGCAGACTGTTTTTCATCCGGTCAAACCGCTCCTTTTCCTCTGCTTCGGCGAGATCTTCTGTCTCCGCAAGCGGCTCGGCCGCCGCGGAAATTTTTTCCTCACTGACGTGGATCTCTAAGACTCTGACACGCTCTGTGACATGGATGCTGATATTTCCCTCTTCATCTGGTTTCTCCACCCTGCCCGCGACTCCGACCGGATAGAAATCATCCGCCACAAGCTCGCTCCGGTTCTTCCCCTCCTTCTGCATCAGAAATACGACCTCCTGCCCCGGCGCGAGATCCTCGGCAGCGACTCCGTCAAAAAACTCTTTCTTAAAATAAAAAGTAATATCGGGTAAAAGTATCATATCATATATCGGTATCACTAACATATGCTTCCCTCCCAGCTTGTCAGCACTCCCATCAATCGAGTGCTAATATATTTGTAAAAAAATATGCGGTTCCACCGCAACAGACAATCAGTTTTCTGGATTCCCCTCTATCATAGCATAATGCGTTGGGTTGTCAACCAATTTTCTGCTTTTTTCAGAAAACGCTTCCGCTTACTTGACACTATTTTACAATTAGAATATAATGGTTTTGTCACTGTACAGACAACCAGAAAGGAGAAGTGTTATGAAAAAACTCATCCAGAAAGCGGCGGTTCTTGTGCTCACACTTGCCGTTCTCGTCACAACCATCCCGGTATCCGTCATGGCAGCACCCTACGTGCCCGAAAGCCAGACGGTCTACCGGTACGGCAAAGGCGTCACATCCACCAGTATCTACGTCGGAGGTCTTTCCAAAAGCCAGACAATAAAAAAATCTTCGGTAAAGAGTTCTGATCCGTCCGTGGTAAAGCCAGGATATCTGCAGAAAAGCTCCAATTCATACAACTATGAGACGCAATATTTTGACGACACGGCCCCGTCCAAAACCGGCAGCAACAATTACAGCTATTCAATCGGGCTGAAACTCCTGAAAAAAGGTTCCTCCAGAGTCTCTTTTCAGATTGATAACAAAAAATACGAGACTACAGTCAACGTCAAAGATTACACCAATCCGCTCAAAACAGTCAAAATCGCGGGACTCAAAAACGGCAAGAGCACAAATCTTGCGTCAAAGCTCAAAAGCCAGAATACAACGAACCTGAAACTGACAAAAAACAAGTCAAACGCAATCATCGAAGTCGCTGTGAAATCGGGCTGGAAGCTCACCGGCATCGAACTGTATTCCCCAAAAGAATCCGCCTATTACTCCGTGCGAAATTATGCGAAGGGCGTGAGCGGAGCAAAACTGCACGTCGGCACGTTAAAGAAAAATCAGCCGTACCAGGTAAAATTGGAATTTAAAAATACAAAGGACAACGGTACGCTTACCTCTTACTACTACATCAATTACAAAAAGACCAGCTACGGATATACCTACTAGAACTTCACAGAAGCGTGCGGGCTGCAGGTTATGAAAACACGCTTACATAAACAAAAAACATTCCCGGGACTGAGATTTTATCTCATCCCGGGAATGTTTTTCCCTCGGACAGAAAACAACAGACGCTTTTACCTCATGGACTTCCTATAAGACAAAAAACGTACAGGTACCCGGAGCCAGCTCTGCGGTTCCCGCGGCCTGCGCCACCCCGGTCAGCTCGGGCAGTGCATTATTTTCGCCGAGAACAAGCGGCTTTCCGTTTAACGTCATGACTGTCGCGCGCATATTGCCGTTTTCACCGGCCAGCGTATAACGCTGCGCATCCTTCGGCAGTTCCACGGAAGTCGTCTCTGTAAGCGAATTATTGATGATCAGATATACCACTCCGTCTTTCCCGTCTTTTCTCGAATGCGCATAGACGTGCGCCCCTTCCCTGACCGGCTCTGCGGAATCGTAAACAGTCGTTCCCATCAGCCGGTTCCACAGAAGCACTGCAAAATAGTTCGGACGCGGGTCAAACACTTCACGCGCGAGGAAACCATAATCGGATGAAGCCAGCGTATTGTGGAAAATCACGCCGTTTGTGATGGAAGCAAAACCACCCAGCTCATTTAAGGTGCGCAGGACATCCAGATAGGTAGAAGCCCAGGTGTCGCCGCCGCCGCCCGCATCTCCGGACTCCGTCACCCACATCTCTGCTCCCGGACAGTATTTGTCGCGCATCGGCGCATAAGTGCGTGCAAAATTGGGCGCAGTCGCCAGATAAGGCTCCGTACTCGCATCCTCCGCCAGCCAGTGCCCGGACGGCATGACGGAAGCGAGACGCTCCGATACACCGTTATAATAATGATAGCTGAATACATCCAGAGGCTCCTTCGTCCCTTCGAGCAGATCCGCACAGTTGCAGGTATTGGCCACAAGCTGCTCAACGCCGCCCGTTTTGCCGTCCGCGCCGCCCTTCCCGAACGTAATATCGTCTCCGCCTGTCGTACTTGGGCCGACGCAGATGCAGTCCGGGTAATTTGCCCGAAGCCACTGGAAAAACAAATCCTGATCACGACGATAATGAGCCGGTGTATACCCCTTGGGGAATCCGGTATCTTCCATCATATTCGGCTCATTCGCAAACTCTGCGGCATTGATCGGAACACCGTACTCCCTGCTGAAAGAAAAGAGCTTTTCCGCCTCCGCCGGGTGCCACGGCTCCTCTGCACTGTGAAGTCCCGGGCAGTTCGCCACGGAGACGATCAGCTTTGCGCCGATTGCTTTCACAAAATCCAGAACACCGATCCACTGATCTTTCGTCAGAACATTAAGATACCCTTCCGGAACCTGACCGTTCGTCGTGCCGTCAAAATCATAATACGTCTTGGTCGCCCAGGTGCCAGACACGCGGACCCAGACGGGACCAAATTCCTTCGCGAGGCCGCGAAGCTTTTCGTTGTACAGATCAATCGGCGGATAAACCTGCATCAGATCCTTGTACATGGCCGCAATACCCTCAGAAGACGGCTCGACATAAAACTCCTCTGTTCCGGCGACCTGCTCCGGCGTATACGCCTTCCAGAATGTTCCTCCGGTAACCTCGGCAAACTCTACGTTGTAAGACATCATCATCGGGTTGACTTCCCGCAGTGCCTTCAGCGCGTCGGGAGTGAGCTTGATTGATTGTGACATAAAATATTCTCCTTTCGTAATTCCCCTCGAGACATCAGGTTGCATAAAATGTGCCTGAAATAGCACTCAAATCTGTAAATATTATAGTATACAATACACGAATTGTCCACACAAAAGAGATTTTTTATCATCCCTCTTGACAGAATGTCCCATATGCCCTAAAATACATAAGTATGTTTACATTGAACTGTCCGTGTCCGGCTTTAATGTAACAATTGATGCGAAAACGGTTTTAACATAACCTACAAACGGAGGTGTACGGATTGGCTAACATTAAATCTGCGAAAAAGAGAATCTTAGTGACAAAGGTGAGAACTGCAAGAAATAAATCCATTCGAAGCAGTGTCAGGACCGCGATGAAAAAAGTAGAAGCCGCAGTCGCAGCAAACGACAAAGAGGCCGCAAAAGCTGCTCTGCCGTCTGCGATTTCCACAATCGAGAAGGCTTGTTCCAAGGGAGTCTATCACAAGAATAACTCCGCCAGAAAAGTTTCCCATCTTACAAAGATTGTAAATGCGATGGAGTAATCAGACACTATCGGACAGGAAAAACGTATTTTCCCGTCCGCCGCACGACCTGTATGCCGCTTTCGTGGCATATTCCTTTTCACGGGTCTGCGCATAAATAAAAGAGCACCGGTTCCGTCAGCCGGTGCTCTTTTATTGTCGTGCAGGTAAATATACACTGTGTGAGAAGCGCTGTAAGGATGCGCGCGAGTGCGGAATGTCACTGACGGGCCGCCCCTGGCGAGCTGTATTTCACAAGAAACAGCTCCACCGCCATCCGGTCGTTCATCCGGCCGGTCTTGACTGCCTCCTCCAGGCCGGCGCCCTCCTTAAGCGCCCCGATCAGCTGTGCCGCCGTAAACCCTTTCGCCTGCGACACATTCCGTGCCACTGCAAAATCGGGAATCCCCGCTTTCTGCGCCATCGTGTGCCGGTCAAATCCTCTTCCCGACAAATCCCTGACAGTCAGCAGAATCTGAAACTGGCGCGTGATCAGATACAGAATGCGCATCGGCGGTTCCTTTAGCGCCAGCAGATCATAATAGTGATCGAGCGCTTTTCGCTGATTGTGCTCCGCAACGGCGTTAATCATCTCAAAAATCTTGTTTGAAGGCTGTTCGGTCACGACGGCCTCCACATCGGCAGCCTCAATCACCTCCCGCCCCATCGTATAGCAGATCAGTTTTTCCAGCTCCCGGTCAATATTTCCCATATCCGTGCCCGTTTTTCCAAGAAAAAGCTGCATCACAGAAGATGTGATACGTTTTCCTTCCTTCTTCAGCCGTGAAAGAATCCAGCGCGTCAGCAGCGCTTCATTCTGCTCCGCAAATTCCGCAATCTGCCCGTTTTTCTTCACTGCCTTATACATTTTTGAACGCTTGTCGACTTCTTCTTCCACAAAAATAAAATGTGTCGAAGGAGCTGCCCCCGCCAGGTAATCCGCCAGCTCTTCACAGGAACGTTTAAAAAAACCACTGTCCTTTATGAGGATTACCCGGCGTTCCGCAAAAAACGGAAGCGTCTCCGCCAGGTCGATAATCCTGCCCGGCGCACTCTCTTTTCCCTCAAACACGGCAAAATTCATCGTGTCCCCCGCAGAAACCATGGCGGCTGTCAGCTTGTCTTTGTATTGCCTTTTCAAATAGTCTTCTTTTCCGTACAAAAGATAAATCTGCCGGAAATTTCCTGTTCTGATATCTTCCTCGATCTTTTTCATTTTCCCGATATCCTACCTGAGAAGTTCTTCTTCAATCTTTCTGTCCTTATAATAATAAATTTTGTCCCGCTCTCCCACCTGTCGCAGAATGCGGCACGGATTGCCGGCCGCCACCACATTGGAAGGAATGTCTTTTGTGACGACGCTGCCCGCGCCGATCACCACGTTATCCCCGATCGTAACGCCCGGCACCACGACGGCGCCCGCGCCGATCCAGCAGTTCTGACCGATATGAATGGGCATATTGTACTGATATCCCTGTCGCCGCAGCACAGGCAGAACCGGATGCCCCGCTGTCGCCAGCGTCACATTCGGTCCGAACATCGTCCCGTCGCCCACGTAGATATGCGTGTCATCCACAAGCGTGAGATTAAAATTGGCATAAATTCCTTTTCCAAAATGAACATGCTTTCCCCCGAAATTGGCGTGCAGCGGCGGCTCGATATAACATGCCTCGCCAATGTCGGCAAACATTTCCCTGAGCATTGCCTCACGCTTTTCCCCCTCTGCAGGACGCGTGTGATTAAACTCATACAGACGCTCCAGACATTTTGCCTGCTCCACAAGAATCTCCTCTTCTCCGGGCAGGTAAAGTTCACCCGTGTGCAGTTTTTCCATCATTCCACTCATTCCGTTCCTCTTTTCCGCGCGACTTTACACGCAAATCAATATCCTGTGACGTTCTTTCATAATATCATTTTTTCAGAACCGAATCCATCTTTTTTTCAGTTTCGTCTCGCACTGACGGATATGACATATCAGCTAAAAATCCACACAGTACTGATCCACAATCAGCCTTCCCCTTTTCATTCTGATTCTGATCCTTCCTCCTTCCATCGTCAGATATATGCTGCTCTGTGCTTCTTTCATATGGCGCATCGCCTCTCTGCCCGGATGTCCGTAGCGATTTCCCCGGCTGCACGAAATCACGGAAACGGACGGACGGATTGCATTCAGCAATTCCGCCGAACTGGAACCGTCCGAGCCATGGTGCGCCGCTTTGTAAAAATCAATTTTCCCTGCCAGGTCCGGCCCTGCCATTTCAAGAAGTCTGCGCTCTTCCCTCCGGCCGATATCACCGGTAAAAATCCCGGCAAACGTTTCCTCTTCATACAGAAAAACCATGGAGCCCGCATTTCTGTCCGTCCCGGAATCCTTAGCCGCCGGATACAGCACCCGAATCTGCGCTTCTCCCAGGTGCAGAAGATCGCCCGCTCCGAGAAAGAGCACTTCCGTCCCGCACGCTTCCGCCGCGAGAGAGAGTTCTTCCAGCTTCTCTTCGCGGCATATTTCCCTGGAAAATACAAGACAACGCACCCGGTAACCCGAAGAAAGAATCTCTGACAGCCCCGAAATATGGTCTGCATCCAGATGAGAGACAAACCAGTAGTCAATCCGCCGCACGCCTTTTGCCTTCAGAAACGGAAGAATCCGGTATGTACCCACACTGCTCACGTCACTGCTGCCGCCGTCCACAAAGACGGTGTGTCCCGCACGCGTCCGCAAAAAACAGGCATCCCCCTGGCCCACGTCCAGCACGTCCAGTTCAAAACCTTTGTGCCGCGGAAAAAGAAGAACAGACAGAAGAAAAACACAGGCCGCCACATACCACGCACCGACAGACTTTCCGGCACTGTGGCTTCTGTGGCGGCGATACGCCGCCGCTGCCACAAGCCCGGTATAATATAAAATCATACTGCCCGGTTCCGGTCTGCCCACGATCCACCCTGCCCCGGGAAGTCCGGCACAGACCTGGCATACCGCACTGCTCAGTTCCAGAAGCAGACGGCACAAAAACAGGATAACCGACGAGAGCGGCAGCGAAAACAGGCCTGCAAAACCTCCCACAATACCGCAGCCTGAAATCACCCCCATCATCGGCAGCACCAGCAGATTTGCGAAAAATGCATAAATCGGAACCTCTGAATTGTACCAGGCCACAAGGGGCAGCGTCGCAAGCTGAACCGCAATACCCGAAAAAAGCGTCTGCCGCAGTTTTCCCCCCACGCGCCGTACCTCTCCTCCGATACCTCTGCCCGATACAATTCCCGTCACGGCAACAAACGAGAACCAGAATCCGGCATCCCAGAGCAGAAAAGGATTCCTGCAAAGCAGGACAAATGCCAGCGCTCCCAGCGCATTCAGCGAATCATAACCACGCCCCAGCGCCTGCGCCAGGAGAAACAGCAGAAACATCCCGAATGCGCGCTGCACCGAAATCCCCATTCCCGTCAGAAGCGCATAAACATACATAACCCCCGCCGCCACAAGCCCGGCACATGGATATCCGAAAGCCGCCCGGCGAAACAGTCCATACACTGTCATCCCGACCACGGATATGTGCAGTCCGGAAACCGCGAGAATATGAGACAATCCGGCTGCCTGATAGCACTCTTTCATCTGTCTGTCCAGAAGCGATTTATCGCCGAGCGCAATGGCAGCAAGAATGCCGCCGGCCTTCTCCCCCATCACGGAAAGATACACATCCCTTATGCGAAGACCAAGCTTCCACAGACCCTCGCGCCAGCCGTTTTCCTTTCCGTGCCTTGACTTTACAGTGACTTCATTTAATCCAAAAGCCACATTGCGCGCCCGGTAATACGCTCTCGCATCAAAATTGCCTTCGTTCCGCGCGCTTTCCCATATTTTCATTTTTCCTTCCAGAACAAGAATTTCTCCGATCGAACCAATATCGGAATCAGAATAAACCAGAATCGGGCTGCAGCGGACCATATTTCTGATCCCGCCCCCGTCAGAACGACGTCCCATCACACAGGACGACAATTGATAGATATACTGCCTGCCACGAAGCTCTTTCCTGTCCAGCTCCCCCTGCACACAGACGAGGCTCCCGTCCTCCAGATACGCCAGATACCGCCCGCAGAACCGCTCTTCCCCGCGGTATCGGCACCATCCCAGAAAAAACATCGCCAGTATTAAAAAAAACCGGGGCAGAAGCCGCGCTCTTAAAACATTTCCGTCTTCTGCCTTCCGCCTGCACAAAACAATGCAGACTCCGGTCATCCCCCAGAATACCGGCACGGAAAAAAGTGCCCATGGCCCTGCGTGCGCCGCCGCCAGTATCCCAAAAAGAAACCCTGCCGCCATTCCGCAAAATGGCCTTTTGATCATAACTATTCCTCCGTCATCTGTTCTATTTTCTCATGCGCTCCCGCCACATATTCCAGATTCCGCTCATACATATTGGCCAGCGAAAAGCTGTCCCTGTACATACCGCCCGTGTTGCCGTTGACAGAAATCTGGACCTTTCCGATGGTCGGCAGCTCTGTCAGTGAATTGACGATGGAATAAATCACAATCGCCTCATTCACTTTATAATCCTGATTGCGGAACGCCTCATCCAGACTGACATAACAGACACCGTCCACAACGGAGACCGTGACCAGCCTGGTTCCCACCGGGATGGCAGACTTCGCTCCAGCGCTCTCCGCCCCGGCCAGCAATTGCTCCATAATCAGTTTTTCCAGTGAAATATTACTGCTGTAATACACATCCTCCCGCACTTCCCGCACCAGCGCGTCGCCGGCCTCGTTGGAAAAATACAGTGTGATCGACGTGTTCTGAATGGAATTGATCTGCTCACCGGGATTTTCAATAAAGCTTTCCTGCGTCATATTCCCGACGATATTCCCCTTTACATCCGTAAGAGGCGCGTCGCCGACGTAAAAGGAAATACATTCCACCCCTTTGATCTGTGTCAGAGTGCGAACGACCGCCGCCCGGCAGAGCACTTCCTCCACTGCGCTCATATTGCTGTAATTGGGATCGAAACGCAGGGTCAGAAGCACCCCGTCAAGCGAATATCCCGTCACCTTCACGTCCCCGGGAATGGGCTTGCGGCACTCCACATCATCCGAATCCGTAGAGAGAACCGAAAGGAACTCCCTAATCAGTCCGTCCGTATCGGAGGCCTCCGGCTCATACGGAGCCTTGACAATCCGGCTCTTTTCTTTATTCAGATACTCAATGTGATATCCGCTCTCTTCCGCCTTATCGCCGCAGCCGGCCGCTGCTGACAGGCAGACCAGAAACAGCATAAGAAACAGACCGGTCCTTTTACGCAGTCTCAGAAAACACAAACTGCCTCACCTCCATTCAAAAATCCTACGGGACATAACTGAGCGGAATCCTGACATTAAAAATGGTTCCCTCTCCCTCGGTGCTGAAAACCTTGATCGCACCGCGGTGCATTAAAATTGCGTTTCTGGTGATCGCAAGCCCCAGCCCCGTACCACCGATCTCTTTGGAATGGGATTTATCCACACGGTAAAACCGCTCAAAAATATGCTCCAGATCCTCCTTGGGAATACCGATCCCGGAATCCTCTACCTTTACATAAAAATACTGATGGTCTGCATTCAGGGAAACATGTACCCAGCCCTCTTTTCGGTTATATTTAATTCCGTTTTCAATCAGATTTGAGAGCGCAAGCGTCAGTTTCACCTCATCCACATCCGCTGTCACCGGACGGAAGCTTTCCAGTACAAGTTCTACCTCCTGCCGCTCTGCAATCGGTTTCAGACGCTTCAGGATCAGCTCCAGAAGCTCATTGATATTGATATTGGAAATATTTAAGTCAGCCGCCGATTTGTCCATTTTTACCAGCGAGAGCAGGTCATTGATAATCTTCGTCTCTCTCTCTATCTCGTTTCCGATATCCGCCATAAACTCCTTGTACAGCTCTACCGGCGCGTCCCCCATACTGTTGATGGAATCAGCAAGCACCTTCATCGAAGTCAGCGGCGTTTTCAGCTCGTGAGAAACGTTTGACACAAACTCCTGCCTGGACGCGTCCAGCACCTTCATGCGCCCCAGCATCCCGTTGAACTTTTCACAGATCTGAATCGTCTCTGTATAGTCGCTGACTTCAAGCGCGTCGTCCCCATATCCGTTCTGAATCTTTTCAATTGACCGCGACATCTTATCGAACGGCTTTACAAGCTGCAGGGCGATAACAGAGCCGATCAGAATCACGGAGAAGATCGATACGAGTTCCAGAACCAGCGTACTGCGCGCCAGATATTCCGAATTGAGATTGATACTGTCCGTGGACACGCTCACCAGCATGACGCCGAGTACCTTTTTCAGATCCTGCTCTTTATCCACAAAGATAAGCGGAACCGTCAGTTCAATGTAACGGTTTTCCGAGTCAAATTTTGTGATTTCATCCCCGTAAAAGCTCTTGATCACTTCTTCCGAGATAATCATTTTCCCCTCGTCCAGCTCGTAGGTGTCCTTGATAATATAAAACCGTTCGTCGATGACCAGCACACGTCCGTCATAAATCGTGGAGAGCTGTTCTAACTGAACGTCAATCATCGCCGTGTCCGTATGATTCAGATAATCGTTGGATACAATCTGATTTGCCAGAATCTTTGCCTGACTTAAGATCTCGCTGGTCCGGATGGAAACCGCACGTGTCTCGTAAGAATTGAGCATCCCGGCGCGAAGCAGGATGCCCGGTATGATCCCGAGCAGAGTGCACAGAAGTAACAGTCGGAATCGCAGACTTTTTATAAAACCTTGTATTTTTTTTGACATGTCGGCCCCTTGTCAGTTCTGTGCATAATAATAACCGATTCCCCATTTTGTGTGGACATATCTCGGCTCACTTGGATTTTTTTCGATCTTTTCACGCAGGCGGCGGACATGCACATCCACCGTCCTGACGTCTCCCGGATATTCATATCCCCACACAAGGTTCAGAAGATCTTCCCTGCCGTATACCTTATTCGGATTGTTGATCAGAAGCTCGAGAAGATCAAATTCCTTTGCCGTCAGATTCACTTCCCGCCCCAGAATAAAAAGCCGCCTGCTCTCGCAGTCCAGCTTCAGGTCGCCTGCCTCGATGACTTTTGTATTTTCTTTTTTGGGCTGCACCGCAGAAGTACGGCGCATGATCGCCTTAATCCGCGCTTTCACCTCAAGGATATTAAACGGTTTGGTGATATAGTCATCCGCCCCGTATTCCAGCCCCAGAATCTTATCCATATCGTCTCCCTTGGCCGTCAGCATGACAATCGGCATATTGGAAAACTCACGAATCTGCTGACAGACCGCAAAACCGTCCATCCTGGGCAGCATAATATCGAGAAGGATCATGTCATAGGCATTCTGCGTCGCCAGCTTCAGCGCCTCCTCCCCGTCATACGCACAGTCAACTTCCATCCCATCCTGCTCCAGGCTGAAACGGATCCCTTTTACAATCAATTTTTCGTCATCTACCACAAGAACCTTTTTCGCCATATTCACTTCACCTTTATATAATCTCTGATGCGGTTATATACGCCTTCTTTGATACCACTTATATTCATAAGCTCTTCTTTGGAAGAAAATGCGCCATGTTCGCTCCGGTATGCAACAATGCTTTTCGCCTTTGCCTCTCCGATGCCGGGAAGCGCCATAAGGTCCGATACGGACGCCAGATTCAGATCCAGCAGACCGTCTTCCCCTGCGGCCGCCGCTTCGCCGCTCCGCAGGCCTGAAGACACTCCGTCCGGCGCCCCGCCGGCTCTTTCATGCTCTTCGCCCGCGGCCTCCTGTGCCTTTTCTTCCGCCCTCGTCAGAATCCGTATCATCTGACCGTCCGCGACCGGCAGGGCCTGGTTTAACGACTCCGGACTCCCGTCCTCCGTAATCCCGCCGGCCAGCGCGACTGCTTCAAAAATACGGGTGCCTGGATCCACCCGATATACCCCGGGCGCCTTCACCGCACCACAGACATAAACATAAAAAGGCTCCGGATTCTGATCCTGCCTCTCTTTCGTCTCTGTCTGCACCGCTGCACTGCCGTCCTCCGTCGCCTCCGTCGCTCTCTCCAGAAAAACCGTATCCTCTGCTCCGCATCCTGAAAGCATCAGCCCCAGTAAAAGCGGCAGCAGTACCGCCGTAACAATCTGCTTCATAAGCATTCTCCTTCTCTGCCTGTACAGAAATGAAAGAGTCCTCAATGCCCGTGCAACTATTTTAGCGAAAATACCGGACTCTGACAAGGGATATTGTAAAATAAATCAAAATTAAAGAAATGTTAAAAATTCCTGCCTGCTTTTTCGCATTTCCAAAAAACAGGCAGGAGTGAAGTTCTGGCGGAATATCACATTATTTTCCTTCAAAATATTGCAGGATCGTCTCTTCCAGGCTTACCCAGAAATCCTTTGCGTCCTGTGAATCGGGCACCGGCACAGCCGACTCGTATGCATCAAAAGCTGTTTTTTCCACTGCGTCCGGCGTCTCATGCATAATTACGGAATAATGGCCGGTTTTTTCATAAAGCCCCCCTGCCATCTCCACCGTGACGAAAGATGCAAACTGCGCCGCATCCTCTTTGTTCTCTGAAAATTCATTGACAACGAGAAGATCGGTGATCGCGCAGGGCCGGGCGGCAAGCTCTTCGTTCAGCCTTGGAATCTGAATCACCGAATAATCATACCCTTCCAGACGCTTCAGCGAATCCGTATCGAGCAAGGCACAAAGCGTCCGTCCCGCAAGAAAATTATCGAGTATGCTTTCCGTCGAAACCGTACCTGCATCCACAGAGAATGCTCCCAGAATCTCCTCAAAAAAATCCAGATCTTTCTGATACATCTCTTCGTCATACCGCACTTCCATGACCTCCGACTCTGTCTTGTCAAACGTCACGCTGTTTGAGATAAACGGAAAATCAAAAAACGCGTCGTTGACATCCCACTCCAGCAGATATTCCACATTCTCCCCAGGCTCATTTTCCCTCGCATAATCGATAATCGCCTGCACAGAATCCGGCGGCGTCTGAAAATACCCGTTCTGATAGACAAAAAGGCTTGTGCGGAAGGCCAGCGGGTACCCCAGGATTTTTCCTTCATAGGAAGATGCCGCAATGGCAGGCCTGGCCGCCCCCGTGTCCGAAAGCCCCTTTTCGTTGACGGAAACAAGACCATAGAGATACGCCTCCTCCAGATTGTCCCCCGCGATCAGATATCCGTCCGGAAATGCGTCGTCCTGCATGGTCTTATCATAAATATCTCCGATATAATCAAGCGTGTCGCGGCACTCAGTCACAACTTTGATGTTCGTCCTGTCATAAAAACGCCTTGCGGCATCCTCAAAGAAATCCCGGTAAGACGGGTCTTCATACCAGAAAAGCAGCTTTGCAGCGGCGGCATTATAGGCCTCGTCTGACGCGGCCTCCTGTTCCGTAGACAGGGACGATATTCCCATGTCCGTCTGCCCCGCCTCTTTTCCCGGGCCATTCTTTTCCCCGCAGCCGCCCAGGATGGCCGCGCACACACCCATACACAACAGGCCGCACGCCGTTTTCTTTTGCAATCCTTTCATATTCTTCTCTATACTTTCTTATATATTTTTTAAAACGATACTTAACTTTTCTGCCATTTCGTCCACATGTTTTTCTTCGATAATCAGCGGCGGCACAAAGCGGAGCACATCCTGCCCTGCCGTGATCACAATCAGACCTTCCTTCAGCGCCTCTGCCGCGACTGTTCCGACCGGCTTTTTGCACACCACGCCCTGCATCAGTCCCAGCCCTCTGCGCTCCGTTAAAAAATCATGCTCTGCAATCAGTTCGTCCAGCTTCTGCTCCAGATATGGCGCGATCCTGCCGACATGGTCTGCAATCCGGTCGCGCTCCATCATTTCAAGCACCTTCTCCACCGCCGCGCCCACAAAGGGATTGCCTCCATATGTCGTCCCGTGATCTCCCGGCTTCAGCGATCTTCCGGCAGCCTTTTCGGTCATCACAAAAGCCCCCACCGGAACGCCGCATCCCAGCGCTTTCGCACAGGCCATTATATCCGGCTTCACACCATAATGCTGCCAGGCGAACATACGTCCCGTTCTGGCCATCCCGCACTGAATCTCATCAAAAATCAACAGAATATCATTGTCGTCGCACAGTTTCCGCAGACCTTCCAGAAAATCCTGCGACGCCGGAAAAATACCTCCCTCCCCCTGTACGGTCTCTAAAAGCACGGCACAGGTTTTCTCACTGACCAGCGCCTTCACGCTGTCCAGATCATTGAAATCCGCAAACTTAACGCCCGGCATCAGCGGCGCAAACGGTTCCTGGTAATGCGCATTGCCTGTCACCGAAAGCGCTCCGATGCTTCTGCCGTGAAACGAATGATTCATCGCAATGATCTCATGTCCCGCATGTCCGTCCCTTGTCCACGCATATTTTTTTGCCGCCTTGATGGCGCCCTCGATCGCCTCTGTCCCGCTGTTCGTAAAAAACACACGGTCCATGCCGCTCGCCGCCCGAAGCCGCTCTGACGCGCGGATAACGGGCACATTATAGTAAAGATTGGACGTGTGCAGCAGTTTTTCCGCCTGCTCCTTAATACACTCCGTATATTCCCGGTTATGATATCCAAACGCCTGCACAGCGATCCCCGCCGCAAAATCGAGGTACTCTTTTCCATCGGTATCATAGAGGTAAACGCCCTCCCCGTGGTCCAGCACCAGCGGAAAACGATTGTATGTGTGCAGCAGCGTCTGCTCTGCCTGTTCCATATATCCGCTTTTATTCATGATAAAACCGCATCTCCTTATCTCCCAGTATCGCCGTCCCGATTCCCCTGTTGGTAAAGATCTCAAGCAGAAGGCAGTGCGCGATCCGCCCGTCCAGGATATGAACCCTTGACACTCCGTTTACCACGGCGTCAATACAGTTGTTTAATTTCGGCAGCATGCCGCCTCCGATATATCCGTCCGCAATCAGCGCCTGCGCCTCACTGACCGAGAGTTCCGAAATCAGTGTCTCTTTGTCTTCGGGATTTTTGTATACCCCTTCAATATCCGTCAGAAAAGCAAGCTTCTCCGCCTTTACGGCCTGTGCAATCGCGCATGCCGCATCGTCCGCATTGACATTATAACTGTGAAAATTTTCATCCATTCCCACCGGACACACAATCGGAAGAAAATCTTTTTCCAGCAGATCATAAAGCACTTTCGGATTCACTTCGGTAATCTCTCCGACAAACCCGATATCCTCTCCGTCGGCATATTTCCGTTTCACCTTTAACATACCGCCGTCTTTTCCACTGACGCCGACCGCGCAGACTCCCAGCTCCTGCACCAGGCTGACAAGTGATTTGCCCACTTTGTTCAGGACCATCTCGACAATCTCCATCGTCGCCTCGTCCGTTTTTCGCAGACCGTTTACAAATACCGGCTCCATGCCGGATTTGCCCACCCATCTGCTGATCTCTTTTCCGCCGCCATGGACGATGATCGGCTTGAATCCGACCAGTTTTAACAGCGTCACATCCTGGATCACCTGGCGTTTTAACGTCTCGTCCACCATTGCGCTGCCGCCATATTTTACCACGATAATCTTGCGGTTAAATCGCTGTATATAAGGCAGGGCTTCGATCAGCACCTGCGCTTTCTTAAGAATCTCGTCCATATTTTTTTCGTCCATTTTCTTCCTCCCACGCCTACGAACGGTAATCCGCGTTGATTTTTATATAGTCATACGTCAGATCGCAGCCCCAGGCTGTCGCACTCTCCACGCCCATTTTCACATCCGCCACAGCCGTCACGGACGGTTCCGACAATACTCTCGCGGCCTCTTTCTCACTGTAATCCACTGCCACGCCGTCTTTTATGATCTGCATCCGCCCCGCGGCGCTTTCAAAATACAGATCTACTTTTTCCGGGTCAAACTGCGCCCCCGAATAACCCATGGCACACAGGATCCTTCCCCAGTTGGCGTCATGGCCGAAGATCGCGGCCTTTGTGAGGTTCGAGGTGATCACCGCCCTGGCAAGCGTCTTCGCCTGCCGCACTGACTCTGCACCGATGATCTTCACTTCAAAAAGCGCCGTCGCACCTTCCCCATCCCCTGCCATCTGTTTCGCCAGCGCCTCATTGACTGCATTCAAGGCTGCACAGAACAAGGCATAATCCTCGTTTTTCTCTGTGATCTGCGGATTTTGAGCCATTCCGTTTGCGAGCAGAAGACATGTATCGTTTGTCGAGGTGTCTCCGTCAACCGATATCATATTATAAGTGTCTTCCACATCCGCCCGCAATGCCTCCTGAAGCAGCTCCTGTGAGATGGCGGCGTCTGTTGTGACAAAACTTAACATCGTACACATATCGGGGTGAATCATCCCCGAGCCTTTGCACATCCCACCGACCGTGACCTTCTTTCCCCCGAGCACGATTTCCACAGCCGCCTCCTTCTCGTGGGTATCCGTCGTCATAATGGCACGGGCTGCCGCATTTCCCGCCTCTGCCGTCGCCGAAGCGTCTTTCGCAAAGGCCTGCGCCATCGTTTCCACTCCCGCAAGAAGCCGCTCCAGCGGAAGCTGCATGCCAATCACGCCGGTTGAAGCCACCAGAACCTGCTCTTTTTGTACGTTAAGGAGCGCACTGACTTTTTCCGCCGTTTTCAGGCAGGCATCCATTCCTTCCTCCCCGGTACAGGCGTTGGCGATTCCGGCGTTGATTACCACCGCCTGCGCCGCGCGGCTTTCAGACACAACCTTCTGATCCCACCGCACCGGAGCCGCCTTTACAATATTCGATGTAAATGTGCCGGCGGCGCAACAGGGCTTCTCACTGTAAATCATCGCCATGTCCGGCCGGTCTTTGTATTTAATGCCAGCGGCAGTGCTGGCCGCCTTAAATCCTTTTGCCGCAGTTACTCCGCCTGCGGCAGGGCTGACTTTGTTTTTATTTTCTGCCATTTTCTCCACTCCCTGCTTCGATTGTTTCCCGGATACCCGTTTCTCACGGACGAAATACGGTCACGTTTTCCTCGTTCAGCACGCACTCATAGTAATTGACATCCGGTCTGAAACTCCATCCGAGCCCTCGCCAGAAACGGTTTCCCACTTCATTCTTTGCAAATGCAATCAGATTCACCTTACTGATATGTTCTTTTTTCAGTTCTTCCAGACAGGCATGTACCATTTTCTGTCCGATGCCGCGCTTCCGGTACGCCTCTTGCACGCACACATGGTAAAGGCACCCTCTTCTGCCGTCATGACCACAGAGAATTGCCCCCACAATCGCCCCTTCCGCCACGGCCACCATACTCGTGGAGGGATTGCGCGCGATGAAACGCGCCACCCCTTCCCGCGCGTCGTCAACGCTGCGGATACCAAAACCATGAATCCCCATCCAGAGCCGGTACACTTCCTCATAATCTTCCAATGTCATCGCCCGGATGACCACCTTTTGTTCTTCCATTATCCTATCCTTCTCTGACGCCGCTTTTCACCGCACCTGTCATTCCTCTTTCCACTTATATGACACGCTGCCGCGCTTCGGCTTATTGCAGCCAGACGCGCTGTCACGGAAACAGCGGCAAAGCCCCCGTGCCTTCCGCCTCGTCAAACCCGAACAGCAGATTCATATTCTGCACAGCCTGTCCCGCGGCTCCTTTTACCAGATTATCGAGCGCGCCCATCAGGATCACTCTTCCGGTGCGCGCATCTGTTTTAAAACCGATATCCACATAATTGCTGCCTTCCACCCATCTCGTCTCCGGACAGACGCCGTCTCCCAGAACGCGCACAAACCGTTCTTTTTCATAATATCGATCATATGCCGCCCTGATCTCCTGCGAAGACGGCAGACTCCCGTCCGGCTTTCGGACAAGGGACGCATACTCTGTCACCAGGATGCCGCGGTTCATCGGAACAAGATGCGGCGTAAAATTCACAGTCACGGCCCTGCCTGCCGCATACCCGAGCTGCTCCTCGATCTCCGGCGTATGCCTGTGATTTGTCACGCCGTATGCCTTTATATTTTCGTTTACTTCACAGAACAGATTCGCAACTTTCGCGCCGCGTCCGGCTCCGGAAGTTCCCGATTTCGCGTCAATAATCAATGTGTCCGGATCGATCAGCCCTGCCTTTACCAGCGGATAGGCCGTCAGAATGGAACAGGTCGTGTAGCATCCGGGATTGGCAACCAGCCGGGAGCCCTTAATTTTTTCCCTGTTAATCTCACAGAGGCCGTAAACAGCCTCTCCGATGAGCTCCGGACTTTTGTGTTCGATCTGATACCATTCCTCATATACCCCGACATCCTTGATGCGGTAGTCCGCGCTTAAATCAACCACCTTCGTCTGTGCCAGAATCTCCTCCGTCAGAAGCCCTGCCAGAAATCCCTGCGGCGTCGCCGTAAAAATAACATCCGCCTCTTTTGCCAGTGCCGCAAGATTGTCGTCCTTACACACATCTTCCACGATTTCTGACATGTTCCGATATATCCCGGCATATGTTTCTCCGGTATAGCTTCTCGAGCCATACCAGCAGATTTCTACCTCCCTATGTCCCATCAGGAGACGGACCAGCTCGTTTCCCGCGTATCCGGTTGCTCCGATGATTCCTGCTTTTATCATCTTTATCCTCCTATGCCGGAGCCCTCGCCAGGGCGCTGCGGCCAGTTTTTTTCGGTCTGCAGCCCGGATTTGCCGCTCCGTCACAAATCCGTATCTGAAAGAACAGCCGTCGGCAGAGCTTTCAGACTTTTCCTCCTGCTTTTTCACTTTCCTATCTTAGTATACCTCCTTCTCTTAGTAAAGAGGTTTTATAAGATTTTTACTGCAGCACAAACCATTTAGCACTCCATCACAGTTCTGCGCAATTGTAAGCATTGCATAATTATACGCTATTTATGTATATTATGCAATGTCTATTTTAAAAAGGGCCGTTTAAAAAAAGAGAAAGGAGCGACAATCGCACCCCTTTCTCCCTTCCATGAAAAATCCGTTATCCGAAGTACGCTACCCCGGACTCAAACAGTTTCAGATCCTGCTCTCCATATATATTCACCGCAACGCCGTCATCCCGCCGTTCCGAATGCGCCATCTTCCCAAGCACACGTCCGTCGGGGCTTGTGATTCCCTCCACTGCCAGATAGGAACCGTTGACGTTCCACGCCTCGTCCATCGTAGGCATCCCGGCGTCATCGACATACTGCGTCGCAATCTGGCCGTTGGCAAAAAGCTCTTTTAAACACTGCGCCGGAGCCACAAAACGTCCCTCTCCGTGCGACGCCGGATTGCAGTATACGCTTCCCGCCTCCGCCATCTGAAGCCAGGGAGACTTTTTCGACACCACTTTTGTATACACCATTCTGCTGACATGGCGCCCGATGGTATTGTACGTCAGAGTCGGTGCGTCCGCCGACTGTGGGCGGATCTCTCCCCACGGAACAAGCCCCAGTTTAATCAGCGCCTGAAATCCGTTGCAGATGCCAAGAACAAGTCCGTCCCGCTCGTCCAGAAGCTTCCGGACTGCCTCCGCCATCTTTGCGTTGCGAAATGCAGCGGCAAAAAATTTCGCTGAACCCTCCGGTTCATCCCCGGCAGAAAATCCGCCTGGAAACATCATCATCTGCGACTCTCCGATGGCTTTTTCAAACGCGTCGACCGAATCACGGATATCCGCAGCATTCCTGTTTTTAAACACCTTCACAATCGTCCTGGCTCCTGCGCGTTCAAACGCTCTCGCACTGTCATACTCACAGTTCGTCCCCGGAAATACCGGAATGAAAACCGTCGGTTTCGCCGTCTTGTGCTTACAGACATAAATCCGGTCCGGCTGATAAACGGTATCTGGAATGTCCTCTGGCACACCGGAATCCGAAGGCGCCTGCGTCCTGGTCGGAAACACGCTCTCAAGCGCAGAGGTCCACGCACATAGCGCCTCGTCCATCGTTATTTTTACAGGCGCCTCCGGCTGGCCGGCTGTACAGATAAAACAGCTTTCTTCGTTTACCAGACCGATCCGCCTGAAATATGCCCCAAGCTGCGCTTCACTTAAAATCTCTTCCACTACGGAAGCCTTTTCTTCCGGAACTTCCGCAACAATATTTCCGAAGCCGGGCGCAAACAGCATTTTCTCCGTCACATTTTCGTTCAGTGTCACGCCAAGCTTATTGCCAAATCCCATTTTACTCACGGCCGCCGCAAGGCCATTCCCGTCAAGCGCATACGCACTGACCACCGCTTTCTGCCCGATAAGAGCACGAATGGCCTCATAAAGTTTTAACACCTGCCCGTAATCCGGAAGATCATACGCATCCCTTTCAATCGAAAACAGGTACAACATATTTCCGGCATTTTTAAACTCCGGCGTAATCAGCTCCGGCTGCTCCGCCACATCGACCGCAAACGAGACGAGAGTCGGCGGGACGTCAATGTCGTTAAACGTCCCCGACATGGAATCTTTGCCGCCGATAGACGGCAGGCCGAACCCGATCTGCGCATGATAAGCGCCGAGCAGTGCCGCCAGAGGCTGGCTCCAGCGCTCCGGCTCCTGGCTCATTCTGCGGAAGTACTCCTGAAACGTAAAGCGCACCTTCCCACAATCGCCACCAGCCGCCGCAATTTTAGACAACGACTCAAGCACCGCATAGACCGCGCCATGGAACGGACTCCAGGAGGACAGATACGGGTCGAAACCATAGGACATCAGCGTGACGGCGTCCGATTTTCCCGTCAGAACGGGAATCTTTGCCGCCATGGCCTGTGTCTCGGTCAGCTGATACTTTCCGCCATACGGCATAAAAACGCTCCCCGCTCCGATAGAGCCGTCAAACATCTCCACCAGCCCTCTCTGCGAGCATACATTTAAGTCTCCAAGCATCGCAAGCCAGGCTTCTTTCAACTCATGCCGTTTCACGGCGCCGTCCACCCTGCGGGATGCGATTCTGTTCAGATAATTATCTTCCCGGTCCGGAATTTCCACCGCGGCATCCGTCTCCTGGTGCGCGCCGTTCGTGTCCAGAAACGCACGGGAGAGGCTGACAATCTCCTTTCCCCTCCATTCGAGAACCAGCCGCGGCTCTTCCGTCACCACAGCGACAGCAACCGCCTCCAGATTTTCCTCGCCCGCGCAGGCAAGAAATGTATCCGCATCGCCCGGTGAAACGACGACAGCCATGCGCTCCTGCGACTCGGATATGGCAAGCTCCGTGCCGTCAAGCCCGGCATACTTTTTCGGCACCTTATCCAGCTGCACGCGAAGCCCGTCCGCAAGCTCCCCGATCGCGACCGACACGCCGCCCGCTCCGAAATCATTGCATTTTTTTATAATATGCGCCACTTCCTCACGGCGGAACAGCCTCTGAATCTTTCGTTCAGTCGGCGGATTGCCCTTTTGTACCTCCGCCCCGCAGACAGCAGTTGATTCGGTGTTGTGCGCCTTTGACGAACCGGTGGCGCCGCCGATACCGTCACGCCCGGTGCGGCCGCCGAGCAGGATAATAATATCCCCCGGATCGGACGTCAGCCTCTGTACCGCGCGCCTGGGAGCCGCTCCTAAGACTGCCCCGATTTCCATACGCTTTGCCGCATAATCCGGGTGATAGACTTCCTTGACGAAACCGGTCGCAAGCCCCACCTGGTTTCCGTAAGAACTGTAGCCGTGCGCAGCCTCACGGACCAGCTTTTTCTGCGGAAGCTTGCCGGGAATCGTCTGTTTCACGGAAACAGTCGGATCCGCCGCCCCCGTCACACGCATCGCCTGGTATACATACGTGCGCCCCGAAAGCGGATCGCGGATTGCGCCGCCCAGACAGGTTGCAGCGCCGCCGAACGGCTCTATCTCCGTCGGATGGTTGTGCGTCTCGTTTTTAAAATTGACCAGCCACTCCTCGGTCTTCCCGTCCACCCTGATCGGAACGACGATCGAACACGCGTTGATCTCATCGGACTCTTCCTGATCTTTTAATCTGCCCTCTTTTTTCAGCCGTTTCATCGCCATCAGCGCCAGATCCATCAGACAGACAAACTTGTCACTCCGACCACCGTAAAACGCATCGTGCGTCTTTTTGTAATCCAGATAAGCGTTCTCGATCGGCTCCCTGTAATACCCGTCGCCGAACGTTACATTTTTCAGCTCTGTGGAAAACGTCGTGTGACGGCAATGATCCGACCAGTAGGTATCCAGTACACGGATCTCCGTCACCGTCGGGTCGCGATGCTCCTCCCCGCCAAAATAGCGGCGGATGTGCCAGAAGTCCTTATAAGTCATCGCAAGACCCAGGGAATCGTACAATTTCCGGAAATCATCCTCCGGCATTTGTGTAAACCCTTCGAAAACCCTGATATCCTCCGGTTCCTCAAAGTCCTGCACCAGCGTCTCCGGTTTCTCAAGCCCCGTCTCCCGCGAATCCACCGGATTGATGCAGTGTCTCTTTACCGCCGCAAGCTCGTCCGCTGTGATATCGCCCTCGAGGACATATGTGACGGCCGTCCGGATGACCGGCTCCTCCTCCTCGTTTAACAGTTTGATACACTGCTCCGCCGAATCCGCCCTCTGGTCAAACTGTCCCGGCAGATATTCTGCCGAAAAAACTTCTGCTCCCCCGGCCTGAAACGTCTCCTCATAGATCTCATCCACCGGCGGCTCTGAAAAAATCGTCACCAGCGCCTTCCGGTATGTCTCCTCCGAAATATTTTCCACATCATAGCGGACCAGCACCCGCACATTGGTGACGCCTTCAATACCCAGATAGTTTGAGATCTCCGCCTTAAGCTCTGCCGCTTTCCCCGCAAAAGCAGGCTTTTTCTCTACATATACTCTTCGGACTCTGCCCATTGTCTCCCTCCATATCTGTCTGAATTACGCTGCTGACTGCATTATAACATAGGCGTAAAGATAAGTATAATTAATAAACTTAATCCTATTAATTATTTTTAATTATAAAACATCATTTTCATATTGTTTGAAATAAACGGTTGCCAGGGCCATGGAATCCTCCATGATGGAGCCGATTCAGTTATTATTTATTGACTTCATACAAAAAAGAGCATACAATAGTAATGTTACTAATAGTAATATCGGGGGATCATATGGATCATATTATACTCGGGCTCCTGCTGTTGAACAGCCGGACAATTTATCAGCTGCATGAACGAATCGAAAAAGGACTTCATATGATGTATAGCAACAGTATGGGAAGCATACAGGCGGCTGTAAAAAAACTGTTCCGCTGCGGATATATACAGTATGAAGAGACTGTTGAAAATGGAAAATACAAAAAGATTTATTCCATAACGGACAGCGGAAAACAAAAGTTTACTGAGTGGGTATCCACGCCAATAGGAATACAGAGCAGCAGAAATCCCGAACTGGCAAAATTATATTTTATGGGTTTTTCACCAGAAGAAAACCGGGAGAAAAGATTACAGGAATATATTTCACATCTGGAAGAGCAGTATGATGTGCTGAGCGCCATTTGCCAGGAAGCAGAAAATATCAATGTCCCCGATAAACACAGGGATATTCTCCTTTATCAGTCTGCTGCAGCCCGATATGGCAAAGATTTTATGAAGTTCAATATCGAGTGGTATCAGAAATTTCTTGAAGAAATGAGGAACGAAAAACAATGAAGTCAATAAAATCAGCCACTTCGCCAATTACATATTTCGTAAGCAGGACCGGGCAGGCCGAATGGATACTTTTCATCCACGCCGCTTTCGTCAATCACAATATGTTCAAATCACAGTTTGCGTATTTTGAGAATAAATATAATATTCTGGCTATTGACATCGTTGGTCACGGACAGTCCGTTGATACTCACAAAGGCGATACGATTGATCAGACGGCAAAATGGATATCCGACATCTTAATAACCGAAAATATAGATAAAGTACATATTGTCGGCGTTTCACTGGGTGCGGTTTTAGCACAGGATTTTGCCAATCATTATCCAGATGCGGTAAGCTCACTGGCCTGTTTTGGAGGCTATGACATTAATAATTTTGACGCAAAAATGAAAAATGAAAATAGCGCAAAACAGAAGCTGATGATGTTGAAAGCACTCTTTTCAGTAAAATGGTTTGCAAAAGCAAACAAGAAAATTTCTGCATATACTTCACAGGCGCAAAATGAATTTTTTTCGATGAATATACTTTTTCCCAAAAAGTCGTTTCTGTTTCTGGCAACGCTCAATAATATGGTAAACAAGTATAAAACCGGGAAAAGGAATTATCCCTTGCTGATCGGATGCGGAAAATTTGATATTCCAATGGAAGCAGAGGCAATAAAAGCATGGAAAAGCAGTGAACCCGATTGTACAGTGGTTCTTTTTGAAAATGCGGGACACTGTGTCAATATGGATGTGCCGCAGGAATTTAATAAAACAATGGAAAATTTCTGGAAAAATGCAGGCCGGTAAAGCCCGGACAATAATACGGAAACAAAGAACGGAATAAAACGCTTCAGGACAGGCCGTTGCGCGGGCATAACCGGGCAGGGAGAGCGCGCTCTCCCTGCCCGTACTGCCAGTCATACTTCAGCCGCGCACCCGGATAAAATGGAACTGGTATGCCAGATATTCCCCCATCTCAGCCGGAAGAGGAATGCCGGTCTCCATCAGCGCATCCGAAGCGTATTCCCTGCCCGTCTTCTCCTCCCGGTACAGACAGTTCTGCGGCAGCCCCTTCAGCCGGACATAACTGACCGTCATATTTCCGTGAACGACAAGCATCACCGCACTGACCAGAATCTCTGATCCGTCCTCCGCCAGAAACTGCCATGCCCCGACTTCCGACGCAAACGGATCCGTCAGGCGGAAATACCATCCGTTCTGAATCAGAGACGCATATTTTTTGTACTCTCCGATCTGCTCACGTACCTTCTGTTTCTCTTCCTCCGAAAGCTTCTTCGGATCGAGTTCATACCCGAACGTTCCCGCCATCGCCACAACGGCCCTTGTCTCAAACGGCGTCACGCGCCCTGTCTGATGATTCGGAACCGCCGAAACGTGCGAACCGACAGTGGAAACGGGATAGCCAAAAGATGTCCCGTACTGTATATCGACGCGGTCACGCGCATCACTGTTGTCACTGCACCAGATCTGTGGTGTGTAATAGAGCATTCCCGCGTCAAATCGGCCGCCGCCGCCGCTGCAGCCCTCAAACAGGATATCAGGGTACCGCTGCAGGAGGCGCTCTAAGAAGTCATACAGCCCCAGGACATAGTCGTGCATTACCCTGCCCTGATCCTTTGTCCCGCGCGAATAACAATCCGACAGACTACGGTTCATATCCCATTTGACATACTCAATATTCCCTGCATCCAGAACCTTACAGACCTCTTCAAACAGATAATCGACGACCTCTTTTCTTGAAAAATCAAGCACAAGCTGATATCTGGCCCGCACAGGTTTTCTTCCCGGAACCGCAAACGCCCAGTCGGGATGTGCGCGGTAGAGATCGCTGTCCTCGTTGATTCCCTCCGGTTCCAGCCAGATGCCAAACTTCAGCCCCAGGTCATTGACTTTTTCGATCAGGCTGCCCAGGGGCATCCCAATTTTCTGCTCGTTCACCTGCCAGTCTCCCAGGCCGCTGAGGTCATTATCCCGTTTTCCAAACCACCCGTCGTCCATCACCAGCATCTCAACGCCAAGTTCTGCCGCCTCCTTCGCAAGCGCAAGGATCGACGCGCCGCTGAAATCAAAATAAGACGCCTCCCAGCTGTTAATCAGAACCGGCCGCACCAGATCCCTGTACTTTCCGCGGCACAGACGTGTCCTGAAGCAGGTGTGCAGATTCTGCGACAGACGCGAAAGCCCCGCGCTGCTGTACGTCAGGACAACCTCCGGCACATAAAAAACCTCCCCTGCTTCCAGCGGATAAGAAAACAATTCGTCCGAAAGTCCCAGGAGCGCACGCGTCTGGTTAAACTGATCACGCTCCACCTGTCCTTTAAAATTTCCACTGTAAAGAAACGACATCGCATAGCAGCTTCCGGCATCCTCCGTTGTCTCCCGTCCGGCAATGATCATCATCGGATTATACTGATGACTGGATGTCCCTCTTCTGCTTCCGATCACCTGCGTCCCGTGGGCCACCGGCATCCTCTGGACATTGCGCTCCATCGCATGACGGCCGTAAAAAGAAATCAGATCAAAGTCTCCGCCGACCCAGTCAAGGCAGGCCGCCATCGCCCTCTCCAGATAAATCTTTCCCGTGCCATTGTTTTTGATACAGGCACTTCTGGTGATCACATTCAGCTCTGGAAGAACGCCGTAAAACAGTGTGATCCCGACCTGTGCAGACACGTCCTCCAGATCAATCTTAAGCGTCTGTGCTTCCTTTTCCCCGGCGTACACAGCCGGCAGCCCCGGTATGTCATACTTTCCGTCCAGAATACAATGACTCTTATAGCGGAAATCACATCCGTACGAACCGTCCGCATTTTTCACGACGACAGCCATACCCCGGTAATCTCCTGTCCCCTGGCTGGGCAGCTCCTGCGGCAGAACATCCATCGAATAAGTCCGGTCTGCACCCGCTTCGTAGGGATTCCCCGAAAATCCGCGGTCCGCATAGTGAAGAAGATAATCCATACAGCCCTGCGTCCTGCGCCCGTAATAAAGGTGCAGGAGAAAACCATACGCATCTGCTTTCATCTGATATGTAGTATCTTTTGTGTGTATTGTAAAGATTTTCTCTTTCTCTTCAAAGAAAATACTCATTCGTGCGTCTCCTTTGCAGATTCATCGATTATTTTGATCACCAGCGCTTCATACGGCTGTAAACACATATCGCTTTCCAGGCGTTTTCGTTCCCTGTTTCCGATCAGCACCGTCCCCGCCCGGTATGCCTCCGGAATCTGGTATTTTGTCTCCTCTTTTGTAAAATTGCAGATCACAAGAAGCTTTTCGTCATCCAGTGTCCTTGTATAGACATAGAGATCTTCGCGGTCCGGTTCAAGCAGTCTGTAAGTGCCATAAACGATCACTTTTTCCTGCTTCCGCAGGGCTATCAGTTTTTTGTAATAAGAAAAAACGGAATCCGGATCCTGCCGTTCACTTTCGGCGTTGATATCCACATAATTGGGGTTTACCATAATCCAGGGACTCCCTTTTGTAAATCCGGCGTTTTCACTGTCGTCCCACTGCATCGGCGTCCGCGCGTTATCCCGGCTGCGCATGCGAAGGAAACGCATCATATCCTCCGGAGCGATCTTTCCCGCCTCAGTCAGTTCGGCATAGGCATTGATGCTTTCAATGTCCCGCAGCTCCTCCACCGACTCGAACGGGCAGTTTGTCATGCCCAGCTCTTCCCCCTGGTAAACATACGGCGTCCCCTGCATCATATGCAGGCAGGTCGCCAGCATCTTCGCACACACCTCCCTGTATTCCGGTGCATCGCAGCCAAAACGGGACACAGAACGGGGCTGATCGTGATTTCCCAGAAAAAGACTGTTCCAGGCAGCCCCGGCAAGCTCTGTCTGCCATCTGGTCATCGTCTGCTTAAACTCCTTTAAGCTGACACGCCGGTCCGTCCATTTTCCAAAATCTCCGTTGTCCAGCTCCACATGCTCAAACTGAAACACCATATTCAGCTCTGTGCCGTCCAGCGACGCATATTTCTTCGCCTCATCGATCGTCACACCCGCACACTCCCCGACCGTCATCAGGTCATAGCGTGATAAAACTTCACGATTCATCTCCTGTAAATATTCATGAACATGGGGACCGTTCGCGCACGGACAACCCGCATAAAGCGCCCCTGGCGCCACCACACCGTCCGGAAGTCCCGGTTCTTTGGAGATAAGGCTGATGACATCCATCCGGAAACCGTCGATTCCCTTTTCACACCACCACTTCATCATCGAAAAGACTTCTGCCCGCACCTTCGGGTTATCCCAGTTTAAATCGGGCTGCTTTTTTGAAAACAGATGCAGGTAATACTTATCGGTCGTCTGATCATATTCCCACGCAGGACCCGAAAAACAGCTCCCCCAGTTATTCGGCTCTTTTCCATCCTTTCCCTCTCTCCACACATAATAATCCCGGTACGGATTATCCTCTGACCTGCGGCTCTCCACAAACCACGCATGTTCATCCGAAGTATGGTTGACTACCAGATCCATCACCAGCTTCATACCGCGCTCATGAATTGCCGAAAGCATCTCATCAAAATCTTCCATCGTGCCGAACTCTTCCATAATCGCCCGATAGTCGCTGATATCGTATCCATTGTCGTCGTTGGGCGACTGGTATACGGGAGAGAGCCAGATTACATCCACTCCCAGCTCCTTCAGATAATCCAGCCGGGATGTAATACCACAAAGATCACCCACGCCGTCGCCGTCACTGTCCATAAAACTCCGCGGGTAAATCTGATATACCACCGCTTCTTTCCACCATGTTTTATCCATTTTTTCCTCCTTTACCTGAGCCGTGGCAGCGCGCACGAAATATCACATTCCGGACCTCACTCTCATGCCAGAGCTCCTATCAACCTTCCGTTTTCGCCTCATCGCGCGATTCAATCACAAGCAGGATCCCTTCACCGAACGTGACAGAAGCCTCCTCATCCACAATCTCATTGCTCACCCCGAGCGAACAAAAACCGGTCAGCCGGTAATCCGACAGCGGATATAAAAAGCCCGACAGCGTCAGATGCTCCACCGCGCCGCTGTACGGAATCAGCGAGACGTAGCTGCCATACTGCTCAGCCTTTTTTATGGAAATCCCATGCCGGACCATGCGGATACGATTCTGCGCGTCACATAACTCCATCGGAATCCCGGCCATAAGGCCGATCCCCAGAAGCTCGATATTGCCGAGCAGATGGTCAAGGCGGCCTCCGGTCGCACCCAAGAGTGTAATCTTTTCCGCTCCCATCCCGATCGCAAGCCGGACCGCAGACTCCGTGTCAGTATCGTCCTTGACAGGGTTAAGCTCCTTCCAGACGATGCCATCCTGCCCCCTGAACCACGCCAGGACCTCCGGCCGCACTGAGTCAAAATCACCGATAATGACATCCGGCTTTTTTCCCGTGCGGTATAAAAACTCCATGCCGGAATCTGCGGCCAGAATCACTCTGCCCGGACTTGCATCCAGCAGGCCGCAGGCGAAAGCGTCCTCAATTGTACCACCCGAAATCACAAAAAAATGTTTTATTTTCATCTGTGCGCTCCCTGCTATGAATTGAGGATTTTTAAGAAACACCGCGTGTTCTCTGCAATGTCTCCCCGGAATACCGCACTCCCCGAGACGATAATGTTGGCTCCCGCATCCATCACTTCTTCTACATTTTCCAGACGGATTCCTCCGTCCACCTCGATGTCCGTCTTAAGCCCTCTCTCATCTACTTTTCTTTTCAGTTCCCTGACCTTGCGAAGTGTATAAGGAATCAGTTCCTGACCGCCGAATCCCGGATTTACCGTCATTATCAGTACCATATCCACATCGGGCAATATATAGTCGAGCACTGAGAGCGGCGTCGCCGGATTGAGCGCGACCCCCGCCAGTATTCCCATATTCCGGATCGACTCGATCGTGCGGTCAAGATGTACGCAGCTTTCGGCGTGCACAGTGATCAGATCCGCGCCGGCCTCCGCAAAATCGGAGAGATAGCGGGCCGGCTCCTCAATCATCAGATGAACGTCAAATATACGCTCACTGCACGGACGGATCGAACGGATGACCGGAAGACCGATGGAAATACTGGGCACAAACATTCCGTCCATGACATCGATATGCAGATACTGGGCACCGGCCTCGTCAAGCTCCCGTATCTGCTCCCCCAGCCTTGAAAAATCTGCCGCTAAAATCGACGGTGATAAACAGTTCATGCTGTCTCTCCCCCTAAAACTAGTATTTTCTGCTGTTTCTCATCTCTTCATATAAAAGCTTATAATTTTCATAGCGCAGACGACTGATCTCTCCTGTGAGAAGTGCCTGCTTTACGCCGCACACCGGTTCATTGAGATGGCTGCACCCACGAAACCGGCAGTCTGGTTCATACGCGGCAAATTCCGGATACAGCGACGAGAGTGCCTCCTTCTGAAGTCCCGGTATATCCAGCGTGGAAAAACCCGGCGTATCCATAATATACGTATCCCCACAGACCGCAATCAGCTCCGAATGGCGCGTGGTATGGCGCCCCCGCCGCGTCTTGCGGCTGACCTCTCCCGTCTCCATCTTCACACCGCTCTGCAGACAGTTGATCAGAGAAGATTTACCGACCCCGGAAGGCCCGGCCACCGCAGCCGTCTTCCCCGCGATCGCCCCGCGAAGCGCTCCCACGCCCTTCCCGTCCACGGCACTCGCACAGATGACAGGATAACCACAGTTCCGGTAAATCTTCTCAAAAGCGCCCAGCTCCTCTTCCATGGCCAGATCTGCCTTGTTAAAGCAGATCATGACAGGGACATTCTGATATCCCATCATCACAAGAAAGCGGTCCAGCAGATTAAAATTGGGCTGCGGCTGCGCTGCCGCAAAAATAATGACTGCCAGGTCAATATTGGCGACTGCAGGCCGGATCAGGACATTGCTCCGCGGCAAAATCTCCTCGATACTCCCTGTTTTCTCTTTTTCATCGAGAACAGTCATGCCGACATTGTCCCCTACAAGCGGCTTTATATTGCGGTTTCTGAAAATACCTTTCGCCTTACACTCGTAAATTCCAGATTCCGCTATGTGTACATAGTAAAATCCGGAAATTCCTTTTATTATTTTTCCCTGCATCGGCATCACACATCACTGTTCTTTGATAAAATCAATGACTTCACTCTGCGTGCTCAGCTCGTCCCCGTCCGGCTTCAGCCAGGTCACAAGGACTTCTCCCCGTTCCATCAGCAGTCCGCTCTTACTTAAGGTAAGACCACCATTCTGATCAAACCTGTCAAGCGTCTGGTTCAGCCACTGCTCTATGACATTGCCCGACATGTCGAAAAGAACGATATCCGCCCCGGAAATATTCTCCGTGCCGCTTTTGGGAAGATAAACCGTAAATCTCGCTGTGTATGTGCTGGTCTGCACCGACTGTCCGGGCGCCGGACCTTTGCTGACCGTGATCGTGATCGCTGATCCTTTCTCCGCTTTGCTCCCCGGCGCAAGACTCTGATCCGTCACAATTCCTGCAGGTATGCTCTCGTGGTAAGTTTCGTTGACCGAAACGGCAAAATCCTTCAGCACCTCTTTGGCCTGCTCCTCAGACTTATACGTGTTCTTTACATCCGGCACCGTAACGGCTTCTTTTCCCTGGCTGATCTGTATCGTAATCAGATCGTCTTCTTTTCCCTGTGCGCCGGCTGTCGGGTCCTGCGATATGACATATCCTGCCGCCACCGTCTCACTGTATGCGTACGTCTTATTTTCCTTAAACCCTTTTTCTCTCAGCTCAGCGACTGCCTCCGCCTCCTTTTTCCCGACCACCGAAGGCACATTGATACTTCCCTTACCACTGCTGATGACAACGTCAACCGTGGAATTTTTTTCCACCATATCTCCGGCTGCCGGATCCTGGTTTGCGATCTCTCCCTCGTCATACTCGTCCGAGGATACCGTCCCTTTATTGTTGATGCCCAGGCCGAGACCCTTAAGTTCCTCCATCGCCTCCTCATACGTCCTGCCTTTCAGCGACGGAACCGCAATCTTTTCCTCCACAGCGTCCGGAGCGTCTGCACCGTTCTGCTCATTTCCCACCTGGCCTGACTGGCTGCCCTGGCTTCCCTGTTGTGTGGCCTGTGAAGATTCCGTGCGCTGTGAATCCTTGTTTTCCGAATTTTTATCCTTCCCGCGGGCGTCAAACACGCCCAGAAGATTCATCAGAAGAACTACGATAATGGCCACGATAACGACTGCCGCCGCGATCCCCATAATCGTAATCGCTTTCTCCATCCCCGGATTCAGCTCGTCTTCATCCCCCTCGTCCTCTTCTTCGTCCTCCCGGTCATCTTCCTCGTCGTACGCTTCTTCCACCGGCCTTTCGTAACCACCGTTTTTCAGATAGATACTCCCGGTTTCCTTTTTGATCTGCTTTACATCCTCTTCTCTGATAATCCGGGTCTTATCCTGATTGGTCAGCGGGACCATCACAACAAAATCCTCGTCCGGGCTGATCAGCGCCTTTCTCAGATCGGAGAGCAGCGCCGTAATCGATTCGTATCTGCGGTCCGGGTTCTTCTGCGTACACTTTAAGATGATTTTTTCCATGCTGACCGGCAGATTCGGCGCATAAGCGCTCGGGATAACCATTTCCTCCTGCAGATGCTGAATGGCCACCGCGACCGTCGTATCCCCGTGAAACGGCACGCGTCCCGTGACCATCTCATACATGACGATTCCAAGTGAGTAAATATCACTCTTGCCGTCCACAAAGCCGTTTCTGGCCTGTTCCGGCGACGAATAATGTACAGAGCCCATGACGTCGGAACTGATCGTGTTGACGGTGGCCGCCTTTGCGATTCCAAAATCAGTCACCTTCACCTTTCCCTCCGTCGAGATCATAATGTTCTGCGGCTTGATGTCCCTGTGGATAATCCCTTTGCCGTGGGCCGCCTCAATCCCGCGCCCCACCTGTATCGCGATGCTGACCGCCTCCTTAAACGAAAGCTGTCCCTTTTTCTCGATATAGGTCTTTAACGTGACGCCTTCCACGTATTCCATCACAATGTAATGCATGCCCCGCTCGCTGCCCACATCATAGATATTGACAATATTGGGGTGTTCAAGCCCTGCTGCGGACTGTGCTTCCGTGCGGAACTTCGTCACAAAATTCAGATCTTCCGAAAACTCTGCCTTCAGCTCCTTGATTGCCACAAAGCGCCCCAGCGTCAGATCTTTTGCCTTAAAAACATCCGACATGCCACCGGCACCGATTTTTCCTATGATTTCATAGCGGTCTGCTACATACATTCCCTCAGTTAACATGCTCAACCTCCATTCAACACACATGCTACAGACAATCGGGCCCGACTCCCTGCCAGCTCAGAAACGGCTCGATAAGGACAACCGTAATGTTGTCCCTGCCCCCGTTCTCATTCGCAGTCTCCACTAATTTTTCAACCTTTTCAACAATATCCCTCTGACTTAAGACAATACGCTTAATCTCCTTATCCTCAACCATGTTGGTAAGCCCGTCCGTACAGATCAGAATATGATCACCGGCGTCCAGCTTCGTCTCAAAAAAATCCACTGACACTTCCGGCATCACACCGATAGCCCTGGTAATAATATTCTTGTCCGGATGATCTTTTGCTTCCTCCCTGTCCATCTCTCCGAGACGGACCATCTCCTCCACCAGAGAATGATCCCTGGTAACCTGTACAATCCTTTCCCGATGGATCACATACAGACGGCTGTCCCCCACATTTGCCGTATACAGGCGGTCCTCCACTACCGAGGCAGCCACGATCGTAGTGCCCATTCCCATCTTGTCCGGATCTTTATATGCCGCGGCCGCCAGAAGGCGGTTCGCCAGAAGTGCAGCCTCCTTCATCAGCATCACCGGTTCCCGCTCCGCCGACCCTCTGATGTGCTCCACCATTTTTTCTACCGTAAATCTGGAGGCATAGTCGCCGGCCGCATGGCCGCCCATTCCGTCTGCCACCAGAAAAAGATTCGGCAGATTTCCGACAGCTGTCTCTGAAGTAAACAGATAATCCTGATTCATTTCACGCCGCCGCCCGATGTGCGTCATGGAAAACGTCTTCATTTTCTTCCTCCATCCAAATTTTCTTTCACTGTTCCGCATACCGTCGGCGGAGCTGTCCGCAGGCGCCGTCAATATCGCGGCCCATTTCCCTTCTTATCGTAACATTAATTCCATTTTTTTCAAGCTTATTTTTAAATGCCGCCACGTCCGCCGCGCCCGGCTGCCTGTATTCGCGCTCCCTCACCGGGTTGACCGGTATCAGATTCACATGGCACGGAATGCCGCGCATATCCCCCTTCACCAGAGCCGACAGCGCATTCGCATCCTCCGGCGTATCATTAAACCCCTTCATAAGGCTGTATTCAAACGTCACTCTTCTGCCTGTCCGCTCAAAATAATATCTGCACGCCTCCATCACTTCCCCAAGTCCGTAGCGCTCTGCAACCGGCATCAGTTTTCTGCGCTTCTCCTGGTCCGGCGCATGAAGCGAAAGCGCCAGCGTAATCGAAAACGCCTCGTCTGCAAGCCGGCACATTTCCGGCACGAGACCACAGGTAGAAACCGTCACGTTTCTCTGGCTGATGTGAAGTCCGTTCTCATCGGTCAGAAGCCGGATAAACCGGACCAGATTTTCATAATTATCAAGAGGCTCCCCCATTCCCATCACGACGACGTTAGAGATCCGCTCTCCCGTATCCTGTCCGATCTGGTATACCTGCCCGAGCATCTCGGACGCCGTCAGCCCCCGCGCCAGCCCGCCCAGGGCCGAGGCACAGAAACGGCATCCCATCCGGCACCCCGCCTGCGATGAAATACAGACAGAATTGCCGTGCTTATAACGCATCAGCACACTCTCAATCCGGTTTCCATCCGGCAGAATGAACAGATACTTCTTCGTCCCGTCCTGCTTCGAAGTCTGTACGGCCTCTTTTTTCAGCTCCCTGATTACACACTGTTCCGAAAGTATGTGAAGCAGGTTTTTGGGAAGATTCGTCATCCTGTCAAAATCAGATACCTGCTTTAAATGCAGCCACTGGTAAATCTGCTTTGCCCTGAATTTCTTTTCACCAAGGCTGACGACATACTCCGTCAGTTCGTCTAAATGCAGCGATCTGATGTCTCTCTTTTCCTGTTCCATACGATTTCCTCCGCCAGCCTCTTCCACAAGCCTGTGCCCTCACGCGCTATAAAACGCTGCCGCGCACACATTTTGCAATAAAAAAACCGTCCCCGGGGCCACGCCGCGGAAACATCTGTTCCATCTTTTCTACGGTAAATTCCGGGTGCGTCTCTGCAAACCAGCGGACGTTATCCTCATTTTCCATCCTTGAGACCGTACAGGTCGAATAGATCAATGTTCCGCCCGGCTTTACATACGCACAGACCACGTCCAGTATCTTCCTCTGCAGCGCCGCAAGCTCTCCAAGCTGCGCCGGCGTCATCCGGTATTTGATATCTGCCTTTCTGCGCAGCACACCCAGCCCCGAGCAGGGGAGATCCGCAATCACAATATCTGCTTTTCCCACCGAATCCGGGTCCAAAACGACAGCGTCCTGACAACGCACGCTGATATTCATAAGACCATGCCTTTCAATATTTTCTCTGATCAGCCCGACTTTCTTTTCGGTCAGGTCCCGCGCCTGCACATGGCCCGTCCCCGCAAGCATTTCGGCGAGATGAATACTCTTGCCGCCGGGCGCGGCGCAGACGTCGATACAATAATCCCCCTCTCTGGGAGCCGCCCATTCCGCCACAGCCATGGAACTGATATCCTGTACATAAAACAGCCCTTCCTTAAACGCCTTCAGTCCGCCCGGCGAATCAAAACCGGAAAGTGTAAATGCGCAGGGCAGTTTCGGATACGCATCCGGATCAAGCGGACGGGCGCACGCCCCCTCCGCCGCCAGGCATGCCATCAGCTCCTCCGGCGAAATGCGTGCCGGATTGGCACGGATGGTGAGCGGAGCATCTACAAGAAACGCCTCCAGCATCTCCCGTGTCTGCTCCCTTCCATAATCCCTGATCCACTGTGCGGTAATCCACTCCGGCATAGAATAGCGGACCGAAAACGCCCGCACCACATCCTCCTTCTCGTCGGGGTATGTAATCTCCGCAGAATGCCTGGCGATGTTCCGCAGAACACCGTTGACAAATCCGCCAAGAGATGCAAATCCTCTTTTTCTTGCAAGCTTCACCGCCTCGTTGCACGCTGCCGCATCGGGCACAGAATCCATATACCGGATCTGATATACGCTCATCCGCAGAAGATTGCGGATGAGGGGTTTCATCTTCCCGACTTTTACGCTGGAAAACCGGTCAATCTCCGCATCCATTTCGATCCTGCGCTGAATCGTTCCCTTGGATATCTGCGTTAAAAAGGCCCGCTCCCTTTTATCCAGATACTGATATTTGTCCAGAACCGCGCCGATAACGCGGTGGCTGTAACCCCCCGCTTCCAGCACCTGAAGCAGAATATCCAGAATCAGTTCTCTTGTATTTACCGTATCAGTCATTGCGACGCCTTCCTCCAAACAGAAGTATAAGACGCAGAAGCTGCAGAATGGATGCCGCCGCACCTGCCACATAGGTGAGCGCCGCGGCCTTCAGCACCTTTCTGGTAAGCGGAAGCTCGCTCTCGCTTAATATGCCCTGCTGACCTAAAATGGCAAGCGCACGGGCCGACGCGTTAAATTCCACCGGAAGCGTGACAAGCTGAAAGAGAACGGCGAAGGAAAAGCAGACAATCCCGATATGAATCAGAAGGCTCCCCGTGCCTCTGGTAAAAAACATACCGATCAGAATCAGCGGCCACGCGAGAGCAGAGCCGATGTTCGCCACCGGAACGATGGCAGATCTTAAAGACAGCGGCTGATATCCCTGCTGATGCTGGATCGCATGCCCGCACTCATGCGCCGCCACGCCGACAGCGGCCACGGAAGCGGAACCATAAACCTCATCCGAAAGGTTTAACGTCTTTTGCGAAGGATTGTAATTGTCGGTAAGGCTCCCGGTGACATGACGGACTGTGACATCGTATATGCCCTGCGACCGCAGGATGCGCTCGGCCGCCTGCGCTCCCGTCATCCCCGACATACTCCTCTGCCCGGAATATCTGCGGAACGTCGATTTCACACGCGCAGACGCCACGAGGCAGATAACCGCCCCGATCAGAACCAGTATATAAGTAGGGTCAAACCCCCAGTAAAAATATGGCATACCTGTCTGTCCTTTCTATACCCGTTTGAAGTAAGTTCCCTCTTCCACTGCATAGCCGTTTAAGAATGCCTCGACGGACATCCGCTTTTTACCCTCGGGCTGTACGTCGAAAACCTCTAGAAAGCCGTCGCCTGTCTGTACGCGGATTCTGTCTTTTTCCACTTTTACAATACAGCCCGGCGTCGCTGTCCGCTCTCCGAAAACCACCTTTGCCTTCCAGATCTTAAACATCCTGCTGCCCAGATGCGTATAGGCGCTCGGCCAAGGATTCAGACCGCGAATCAGGCATTCGATCGACTTTGCATCTTTCGTCCAGTCAATATTTCCCAGTTCCTTGCGGATTTTGGCTGTGTGGGTTGCCTGTGTGTCATCCTGCGGCGTGTACACTGCCGTCCCGGCTTCAATTTCCGCCATGGTCTTTACACACAGTTTTGCCCCCGCCTCCGAGAGAAGGGCCGAGAGACTGCCCGCCGTGTCGTTCGCCCGGATGGGCACCTCCTCTTTTAAGATCATATCCCCGGTATCCACTCCCTCCGCCATGCGCATCGTCGTAACGCCTGTCATCAGATCCCCGTTGATAATAGCCCACTGGATCGGGGCGGCCCCGCGGTATTTCGGCAGCAGAGAGGCATGTACATTGATGCAGCCGTATCTGGGAAGTGTGAGAATCTCCCTGGGAATAATCTGCCCAAAAGCCTCCACAATTATGATATCGGGCGCAAATTGGCGCAGATATTCCACGCATTCCGGCTCACGCACCCGCTGGGGCTGGTACACTCTGATTCCATGCCGCACGGCACATTCCTTGACCGGCGTGCTTTTAAGCGCCTTGCTGCGCCCTACAGCCTTATCCGGCTGAGATACCGCCAGCACCACCTCATGACCGGCTGAGAGGATCTCCTCCAGTGTCCCCACCGCAAACTCTGGTGTTCCCATAAATATTACTCTCATACGTTACCTCCGTTTCATCGCGGCCGGCCTTACTTTCTTCCGATATTCCTACTCCGCTTCATCGTATTCCACATCATGAACAGGCCCCTCTGCTCTTTCCGTATACATATGTCCTTCCAGATGGTCCACCTCATGACAGATGGCCCGTGCCATCAGATCAACACCCTCTATCTCAAATTCTTTCATATCTTCATTAAATGCCCGTGCCCTGACATACGTCGGCCGCGTCACCGGAGCGGCTTTTCCCGGAAGACTTAAACACCCCTCGTCGGCACACTCTTCCCCCGACGTTTCAAGGATTTCCGGATTGATCATGACGACTGGTCCTTCCCCGACGTCGATAACGACAACACGCCTTAAAACCCCCACCTGCGGACCTGCCAGGCCGACGCCGTTCGCCTCGTACATCGTATCCAGCATATCCCCGATCAGCTGTCTGATCTTCGGTGTCATCTCCTTAACTTCCCTGCATTTTTTTGTTAATACCGGATCTCCCTGTATCCGGATCGTTCGAAGCGCCATAATCTCCTCCTTATCTCATCACCGCTGATTTCCTTCGCACATCTCCCGCGCCGGACTCACCCGTCCGCCGGATTAAAATCAAACTGCAGTGCCACATCCCGGTAATCCCGGTTGTCCCTGACGTAATGTTCCGCCAGATCTTTCACCGCCACCAGAGTCTGGTAGTCCCTGGCCTTCATATAAATCACCTTTTTATAGATATCCTTTACTTTCGCAACCGCAGCGTCGGCAGGACCGATCAGATACAGCTTCCTATCCGCCTGCCTGTCTGCATACGCATTGATTTCAGCCGCCAGCAGCGCCGCCCCGCGTCCCGCGGCCTCTTCTCTCTCCGACGCACAGAGAATGACCAGCAGATTCCACACCGGAGGGTATAAAAGCATCCGCCGGTATTCGATCTCACGCTCATAAAAAGCGCCGTAATCCTGCGCGGCTGCCGTCACGATACTGTAATGACCGGGGTGATACGTCTGTATCACGACCTCGCCGGGAAATTCTCCTCTCCCGGCCCTCCCGGCCGCCTGCGTCAGAAGCTGAAACGTCCGCTCGGCCGCATGAAAATCACTGACATTCAGCGACAGATCGGCCGCAAGCACACCTACCAGCGTCACATACGGAAAATCATGTCCTTTTACGATCATCTGCGTCCCGATCAGGATATCCGCCTCGCGGTTTGCAAAAGCCGATAAAATCTGTTCATAACTTTCCTTGCTGCGTGTCGTGTCAAAATCCATCCTAAGCACACGTGCACGCGGAAACCGCGCCTTTACAACCTGCTCGATTTTCTGTGTACCGGCCTTAAATGCACCGATATACTTTGAGCCGCAGGCCGGACATACCGCCGCAGGCGCCTCCTCATGCCCGCAATAATGGCACACCAGCCTGCCGCGGCCTTCCACGGCATCATGCCAGGCAAGCGATACGTCGCAATGCGGACATTTTATCACATGTCCGCAGGCTCTGCAAGAGACAAAGCCTGCCATACCGCGTCGATTGAGAAAAAGCATCGTCTGAGTGCCTTTTCGCAGGCGCTCTTCCATAAGTTCTGTAAGACGTCTGCTTAAAATCGACCGGTTCCCCTCTTTTAACTCTTCCCTCAGGTCCACTACCGTACAGGCCGGAAGCGGCTTTTCCCTTACCCGGCCGGTAAGCTCCGCCATGTGGTATTCTCCGTTCTCCGCGCGGTAATAACTCTCCAGCGACGGCGTGGCCGAGCCTAAAACAATACCTGCCCCGGCCATCCGCGCCCGCTCCACCCCCGTTTCCCTGGCATGGTATCTGGGAACATTGCCGCTCTTGTATGAATTTTCATGTTCTTCATCGATAATAATCAGCCCAAGGCGCGGAAAAGGCGTAAACAGCGCAGACCGTGGACCGATCATAATATCGATCTCACCGTTTTTTGCCCGCAGAAACTGATCGTACCGCTCCCCTGCCGACAGCCTGGAATTTAAAATAGACACCCGGTCGAAAAAACGGTTATAAAAACGCATCACGGTCTGATACGTCAGTGCAATCTCTGGAATCAGGACAATGGCCTGCTTCCCGCGCGCGATAATCTGCGCAATCAGTTCCATATATACTTCTGTCTTTCCACTCCCCGTCACACCCTTTAACAGCCATGGCTTACGCCCTCCCGCATCATAATCATGAAGTACCGCGTCCACAACACGCTGCTGGCCTTCGTTTAATCGCAGACGGTATTCCTTTTTCTCCATCTGTCCGACCGGATTCCGGAAGCGGGTTTCGCGCAGGACTTTTACGACGCCGGCGCTCTCCAGCGCCGAAATCACGCTCCCGCTCACATTGAGCCTGCCTGTGATCAGCTCCCACGCAAGCTCCCGCTGCGCGATCAGGGCTTCCAGCAGTCTTGCGCGCGCCGTATTGTGCTTCCTTATATACTCCGCAAGCTGACTTTTTGCTTCGGCGGGCTGTAACATAAGACAAACCGTCTTTTTCTCAACCGCTTTCTTTTTTTCCTTGACAGGAATCACCGTTTTTAAGGCCTGGTTCATCGTTCCGCCATAATTTCTGCGCATCCACCCGGCAAGGGCAATAAGCTGCGACTCGATGGGCACGCTTCCCGTCACGACACCCGCGATTTCTTTTATCCTGGAAACGTCATATTCCGTCTCGTCCTTCAGCTCCACGACATACCCGGTAATCTTCCGGCTTCCAAACGGTATGCGCACCCTGACGCCAACGCTGATTTTTGACGAAAGTGCCTGTGGTATCCGATAGACGAACGTCTTATCCAGTTTTTCATTTGAAATATCTACAATGATGTTTGCAAATTCCGCCATCTTATCCCTCTTTAGCGACTCCTTCTCGACGCTTTCTGTATGCAATTGCATCCGTGACAAGCTCATGCTCGCTCATCGGATATTTTTTTCCGTCGATCTCCTGATAGGCCTCGTGACCTTTTCCGGCGAGAACGACAATATCGCCCTCCTGTGCACTGACCACGGCATGGCGCACGGCCTCTCTTCGGTCTGCAATCCGCACGTAAGCGCCGCCCGTCTCCCTGATTCCCGCCTCGATATCGTCTAAGATCCGCTCCGGGTCTTCCCGCCGCGGATTGTCCGATGTCAGTATGGTAAAATCGGCAAGACGGCCCGCCGTCTCCCCCATCCTGCTCCGTCTTAAGCCGGAACGGTTTCCCCCGCAGCCGAACAGCACAATCAGACGTTTCGGCTGAAAATCCCGCAGCGTGGCCAGCAGGTTTTCAAGACTCATCTCATTGTGCGCATAATCGATCAGAATGACATAATCTCCGGAATCACTGACGTTTTCACACCGCCCGGGCACCATCTGCCGGCGAAGCGCTCTTTCTATCTGCCCTTCGCCGACAGAAAAGTGAAAAGCGACGGAAACCGCCGCCAGAGCGTTATAAATATTAAAACTCCCCGGAAGCTGCATCTGCACCGTAAAACTTTTTTCTCCCCGAAGGCCGCCCTGTTCCCTGATAATTTTAAAACAGCTGTAGAGCTTTCCCTGGATCATATAAAATGCCTCGTCCGCCGACCGGACCGCCGCCTTCGACAACGCCTCACCGGCTCCCCGACGCGAAAATCCTTCCACGCTGCAGGTATGCCCCTGAAGGATGCGCGGCGCATTGGGATCGTCAAAATTGATAATACCGATCTTTGCACGCTGCATCAGTCTGCTCTTACAATAAAGATATTCCGAAAACGAAACGTGCTCCCCCTTTCCGATGTGATCGGGCCCGATATTTAAAAAAACGCCGATATCAAACCGGATACCGTCCACACGCCGCATTTTTATTCCCTGTGACGAAACCTCCATCACACAGCACACACAGCCGTTTTCCACCATTTCCGCCAGATAACGCTGCAGATCGGGCGATTCCGGCGTGGTGTGTTCCGCCATATCGATTTCCCTGCCGTTGTCTATCCATATCGTCCCGATGACCCCTGTTTTATAACCGGCTTCCCTTAAAATCCCGGCAGTCAGAAACGCCGTCGTCGTCTTTCCTTTTGTTCCTGTTATCCCGATCATTTTCAGTTTTCCGGCCGGATAATCATAAAACGCCGCCGCCGCCAGCGCAAGGGCGGCCCGCGTATCCTTAACCGCCACCACGGTGGCTCCGTATCTGCGGACGATCTCCGATACGCACCATTTCTGATTTTCCGTATAGAAAATCACATCCTTCGCCGCCGATACCAGGCTTCCTTCCTCCACCATCACCGCCGCTGCCCCGTTTTCCAGCGCTTCCCCAACGTACTCATGGCCGTCGCTCCTGTAACCTCTGATACAGACAAACAGAGAACCTGCTTTCACCTTTCCCGAGTGATAGCAGAGCCCGCTGACCGGCGTCATAAGGCTTCCCCCGACGCACTCATATGTAATATCTTTCAATAATCTGCTTAGCTGCACATGCATTCCTTTTTGAGAATAGACTTTTTTTATTATATGCCAGCCGGGCTGATTTTACAAGTTATCCTTATTTTCTTTGCCGGAAAGGATGCGCTCCTGCAGACGGCGCGCCGCCTGTGTAACCATCCTGGTGCGGTGGCGCATCAGATAGACCGAACGGCCGCCGGTAAGCCACGCGGGATAAAGAATGCGGACATTGTATTTTTCCAGCCCCTCGATTTCGGCCACAATCCCGACTCCCACCCCCTGCTCCACCAGCCGGGCAATCGCTCCTTCACTGTAGCCATAATGGATAATGTGCGGCCGGATGCCGGCGCGGTCAAACAATTCCGACAAAAGCCGATACATAGGGTAATCCTTCCTGTAACAGATCAGAGGCTTTGCGGCAAACTCTTCCGGTTCTTTAAAGCACCCGTCTTCCCCGCGCGGCGTCAGCAGACAGAGCTTCTGATATGCGATGGGTATCTGCTCCAGTTCCGGATCGGGAGGAATCCGTGAACCAAGACCGAAATCAAAACGTCCTTCTCTTATCCCCTGTGCAATCCGGTCGCTGGGCATCTCATCCGAATAAATAACACATCCCCTGCCCTCGTCTTCGAGAAATGCTTTTAAAAGCCTGGGAACATAGGCGTCAGCGAGAGAATACGTATACGCAATCCTGATCTCGGCACGGTCGCGCTGGGCAAACTGCTGCATATGCGTCATCGCCAGATCCGCCTGTTCCAGAATATTCTGCGCGTCCTCAAGAAAAAGCCGCCCGGCGTCTGTCAGAACCGCCCCTTTGCGGTTTGCCTGAAAAAGCTTTACCTCGGATTCCTCTTCCAGTCTGCGGATGGCTGCGCAGAGACTGGGCTGTGTGATATAAACCGACTCCGCCGCCCGGCTGAAGCTGCCGAGACGGGCCGCGGCACAAAAGTAACGAATCTGATCAAACGTCACTTTAAAATCCCCTCCTTTTTTATACACCATTTTATCGTGCAAAAACTATACTAGCATTGTTATTATATATTTTACATTTTCATTTCTCAACGCTATACTGACAATATCACAAAAATCCGGAGGTGTCACATGACAAAACAAAAGACAATGGATCTGACCCAGGGCAGACCCATACAACAGATTCTTCTTTTTTCCCTGCCGCTGGTCATAGGCACACTGTTCCAGCAATTATACTCGTTTGCCGACACGGTTATGGTCGGACGCCTGATCGGGGAAAAGGCCCTGGCTGCGGTAGGCACTACCTATTCCATGCACTTTCTGACCCTCGGCTTTGTCCAGGGCGCCTGCGTGGGCTTTGGTATCCCTCTGGCCCAGTCCGTCGGCGCAAAAGACGAAGCAGAGTTTAAACGTTATTTCTGGAACGGTGTCTGGCTGTGTACGTTTTTAGGTATGGTTATGACGCTCGCGACTTTCACTTTTACAGAGCCGCTTCTGCTGCTGATCCGCACCCCGGAAGAAATCCTCACGGACGCCGCCCGGTATTTAAAAATTATTTTTCTCGGCATCCCCGCATCCATCCTGTACAATTACTGCGCCGGGGCGCTCCGGTCATCGGGCGACTCCAGAAGGCCGACTTACTTTCTGCTCGCCTCCAGCGCCTTAAACATTGTCCTGGATTACGTGCTGATCGCCATCTTTTCCATGGGCGTCGCCGGCGCCGCCGTGGCAACCGTCGTCAGCCAGCTTTTAAGCGGACTGCTGAACCTGGGCTGGATTCTGTATAAAACAGACCTTCTGCGCAATTGCGGCGGACTGCGCGGATTTTCCGGCCGACATACCGCCAGACTTTGCGTCGTCGGCCTTCCGATGGGTTTTGAATACTCCGTGTCGGCCCTTGGCGCCGTCGTCATGCAGAGCGCCGTCAACGCCCTTGGCACCGCTGCCATCGCCGGACAGACTGCCGGCGAAAAAATCCGCCAGATGTTCACGCTCCCCCTGGAGTCCGTCGGCATGGGGATGGCGACTTATGCAGGGCAGAACGACGGCGCCGGACGGTATGACCGCATCCGTTCCGGCATCCGCTCCGGCCTCATCATCCAGCTGTCATACTGTGCCGCAGCCTGGGTCGTGATTTTCCTCGGAAAAAACTTTTTCACGGAAATCGTCCTGGGCCCCGGCGCCGGGACGTCCGCAACGCTCTGTATTCAGTACCTTGGCATTATCAGCTGCCTGTTCTGCGTCCACGGCTGCCTTATGATTATGCGTAACACTTTACAGGGAATGGGCTTTAGCGTGCACGCCGTCTTAAGCGGCGTCGGCGAACTGCTCGGCCGTGCCTTCGGTGGCTGGCTTGCAATCCGTTACTTCGGATTTACCGGCATCTGTTTTGCAAATCCGCTCGCATGGGGTTTTGCACTACTCTACTGTACCGTAATGACATTTTATTTTCTGCACAGACGCACACAAAAAGCGAAGAGTTTCAGCTGACATAAAGTGCACCTGTCACCATATACCAGAAACCTCCTTTTTATTCAGAACACAATACAGGTATATCACAATCAGCCTCAGAAAAACTCCGCAGGAAAACCTGCGGAGTAAATATTCCTGAAATCCTGTATTCTGTTCGCGATTATCTCTTCGATAGTTTCAAACCCTTATTTTCCGGCGTTTTCAAGACATTTATAAGTTACCTGTCACTTACCCATACTATTTTGTAATGCCTCACAACATCTCATCATACAAATTACCGCCTGGATAGCGTCTAAAAGGTGTTCTTCCTGTTCATCTGTCAAAGTCTGCCGTTCATTCCAACGTCACATCTGCAATCTGCTTCTGTCCCGGTTCTTTGATAATATCCGTACTTTAGATGTATATCTGGATATGGATTATTTCTTATAATTAAAGAAATTAAACACCATAATACTTTTTAATCGCATATGCAACATATTCAGAACAACCGTTTCCAAATTGGCTGTCCGTAGCTTCCGCCAACTTCTGTTTTTGCAAATACTCACTTGCTAAATCCAAAAGTATGCTTCTGGCATTGTCAAGTTTAAACATCTCCTTATAATTTTCCGCAAGCTGCTCGACTGCTTCTTTTTCTACATTAGCGTCACCAGTTTCTTTTGCCGCCATAAACTTTTTATATATTTCAGTATTTTTGTCCTGCTCCTGCTTAAATTCCTTAACATCACCAGTTGACTGCATAATAGCTTCCATTGCTTTTTCTTTACTGCCATACCATTTAAAAACATCTGCAATGGCCCGTTCATTTGAAAAGCCTGCTGCTAAATATTCCCGATATTTTTCCTCGCTCCCATATTTTTGTATCTGCTGTTTCAGAGATTCTTTTGACATACGTCCCAACATATGGTCTGAAATTTCCTGAATCTCTTCGTTACTAAATGCCTTAAAACTCATAGTATTAACTCCTTTCATCACGTCTGATATTAACTCAATAATCCCATTTAGCCGATTTCGCTTTTGCTCCAATAAATTCTTTTGAGTTAATAAAGCCTGTTCTTTATCGTAATTAGGACTGTCCATTATTTTCTTTATGTTTTCCAATGGTATCTCTAATTCTTTAAAGAACATAATTTCCTGCAATCTTTCTAATGCTTTATTGTCATATAAGCGATAGCCTGCATCTGACAATTTCGTTGGCTTTAATAAGCCAATGTCATCATAATATCTTAACGTTCTTATGCTTACTCCACTTATCTCTGACATGTCTTTGACTGTTTTCATTATTTCCTCCTTCCAGCTTTATCCTAAACCGTTACGCTGCGAGAGAGTCAATACATAAATTTATCTTTTAGTATACCAGAAATTTTAACCTCAGACATATCTGAAAAAGCAGCGAAGATTTCTCTTCGCCGCTTTTGAAGGTTTTCAACCCATTTGTATTGTTTGTAATGCCTGTAAGATTGCCGCCGCCAGTGCCGATTCCCAGACATACACACGCAATAATATCACTATATTATCGACTGCTAAAGCCGCCCCGGCAATCCCCATTTGTGGAAATCCCAACAAGCCAGATATAAGTATAGCGTTTAATAGGAAAAGACTGTGCCAGCTGCTGGCGGAGCAGTTCTGCTGCCGGCAAAAAGCCCTCCCAGTTCGGTTGAAGCGGGTACGGCTGCAGAGCCCGGGGAAGGACCGGCCAACTACATACTGCCATACCCTTTGAAACCGTGAATATGCAGGCGGATCCCTTTGCTGTCAGCAATCCGTCTTTCTTCTTCGTTGTCTTTCCGCCCTTTGCAGATATTCCCACACAGGGATTATAGGCAATCAGCTCTTTTGCCGTCGTAAGGCAGATCATTCTATTTATTCTGTTCTCAATCGCTCAACAATGCTCTGCTTTTCTAAATTCTTGAAACAGAGAAACGGAATCAATACCGCAAAAACCAGGAGGACAGGGGTACAAATCATCAGCGGCATCAGCGTAAAATGGAAAGTGCTGAACTCATTGGCTGTCATGGCACGGACACCGATCCCAACAGCAAGCGCGCTGACAATATAAGAAACAATCAGGGTAATCGCTGCGTAATCCAGTCCCTCACAAATCAGCATCTTCCGCAGCTGGCGCTTGGTCATGCCCACGGACTGAATCATGGCAAACTCTTTTTTGCGGGAAACAATGGCCGTGACCATAGAGTTGATAAAGTTAAGCACACCCACCAGAGCAATAATCACGCTGATGGTATTTCCCATGACTGCCGACGCCCGTGTTTCTGTCTCATACTGCTCCGTCATGGTTTTGCGGGATGTCACAGGCAGACTGGTATCAGTGGTCCTGGTATACACATCGAGCATCTCTTGTGCTGCGGCAATATGTTCATCGTCCACATTAAAGAACAGTCGCCGCAGCGTATTCTCCTGCCACTGCTGCCGGAATACCGAAGCGGGAATAATAAAGCTCATGCAGTGCTGATTCTGTACACCGCCTTCATAAGCTCCTTCCTCCACAGCCTGCAGCGGATATACAATAGCCATTACCGTATAGGTACGATTTTCAAGCACAATACTGCTCCCAACGGCAGGAACAGGTAATACCGCATTTCTCTCCGGGTCTGTGGCATCTATGGCAGGGCCGACAGCCAACACATAGTCGCCGCCGTCAAATTTTTCTGCATCATAGCTGCCGGAGAGCAAATACCTCTCCTGCGTAATTGCATCCAGAGGGATACCGTCCATTCCATACAGTACACCGATGGCTTCACGGGTTTCCATGGCATTTTTTATCTGAGCAGGACCGGAGGGGTCGTAAGTTGCCCAATCGTGCAGTATTTCCGGTGTATAAAAGGCATCAATATTTTGCACAGTCCCGTCATCCAGTGTCAGTTCAAATTGATGAGAATATTGATGGCCGATAGCTTCCAAACCAGCCAATCCTTCTACGGACTCCACCAGTTCAGCATTCAGTGTGGAACCATGAGGGTCATATCCGCCGATATGGTTTGCACTGCTGCTGTCATCCAGCCGGAAGTCACTGATCGTCAGCTCAGACAGGTATTTCTCCATATCAAAAGCAGCATTCTTAGCGTAGAAACAGCTAAGCAAAACCAGGCCCAAGGTCAGAGAACAGATGACTGTCACTGTCCGTTTTTTGTTCCGCCCCAGATTCGCCCAGGCCATACCGGTAATGGAAGCGCCATTCCGGGTGCGTTTGCTTTTCTTCTTGCCTGCGGTGGCGGCATCACTCATACGCAAAGCTTCGATAGGAGAAACCTTACCAGCCAGCCTTGCCGGACGCAGGCAGGAAATCGTAACCGTCAGCCATGCAAAAAGGGCAGAGCCAAGGAAGATCACAGGATTGGAGGAAATCACAGCATTGCCCTCCAGCCGTCCCATCAGCACGGGAACCAGCACCATACCCAGCAGCCAGCCCAGAAGAAGGCCCATCGGGATACCGATCACGCACAGCCGGTTTGCCTGACCGTAAATGAGCTTCCTGATCTGCTTTGTGGTAGTTCCCAGTGTTTTCAACTTTCCATAGAACTGGATGTCGGCAGTAACGCTGATCTGAAAGATATTATAAATAATCAGATAGCCGGCAAGGAACACCAGCACCATACCCAAATACATGGGAATGCTTTCCTGCGCTGCGGTAGCATTCATCTCTGGTGAATATGCCAGATTCACGCCAAATTTCAAGTCCGTCAGTCCGGTGTCTGCCAAAATATTCTCCATGGTGGCCTCAATATTGCGGTCACTATGCAGGATCACTTGCGCGGTATGCAGGCCTAAAATGCTTGTTTTCCCGTCGGCAACATGGTCACCGATCATCTCATCCGCAAATTCCCGGCTTACCCAAGCCATGCTGGCATAGACAGATTCGTTGCCCTCCCAGAAACCACAGAGGGTAAAGGTGGAGGTGGTCACCTCATCCTTTGCAAGATCCTTGCGCCATTCCAGCGTTACAGTCTCCCCCAGCTGATGGGGAATACCCAGGCGATCAAGGATCAGTGTGTCCAGAGCGATCTCATCTGCTGCCGTTGGCATTGTTCCGGTGGCAGGCATAGCAAAGGAATGCCTGGCATTGATGTCACTGCTCCAACGGATCTCAACCTGTCTGCCACCCAGCTTTTTGTTTTGTGCCAGACCAAGAACAAGGCTTTCTCCGGCTTCTGCAACATCAGGGTGATTCGCGATCAACGAAAACTGCTCTGCGGTGATGTTCTTAAAGGATGCCTGGCCATCGTAGCCAGTCTGCCGGAACGTCATTTCCACCATGTTTTTGCTCATACTCTGTGCCAGGGTAAAGAGGGTGGTGAACATGATCGTAGTCATTAAGATGGCCATGACCGCCACCAGGTTCCGGCCTTTATTTTTCTTAAAAGTACGCTGATTCAGCGTTTGAATTGGTTTGAATACTGTATTCATCATGGATCCCTCCCTTATTGAGACACGATGCGGCCGTCCTCAATTCGGACAATACGATCCGCCATCTGTGCAATTTCCGGGTTATGGGTAATCATCACGATTGTCTGGTTAAATTCTTTGCTGGTCATTTTCAGCAAACCAATCACATCGTCACTGGTTTTTGAGTCCAGATTACCGGTGGGTTCATCCGCCAGGATAATAGCAGGCTTAGAGGCCAGCGCACGGGCAATCGCCACTCTCTGCTGCTGCCCGCCGGAAAGATTGTTCGGCAGACTATCCAGCTTCTTCTCCAGACCAAGCAGACGAACAATCTCCATGATAAACTTTTCATCAGGCCTGCGCCCATCTAAAGAGATGGGGAAAACAATATTTTCCCAGACACTGAGTACCGGCACCAGATTGTAATTTTGAAAAATGAAGCCGATATGATTGCGCCTGAAAATGGCAGCCTGTTCGCTGTTCAGCTTTGCCAGTTCAGTATTTCCAATTTGAATACTGCCCTCGCTGGGGGTATCCAGTCCCCCCAGCATATTCAGCAGCGTAGATTTTCCAGATCCGGAGGTGCCAATGATCGCAGTAAACTTACCACGCTCGATCTCCAGATCCACACCGTCCAATGCCCTGACCAAAGCTTCACCCTTACCGTAATATTTTTTAAGACCGGCAGCCTTCAAAATTGCTTCCATAAATATTTCCTCCTTGTAACCGGGAATCCATTTCCCTTTTCTGGCTATATTTTACCAGTTCAATGTCACAGGGAAGGTACAACAAAGGTACAGTTTTGTACCTTTGTAAAAAGGCGGCTCTGCCGCGACTCAAATCCGGATGAGAAATACCGTATTTCAGGCATTTCCCGGCGTGAGACTTAGTACTTCTTCGTGAAGCAGCCTTTGCTGTGAGTGGAAACTGCCACAGACAGTCAGAAGTACTTCTCACACTACGATCCGCAAACGCTCTGTAATGCTTCCTTTCTCAATAAACCGGCAG